>NZ_BCZE01000037.1 GCF_001598555.1 Novosphingobium rosa NBRC 15208
GAGCCGGTGACGACGATATCGGCGGGCTGGCTGGCGGCGTCGGGCGCGGCGGCGTCCTGCTGCGCGAAAGCGGGTGTGGCGCTCAGCGTCAGCGCCAGACAGGCGCAGCTGTGCAGCAATGTGGTTCTGGTCATTGAATGTATTCCCCCCTGTGTGGCTTCGCAACTGGATCAGACACGGCGTCGGTTCATGCTGCGGCGGGCCGGTGGCGCGATGCATCTCGTCTTTTTCCTGCCGGCGCGCGGCTTTCGGATGGAAAGCCTGAGCCGGGCAGGTCAGCCCTGACGAAGCGTCGCGATCAGCCTGCTTTGGCATGATCGTGTGGGTACGAAATCCGGCTCCCTTACCGGTCCTGGTTCGCCTTTGATCGGCAGTGGTTTTGTCACATTACTGTCATGGAAAATGAGAGTTAAGTCAAGTCCATTGCAAGACGAAAGATAGATTGGTATTGTAAATTATTAAAACATACAATTATTACAGCTGTATGAAATCCAATACCTGTCGTGAATGGTATTGTTTTTGCAGGCGAAAGCGACCCTTGTGGAGGGGCGCCGGCCTGCAGGCGCGCTCGTGCGCAAGGATGGGCGGTTCTTCCCTTATCGATCGATTATGACAGGGGCGCTGCCTTGCAATGCGCATCGAACTGCTGCGCCAACTGGGCCAGCGTGACCGCGCCGAGCCGGGCGATCAGCAGCGCCTGCGCGTCCTGCAGCGCATCCTCCAGCGCGTCATTGACCGCTTTCTCCACCGCGCAATCGGGGTTCTTGTGCTCATGGCCGATGGCGAAGATGCGCGGGCCGCCGACCGCGCGATGCACATCGAGCAGCGACACCTTGCCCAGATCCGCGCAGAGCGCCCAGCCGCCGCCATGGCCCTTTTCGGAACGGACATAGCCCGCCTCGCGCAGCCCGGCCATGGTCCGCCGGATCACGACCGGATTGGTGCCCAGCATCCGCGCGATCGCCTCGGAGGTCATGGGGCCGTCATGGCGCGCCATATGCAGCAGCACATGGAGCATGCGGGAAAGGCGGCTGTCATTGCGCACGGTTCATCCTTGTCCGGCATGGCGCGGATTGGCAAGGGTGCTCAATCACGATACCTATAAAGTTACATGATTCGCGAAAGGCATGCCATGCACGAGTTCGAGAACCCCGATCATTGGGATACCGCTGCCCTTCATTACGAAAAGACGGCCCATCCTTTCACCAGCCTCTATGCGCAAACCGCGCTGGCGCGCGTGCCGCTGCGGCCCGGCAGCCGTGTTCTCGACGTGGCGGCGGGCACGGGGGCCCTGTCTCTGGCCGCCGCGCGGAGCGGGGCTCAGGTGCTGGCGACCGACTTTTCGCCCGGCATGGTGGCGCGCATCGCCGCGGCCGGTCTGCCCAATGTCGAGGCGCGGGTGATGGACGGGCAGGCGCTCGATCTGCCCGATGCCTCTTTCGACGCCAGCTTTTCGATCTTCGGCGTCATCATGTTTCCCGACTGGCGCAAGGGGCTGGCGGAGATGGCGCGTGTCACGCGTGCCGGTGGTTATGGCGTGGTCGCCACATGGCAGGACCGGGGCGCGGCGACCTTCCTGCTGCTGGGGCAGGTGCGGCGCAAGCTCTTCCCCGAGCGTGAGGCCATGACCATGCCCGAGGCGGTGCAGGCGCTGAGCAAGCCGGAGGATTTCGCCCTTGAACTGCTGGCGGCGGGCTTTGGCGATTCCCACATCGAAGCGGTCACCCATGATTACGCTCTGGAGGTTGCCGCGCTGGCCGAGCCCGACACGCTCTTCGGCATGTCCCCGGACTGGGCCAGCCTGAGCGAGGCCGAAAAGGCCGACGTGGTGGCCGAAGTCCGGCGCATGGCCGGTGATCGGGCGGTGCTGCCCATTCCCTCGACAGCGCTGATCGCTGTCGCGCGGCGCTAAGGTCGCGCGCCCGGGCTTCGATCCTGGCGGGCGGTTTGCTATGGGCCTGCCATGAACCTTTCGAATCCTCTGCATGAGCCCGATTTCGTCGTTGTCGATGTGGAAACCGCCTGCGCGCGGGTCAGCAGCATCTGCCAGATCGGCATTGTCGGCTTCCGGGATGGGAGGGAGGTTTTCTCCTATGAAACGCTGGTCGATCCGCGCGACGAGTTCTCCGCCTTCAACATCGGCATCCACGGCATCACGCCCCGGCATGTGGCGGGGCAGCCCGGCTTCGCCGACATCCACGCCATCGTGGAGCGCCATCTGCGCGGGCGGATCACCGTGGCCCATTCCTGGTTCGACAAGGGCGCTCTGGCCGCTGCCTGCCGGGTGAGCGACTGCCCCGAGATCGCCACCGCGTGGCTCGACAGCGTGCGGGTGGCCAAGCACGCCTGGCCTCAGTTGGAGAATCACAAGCTCAACCGGCTGGCCGCCTTTCTGGGGATCGAGCACCGCCATCACGATGCGCTGAGCGATGCGCGCGCGGCAGGCATGGTGATCGTCAAGGCCATCGAGCATACCGGCATTGACCTCAAAGGCTGGATGGCCAAGCCCGACCGCAAGAAGGCCCAGCCTCCCGCCGCCGCTCTGGAGGGCCCGCTGAAAGGCCAGCGCATCGCTCTGCTGGGCGAACCGCGCGACGGGCCGCTGGCCCAACATCTGGCGGGCGCGGGCGGGCGGATTGTCGCTTCGGTCGGCTCGACCACCAGCATGCTGGTGGTGGCCACCAAGCAGCCTTACGGGCGCTGGGCCGAAACCAGCGAGCCCTATCGCAAGGCTGTCGCGCTGCGCGGGGCAGGCAGGCCTATCGAGATCATCACCGAAAAGGATCTGCGCGCCCGGTTGCAGCGCGGCGGCTAGATCGGCGCGGAGGCGTGCCGCGCCAGATCGGAGAGGAAGCGCCGGATCTGCGTGGCATGATCGGGATGGCGCAGGGTTTCGTCAATCTCTTCGGGCGTCATGTTGACCAGTTTGAAGCGCAGGAAAATCCCCTCGCTGAAGCGGTCTGACACGGTGGAGAGCACAAGGCGCAACTGGGCCAGCATGTCATCCCCGCGATACGAGGCATGGGCCAGCGCGATCGGCTTGCCCACGATCTCCTGCCGTGAGACCAGCCAGTCGATGGCGTTCTTCAGCCCGCCCGGCAGGGCCCTGACATACTCCGGGCTGGCGATGATCAGCGCCTGATGCGCCGCGATCAGATCGGCAAAGCGCCGCACCGGGGCGGGCAGGGCATCACCCTCCAGATCCGGCGTGAAGACGGGCAATGCGGCCACGTCGCTGAACACCGTGATCTCATGCTCGCCCGCGGCGCTGGCGGCGATGGAGCGCAGCATGGCAGTGTTAGTCGAGGCCAGACGTCCACTGCCGGACAGGGCGAGAATCTTCATGACATGCCACCACAGGATCGGAAAAATCGGGTCTTTCCATCTGTTAGCGCGGATCGATGCGCTGGGCCATGGACAGACATCATAGCTGGATATATACCATGATATATAGATTCGGAGCGTATGATGGCAGACGTGTTGAAAGACGCAGATGTATTGAAGGATTATGGCGACCTGTTCCTCGGCAGCCGCCTCAAAAGGCTGGCGGAAAGGCTTCAGGCCGATGCCGCGCGGATCATCCGCGAGGCGGGGCTGCCCATCCAGCCCGCGCAATTCCCCATGCTGGCCGCGATCCATCGCTATGGCCCGCTGACCGTCGGCAAGGCGGCGGAGGTGCTGGGCATCAGCCAGCCGGTGGTCACCCGCACGCTGGGCGGGCTGATGGAGATGGGCCTGCTCGACACCACGCGGGATGGCGCAGACCAGCGCCAGAAGACCATCCGCTTCACCAGCGCCGGGCAGGCGATGATGGCGCAGGGCACGGTCAGCGTCTGGCCGCGCGTCGATGCGGCGGTCAAGGTGCTGTGCGCGGGGCTGGAAGGCCCCTTCCTCGACCAGATCGGCCAGATGGAGGCCGCGCTGGACCGGCAGTCGCTGGAAAGCCGGGTGCTGTCGCAGCCGCCCGCGCTCACCATCCGCCCCTACGCCGACGATCTGGCCGAGGCCTTCTATCGCATCAACGCCGAATGGGTGCAGGCCATGTTCACGCTGGAGGAGAACGATATCCAGATCCTCACCCGCCCGCGTGAACTGATCCTCGACCGGGGCGGAGAGATCCTTTTCGTCGAAACGCCCGATGCCGGTGTGGTGGGCACCTGCGCGCTGATCCGCATGGAGGAGGGCGTGTTCGAACTCACCAAGATGGGGGTGAGCGCGGCGGCGCGCGGGCGCAAGGCGGGCGAATTCCTGCTGGCCGCCACGCTGGACCGGGCCCGCGCCATGGGGATCGAGACGCTTTATCTGCTGACCAACCGCACATGCGAAGCGGCGATCCATCTCTATGAAAAGCTGGGCTTCGTCCATTCCGAGGCGATCATGGAGCGTTACGGCGCACGCTATGAGCGCTGCAATGTGGCGATGCTCTACCGCTGGTAGGGCGTGCCCGGCGCATAGGCTCTTCCGCTTGCCGGGCCTTGATCCTAAGGAGGTCAGGCCCCGGCGTGCGGTGAAGAGGAGTAAGCTTGCGCATGCGATTGGCCAGACTGCCCAGACATCATCGCCTGCGGCAGGGCATCATCGCGGTGCGGCGCTGGCTGCGCGCCAGCGAAGCGGCCTTCATCGTGCTGGCGGCGGCGGTGGGCGTTCTGGCGGGGCTTTCCACGCTGATCCAGAGCTGGCTGGCCCATGGCCTGCAGCATCTTTTCTATGGCGTGACCATCAACCGGTTGAGCGCGCTGGCCTCGATCCGCCATCCCTGGAGGCTGCTGGCCCTGCCTTTGGGGGCTTTGGCGCTGATCGGCCTTAACCGCTGGCTGGCCTTGCGCGGGCGCACGCCGGTCGACGTGGTGGAGGCTAATGCGCTGCATGGCGGGCGCATCGCCATGTTCGACAATCTGGTGATCGGCGCCCAGACCGTCATTTCCAACGGCTGCGGCGCTTCGGTGGGGCTGGAGGCGGCCTATGCGCAATTGGGCGGGGGCCTTGCCTCATGGCTGGGGCAGAAGGTGCATCTGCGCCGCGCCGATCTGCGCACGCTGGTGGGGGCGGGAGCGGGAGCGGGGGTGGGCGCGGCCTTTGGAGCGCCGCTGGCCGGGGCCTTTTATGCCTTCGAGATCGTGATCGGCACCTATGGCACGGCGGCGGTGGCGCCGGTGATCACCGCCTCGCTGGTGGCCGCCGCGATCATGCGCGCGCTGGGCCCCGAGCCGTGGTTGATGGCGACCACGGCGGTGCGCATGATCACTCTGGGGGACTATGTCGCCTATGCGCTGCTGGGCCTCCTCTGCGCGGGGCTGGGGATTGCTGTGATGCGCCTCGTCACCGCCGCCGAGCGGGTGATGCAGGCGATAACACGCTCCAGCTCGTGGCGACCGCTGGCCGGGGCGCTGCTGCTGATGCCGATTGCCTGGGTCTCGCCTCAGGCGCTGTCGGCGGGGCATGGGGCGTTGCATCTCGATCTGGCGCTGAAGCCGCCGATCGCCTTTCTGCTGGGCGTGCTGGCGCTGAAGGTGGCGGCGTCTGTGGTGTCCCTGGCCAGCGGTTTTCGCGGGGGGCTGTTCTTTGCCTCGCTGTTTCTCGGCTCGCTGGCGGGGCAGGCCTTTGGCGAGGTGGCCAATCTCTGGGGCTTCGGCATCGATCCCAACGATGCCGCGCTGGTGGGCATGGCGGCGCTCAGCGTCTCCATCGTGGGCGGATCGATGACGCTGGCCCTGCTGATGCTGGAGATCACCCATGATTTCGCGCTGATGGGCGTGGTGCTGACCGCCGCTCTGGTCTCCAGCGCGATCACGCGGGAGGCTTTCGGCTATTCCTTCTCGACATGGCGGCTGCATGTGCGCGGCTCGGACATCCGTTCCCCGCGTGACATCGGCTGGCTGACCACGCTGACCGCCGGGCGGATGATGCGCCGTGACTGGACCGCGGTGCAGGCCGGGACCAGCGTGGGCGTGTTTCGCCAGACGGTGCCTCCAGGGTCGGTCAGCAAGGTGGTTCTGGTGGATGAAAGCGGCCATTATGGCGGGATCATCCCGATGGCGGCAGCCCATGCCGCCACGCTGGACCCCGACCTGCCCATCGAGACGGTGGCGCGGCTGCAAGACAAGGTGCTGATGCCGGCCATGGGCATTCGCGCCATTCTCGACGCGCTGGACGAGGCAGGGGCCGATGAGCTGGCGGTGGTCAATGCCGAAGGCCAAGTGGTGGGCGTGCTGAGCGAAAAGCATGCCCGCCGCCGCTATCTGGAGGAGATCGAGGCTGACCAGAAGCGCATGTTCGGTGAAATGTAGGGGAGAGGATCGAGGACTATGCGACCTTGATGACGATGGTGTTAACCCTATCGTCACCGCTATAGGGAAGATGGATGATACGCCGGGCCTGGTTCGATAACAGGGCTCGATAACAGGACACACGCATGACCCAGCGCCATGACCTTGATGATGACGATGAGGCGCTGGAGAATGACGGGGCGGGCGAGGATGCCGGTGAGGCCGTGGCCGGGCAGGGCCGGGCTGGCCGCAATCTGACGCAGAGCATGCTCGATGCGCTGGGCCGCTCCATCGTGACGGGCGAGTTCAGCCACAAATCCTTCCCTACCGAGAACGATCTGGCGCACAGCTATGGCGTCAGCCGCTCGGTCACGCGGGAGGCCACCAAGATGCTGAGCGCCAAGGGCCTGCTCACGGCCCGCCCGCGTCAGGGCACCAGCATCCAGCCGGAAACCTCGTGGAACCTGTTCGACCCTGATGTGCTGCGCTGGCTGCTGGAGCGCGCCTTCTCGCTGGAGCTGCTGGCCCATTTCACCCAGTTGCGCGTCGCCATCGAGCCAATGGCGGCGGAGCTGGCCGCGCGCAACGCCTCGGGCGAGGGACTGGCGCTGATCGAGGCCGCCTACCGCCGCATGGAAGCCGCCGAGCGCGGTGAGGAGGACGGCCTGCTGGCCGATATCGCCTTCCATGTCTCCATTCTGGAAGCCTCGAACAATCCCTTTTACGCGCAGTTCCGCGATGTGGTGGGCACGGCGTTGAAAAAGTCGATCGTCTTCACCAACCGCTTCGCCGGGCGGCAGGCCAGCCTTCCGGCGCATAAGGCGGTGATGGACGCCATCAAGGCGGGCGACACCGCCAACGCCCATGCCGCCATGGCGATGATCGTGCATGAGGTGATGCAGCTGATCGATCAGGCGCGGCGCGACGAGGGCTGAGGCAAGATGCCTATGAATGCATGGGTATCATCTGATGAAAAGGGAATGAACAACGCGACCAGCCGAAGAGTAAACCTATGGAAGATAATCCATTCCATGGTAAGGGCTGCTTGAAACGTGATGGAGAAAGCATGTTCGCCCTGACACTACTCATCGCGGCCCAGGCCGGGCCTTCTCTTGCTCCACCCGGCGGTGGGCACGCTTTCAAGGTCTTTGGTATTGGCGCGACCAGCTGCGCCTCGGCCTATGGCAATCGTAACGCCGAAGCCATGTCCGAGGCCTGGGTGCTGGGCTATTTCACGGCGCTCAACACGCGCAGCGACCCGGGCGTGGGCCAGAGCGTGAATGCCGAGGGCATGCTGGCCGCGGTCAGGCAGGCCTGCGGGCAGCAGCCCTCCGCCTCGCTGGATGCGACGGCCCATGGCGTCTACACCTTCATGCAGAGTCTGGGCCGGTAGAGCATCCTATCGTTTCAGCGAAGCGGCTTCCTCAAGGCTGAGCGAGGCGGTTTCGGGCGCCAGCAACAGCGAGATCGCCAGACCCAGAAAGGTGATGGCCGCCGCCGCCTGCATGGTGTGGCCGATGCCGATCCACTCCAGCGCCACCGGCACCAGCCATGTGCCCGCCGAAGAGCTGAGCGCCGCCAGAGACGCGCCGAAGCCCACCGCGGCGGGGCGGATTTCGGTGGGAAACAGCTCGTTGGGATAGACGATTTCCAGCACCTGCGCGCCGCCGATGAACAGGGCATAGATGCCGAACAGCGTCAGCACGATCCAGCCCGGCGCATCTGGGAACAGCCCCAGCCCCAGCAAGCCCAGCCCGGAAAACAGGAAGCTGCCGATGATCATCGTGCGCCGCCCGATGATGTCGATCAGCCCGGTGGCGAGGCCGCAGCCCACCGCCAGCAGCAAGGTGATGGCGATCGAGCCGTAGGAGGCCATGTCGCCTGTCAGATGCAGCGCGGAAAACAGGCGCGGCACAAAAGCATAGAGCGCGAACATCGGCACCACGGCGCAGGCCCAGAACACCACCACGAACAGGATGCGCGGCCCGTAACCGGCGCGGATCGCATCGAGGAAGCGCATCGCCCCGGCGGGCGCATGTTCGCCAAGATTCGCCAGCGAGAAGGTGGGGCCATAGACCTTCTTGATGATGCGGTCGGCCTCGTCGCGGCGGCCCTTGCTCAGCAGCCAGCGCGGCGATTCCGGCGCATCCAGGCGCAGCAGCAGCATGGTGATGGCGATCAGCGCCGGGCTGGCCATGATATGGCGCCATGCTTCCGGACCCCAGATTTTCAGCGCCGTGGTGCCCACGATATAGGCCAGGGCCGCCCCCGCAAACCACATCACCGTCAGCAGCGAGAGGCGCGAACCCCGGCTCTTCTGCGGGATGAATTCGGTCAGCAACGATCCCGCCGAGGTGTATTCGATGCCCACGGCCAGACCCGAGAACACCCGCAGCCCTGCCATCACCGCGCTGTTCTGCACCCAATACATCGAGAGCGAGACGGCAAGGATGATCAGCGGCCCCAACGCATAGGGGCGGCGTCGCCCGAAGCGCCCGGTCAGCGCGCCGCCGACAAAACCGCCGAAGAACACGCCCAGCAGCTCCATGGCGGCGACCATGCCCTGCTCATTGCCGCTCAAGTGCAGCTCGGAGGCGATGGGGATGGTCGCCACGCCGATCACGCTGACGATATAGCCCACCATCGACCAGCCGATGCAGGCGCTCAGGGTCAGATGCTGGTGGAAGCGGTTCACCGCCACATCCTCGATCCTGATCGGTGTTTCGGATGATGTCATGAAGAATCCTTATCCGTGAAATGCGTGGAGCTGGCCAGAGCGTGAGCGGGGTGATGTGCGGTTCAGAAGTAGTAACCAAAGATGCACAGGAACGAGACCTTGGTGCGATTGTCCCCGCCCATGGCCGCGCCTTGCGAGAACTGGCCCGCGCCGATGTTGGGATCGTTCTGGCCGATCAGCGCTTCGGTCCAGACGCGAATGCGCTGATGCGCCTTGTCGGTCCAATAGGCGCCGACATTGACGCGGGTGGTGTCCCTGAAACCCGCCGCATCCTTGAGGAAGCGGGCATAGTTGGCATAGAGGTCCAGCTTCACCGGGAGCTTGCCGGTATCGATGCTGCGGCCAACCTCGCCGAACACCAGCGTGCCATGGGCGGCGATGTTGTAGGCGCCGTCGTAATCGCCCACCGAAACCACCTCCCGGTTGCCCGGATTACGGGCCCAGATGTCCTGACGCGCCACGCGGGCGGCGGCATGCCAGGGGCCTTGCGTGGCCTTGAGGCTCAGCGCGAAGCTGTGGCGCGCGCCGTTGAGGCCGGTGTCGAAATTGTGGATTTCCGAAATCCATGCCGAAGCTGCCACGGTCAGGCTGCTGTTGGGGTTGGCGATCAGCCTGTAGTGGACATTGCCGATGCCCATGTTGCGCTCGGCATTGCTGGAGCCGTTGGCGAGGCCGTTGTCGCCCTTCACGATATTGACCGAATAGCGCGAACTGTCCGCGCTGATGCCGAAAGCGGCCGGGGCTGGGGCGGGGAAGAAGCCGCCGGCAAAGCTCAGGCGCTTGCCGTTATGCGCGAAAGTGGCGCCGACATTGTAGGTTTCCTCCATGCCATAGACGAAGCCGAGGCTGTTGAGGAAGGATGAGCCGAAGAACTGGTCGTCGAAAGGCACCGGTTGCAGGCCGAAAGCCACCTTGTTCTTGGCGTCCAGCTTGACCCCTGCATAGGCATAGACTGGAAAGCTGATCTCGCCGGGGTAATTCTGATAGCCCGAGGCTTTGCCGTAGAGAAAGCTGCCACCGTAAAAACGGTACTGCGCCGAGGCGAAAAACTTCGAGGAATCGTAATCCGCGCTCAGGATCACCGTGTCGAAGGAGAGGTGGCTGGAGGTCTTGCGCGCACCCGCGCCATTGGCATCGTTGAAGCGCAGATCGTAGCGGCCACGCACAGCGCCGCCCAGCTTCAGCTTGCCCGCGCTGTCCACCGGCGTATCGGCGGCGGCAACCTTGGCGGCCGCCGTGTTGGCGGGCGGCGGCGAGAAGCGCGAAGGCTCGGCGGTGTTCTGGATCACGGGCGCTGCAGGCAGCGGTGCGGGATCGATCATCACCTCGGCCGCGGCGGTTTCAGGCGCGACATCAGCAGCAAGCGCAGGCGAGGCCAGCGTGGCGGCAGCGGCAAGCGTAACAGTGGCAATCATGGTCATACCCTCCCCAAGGCGTGTTCTATCGTTGGGCTTGCCCCCGTTTTCGGGCAAAGCCTCCCCGTGCCCCGCAGCGCGGGGCTTTGGCCGTTACGGCCTGCGTGTGGTGGTTCCTTCCGCCCCCTCACGACGAGGGGACGGAAGGCCTTGCGTCTTATGCCGAGGCGTCGATCCAGATGGTCTTGATCTCGGTGTACTGGTCATGCGCCCATTGCGACTTGTCGCGCCCGCCGAAGCCGGACTGCTTGTAGCCGCCGAAGGGCGTGGTGATGTCGCCTTCGCCAAAGCAGTTGATCGTCACCACGCCGGCGCGGATCTCGCGCGAGAGGCGCAGCGCGTGTTTCAGACTGCCGGTGTAGGCCGAGGCGGCCAGACCGTAGATCGTGTCATTGGCGAGGGTGATGGCCTCATCGATGGTCTCGAAAGTGGTGACGGCCAGCACCGGGCCGAAGACCTCCTCCTGGAACAGGCGGTCTGCGGGCTTCACCCCGTCGACGATGGTGGCCTCGACGAACACGCCATCCCGCGTGCCACCGCCGACGCGGACAGCAGCCTTGTCGGCCTCATCGAGGAAGGTCTTCACCTTCTCGAAATGGGCCTTGCTCACCAGCGCGCCCAGACGGTTGTCCGGGTCCATCGGATCGCCCAGCTTCCAGTCGGAGAGCTTTTCTACCACACGGTCGAGCAGCGCATCCTTGATGCTGGCATGCACGATCAGCCGCGAGGAGGCCGAGCAGTTCTCGCCCATGTTCCAGAAAGCGCCGGCCGCGATATGCTCGGCCACGGCGTCCAGATCTTCGACATCGCCCATCACCACGGCGGGGTTCTTGCCACCCAGCTCCAGCACGATACGCTTGAGGTTCGATTCCGCCGCATAGCTCAGGAACTTGCGCCCCGTTGCCGTCGAGCCGGTGAAGCTGACCATGGCGATGTCCTCATGGCGACCGATGGGCTCGCCCACCTCGCGTCCGCTGCCGGGCACGATGTTGAAGACGCCTGCCGGAATGCCCGCTTCCTGCGCCAGTTTAGCCACATAGAGTGCCGTCAGCGTGGTTTCCGCCGCAGGCTTCACCACGATGGAGCAGCCCGCCGCCAGCGAGGGGCCGATCTTCCACGCCAACATCAGCAGCGGGAAGTTCCACGGCAGCACGAGGCCCACCACGCCGATGGGCTCACGCACCACCAGAGCAACGGCATTGTTGCCGACCGGCGCGGTGTTGTCATAGACCTTGTCGATCAGCTCGGCATGCCAGCGGATGGTGTGGATCGTCTCGGGCACGTCCACCGTCTCGCATTCGGCGACCGGCTTGCCGCTGTCGAGGCTTTCCAGCACGGAAAGCTGGTGGCTGTGGTCTTCCAGCAGATCGGCGAAGCGCAGCAGGATATGCTTGCGCTCCGAGGGGGCCAGCTTCCACCAGCGGCCATCCTCGAAAGCGGCCTTGGCCGCGGCGACGGCGGCGTCCACATCGCGGCTGTCACCGGCGGCGATCTGGCCCAGCGAGGCGCCGGTGGCGGGGTTGGTGGTCTCGAAGGTGCCGCCACCGATGGCGTCGCGGAAGGCGCCATCGATGAAGGCCTGACGCGGCGTGTCCAGCCCGGCGGCTATGGTGGCGTATTCGGCCTTGGACAGCAGCTCAGCCAAGAACCTTCTCCTTGGTGACGGCGGCGACTTCGGCCTTCAGCGCGGTGATGACATTGCCCAGTTCGGCCTTCTCGTCAGCATTCAGCGGCTGAAGCGGCGCGCGCACGCCGCCGGTCTTCAGGCCGATGAATTCGCTGCCCGCCTTGATTGACTGGACGAACTTGCCGTTCTCAAGGAAGTCCATCAGCGGCAGCATGGCCGACATGATCTTGCGGCCCTTGGTAAAGTCACCCTCGACCACGCAGGCCTGATAGAGCGCGACATGCTCGGCGGGGGTGAAGTTGGACCCCGCGCACACCCAGCTGGTGGCGCCCCAGGCGAAGAATTCCAGCGCCTGATCGTCCCAGCCGCAGGAGAGGGCGATTTCGGGATAGTTACGGGCCAGACGGTGCAAGCGGATCGGATCGCCCGAGCTTTCCTTGATCGACTGGATGTTCTTCGTGCCCTTGATGGCGGCAAAGAAATCATCACCCATGCTCACGCCCATGCGGGCGGGGTAGTTGTAGAGCATGATCGGCAGATCGGCGGCGGCGTCCACGGCCAGCACATGGGCGGCGATCTCAGCCTCGGTGGGCAGGGCGTAGGGCGGGGTGGTGACGAGGATGGCGTCGGCGCCGATCTCGCTGGCGTGCCGGGCGAAGGCCACGGCATCCTCGGTGCGGATGGCGCCGGTGCCCACGATCAGCGGCAGGCGGGTGCCGATCACCTTGCGGGTGCGCTCGGCCAGCTGCTGGCGCTCCTGCGTGGTCTGGGCGTAATATTCGCCGGTCGAGCCGCCGATGATGATGCCATGCACACCGCTGGCGATCAGATGCTCCAGCACCGCGTCGAAAGCGGGCCAGTCGATCTGGTTGTCTGCGGTCAGCGGCGTGATCGCCGGGGTGTAGATGCCTTCGAACTTCATGGAACGTCTCCGTTGAAAGGGGGGATCAGGTACGGTTGGGGAGGGCCGAGGCTTCGGCGAGATTGAGTGCGCGGGTCTCGGGCGCCAGCGCCAGCGAGACGATCAGGCCGACCAGCGTCACGCCTGCCGCGATGTACATCGTCACGCCGATGCCGTAGCGGTCGAGCGAGATCGGCACGAGCCACGTCCCCGCCGCCGCGCCGATGCGCGAGAAGCTGGTGCCGAAGCCCACGGCCACGGCGCGGATTTCGGTGGGGAAGATCTCGTTGGGATAGACCAGCTGGAGCACCTGCGCGCCGCCGATGAACACCGCATAGCTGCCGAACAGCAGCAGGATCATCAGCGGCGAGGCATCGGCCGAATAGCCCAGACCCAGCAGCGCCAGCCCCGACCACAGGAAGCTGTGGATCACCATCGGGCGGCGGCCGATGCCGTTGATGAGGCCGGTGGCGATGATGCAGCCCACCACGAAGAGCAGGGTGATGGCGATGGAGCCGAACGCCGCCATCTCGCCATGGAGGTTGAGCGCCAGCAGCACCTTGGGCGCAAAGGCATAGACCGCGAAGACCGGGATCACCGAGCAGGTCCAGAACAGCGAGACGAAAGCCAGACGGCTGCCGTAACCGGCCTTCAGCAGGCCCCAGAGCGAGATGTTCGAACGCTCGGGCTCGGCGGCCAGATCGGCCATGGAATACTGAGGCCCGAAAACCTGCTTGATTATGCGGTCGGCATCCTCGCGGCGGCCCTTGCTGATCAGCCAGCGGGGCGATTCAGGGGTGCCCAGACGCAGCACGAAGAGGATCAGGCCAAAGAGGGCGGTGCTGGCCAGCGCCAGACGCCAGGCCTGCGCCCCGCCGAACTGCAGGATGGCATTGCCCATGATGTAGGCGCAGGCGGCGCCCGCGAACCACAGGATGGTCAGCGTGGCCAGCCGGGGGCCACGCGCCGTCTTGGGCAGGAATTCCACCAGCAGTGCTGTGGCCACCGGATATTCGATGCCGACCGCCACGCCGAGCATGAAGCGGCAGGCGAACAGCTGCCAGCCAGCGGAGATCACCAGCTGGACGATGGAGAAGGCCATGAACAGGACGGGCCCCACGAAGAACACGCGCTTGCGCCCGAAATGATCGGTCAGCCAGCCACCGACCATGCCGCCGCAAAAGATGCCGATCAGCGCCGAGGCGGCGATCAGCCCCTGCCACAGGCTGTCGACATGTAGCGCGTCGGCCATCTGCACCATCACGACGCCGATGATGCTCAGCACATAGCCATCCACGAAGGAGCCGCCGCCAGAACGCACGGTCAGCCTTTTGTGGAAGCGGTTGAGCGGAATGTCTTCGAGGGTTTGGCCCTTCATAAGCATGGTTGTTCTCCCGTTGTCTTGTGGTTGCTTAGCGTTCCAGACCGGCGCGATACTGGCCCCAGGCGAAGCTGGCGTTCACACCGATGTCGAGGAAGGGGCGCGGCGGATTGCGGTTCGGCCCGGGCGAGGCGAGCAGGAAGTCGATCACCTCGCTGCGCTCGCCCGCCAGCCAGTCGGCCAGCAGCAGACCGGTCGCGGTGCCGCGCGTGACGCCAAGGCCGTTGCAACCCATCGCGCCGTAAACATTGTCGGCCAGCTGCCCGAACTGCGACTGATGGTTGCGCGCCATGGCCAGCGCGCCGCCCCAAGTGTAGTCGAACTCGACATCGGGCAGCATCGGGAAGCGGCGGTCGTAAGAGATGCGATGCTGCTTGCGGAACGCCTCAAGATAGCGCGGGCGGGCGCGGCCATCGGGGATGAAGGCGAAGCTGTTGCGCACCAGCAGGCGGTTGTCGGCGGTGCGGCGCAGGGTGGTGCCCATGGGATCGGCGGGGATCAGGCCCCAGAAATCCTTGCCGCCCAAGCGGGCCTGTTCGTCCTGCGTCAGCACGCGGGTCAGGCTGCCGTAGGTGAAGGTGGGCACGAAGCTGTTCTTCAGGAAGCCGAAGGCCATGCCGAAAGCATTGGTGGTCAGCAAAAGCTTGTCGGCGATGATGCGGCCACGGGCATGGGTCAGCGTGAGCTTCCGGCCATAGTCGACGCCGGTGATCGGCGTGCCTTCATACAGGGTGACATTGGCGGGCAGCGTCTCGGCCAGACCTTTCACCAAGGCCGAGGGCTGGATCAGCGCCGTGCCGGGGGTGAAGAGCGCCTTGCGGTAGAAATGCGTGCCGATGTGATCGGGCAGATCCTTGCCCTCGATCACCTCATAGGGCTGGCCCAGCTTGTCGAGACCGCCGCGATAGGCGTCGAGAATGGCGATGCCGCGATCCTCCACGGCGCCTTGATATTTGCCCGAAGCGCGCATCTGGCAATCGATGCCATGCTGCGCGACCACCTCTTTCAGGTGGTTCTGGCCGGTCATGTTCAGCTTGAGGACCAGCTTGGCCGTGTCGATATCGCCGATGTAATCAGGCGCGCCAATGTCATGCGGCAGGTCGATGGCGAAACCGGCGTTGCGGCCCGAGGGGCCAAAGCCCACCTCCTGCGCCTCGATCAGCAGGATTTCGTCGGCGGGGAAGCGTTCGGCCAAACGGCGGGCGGCGGCCAGACCCGTAAAACCCGCGCCCACGATCACCCAGCGCGCATGGCTTTCGCCCTGATGCGGCGCCTTGGGGGTGCGCCTGGGGCTGAGATGATACCAGCCGCAGCCGGTATCGTCAGCGGGAAGGTCTTTGACGGTATGCATGGCAGGAACTCGTGACAAGGGCGTGCCTCGACACCTCGGCGGTGCCATGGGCAGCGAGTTTTGAAAGGAAATGAGGCGGAGACGGATCAGCTGAGCGGGATGTCCAGCCCCTCCGGCGTGGCGTAATCGGACATGCGGCGGCGCGAGAGATCCCAATGCGCCCGCACCAGCATGCCGGCGCGATCCGGGCTGCGGCTGGCGATGGCCTCGATGATCTGGTCATGCTGCTCGACGGCGGAGCGCAGGCTGTCCTGCATCTCCTGCGTGGGCGGATGCCGGTAGAAGGTCATGCCAAGCCGGGCATGGTCAATCAGCAGGCGGCGCAGGCTGGGCATCAGATAGTCGTTATGCGCCATCTGGCCGATCGCGAAGTGGAAGCGATCGTTGTAATGGACGCGTTCGTTCACATCGCCGGCCTCGATCGCCATGCGGAAGCGGCGCTGAATGTCCTTCAGCCCGTCGATCTCGGCGGTTGTGGCGTTGGTGGCCGCCAACTGGGTGGTGGCGACATAGAGCAACGGCGCGGCCAGAAAGAAATTGCGCAGCGACTGATAGCTCATGGACGAGACGCGGGCGGGGCGGTTGGGCTCCAGCTCCAGATAGCCTTCGGCGGCCAGCTGACGCATCAGTTCACGCACTGGCGGGCGCGAGAGGCCGAATTCATCGGCCAGCGCCACCTCATCCACCACCGCGCCCGGAGCCAGCTCCATCGTCACGATCCGGCGGCGCAGGCTGTCATTCAGGACGGCCTTGCGGTCTTGAGGTTGCGCGGCAGCCTCGATCATGTCTGGCGCTTTCATACCTGCCTCTCCACCGCCCGGGTGGGGCGGCTTTCTCCATGTCGTCGCTTTTAGGGCAACTTTGACGGCGATCTGAGTCGAAATACAATCTGTAGACATTGCATAGACTGAAAGAAGGCATCTCGTCTATAGGGCGCGCAACAGATTTTGATTCGCGCCATGGGGACGTAAAAATGTCATCGAAAAACATCCCCTTGGGGCTCGCCTTCGGCATGGCGGCAGGGGCGCTGTGGGGGCTGGTCTTCGTGGTGCCCGACGTTGCGAATCACTTCGGGCCGCTGCAGCTCTCGGCAGGGCGCTATCTGGCCTATGGCGTCTTCGCGCTGGCGCTGCTGGCGCCCCACTGGCGGCGGATCGCGCCTTTGCTGGGGCGCCGGGAATGGATCGCGCTGGCCTGGCTCAGCCTGCTGGGCAACATCCTCTATTACGTGCTGCTGGCCAGCGCCGTGCAGATGGGCGGGGTGGCGATGACCTCTCTGGTGATCGGTTTTCTGCCCGTGACGGTCACCATCATCGGCAGCCGCAGCAAGGGCGCGGTGCCTCTGCCCAGACTGATGCCTTCGCTGGCGCTCAGCGTGGCGGGCATCGCCTGCATTGCGTGGGAAGCGTTGGGCCGGGCGAGCAGCGCCTCCTTCCTCACCCAGATCGGCGGCTTTGCCTGCGCGGTGGGGGCGCTGGTGTCATGGACCGGTTTCGCGGTGGGCAACAGCCGCTGGCTGGCCCGGCTGGACGGCCTCTCCGGCCATGACTGGAGCCTGCTGATCGGGGTGATGACCGGCGCTCAGGCCCTGTTGCTGGTGCCGCCCGCGCTGCTTTGGGAAGGCATGGGGCAAACCGCGCGGGACTGGCTGATGTTCGCCGGGGTCTGCACCGGCATCGCGCTGCTGTCCTCGATCATCGGCAATGGCTTGTGGAACCGCATGAGCCGCCTGCTGCCGCTGACGATGGTGGGGCAGATGATCCTGTTCGAAACCCTCTTCGCGCTGCTCTACGGCTTTTTGTGGGAGAAGCGCTGGCCCACCATGTTCGAAGGGCTGGCCATCGTGCTGGTCTGCGCCTCGGTGCTGTCATGTCTGGCGGCCCATCGCCCCCGGGAGGGGCATGCGCCCCTGCTGGCCGAGCATTGACCGGTGAACCGCCCTAGCCTCAGACGGTTTCGCTCGCGATCTTCTGCAACATCTGCTCGAAGACCTCGACCGGTTGGCCGCCGCTGATCAGATAGCGCTCGTTCACGATGATGGCGGGCACGCTGTTGATGCCGCGCTGGCGCCACAGATCCTCTTCCTCGCGCACGGCGGCGGCGAAGGTGTCGCTCTCCAGAATCTCCCGCGCGCGCCGGGTGTCGAGGCCGACCGACCCGGCCACATCGAGCAGCACATCATGGTCGCTCACATTGCGCTGCCGCGTGAAATAGGCCTCGAACAGCGCCAGCTTCAGCGCCTCCTGCTTGCCCTCTGCGCGCGCCCAATGCAGCAGGCGATGGGCGTCGAAGGTGTTGTAGATGCGGCTCTCGCCCGACATGGCCATGGTGAAGCCGAATTCCGCAGCGCGCTCACGGATCATCGCCCGGTTGGCTTCGGACTGCTGGGGCGTCGAGCCATATTTCTGCGCGATATGCTCGCCCAGATTCTGGCCCTCGGGCCCCATATCCGGGTTGAGTTCGAAGGGGTGGAGTTGGAGCCCGCCCTCCACGCTGGCGCCCATGCGCTCGAGCGCGGCTTCCAGCCCTTTGATCCCGATCACGCACCACGGGCAGGAGACATCCGAGACGACATCGATCTTGAAGCTGGGAGGCATGGGAAGGGCTTTCTCTCGCTTGGGGGGATGGTCGATATAGGGCGCGATCCGGGGAATGCGATGGTCGCGGCAGGAAGAAGGAGGGAGGAGCCTAAAAAGGCCGTATAAAATCAGGCGGATCCTGAAGCAGCAGGCTCTTATGCCGTTCTGGCCATGGCAAAGGATTGGCCCATGACGAGCATCAGCAGCAGTTCTCCCTTCGCGATTCCCAGACTGTCCGCCAGCCTGTCGGCCCTCGCGGCGGGCACATCGAATGCCGCTGCCCAGAGCGATTCGGATGTGGCGCCGCTCCAGCCAAAGCAGGTCCAGCCCTTCGACATCACCAAGACCGACACCTACGCCCAATGGCAGGCGGAGGGTGCGGTCGCTCAGGACACGCAGGATCTGGCCAACACGATCACGGCGGCGTTTCAGAGCATCCTTGCTCAGCGGCCCGATCTGGCCGACGCCACCTTCGATTTCACCGGCGGCAAGGACGGGATCAAGGTGATCTCCAGCGCGCTGAGCGACGAGGATCGCGCCTGGCTGGAAAAGACGCTCAATGCCAACACCGCGCTTGTCGATCTGGTGAACCGTTTCAACAGCGATCTGGGCAAGGCGATGGACGGGGCCGCCGCCCTCAAGGCCAGAGAGGCCAGCGCTCCGGGCACGACGCCTCCGAAGAGTCCGGCGGCGAAGGTGGACGGCAAGGTTTCCTTTCTGGCGCTGATGCAGGGGGTGATGAACAAGGCTGCGCCCTCGGGCTCCTCCGATGATTCCACCTATACCGACCAATGGGACCGACCGGTTGATCTGCGCAGCGCCAAAACCACCTCGCTGGCCGGGATGATCGACGCCAAGCGGCAGCTGGATGCCCTGCAGGATGGTTCCATTGTCACGCATCTGGGCAATGGGCGTGTCCTGCATGGCTCCTATGTCGATCCCGATCCCTATGCGGCGGCGGTCAGCATCGCCGCCGCCTTCGTGCCGAGCGCATCCTCGACCGCATCTCTGGCGGTGATGGTGCGTGCGGTGACGCCGCAGATCGACCAGCGGGTGTGATCAGCGCTTGCTCTGGCGCCATTCCGGAAGCGGCAGGCCGCCGCGCCCCCAGTCTTCCAGCTCGATCTCCTGAAAGATGACGAAGGTGTCGTCGGGGTCTTTGCCGAGCACCTGCTGAAGCAGATCGCTGACGCCTTTGTGGATCATCGCTTTCTGCAAGGTGGTGGTGCGGTCCGCGGCGGCGGTGGTGCCCTGACGGGTAACCTGCACGGTGACGATGGGCATGATGGTGATCCTTTGGGGGCGGGAGGCGGGGCTCCCTTGCGAAGACTCAGAAACCGGCGATCATGCCGCCATCGACGTGGAGCGTTTCGCCCGTCACGAAACTCGCGTCTTCCAGATACATCACCGCCCGGGCGATATCGGAAATCTCGCCCATCCGGCCCATGGGATGCATGGTGGCCAGCGCTTCATGAGTGGCGGGGGCATGCATCGGCGTCTTGATGATGCCGGGTGAGATCGCATTGGCGCGAATGCCGCGCGACGCATATTCGATGGCCAGACTGCGCGTGGCGGCGTCCAGACCGCCCTTGGTCAGCGAGGCGACCACCGAAGGCACGGCGGAGCGCGCCTGATCGACCAGCGTGGTGGTGATCTGCACGATCAGCCCCGCGCCCTGCTTCAGCATGGCGGGGATCACGGCCTGCGTGATGAAAAAGAAACCGTCGAGATTGGTGTGCAGCTTCTGGCGATACTGGTCCTCGGTGTAATCGGTGAAGGGGCTGGCGACGAAGATGCCCGCATTGTTGACCAGCGTGTCGACGCGGCCAAATTGGGCGATGGCCTGCGCTACCACGCGCTGGCCGGTTGCCGGATCGCCGATATCGCCGGGGATGGTCAACAGATCGGGATCGCTCGACGGCTGGATCGAGCGTGAGGTGGCGGCAACGCGCCAGCCGCGCGCCCGGTAAGCCTGCACGATACCTGCGCCAAGGCCCTGCGAGGCCCCGGTCACGATAGCCACTTTCTGATGGTCCGACATGGTCACTGCTCCTGTAGGATGATGTGGAGCGGGATTTAGGGCCTTGGTGTCTGCGTGATAATTCACTATCCTTGCACCATGGCTGATCAAAAACGCACAGCAATGGATTGGGAGGATCTGCGCTTCTTTCTGGCGCTGGCGCGGCATGGCACGCTGTCCGGCGCGGCGCGCACCCTTGGTGTCAATCACGCGACGGTGGCGCGCAGGCTGCAGGCGCTGGAGGAGGGGCTGGGCGTCAAGCTGGTCGAGCGCCGTCCCGAGGGCTATGTACTGACCCCCGCCGGCACCCGCGCGCTGGATGCTGTCAGCGATATGGACCATGCCGCCCGGACGCTGGGCCATGGCGAGGCCGAGGGGGCGCCGACGGGCCTGGTGCGCGTGAATGCGCCGCCCGGTCTGGCGCTGGGGTTTCTGACGGACCGTCTGGCGCGGATCGCCTTGCGCCATCCGGGGCTGGACCTGGATCTGGCGACCAATCTGCGCTCGGTCAGTCTGGAGCGCCACGAAACCGATATCGCCATCCGCATGGACCGCCCCGAGGATGGCGATGTGATCGCATGGCCGCTGGGATCGGTTCATCATGGCTTTTACGCCACGCCGGAGCTCTGCCGCAAGGTCGAGGGTGGGGCGCTGCCCACCTTCATCGGTTTCGATGAGGCCAATGCCTTTGTTCCCCATGCGGCATGGCTGGCGCGGCACTTCCCTCGGGTGCGCGTGGTGTTTCGCGCCAACAACCATGCCGCTCAGGCGATTGCGGCAAGGTCGGGCGTGGGGATTGCCCTGCTGCCGCATTACATCGGCAAGACCGAAGGGGCGCTGCGGCTGATTGATTTGCGCAGCGTTCCGCCCCCGCGCGACCTGTTTCTGCTCACCCGCCGCCGTGACCGGACGGCTTTCACCATCCGCGCCGTCGCTGATGAGATCATCCGCATCTTTGCGCAGGAACAGGCGCTGTTTCAGCCCTCCCCGGCCAGATAGACCGGCGGGTCGATGGCGGTTGCACGATGCGATGGTTGCAGGTTGCCATCCGGGTATGAATTCAGGGCATCTGCCCGTTAAACAGGTGTGATATTATATTTTCTTTGGTGTGAATGCTGATTTTTCTGATTATGTATATTTATAGGGGTTGCGGTCGATCGTTGTTAAATGACGGGTTTGATTGCAGAGGAACACGGTTCCTGTGAAATAGATGCCGGGCTTGGTGATTGTCTTTGCCATTGCGAAGGCCTCGCGCAATTGCTGAACGGTCATTTCGACAGGAGCCTCATCCGGCTGGTATGTTAAACCGTAAGGATAATCCTTCCCGTCTTTGCTGATTTCCACATGGCAGCCCATGACATGGGTGACAGGATGAGTGTCACAAAATGCAATCAGGCGCTGCATGCTGGCGAACCAGGGCTCCCAAAAGCTGATATAGCACCGTCCGCGATAGAACATATCACCGGTGTATAGGATTTGCGTGTAGCTGTCATAGTAGGCGAACTCGGAAATGACATGCCCCGGCGATCCCCAGATGAGAATCTCTCGTCCGCCAAGGTCCAGGGTAACCCGTTCTTCCGGAAAGTTCGTCATGCCCCAGAAGCCGACCATTTCTTCATGGGTCAGGCCCATATAACGGGTGTTGGGGCGGTCTGCGAACTGGTTGGTCGCGGCGTAGTGATCGATATGGAGGTGGCTGAAGGCAACCAGAAGCTCAAGGCTTGCCGGATCGCGCCCATTGCGTCGGCACCAATCCTCAATGCATGAATCGACGACGCTGCGAAGATCCCAATCGTTGCGCAGTTGGACGAACCCTTCATCCAGAAGAAGAACCCGGTCGTTCCCGAAGTATAAGGGTGCGAAGGGGGCCTCGTAGCTGTAGGCCTTGTTCTGCCTCAGGATCGCTGTATGCGGATTGTACCAATGGACATGAACCGGAGGATCGGTGTTGTCCATGCAGGACGCCGATCCGCAAATCCACTTTTGAGGAAACGTGCCGGTTGCGGGCAGATTGCTCTTGAAATCGATGGGGTCAGGTCTGACGGCCGCCATTGCGGCCGACGCGCCTTCGATCGATCCGGAAACAGTCGCCGTGACGGCAGCGGCGGAAAGAAATGTGCGACGGTCCATGGTGGCGTGTCCGATCGTCTGTTTTAGAGCAGTTGTTCCGATTGCATCGGATCAACGGCTCTTGATTCTTGTTTTACCGCGTTTTCCGAGTCGCTGGGTGATTCCACCCAGCTTGAAAACGCTCTAGAAAGGGCGGGGGGGATCGATGACGGGCAGATCGCCGGGCCAATCGGCATTGCGCTGATCCGGGCTGACGCCGTTGTAGAGCACAAAATCCCCGCGAATCTGCATCATGGCCTTGCCCTGAACAAGCTGAGCATATTTCAGCACCTCATCGACGAGCGTGGGGGTGATTTCCAGAACCCGCTCATAGGGCTTGTATGTCGCGAACCTTGGGTAGAAGCGGCCAGGCACGAACATCATTTCGATATGGCCGCCCAGAATCCATTTGACCGGATTGCCGACGATGAAGGCCTTGATGCGTTGCAGCGAGACAATGAAGTCCTTATCATTGCTGATGTTGATCTTGCCCGGATACAGGAAGTCTCCGGTGAAGAGCAGGTCGCAATAGGGATCGTAGAAGCTGACCCCATCCTTATGGGTGCCTGGCGTGGGGATCACCTCGACAATGCGGTCCCCCAGATCGATCTTGCCCGTGCCCGATGGCCAGCTGCCGAGCCGATAGAAAGCCTTCATGAGCTCCAGGGGCTTGGGAACGATGGTGGTGTCGGGGCGATCGGCAAACTGCTGCAGGCCCTGGTTCTGCGCGATGTCCTCGCCCGATGTCAGGGCAATGGTGAGCGGGACGTTCCGCCGGTTGCGCGCCTTTGCCCAGCGCGTGATGATGGCATCCACCGTCTCGCGCAGGGGATAGTGGCGCGGGTCGGTAGTGGCTCCGGTGTCAATAAGCAGGGCGCCCTTGTTGCCGAACAGCAGATAGGTGAAGGGGGCTTCCCAATGGACACACACGTTCTGGCGCAGGACGAAGGTGTCCTCGTTATATTGCACGACTTGTACGCGCGGATCGCGGTTTTTGGCGGCCACGTTGGAGCCATAGGTCCAGCGGAAGCCGAGCGTGCCTGCTGCCGGCCCATCGCTGCGATAGTCATGTTGCACCGGCGTGTTGCGGTGCAGGGGAATGGCGCTGTCCGTGTTACGAACGCCGGGCGGATTATAAGGAAGGTTGGGGTTTCCGTTGGGATAGGAAGGCGCTGGCGCAGCTCGCGCCTTTTCCGTCAGGCATGCATTGTTCATCGTCATCTCAGCCATAAAAATCCCCTGACATTTCGATCGATGACCGCCAGCGCTTTCGCATTTGTTTCGACCCCTCGGGACAGTCTCCACCGTCCCCTTTTTGGGCTCTGGTTGTTCAGACCGCCGGCGGGATCATGATGGCCATGCCCTCAAGCTCGTCGCAGAGTGGAATCTGGCAGGCCAGGCGTGAGGTGGCGAGGCGACCTTCGATGGACTCAAGCAGATCCTGCTCATCGTCAGAGACGGGCGGCAGTTTTGCGAACCAGTCCGGGTTCACCACCACATGGCAGGTCGCGCAGGAGCAGCCGCCGCCGCAAAAGGCTTGAATATCCTCGAAACCGTTGTCGCGCAGCGCTTCCATCAGCGATTGGCCAGCCGTGGCCTGCACGCTGATGTCCTGCGTGCTTGCGGTCGAAACTGTGAAAGTGGTCATGCTTGTCCTTTGGCATGCTGAGCCGTCCGAAAGGGAAGGGCGGGCGCCCGCTGTGGAGCGCCCGGCCCGGCTCAATAATAATGGAAGTGGAAATCCACGCCGACGCGGCGGGGCGTCAGCACGCCCTGCGCATAGTAGCGCTCGACCACGCCGGTGCGGGTCTGGTTGTAAGAGCTGACGTCATTGCTGATCGCGGTGACGGCATATTTGTTGAAGATGTTGTCGGCATAGACGCCGATGTCGAACGTCTTGGCGTGATAGGTGACAGAGGCGCGGTGCAGCACATAGCCAGGAATATCCTGACCATTGCCGCGCAGGCCAATACGGGAATAGATATCGCCGGTGTAGGTGGTTGCCCAATTGGCCTCGATATCGCGTCCCTGGCTCAACGGGAAGGTGTAGGTCAGCTGGGCGCTGCCCGAGTTCTTGGCAGAACCCGGCAGGCGATCCCCAGCCTTCACGTCATAGGCCACGCCGCCGCTGACCACCACGCCAGAGGCATCCTGCGTAAGATGCGCATCGGTGTAGGAATAGGTGCCCGCCAGCTGCAGGCGCGGTGTGATCTTGAACTGGCCTGAGAATTCAAAACCTTGCGATACGGCATCCTTGGCGTTGACCGTCACGCCCGTCGCGCCGTTGACAGTCTGGGTCGCAACCTGAATGTTGTTCCAGTTGACATGGAAAGCATCCACCGTGAATTGCAGGCGCTTGTCGAACAGCGATGCGCGGATGCCGATTTCCGCATTGCGCGTCTTGTCCGGCTTATAGGACAGCTCATTGGGCAGGGCGCAGACATTCTGCCCCGGGCCAAGTGGCAGCACGCAGGGCGCCACGCGGTTGACATTGCCCGTGCGATAGCCCGTGCTGAAGGTGGCATAGGCCAGCAACTGATTGCTGAACTTGTAGGAGGTGTTCGCCTTCCAGACCGTGCCGCTGGCGCTGGTCGCGCCGGATTTGATGCGGCTGGCGGCGAATTGCACCAGCGGATAAGGGGTGCGGGCAAGGCCGCCGCCAGTCAGCGGCGTGTCGGTGCCGCCGGTGGCCATGGCGTCATAGTTGAAATAGCGCAGGCCGCCGGTCACTTGCCAGGCCTTGGTGATATGGAAGGTGCCTTCGCCATAGACCGCCTTTTCCTTGGTGGCGGTGTTCACGAAGGACATATATTCCAGATCGTCAGGGCGGTTAACGCCGATGTAATTGGCATAACCCGGCGTGTATTCGCGATAGTTGCGGTAATCGCGAAGATTGTTGTAGAAGCCGCCGACCACCCAGCTGAACGGCCCGCCATGCGATGAGACCAGCCGCACTTCCTGGTTGAACTGACGGTAATATTCGGTCTGCGTGTTGTAGGACGAGAAAGCCGGGAAGGCTTCATAGCCGTAGTCCAGATCGAGCAGAAGGTCGGTGTTGTCGCCCTTGGTCTGGTTCTTCTGATTGGTAAAGGCGGTGGTCGCCACGAGCTGCGCGATGCCGAGGTTGACGTTGAACTCCGCCGAGAACAGATCGGAGATACGCGCGCTCGGCTCAAGATAGCGCCAGGGGGCTTCATAATTGCCGGTGCCCAGCACGCCTGCGCCATTGGCCTGGCGGCCACCCGTACGGGTTTCCTGATGCGCGTAGGTGAAATAGGATTTGATGTCGGGATTGATCTCTACAAGCAGCTGGTTGCGGGTTGTGAAGGTGTGTTCGTAATTGACATCGCGCTTGCTGTAGAAGTTGGCGTTGTAATCGGCCTGCGTGCCGAAGGAACCTTGCGCCGCCGAGGTGCCCCGCACCGGCTGAGGGTTCGACACGCCCGGGTTCTTCAGCAGATGATTGTAATCGATAAAGCCGGGATTGTCATAGTAACCGACCACCGATCGCAGTGCGACATGATCCTTGATGATGGGAATATTCACCGCACCATCGATGTTGATGCCGGGCGATGAGCTGTGCGACTGTCCAAAGGCACGCTCATGGAAATCGAAGGAGAAATGGTCGGCAGTGGGGCGGTTGGGCATATAGCGCACCGCGCCCGACAGCGTGCCGAGCCCATAAAGCGTGCCTTGCGGGCCCTGAAGAACCTCGACCCGGCTGATGTCGATCAGCTTGAAGTCCAGATACATCGGAACTTCGCCAAGGTAAACGCCAAGCGAGTTCTGGTAATTGGAGCCACCTGCGCTGGTGCTGGAAGACGAGATGCCGCGCAGGATGATGTTGCCGGTCGATCCGGGGCCCGTATCGACCACCGTCATGCCGGGCGTAAAGGCCGACAGCGATTTGACATCATCGATGCGTTGCTTGGAAAGCTGTTCCGCGCTGACGGCACTGATGTTGATCGGCGCGTCCTGAATCGTGGTGGAGCGGCGGGTGGCCGTGACCACGATTTCATTGGCCGCACCCGGTGCGGCGCTTGCGGGATCCGGCGCAGCATCGGCTGCAAAGGCCGGGGCGGACGCGGCGCCCATCAGCATGGTCGCGCATAATAACGACTTACGGAAAGATTGCTCGGTCACTTCGGCCCCCTTCTGTCTTGAAAAAGCCTGTCGCAAAGTGACATCCCCTCATGGACGCCTGACTATGCCAGTGTCGTCAGCCAGATCTTGGCCATTATTCCCTGATGGAACCCCGAATGGAGAAGGCGTTCCACGTTTTACTCTTGGATTGGCCCGGCATGGACACGATGCAGGAGGGTCTTCTGCCGGGCGATGCTCATACGCTATTGATATTACCTAGATGGTCAAGCGTAATAATTTTTGTGCGTTGCAGTATGAAGGGATTGCGCATCATCCGCAGGAATAGCGCGATATTTCCCAAACGATCCTTGCGGCAAGCGCCGTAATCATGCGCATGCTTGAAGGCGGAAATGCGTGTGGCGTTCATCGAAACAGTCATGAAGAAGCTTCCTGATTCGCAGTGGAGCCATGTTCATAAAGGTAATGAAAAACGGATGTTTATCTGATGATTTCGGGCGCATGACCTCAGCCGGCGAGAAGCGCCTGATAGGTCGCTTCTCGCCGCTCTGCGTCCGGATTTTCCGAGAGGCAAGCTGACTTGATATTACCAATCATCGAATACGTAATATTTCCACTGGACAGTTTGGCGGATCGTCGCAATGCTGCAATGCGAAGGGGACGAATCATGCCAGGATCATTCCGCAAGACCCGCAATCTCACCCTGATGGCCGCCGTGTTTCTGGCGGCATCCTGCTCTCCCTCTACCAGCGACAGCGCCAAGCCGCGTCATGAATTCAACATCGGCTGGTCGATCTACACCGGTTGGATGCCATGGCCTTATGCGCAGCAGGCCGGTATCGTGAAGAAGTGGGAAGATAAATACGGTATCAAGATCAACATCGTTCAGGTGAACGACTATGTTGAATCGGTCAATCAATACACCGCCGGAAAGTTCGACGGCGTCACGGTCACCAATATGGACGCGCTGACCATCCCGGCTGCAGGCGGCAAGGACACCAGCGCGATTATTCTTGGAGATTATTCCAACGGCAATGATGGCATCCTTGTGAAGGGTGGCGACAAAGTTGGCGATATCAAGGGCAAGTCGATCTATCTGGCCGAGCTGACGGTGTCGCATTATCTGCTGGGCCGCGCGCTCGATACCGCCAAATTGTCGTTCAATGATGTGAAGACCGTCAATACGTCAGATGCCGATATCGTGGGGGCCTTCGCCAGCCCGGACGTCAAGGCCGCGGTGGCGTGGAACCCGCAGCTTTCGACCATGAAGGCGCAGGACGGGGTGAAGCAGGTCTTCAGCTCCGCCGATGTGCCGGGCGAGATCCTCGATCTGCTGGTGGTCGATACCAACACGCTCAAGGCCAATCCCAATCTGGGCAAGGCGCTGGCGGGCATCTGGTATGACACGGTGACGCTGATGAAGAATCCTGACGCCAAGGGTAAGGAAGCCCGCGCCCAGATGGCCAAGCTGGCGGGCGCAAAGCCCGACGTCTTCGACAGTCAGATCGCCACGACCTATCTTTATGACGATCCCAAGGCGGCTGTCGCGGCAACAACGGCTCCGGCGCTGGAAACGACCATGAAGAGGGTGCGTGACTTCAGCTTCTCCAAGGGGCTGTTCAAGGGCGCGACGTCCGCGGACGCCGTGGGCATTGGTTTCCCTGGCGGCAAGACTTTGGGCGACAGCCAGCATGTCACGCTGCGTTTCGACGAAAGCTTTATGAAAATGGCCGCTGACGGCAAGCTGTAATCGCTTGGGTTTCGCGCTCCATCAAGGTGCTATGAAGATGCGTTGGGTCAACCGTCACATGCGGCGGCAGGATCGCCTATTTTTGGGCGGGCTGCCGATTGCGCTGCTGCTGCTGCTCTATCTGTTCATGGCGATGCAGCGCCACAGCATCAATCCTGCCGACAAGATCCTGCCCCTGCCCGGCGGCATGGCGCAGAGCCTTGGTGCGCTGATGGCCCAGCCCGATCCCCTCTCGGGCAAACTGATCTTTGTGGCTGATACCATGGCCAGTCTGGAGCGGCTTGGCATCGGCATCGGCATCTCCACCCTGATCGCGCTGTTTGCGGGGCTTGCGCTGGGCGTGCTGCCGCCGGTGCGCGCAGCCTTCGGGCCGCTGGTGACGGGCATTGCCGTGATCCCGCCGATCGCCCTGCTGCCGATCCTGTTTATCGCGCTGGGGTTGGGCGAAACCGCCAAGATCGCGCTGATCGTGCTGGGCATTGCCCCTGCCATGCTGCGCGATCTGGCAGGCCATGTTGCGGCCCTTCCGCGTGAGCAGATCATCAAGGCGCAGACTTTGGGCGCCGGCAGTTGGCAGATCATGATCCGTGTTGCCCTGCCTCAAGCCATGCCCCGTCTGCTGCAGGTGGTGCGCCTGTCGCTCGGCCCGGCATGGGTGTTCCTGATTTCCGCAGAGGCGATCGCTTCGGATGTCGGCCTTGGCTATCGGATCTTTCTGGTGCGGCGTTATCTGGCGATGGATGTGATCATTCCCTATGTCGTGTGGATCGCCTTGCTGGCGATCCTGATGGATGCCGCACTGGCGCTGATGAGCCGCCGTCTCTTCCCCTGGGCCCATGGAGCAAGCCATTGAGCGCGCTTCTCAGCCTTCGCGGCGTCTGGGTCGAATATGGCGACAAGGTCGTGCTGGAGAAGGTCGACCTCGATGTCGAGGCGGGGTCTTTCGTCTCCATCGTCGGCCCTTCTGGTGCGGGCAAGAGCAGCTTCCTGCGCGTCATCCTGGGGCAGGAAGTGCCGACACGCGGCAGCATCCTGCTCGATGGCGTCCCGCTTGCTCCTGAATGCGGCCCTGATCGCGGCGTCGTTTTCCAGCGCTATTCGGTCTTCCCGCATCTGACCGCGCTGCGCAATGTGGTGTTCGGGCTGGAATGCGAGAAGGCGCCGTTGGCCGCAAGGCTCTTCGGCAGCGCCCGCCGCGCCGCCGAGGAAGAGGCTGCCGCCATGCTCAAGGCCGTGGGGCTGGGTGACAGTCTGCATCTCTACCCGGCGCAAATGTCGGGCGGCATGCAGCAGCGCCTGGCCATTGCGCAGGCTTTGCTCAAGCGCCCGCGTATTCTGCTGCTGGATGAACCCTTCGGTGCGCTCGATCCCGGCATCCGCGCTGATATGCATGCGCTGATCCGCCAGTTGTGGAGCGATTATGCCCTGACCATCATCATGGTCACGCATGATATTCGCGAGGCTTTCAGCCTTGGCACCCGCGTTCTGGCGCTCGACAAGCGCCGCCATGACCCGCATGCGCCGCATCGTTACGGCGCCACGGCGGTTTATGACCTGCAACTCGACCGTAAGGACAGAAAACCTCTCGGTATTACGGTTGACAATAAAGGTAATAAATTAGAGGCTGCGCTATGAGTTCAGAATCGACCCTGGCCCGCCTCAGCATCAGCCTGCCCGCCGACCTTTTTCGACAGCTCGACATGATGGTGGAGGAGCGGGAACTGCCCTCCCGTTCGCAGCTGATCTCCGAGCTGATCCGCCACGCGCTGGCCGAGCATGAAGCGCTGATCCGGCCCGAGGAGATGCTCGCGGGCACGATCACGCTGGTCTATCGCGGCGAGCGTGGCCGCGTCCGCCATCAGCTCGCCCAGACCGAAGCGGAATTTCTGCGCGAAGTGATTTCCGCGCAGCATGTTTTTCTTGAGGACGACCAGTCGCTGGAGGTGCTGCTGGTGCAGGGCCCGGCGATAAGGCTGAAGGAATTGTGCGATGCGTTGCGCCGGGTGCGCGGCGTGCAGCAACTTGAACTCGTCACCACCACGGCGCTTCTGCCTCCTTTGCATGAGCAGGACGCCAAGCGGAAAGGAACAGGCGAATGAGCCAAATTCTGGCCAACCCGCTCGCCGCGCGCGATCACGCCCGCGCCATGGGCGGCACGCAGGTCGAGACCATGCCGATCATCCCGCCGGTCGCCAGCGACCTGCCCGAGGGTGTGGCGGCAGAGGATCTGCTGTGGGAAGAGACCATCGCGGCAGGCGGCTATGCCACGCGGCGCCTGGCGCGCGGCACGCGGCTGCGGCTGATCGATCTGCAGGGCGATGCCTGTGCTTCGCTGATGCTCTTCAACGCGGAGATGCCCACCGAAAGGCTCAATGTCGCCGACACGGTCAAGATCCAGTGGAACGCCTATCTGGAGGCGGGCAAGCTGCTGCTTTCGGATATGGGCCGGGTGCTGGTGAGCATTCTGGAGGATGACGCGGCAACCCATGACACCTTCTGCGGCACCTCCAACGAGGCGGTCAACACGCGCAAATATGGTGATGGCCGCAACAGCGGCGCCTTTCCCAACGGGCGCGACCGCTTGCTGCTGGGCGCCGCCAAGCATGGGCTCGGCCGCCGCGACGTGCATCCCTGCATCAACCTGTTCAAGGGCACGCGCATCGAGGCGGACGGCACGATCACCCCGGTGATTGGCCCCTTCGATGCGGGCCGCAGCGTGACCCTGCGCGCGGAAATGGATGTGATCGTGGTCATCGCCAACTGCCCCCATGTGCTTGACCCGCGCGAGGCGTGGACGGTTGCGCCGCTGCGCGTTTCCGCCTGGCGCGGCGCGGTCACCCCCCCGCAAGACCCTATTCGCAATGCGACGCCGGAGGGCCTGCGCGCCTTTCAGAACGTCGAGGATTATTACCGCCGCTAGAGCCGCTTAACCCGCTCCAGATTCTGTTTGACCGCGTTTTCGCGCGGGTGAGGCCCTGCGCCCGCCGCATGCGACAACGCCCAGTTGCAAGGAAGGCCGCCATGAGCGCTGATCCTCATCTCTCCGGACTGACCGGCACCCCGATCCATGACGAGATCGTGCCCGCCCGCGCGCCCTGGCTGCATACGGTGAAGGCCGGGCAGACTCTGCGCATCGTCGATCTGGAAGGCAATCAGGCGGTGGATTTCATGATCTATGCCGCCGCCGATGATGCCGAGCGTTACAGCGCGCAGGATACGGTCTCGGCGCAAGGCAATCTGTTCCTGCGCGGCGGCAGCGTGCTGCTCTCCAACGAGGGCCGCCCGATGATGACGATCACCGGCACCTCGGTGGAGTATCATGACACGATCGGCGGCGCCTGCTCCTGCGAGTCCAACACATTGCGTTACGGCCACCACACCAAGTCGCAACACGCCTGCGTCGAGAACTTCCTCGAAGCCAATCTGGCGCAGGGCCGCGGCAAGCGCGACATCGTGTCCAACATCAACTTCTTCATGAATGTGCCGGTGGAGGCCGATGGCGCGCTGGGCATTGTCGATGGCATTTCCGCGCCCGGCCTGCTGGTCGATCTGCGCGCGGAGATGGATGTGATCGTGGCGGTGTCCAACTGCCCGCAGATCAACAATCCCTGCAACGCCTTCAACCCCACCCCCGTGCGCATGATCGTCGCGGCATGAGCTTCGACACCGTTCTGATCGCCAACCGGGGCGCGATCGCCACCCGCATCATCCGCACGCTCAAGCGCATGGGGCTGCGCTCGGTCGCCGTCTATTCGGAGGCGGATGAAGGCTCTTTGCATGTCGCCCTGGCCGATGAGGCGGTGTGCATCGGCGCGGCACCGGCGACGGAAAGCTATCTCAACGCCGCCAAAATTCTGGAGGCGGCCAAGGCCACCGGCGCCGGGGCGATCCATCCCGGCTATGGCTTTCTGGCCGAAAACGCCGATTTCGCCGAAAGCTGCGCGGCGGCAGGCATCGTCTTCATCGGCCCCACGCCCGAGAACATCCGCACCTTTGGCCTGAAACACAGCGCACGCGCTCTGGCGCAGGCGCATGGCGTGCCTCTGGCGCCCGGCACGGGCTTGCTGACCGATGAGGAAGAGGCCGTTTCGGCGGCGCAAACCATCGGCTATCCCATCATCCTGAAAGCCACCGCAGGCGGCGGCGGCATCGGCATGCGCATTTGCGAGGATGAAACCGCCATCCGCCAGGGCTTCGCCACCGTGGCGCGGCTGGGCGAGGGCAATTTCGGCGATGCCGGGGTCTTCCTCGAACGTTACGTGGGCCGCGCGCGCCATGTCGAGGTGCAGATCTTCGGCGACGGCGCGGGCCATGTCATGCCGCTGGGCGAGCGTGACTGCTCGCTCCAGCGCCGCAACCAGAAGGTGGTGGAGGAGGCGCCCGCCCCCCTGCTGCCCGATCATGTTCGCAAGGATCTGATCGCCGCGGCGGTGCGGCTGGGGCAGGCGGCCAGCTATCGCTCGGCAGGCACGGTGGAATTCCTCTACGATGCCGATCAGCAGCAGTTCTTCTTCCTGGAGATGAACACCCGCCTGCAGGTCGAACATGGCGTCACCGAGGAGGTGATGGGCGTCGATCTGGTGGAATGGATGGTGCGCGGCGGGGCGGGGGATTTCACCTTCCTCGATGGTGAGCCGCCCTTGCCAAAGGGCCACGCGGTGCAGGTGCGCCTCTATGCGGAGGATCCGGCGGTCGATTACCGCCCCACCTCGGGTATGCTGACGGCGCTGGAGTTCCCAAGCGATATTCGCGCCGAAACATGGTGCATGGCGGGCACCACGATCAGCGCCTGGTATGATCCGATGCTGGCCAAGCTGATCGTCCACGCGCCCACGCGCGATGAAGCTGTGGCCGCGATGCAGCACGCGCTGGACCACAGCCGCGTCGATGGCATCGAGACCAATCTGCGCTGGCTGCGCGATGTGGTGCGCGCGCCCGCCTTCACCAGCGGCGAGGTTTCGACCAAGGCGCTCGACAGCGTCACCTATCACCCGCGCAGCATCCGCGTGATCAGCGGCGGCACCGCCACCACCGTGCAGGACTGGCCGGGGCGTGAGGGCCTGTGGGCGATCGGCGTGCCGCCCTCGGGGCCGATGGACGATCAGTCCTTCCGTCTGGGCAACCGGCTGCTTGGCAATCCTGAAGGCACGGCGGGGCTGGAAATCACTGTTTCGGGCCCCAGCCTGCTGTTCAACACCCCTGCGCGCATCTGCTTGATGGGCGCCGATTTTGGCGCGACCCTCGATGGTGCTGGCGTGGCGCGGGGCATTCCGGTGGAGATCGCCGCAGGGCAGACGCTGGCGCTGGGCCGTCCGGCGGGCGGCGGCATGCGCGGCTATGTGTTGTTTGCCGGGGGGCTGGATGTCGCCACCTATCTCGGCAGCAGCAGCACCTTTGAACTGGGCCAGTTCGGCGGCCATGCCGCGCGGCGCCTGTTGGCGGGCGATACGCTACATCTGGGCGATGCCCCGGCGCAGCAGGCTCTGCCTGCCGTCAGCCTGCCCGAATTCGGCACGGATTGGGCCTTGCGGGTGCTCTATGGCCCGCATGGCGCGCCCGATTTCTTCACCGCCAAAGACATCGACACCATCACCGCTGCCGAATGGCAGGTGCATTACAACAGCAACCGCACCGGCGTGCGTCTGGTCGGCCCCAAGCCCGAATGGGCGCGGTCCGACGGCGGCGAGGCGGGCCTGCACCCCTCCAACATTCACGACAATCCCTATGCGATCGGCGCGGTGGATTTCACCGGCGATATGCCGATCATTCTGGGGCCTGACGGCCCTTCGCTGGGCGGTTTCGTCTGCCCCTTCGTGGTGATCGCGGCGGATCGCTGGAAGATCGGCCAGCTCAAGCCCGGGGACAGGCTGGCCTTCGTGCCGGTCACCATTGAGGACGCGCAGGCCGCCGATGCGGGGCAAAAGGCGCTGATCGCCACCGGTGCGGCACCGGGCTCCACCCCTGCGTGCACCATGGCCGGTCTGTCCCCGATCCTCGCGCAGATCGCGCAGGCGCCGGGTCGCCCGCGCGTGGTCTATCGCCAGCAGGGCGACCGCAACATTCTGGTCGAATATGGCGATATCGTGCTGGATATCGAGTTGCGCATCCGCGTCCATGCGCTGATGCGCGAGCTGGAGCAGCAGGCGCTGCCCGGCGTGATCGACATCGTGCCCGGCATCCGCTCGCTGCAGCTGCATTTCGACGGCAACGCCCTGACCCAGCAGACCGCTCTGGCGGCGCTGGTCGCGGCGGAGGAGCAGCTGGGTGATCTGGCCGATTTCTCGATCCCCTCGCGCATCGTACATCTGCCGCTCAGCTGGCGCGATCCGGCCACCATCGAGACCATCGAAAAATACATGAGCGCCGTGCGGGCCGATGCGCCATGGTGCCCGGACAACATCGAATTCATCCGCCGCATCAATGGTCTGCCCGATGCCGATGCGGTGGAGAAGCTGATCTTCAACGCCAGCTATCTGGTGCTGGGTCTGGGCGATGTCTATCTCGGCGCTCCGGTCGCCACGCCTGTCGATCCAAGGCACCGGCTGGTCACCACCAAATACAATCCCGCGCGCACCTGGACTCCCCCCAATGTGGTGGGCATCGGCGGGGCCTATATGTGCATCTATGGCATGGAGGGGCCGGGGGGCTATCAGCTGTTCGGCCGCACGATCCAGGTGTGGAACACCCACCGCCAGACCGACAGCTTTATCGATGGCAAGCCCTGGCTGCTGCGCTTCTTCGACCAGATCCGCTTCTTCCCCGTCAGCGCGGATGAGCTGACCGAATGGCGCCGCGATTTCCCCAGCGGCCGCCGCCCGATCCGGGTGGAGGAGTCCGAATTCCGCCTCTCCGATTACCGCGCCTTTCTGGCCGAGAATGCTCAGGATATCGCGCAATTCGAAACCAGCCGTCAGGCCGCCTTCGATGCCGAGCGCGATGACTGGCAGCGCAAGGGCGAGTTCGACCGCGCGCCGGAAACCGAAGACCTCGATAGCGCCCCTGTCGCCATCGAGGTGCCGGAAGGAGCGGAACTTCTCGAAGCGTCCTTCGGCGGCAGCGTCTGGAAGATGCTGGCGGCGCCCGGTGATGAGGTCGAGGCGGGCGATACGCTCGCGGTGATGGAGACCATGAAGATGGAATATCCGGTGGAAAGCCCCGGTGCGGGCACGATCGTGGAGGTCTACCTGCAGGAGCGCCAATCCTTCCAGCCCGGCGCCGCCATGTTCGCGATCAGGCGCCAGTCATGAGCGGGATGAACCGGCGCAACGCCGCCACCATCGCCGCTGCCGTCAAGGCGGGCTGGATGAGCGCTGTTGCCGTGGCGCAGGACACGCTGGAGCGGCTGGAGGCCTATGACAAGGTCCAGCCGCAGATCTGGATCAGCCGTGCTTCTCCCGAAGCGCTGCTGGCTCAGGCCGAGGCCATCGATGCCCGGGTTGCGGCAGGTGAGGTGTTGCCCCTGGCGGGCGTGCCTTTTGCGGTGAAGGACAACATCGATGTCGCCGGTTTCGAGACCACGGCGGCCTGTCCGGCCTTCGCCTATCGCCCGGAAGCCACGGCCAGCGTGGTCGAGCGGCTGCTGGCGGCAGGCGCGCTGTGCGTGGGGAAAACCAATCTCGATCAGTTCGCCACGGGGCTGGTCGGCACGCGCAGCCCTTATGGCATTCCGCGCAATGCCTATAATCTGGATTATGTCAGCGGCGGCTCCAGCTCTGGCTCGTCGGTGGCAGTGGCGGCGGGCCTCGTCTCCTTTGCATTGGGAACGGACACGGCTGGCTCCGGGCGCGTGCCCGCCGCTTTCAACCATCTGATCGGCTTCAAGCCCAGCAAGGGGCGGTGGAGCACCAGAGGGCTGGTCCCGGCCTGCCGCACGCTCGACTGCATCACGGTGTTTACCGACGATACGGCCGATGCGCGGCTGGTCGATCTGGTGTTGGCGGAGTATGACGCCGGCGATCCCTATTCCAAAGTCTCCACCGATCAGCCGATCCGCCTGCCCGGCATCGGCGTGCCGCGCCGCGATCAGCGCGTGTGGTTTGGCGACGCGGAATCCGAATATCTTTACGACCGAGCCATCGAGCGGCTGGCCAGTCTGGCGCCGATTGTCGAGATCGATCTCGAACCGCTGAGGGAAGCGGCAAGGCTGCTTTATGATGGGCCTTGGGTCGCCGAGCGCACCGCAGCCATTGCCGCTCTGCTGGCCGATAACCCCGATGCCATCGATGAAACCGTGCGCGCCGTGGTGGAGCCCGGCGCCGCGATCAGCGCTGTCGAGGTGTTCAACGGCATCTATCGTCTGGCCGATCTGAAGCGTCAGGCCGATGAGATGTGGACGCAGGTCGGCATGCTGGCCTTCCCCACCACCGGCACCACCTTCCGGGTGCGTGAGCTGGAGGCGGCGCCGATTGCGCTCAACAGCAATCTTGGGGCCTACACCAATTTCGTCAATCTGCTGGATATGGCCGCCGTGGCTGTTCCGGCGGGCGCGCGCGCCAATGGCACGGGCTTTGGCATCACACTGATCGGCCCGGCTGACAGCGACATGGCGCTGCTGGCCGAGGCGGATTCCTATTTCTCGGCGTCGGATTTGCCGATGCTGCCACCTTTGGATCTGGAGGGTAAAATGCAGACTGTGAAACTGGCGGTTGTGGGTGCTCACCTCAAGGATATGCCGCTGCACTGGCAGCTCACCTCGCGCGAGGCGACCTTCGTTGGCGCGTTCCAGACGGCGCCGACCTATCGCCTTTACGCCATGGCCGACAGCGTGCCGCCCAAGCCCGCGCTGGTCTATGACGAGAGCGGCGCGGCCATCGCCGTGGAGGTCTATGAGCTGGGCGTGGCCGAATTCGGCAGCTTCGTGGTGGAAGTGCCCGCGCCGCTGGCGATTGGCACCGTGACGCTGGAAGATGGCACCAGCGTAAAAGGCTTCGTGGCCGAGCCGCGCGCGATGACGGGGGCTCGCGATATCACCGATCTGGGCGGCTGGCGCGCCTATATCGCCCAACTGGCCTGATCTTTCGAGGGGAGGCGCGTATGCGCAGGCTCTGGGTTTTGTGGATGGCGGCTGCGGGTTGCATGGTGCCGGCTCTGGGGCATGCCCAGACCGCGCAGGTGATCGAGGTGCCTGGTTTCGCCGATTTTCTGGCGGTGGAGGGCAAGGCCGTCTGGGCCACCAACCGGGGGCGGGTGGAGCATTGGTCACGCAAGGGCAAGCTGGCCGAGGTGGCCATGGCGCATCCTTGCGGGGCGATGGCTCTGTCTCGCCACACGCTGTGGGTGGCCGATTGCCAGGAGGGCGCGCTCAAGCGGATCGACACGCGGACAGGGACCATCACCGCCACCATTCCCACCGGCATCGCCAACCCCAAGGGCGAGCTCAATGTGGTGGAAGGCGCCGGTTCGATCTGGGTGGCCAGCGATGAGAAAGGCGTGATCGCCCGCGTCGATCCGGCCAGCAACCGGGTGGTGAGCAGCATCACCGTGGACCCGGGCACCTTCTATCTGGCTTTCGGCTATGGCGCGCTCTGGGCTGTGAGCAGCGATCAGCAATCGGTGCAGCGCATCGATCCGTTGACCAGCAGGGTGACGGCGCGGACGGCCTTGGGCAAGATGCCCGGCTTTCTCGCCGTGGGGGAGGGCGCTGTCTGGGTGCAGGAGCAGGGCGACGGCACTCTGGCCCGTGTTGACAAGGACAGCGGTGCGGTTTCTGGCCGGGTGAAGGTGGGCGACAACCTCAAATGGGGCGATATCGACACCGGCGGCGGCAAGGTCTGGCTGCGCACCACCGACGATCAGCAATTTGCGGTGATCGACCCTGTGACGCTGGCGATCCGCGCGCGTGTCGGCGCGGCGGCGGGCAGCGGGGCCTTGCGTTACACCAAGGCAGGTGTGTGGAGCTCCGCGCATGACAAGCACACGCTGTCATGGTGGAAAAAGCCTGATAAGATAGGGCGTTAAGGCGTTAGCCTGCCGGGGGTGGACCACCGGCAGGCGATGCTGTGTCAGCGATTGGAGGCGAGCCGGACCGGCGCGGGCTGGTTCGCCAGAGCGCTGCGGGCCTCGATCTGGCTGCGGATATCGGCCAGCACATCGGCGCGGCAGGCGCGGGCCTGATCCTCCAGCGCGAGATGCACGCTGGCCATCTTCTCGCCGCAGACGGCGCGAGCGGCCTGATCCATGCGAATGGCGAGGCGGCGCTGACCCTGAGGCGTGGCAAGATCGAGGTCGCTCAGTTGCAGCACGGCCTTGTCCTGAGCGAAGGGGTTGCTTGTGGTGGTGGCCGCAGAGGCCGTGCTCGCCAGCGTCGCGGCGGCCAGCAGGGCGGCGAGGCCCATCAGGCGGGTGGTCATGCATCATCTCCTGCGAAGCGTCGCTTTATGGCGACTGCATCCGACAGCATAGCGCATGGGGCACGGGAAGGCCAGAAGAAGCGTTTTGGGGTCAGCGTTGCCCGATGGTCAGGGCCGCAAGATCGGTGGTGTGGCCCAGCAGGCCGATGGGCAGATCGGCCATGGTTGGGCTATCCTGCCCCGCGATGTTGATCGCGATCCTTCGGGCAAAGGGCGTTGCCCATTGGCGCAGGGTGGCCACTGGCAACCGGGCACGCCAGGTGCGGCTGCCTTCGACAGGCACCTCATGGCCCTCGATCCGTACAGCGGAGGCCGGATTGTCGCGTTGGCCGGAGACGAGCAGGCAGATTTCGCCGTGATAGGTGACCAGCCTTGCGCCGGGCTGTGAGGCCGCCATCGCGGGAGCCGCTAGGCCGAGGATCAGGCTCGCGGCCAGCAGGGGGCTAGTCCAGCGCAATGTCTGACCTTTCGAAAAAGCGCGCCACCGGGGCCAGAACCTCGGCATGCTGTTTCCAGCGCGCCACCGCGTCCTTGTAGAGCGGGCGGCGCACCTGAGCGGCGCTGGGGGTGGAGACCGGGGCGCTGTTGGTGTGGAAATTCAGGCAGGCGTCCGACCAATCCAGCCCGCAATGCTCCAGCAGGCGGCGGGTCTGGCCCTCTTGATCCTCGACCACATCCTCATAACGCAATTCCAGCACGCGGCCGGGCAGGGCTTGGCGCCAGAAGGCCATCAGCCGGTCGAAACGGGCGTAATAGGCCGCGATATCCAGCAGATCGTAGCTGTAATCATAGTAGCGCGAGCTGATCGCAAAAAGATTGCGGAAATTGCTGAGCACCGTGTCCATCGGATGGCGGCGCAGGCAGACGATCCGTGCCCGGGGCAGCGCTTTCGCGATAAAGCCGACATAGTGGAAATTGCCGGGGAATTTGTCGGTGAAGCGGCGGGTGGTGTCGCGGCGGTGATGGCTCGCGATGCGCAGATAGTCGTGGCCGATCTCGCCCATATCCTTCAGCGCCGCCGCCGCGACGGTTTCGGGGTCCAGAATGACGGGGCTGCGCGTGGCCGAGGCTTTTTTGACCGCCAGCGGCATGGCTTGCAATTCCCCGGCGCTTTCCACCTCGGGATGCGAAGAGAGAATGCGGTCGATCAGCGTGGTGCCGGTGCGGGGCATGCCGATGATGAAGATCGGCGAGTCTTGCGGCGTTTCGCTGACAGGCGCCTGGGCCAGTTGGGGCCAATGGGCTTCCATGGCGTCGAAGGCGGCCTCGTCTTGCGCGAAGCTGTAGGGTAAGGTTTTGCGATAGGCCTTGTTCACCGCGCAAAGCCGGGCCAGCGCCTCTTGCGGCCTGCCCACATCCTCCAGTTCCTTGGAGAGGGCATAGCCCAGCAGCAGTCTGCTGCGGTCATCGCGTGCCTGCGCATGGGTGTGGGTGAGGCGGTCGATATGGTGGGTCTGCGCGCTCTGTTTGCGCAGGCCGGAGAGCAGGTGGTGGGCGCGGGCATGGCCGGGCTCCTGCGCGATCAGCGCCTCGAGCGCGGCATCGGCCTCATCGACACGGCCAAGGAAATTGAGCGTCACCGCCTGATTGTAGAGATACTCGCTGTTGTGCGGCTCCAGCCGGACGGCCTCGACGAAATGGGGCAGAGCGGCGGTGTGATCGCCCAGGCGGGCATAGACGCAACCCATCGTGTCACGGCTCAGCGCATCTGCGGGTGGCGCGGTTTCGGCGGCGCGCAGCATGGCCGCGGCCTCGCCATCCTGCCGCAACATGATCAGCAGTCGCGCCAGTTGCGCGCGATATTCCCCCTGAGGATCGAGCGAGACCGCCTTTTCCAGATGGGGAATGGCCAGCCTGATACGCCCCGCACCCGCCTCGGCGATGCCGAGCAGGAAATGGCCCTCGGCATCTTTCAGATCACGCGCCACCAAGGCCGCCGCATGGCGCTGCGTCCCGGCAAAATCGCCCCGGGCAAGGGCGCCGCGCGCCGCGCTGGTCAGCTTGGCGCGCAAGGTCGTCATGCTGTTGCATCACCGCTGGGTTGAAGCGCTGCCTGCTGGCGGCGCTGCCTGTAGGCTTCGATCAGGGGCTGGAAGGGAAAGATCATCTGCTCGCGGATGGTCAGGCGCTTACGGTCGTCCTGGCCCACGATGCTGGCTTCACCGCTGCGGAAGGTGCCGAAGATACGGTCGATCAGGATCAGCGAATTGCCGTAATTGCAGCGGGTGCTCTCATAATCGGTCGAGTGGTGCAGGCTGTGATGCTGGATGGTGGTGAAGAAGAAGGAATAGAACCACGGCGGATCGGCGCGCACATTGGCATGGGCGAAGGTGGACACCACCGTCATCACGCCAAAGGCGCAGAAGAGGGCCTTTTCCTGAAGATCGAACAGGGCCAGCACGCTCAGGCTGATGAGGAACAGCTCGATCGGATTGCCCACCGCGCCCTTGGCCGCATTGAGCTGGGTGATGTGGTGATGCGGCGCATGAACCAGCCAGAAAGGCAGCTTGTTGTGCATCAGGCGATGCATCCAGTACTGGCCGAATTCCACGATAAAGACCGCCAGCGCCACCTGCGCCAGAAAGGGCATATGCTCGGCCCATGGCGTGGTGATGCCCAGCGCAAGCTTGAGATCCTTCAGCGGTGTTTTGGTCAGGAAATCGGAGGCGCGTTCGATCGCTGTCGCGCTCAGCACCACGTAGAAAAGGTCGGTGAAGAACTCCCGCCAGTTCATGCGCCAGCCGGCGTGCCGCTCATGCACGAATTCCAGCCCCAGCACGATCACGGTGATCAGCGGGCTCATCACGATGATGGTCCAGGAATTCTCGACCAGCGCCTTGGGGCCCATACACCAGAACAAGACCACCATGGCGACCATCGCCGGGGGCACCAGATTGAACAGCCTGTCCTTCATACCGAGTCCCGCCTTGCCGATTCCAGTTTTGAACGCCGCTTTTGTCGTCGGTGGAAGACTGATGCAGGGTGGGTCATCAGGGCAGATGCAAATTTGCGATGAAAGCCATAGATACACGCTATGCCCCCCCTAGGATCGGCGCTGCGCGCGGATGCGCCGCACCACTTCATCGAGGAAAAGCTGAGTGGCCGTGTCACGCGCGGGCTCGGCGCGGGCCAGCAGGAACAGCTCGTAGGATGGCTCGAATTCGGTGTGGAGCATCGGCCACAGCTTGCGCTTGGCCACCTCATCCTCCACCGCCATGATCGGCAGAAAGCCGATGCCCACGCCCTGCAGGATCAGGCGCCGCGCCTCATTGATGTCCTCGGCCATGCCGCTGACCTTCTTGCCCAGCCGATAGCGGCGGCGCAATTGGGTGATGGTCTCGATTTCGTCCTCGCCGGTGAGGACGAAGCCTTCATCCTTCAATTCGTTGAGGCGACCGACGCGATAGCCGAAAAGGCGGTGGTTGCGCGCGCAGTACAATTGCTGGCGTTCGGTGAACAGCGGCTCATAGATCAGCGAGCCGCGCACATTGTGGTCATAGCCCACGCCGATCTCCACCTCGCCCTGCTCGATGGCGTCGAGCACCTGCCGCCAGGGCGAGACGCGGATTTCGATATGGATGTCGGGATTGCGGACATGGAAGCTGGCGATGGCCTCGTCGAATTCGGGCGAGACCAGGCCCGAGATGATCTGGATGCGCACGATGCCTTCCACCCGCTTGGTGGCCTGGGCGATCTGATGCGGCATCATCCGCGCCGATTCGAGCATATCCTCGCACAGCGTCATCATTGCGCGGCCAGCCGTGGTCATCTCGACGCCGGTGGCGGTACGGTGAAGCAGCGTGGCGCCGACGCTTTCCTCCAGGCGTTTGAGCGCCGCGCTGATGCTGGGCTGCTGCCGGTTGAGCTGGCGCGCCGCGGCGCCGATGCCGCCTGCGCGCACGATGTCCACGAAGGTGCGCATCAGATTCCAGTCGACGCGGCTGGCGAATTTCTTGTCACTGATCGGCATGGGCGGAAAGTCGCGCAAATCCTCGCGCGATGCACTGGGGCATAGAGCGTATCTATGGCCTGCATAAGATATTGGCCTCTGGCGTGATGGGGGGGCTTTTATGAAGCTGCCGCCCCATGGTGAGGCCAAAATCACAAGGAAAGCCTTATGGAAGCGGTTCGTGTCGGCAAAAGGCTGATCGGGGCTCAGGCGCCGGTGACGGTAGGGTGGGAGAACATTCCCCGCGTTGAGGGCGGTCCGCTCAAGCGCTTTGTCTTCACCTGGTTTCAGCCCACGATGCTCTTCGCGCTGATCCTGTTCTGGTATTATGTGCCCAATTCCATCGCCAAGACCTCCACCGCGGTGGGGATCGGCATCGGGTTCAAGGTGTTGCTGCTGGGGCTGGAATGGGTCAATCCGCGCCATCGCAGCTGGCGGCTGACCTGGAAGGAGCTGGTGACCGATCTGTTCTATGTCGGGCTGGGCTACACGCTGGTGCGGCTGGTGAACGGCTACATCGGCTCGGGCGTGATGACCAAGGCGGTGCAGCATGCTTTCGACTGGGACAAATTCACCTGGTTCATGGGGATGCCGCTGCTGGTGCAGGCCTTCCTGATCTCCTTCATCTTCGATTTCGGCCAGTACTGGATGCATCGCGGCATGCACAACTGGTATCCGCTGTGGCTGCCCCATTCGGTGCATCACTACATCACCCAGCTCAACATCAACAAGGGCGCGGTGGGCAATCCGGTCGAGATCTTCCTGATCGGGCTGGGCGTGGGCGGCTTTTTCGATTTCCTGCCGCGCGCCGCGCTGCTGGCGGGGGCGATCGGCATGGCGGTCAGCACCTATCAGCATATCAATGTGCGGTTCAACACGCCGCGCTGGTGGCGCTTTGTCTTCAACACCACCGAGCATCACAGCGTGCATCACTCGCAGGATTTCGAGGCCAGCCGCAGCAATTATTCCGGCACCTACATTTTCATCGACCGCATGTTCGGCACTTGCGTCGATGGCGAGGCTGAGTTGCTGGGGATGGAAGGCGGCCGCCGCATGTCGATCCGCGAGCAGATGACCTATCCCTTCACCGAGGGCTGGAAAGCGATCAAGGACCGCTTTTCGCGCCCTGCCGAGGTCATGCCCGCCGAATAAGGCGCAATTTGGAAGGGTTTCTGCCGTGAAAGCGCATTGGATCGACTGGATATGGCATGTTCGGGGCAGCCTGCCGCTGGCCCCCGGGCAATCGGGCGAGGAGGCCTTCGGTCGGCTCGATCCGCTGTTCCGCCAGGGTGGCACCACGCGCTCGCGCATCGGCGACACGCTGACCTTCACCAAGAAGGATCAGGCCGCGCAGGACAGCATGTCGGTGTTCGATGGCGGCGTGCTGCAGATCCGGGATGGCGTGGTCGGGCCGGTGCTGCATTACCGTCTGGCCAGCCGGGCGCTGCTGTTTTGCTTTCTTGCGCCACTGCTGTTTCTGGCCTTTGCGCAATTGACCGTCGCGCTTGGCCGGTGGGAGAAACCGGCGGCTCAGGCCGCAGGCGCTCACAAGCAGCAGAAGAAGCTGGTGGAACTGCCGCAGAACCCCATCGATAAGATGCTGGGCAGCCCCGCTCCTGAAAAGCCGAAGCCGGACGGCAAGGACGGCGAAGACGATAAGAAGAAGGCTTCGCCTACGTCCGCCTATGTGTTCGCAGCGATGTTTGCGGTGCTTTATGTCGTTGGGCGGGTTCTGGAAGGCAGGTTGGTCAGATCCTTGTTCAGAAAAGAGCTGCTTGGGACGGGTGATCAACCACCTATGGCGTTAGCAGGTTGACGAAAGAGGTCGCCCCACTCACTGTCACAGACGTTCGACGCCTCGACGCAGTTTCCGTCGCTTGCGCTTGATGGATGACATCGCGGCCAGGCGGCGGCTTTAGCGGCGCCAAAGGCCCGATGTGCGAAAGGCTCTGAGCGGGTCTGATCGGAGGTTCGGCCCGGTTCACCGCATCCTGTACCTTGGTCCTATCGCGGCTTCTTCCACATCGGTTAGCATGCGAATCCCGGCAGCCAACATGCCGAGGATAAAACAATCAAGGAGAGTGCATATGAAGTGGAAGACGCCCAAAATCCGCGAAATCGTGCTCGGCGCCGAGATCAATTGTTATGCCTCCGCGGAGCTGCCTGCCTAAGCCCCCTCGGTGAGGATCATCACGCTGGGGGCGGCGGCCGGCGGCGGCTTCCCCCAATGGAATTCGCATGGGGCAGGGTGCCGGCGGGCGCGCGCCGGAGATCCAGCCGCTTTGGCGCGCACGCAGGCCAGCATTGCTGTGAGCGGCGATGGCGAGGGTTGGTTTATCATCAACGCCTCGCCGGATTTGCGGCAGCAAATCAACGCCACGCCTGCGCTGCATCCCCGGCAGGGATTGCGCCATTCGCCGATTGGCGGGGTGGTGCTGACGGGCGGCGATGTGGATGTGATCGCGGGTTTGCTGACGCTGCGTGAGCGGCAGGCCTTCGCGCTGCACGCCACCTCGCGCATTCACGCCGTGCTGGACGCCAACCCGATCTTCGAGGTGCTGGCCCGCGATGTGGTGGCGCGCCCGGTTCAGGCGCTGGACCGGCCTTTCGCGCTGGATAAGCATCTGATCGCAAACCTGTTCGCCGTGCCCGGCAAGGTGCCGCTCTATCTGGAAAGCGGGGTTGAGCCGCCGCCCATCGTGGTGGACGACACCACTGTCGGTCTGGAGATCACGGCTGGTTCGAAACGGCTGGTCTATATCCCCGGCTGCGCGGCGATGACGCCCGAGCTGAAAGCCCGGATCGCGGGCGCGGATCTGCTGTTTTTCGATGGCACGCTCTGGCGCGATGACGAGATGGTTGCCGCAGGCCTCGGCCCCAAGACCGGTCTGCGGATGGGGCATATGAGCCTCTCCGGGCCAGAGGGGACGATGGCTGCCTTCAGCGATGTGCCGGTGGGGCAGAAGGTCGCTTTGCATATCAACAACAGCAATCCGGTGCTGCTGGCCGACAGCGCCGAGCGCGCCACGATCGAAGCCGCAGGCTGGCGCGTGGCCGAGGATGGCATGGAGTTTACCCTATGACGACCCTGCTGTCCGCCGAAGAGCTGGAAGCCGCCCTGCGCCAGATCGGCGCCGAGCGCTACCATATCCACCACCCCTTCCACCGCCTGCTGCATGACGGCAAGTTGAGCCTTGCGCAGGTTCAGGCCTGGGCGCTCAACCGCTATTACTATCAGGCCTTGATCCCGGCCAAGGACGCCATTTTGATGGCGCGCCTGCCCACCGCCGGGCAGCGCCGCGAATGGCGACGCCGCATCGAGGACCACGATGGCGATGGAGACAAACCCGGCGGCATCGAACGCTGGCTGAAGCTGGCCGAGGGCGTCGGGCTTGATCGCGCCATGGTGGAAAGCGCCGCGCTGATCCTGCCCGAAACGCGTTTCGCGGTGGATGCCTATCTCCATTTCGTGCGGGATCGTTCGTTGCTGGAGGCGGTGGCTTCCTCGCTGACCGAACTCTTCTCGCCGCAGGTCATCGCCGAGCGGGTTTCGGGCATGCTGGCCCATTACGATTTTATCCAGCCCGAAACCTTGGCCTATTTCACCCCGCGCCTGACGCAAGCGCCTCAGGACAGTGCATGGGCGCTGGCCTATGTGAAGGAGCATGCCGATACGGCCGAAAAGCAGCAGGCGGTGCTGGGCGCGCTGCGCTTCAAATGCGATGTTCTGTGGTGCCAGCTGGATGGGCTTTATCTGGCCTATGTCGCGCCGGGGATGATCCCACCGGGCGCCTTTGCGCCGCAGGTTTGAGGGGTGGGGGCCGTCAGCGATGTGCCCGCCTTCCGGCGCGGCGTGAAATTCCGCTTCGACAGCGTGCGCGACAGCTGGGTGCTGCTGGCCCCGGAAAAGCTGTTCATGCCCGATGACATCGCGGTGGAGATCCTGAAGCTGGTCGATGGCGAGCGCGCCATCAAGGCCATCGTCGATGATCTGGCCACCCGTTTCGATGCCCCGCGCGGGGAGATCGAGGCCGATGTGATCGCCACGCTCGATGATCTTTCGGCCAGGGGAGCCATCCAGCTATGACCATGCCTGCGCCGCCGATGGGGTTGATCGCGGAACTCACGCATCGCTGCCCGCTGCAATGCGCCTATTGCTCCAACCCGCTGCGGATGGATGCGCCCAAATCGGAACTTTCCACCGATGACTGGAAGCATGTGCTGGATCAGGCGGCTCGGATCGGCATTCTGCAGGTCCATTTCTCCGGCGGCGAGCCCATGGCGCGGCGCGATCTGCCCGAACTGATCGCCCATGCGGCGGGGGCGGGGCTTTACACCAATGTCATCACCTCGGGCGTGCTGCTGAGCGATGCGGCGATGGACGGGTTGATGGCGGCGGGCGTCGATCATGTGCAACTCAGCTTTCAGGACGTCGATCCGCAGAAGGCCGATCATGACGGCGGCTATCGCGGCGGCCATGCCAGGAAACTGGAAGCGGCGCGCCGTATCCGCGATTCCGGCCTGCCGCTGACCGCCAATTTCGTGATCCACAAGCGGAACATCGCCCGCGTCGCGGCGATGATCGCTCTGGGGGAGGCGTTGGGCGCCGAGCGGATGGAAATCGCCCATACCCAATATTACGGTTGGGCGCTGCTCAACCGCGATGCGCTGCTGCCCAGCCGCGAACAGCTGGATTTCGCCACCGCCGTGGTCGAGGCTGCCCGCGCAAGGTTGAAGGGCCGGATCGCCATCGATTATGTGGTGCCCGATTATCACGCTGCCCGGCCCAAGGCCTGCATGGGTGGCTGGGGAAACCGTTTCATCAACATCTCGCCCTCGGGCAAGGCGCTGCCCTGCCATGCGGCGGAGACCTTGCCCGGCTTCACCTTTCCCTCGGTGAAGGAGGCGTCTCTGGCCGAAATCTGGCTGGGATCGGACGCTTTCAATCGCTTTCGCGGCACCGGCTGGATGCCCGAAACCTGCCGCAGCTGCGACCGGCGCGAGATCGACTGGGGCGGCTGCCGCTGTCAGGCGCTGGCTCTGGCCGGGGATGCTGCGCAAACCGATCCGGCGTGCCACCGCGCACCCGATCATCATCGGATCGAGGAGGCTGTCGCCAAGGCTGCCGCCTCTGAAGCACTGGAACTTGTGCCGCGCAGGATGCAATAAGGGCTTATGACGCAGCTTCGCACCTTCTATCCGCCCATCGAACCCTATGAAACCGGCACGCTCGATGTCGGCGACGGCCATGTGATCTATTACGAGCGCAGCGGCACGCCGGGCGCCAAGCCCGCGGTGTTTCTGCATGGCGGGCCGGGTGGCGGGATTTCGGCCAGGCATCGGCGGCTGTTCGACCCGGAAGCCTATGATGTGCTGCTGTTCGATCAGCGCGGCTGTGGCCGCTCGACCCCGCATGCCGGGCTGGAGGCCAACACCACCTGGCATCTGGTCGCCGATATCGAGCGCTTGCGCGAACTGGCCGGGGTGGACAAGTGGCTGGTGTTCGGCGGTTCATGGGGATCGGCGCTAGGGCTGGCCTATGCTGAAACGCACCCCGAACGCGTGAGCGAACTGGTGCTGCGTGGTATCTTCACCGTGCGTGAGGCGGAGCTGTCCTGGTATTACCAGTTCGGCGCCTCCGAAGTGCATCCGGAGAAATGGGAGGCGTTCCTCGCCCCGATCCCGGTGGAAGAGCATGGCGATCTGCGCGCCGCCTATCGCCAGCGCCTGACGGGCGAGAATGAGGCGGAACGGCTTGCCGCCGCTCAGGCCTGGACCCTGTGGGAAGGCCGCACCCTGACCCTGCTGCCCGATCCGGACACCACCTCCGGCTTTGAAGACCCGCATTTCGCTCTGGCCTTCGCGCGGATCGAGAACCATTATTTCGTCCATCATGGCTGGCTGGAACCCGACCAGCTGATCCGCGATGCCAGCCGCCTGCGCGGCATTCCCGGCACCATCGTCCATGGCCGCTACGATATGGCCTGCCCCACGCGCACCGCCTGGGATCTGCACAAGGCCTGGCCCGAGGCCGAGTTCCATCTGATCGAGGGCGCGGGCCATGCCTTTTCCGAAGCTGGCATTCTCGACCGGCTGATCCGCGCCACCGATGCTTATGCGGGGTTGCCCGGAGACTGATGGGCGCCGCCTGAGCGGGGAAACCGCCTCAGCGATTGCCGCGACACATGACGACTCGCGAGGGGGCGGTTGGCGAACCGGCCCCTGATGCATCGCGGCATGGCCCCTCTTGCATGAGCTTTCCCTGCAAAGGCCTGGCCTCTCGCGGATCATGCGTGATTCGAAGACTTTCGATCATCCTGACCTTGTCGAAATGCGACAGGTAAGGGGAAATTTACCATTGAAGTATTAGAGGGCTCGCGCGTTTCGCGGGTTTGCCGGGTCTCTGGCATGCCCGGATGACACGGACATGCATGTCGGCTTGCTGCCGGCAAGAAGATGAAAACATTCGGTTGTCTGGGAGACATCAGGCAACAATAACAGGGGTCTGATCATGAGAGAACTCGGCCATGAGGCGCGGCGCATGCACACGCGCCTGTTAATCGGCGCGGCATTCTGCAGCCTGATGCCCGCCAGCATGGCCATGGCGCAGACAGCAGGCGCCCCTTCCGATCAGGGGGCCCCCGATCAGAATCAGGCCGAGGCCGACACCATCGTGGTCACCGGATCGCGCATCCCCACCCCGCGCATCACGGCGCAGCCGGTCACGCGGATGACGGCGGACGATATCGCCAAGCGCGGCTTCACCAATCTGGGCATTGCGCTGCTCGACCAGCCCGCCTTTGGCGTGCCCGGCAACAGCCCCTTCGGCAGCCAGAGCAATTACAGCGCGGGGCAGACCTTCGCCAATCTCTACGATCTGGGATCGCAACGTACGCTCACGCTGGTCAATGGCAACCGTTTCGTCAGCGCGGCCAGCAGTTCGGTTCTGGGGGCGGTGGCCGGTTCGCCGGTCGATCTGTCGCAGATCGCGCCTGCGCTGGTCGACCGCATCGAGACTGTTTCGGTGGGCGGCGCGCCGATCTATGGTTCGGATGCCATTGCGGGCACCGTCAACGTTATCCTGAAGAAAAACTATCAGGGTTTTTCGGTCAACGCCTCACAGGGCATCTCCGGGCAAGGTGACGCGCAGGACAGCAATGTCTCGCTGCTGGCCGGCAAGAATTTCGCCGAGGGGCGCGGCAATATTACGCTCAGCGTCTATTACGATCGCCAGCATGGCCTGACCAATGGTAACCGTTCCAGCCTGATCGGCGGCACGCGGCCCTTCACCGGCACGGCGACGGCAGGCAGCAGCTATGCGCAGCAGCTCTATTATGGCGGGCTGCATTACGGTCTCTTCACCAACACCGGCATGCCGATGGTGGCCGATTCCTATCCGATTCTGAGCGGGCGGGCCTATGCGGGGATCACCAATGCCGCCGGGCAGGCGCTGACTTTCAACAATGCCGGGCAATTGACGCCCTTCGTCAACGGGCAGTTGACCGGCAATGCGGCCTATCAGGCGGGTGGCAGCGGTTTCGCCATCAGCGACTATGACAATTTCCTGGCCGATACCGAGCGTCTGCAAGGCACGCTGCTGGGCCATTACGACTTCACCGACCATATCCATTTCAGCGGCGAGTTCTGGCTGGGCCGCAACAATGGCACCAATCTGGCCAAGCAGCCCTATTACAACACGCGGCAGTTCGCCGCTGCGGGCCAGCCCACCGGCAATCTGATCCTCAGCACATCCAACCCCTATCTGAGCGCCGCCGACCGCCAGACCATCATCAGCAATCTTGCGGCCTATGGCCTGCCGACCGATCATTTCTATCTCTCGCGCGCGAACACCGATCTGTCGACCGGCGCCTTCCGCACGCGCAGCGATCTGATGCGCGTGGTGGGCGGGCTGAACGGTGATTTCGCCGCGGGCGAGCGCCAGTTCGCCTGGGATCTGACGGTCAACTATGGCCGCTCCACTTCATCGACCGCCTCGCGTGAACTGGTGACCCAGAACTTCAACAATGCGCTCAATGCGGTCACCAACAGCAGCGGGCAAATCACCTGCGCGTCGGGTTACACCAATTCGGCCTATCCCACGATCAGCAGCACCTGCGCGCCGCTGGACATCTTCGGCTATGGCAATGCCAGCCAGGCGGCAATCGACTATGTGACGGCCAATGCCTTCACCCATCAGCTCAACACCCAGACCGATGTGGTGGCCGATGTGAAGGGCGATCTCATCAAGCTGCCCGGCGGCTACGCCAAGGGTGTGGCGGGTTATGAGTATCGCCGTGAAAGCGCGAATTTCGATCCCGGCGCCTTCTTCGCGGGCGCCTTGCAGGCCAATGGCACGCGCGTGGCCTATGGCGCGTCCTCGCCCATCGCCGCAGTGGTGGGCAGCTTCCACACCAACGAATTCTTCGGCGAATTGAACGCGCCGATCGTTGCGCCCGACAACAATGTGCCGCTGATCGCCCAGCTCGATCTCAATGCGTCGGTGCGCTATGTGAAACACAGCCTGACGGGCGGCTTCACCTCTTACACCGGCGGGGGCAGCTATGCGCCGGTCAAGGGCCTGACGTTCCGGGGGAATTTCACGCGCTCCTTCCGCGCGCCTTCGGTGACGGAGCTGTTCACGCCGATCAGCACGGTGACCTCGCTGGCCAATGATCCCTGCGACAAGAGCTACATCGGCGCGGGCAACAACCCTGCGGCCCGCGCGGCCAATTGCGCCGCTGCCGGGATTGCGCAGCCCTTCACCTCATCGGTGGTGGGGGCCAGCGTGCGCGGCACGGCGGGCGGCAATCCCGGCCTGCAGAACGAAATCGCCAACAGCTGGACGATGGGCGCGGTGCTGCAACCGGCGCAGTTGCGCGGGCTGGAGATCAGCGCCGACTATGTCAACATCGACATCCGCAACGAGATTTCGGCCCTGAGCCTGACCGATCTGATGTCAGCCTGCTATGATTCCTCGCTGTCCAGCCCCTATTGCCGCGCCTTTACGCGCAACAGCGCGGGTCAGGTGACCTCCTTTGCCTCGGGTTATTACAACATCGGGCAAGAGGTCTTCCGCGCGCTGCAGGGTAATCTGGCCTACACCCTGCCGCTGGAGCGGCTGGGGCTGACCTCCTCGGCGGGCGTGCTGGATCTGCATGTCAATTACCTGCACACCTTCCGCCACTATTACCGCATCGGTTCGGGCGATCTGCAACAGGTGGCCGGGCAGTCGAAGGATCCGGCGAACACCTTCACGGCGACGGCGAATTACTCGCGCAAGGCCTTCAACTGGATGGTGCAGGGGATCTATTATGGGTCCACGAAGGTCAATCCCAACTCGCCGGACTCCGCTTACCAGTATCCGGTGATCCATTCCTATGTGACCTTCAACACCTCGGTGGGTGTCGATGTGAATCAGAATGTGAACCTCCGCTTCATGGTGAACAATGTGTTCGATCGCGGATTGCCGTTCCCCTATACGGTGAATGTCCAGCGCTATTACAGCGCCATCATGGGTCGCTATTTCCGGGTGAGCGCCGGGATCAAGTTCTGATCCCGCGCCTTGGAAGCTGAACGCCGCGGTTGGCAGCAACCGCGGCGTTTCATGTTTCTACGCCTGTACCCTCAGATCTGCTCTGCCGCACGGGCTGCCTGATTGCGCCGCGCATGCTGCACAGCTTCCTTCAGCGTCTCCTCGCTGACCGCGCCGGGCAGCAGATAGGAATCGACGATCAGCGCGGGCGTGCCCGACAGGCCGATGATCCGCGCGTAATGATCGGTGCGGGCGATGGCGCCGTTGATTTCGGTGCGGTGCCTGGCAAGATCGGCCTGCAAACGCGCCCAGTCCACCCCGGCGCTGGCGGCGGCCTGACGGATGCCCTCGCTGCTCAGCCTGCCTTTGGTGCTGAGCAGGGCATCGTTGAAGGCCGCATGCTTGCCCTGATAGCGCGAGGCCATCGCCGCCCGCGCCGCCTCGGTGGAGACCGCGCCGAAGATCGGCCAGTCGCGATAGACGATGCGCAGCTTGCGGTCCTCGCGCAGCAGCTTTTCCAGCGTGGGGTGGATCTGGTGGCAATAGGGGCATTGATAGTCGGAAAAGATGATGATCGTGGCATCGTAACCGGCAGGCGCGACCTTGGGCACGTCGGGATCGTTCTGCAGGCTGTCGAGGATGCGGTCACGCGTGTTCTCGACGCTGTTCTGGGCCGAGGCAGCGGTGTTGGCCCCCAGGGCCGCCATGCCGCTCAGCATCAGCGCGGCGGCCGTGGCGACACAGGTCTTGAGGGAGGGCTTTTTCACGCGTCTTGGCCTTTCAGCATCATCTTGAGGGGCTTCCCTAGGAAAGCAGGTATGGGCAAGGCAAGCCCGTTCGTCGCTTACAGCAGCCGCCCCGCCTGGGCGCCGTCCGGAGCCCAGCAGCTGTCACGTCGCCCGAACAGGCGGTAGCGATGGCGGGCGACCCAGCGATACACCCGATCACGCAGCCCGCGCGGCATCAGCCGCAGCAGGCCCAGCGCCCGCCATGGCCAGCCCAGGCCCGACCAGATGGCGATGATGGCATCGCTGTCGCGCCGGGCCCGATCGCCCTCGACCACGATCAGCGTGTCGGGATCGGCGGGATCGATGCCGAAGCGCCGGTAGAGCGCCGCGCCAGCCTCGCCCTGCATCGATGCCAGCAGGAAATGCCCGCGCCGGTCATGGCGCAGCACGAACCGGGCATGGGCCGAACACAGCACGCATTGCGCATCGAAGACGATGATGGGGTGGCCGTCTGGCAGGGGCATAAGGCCCCATACCATCACCGCGCCGCCGCTTCAAAGGGCCGCAGACGCTTGTGGATCGAGGCCATCTCCACGATGGTCGTCCATGAATTGACGTGATATTGCAGCGCGCCGCGCAGCTGATCGAAAGCGTTCAGAATCTGTTGCAGCAGGCCCAGCGTGAAAAGGCATAGTGCAGATAGAGCCGGACGTAATTCCTGCGCATGCCGTCGAACAGCGTGGCCAGTGTCGGCGGCTGCGCGCGCAGGGGATCGTCCTCGCCATAGACCAGCTCCTTGCGATAGGCGGCCTCCACCCGCTGGTCCGGGCAGGCGGATGCCGATCAGCGCCAGCAGCGCGGCGCACAGCCAGAAATAAGCATAGAACCAGAGACAGGGCGCAGACCTGCACAGCGAAGCATGAATGGCGATCAGCGCGTGAGGGCGGTTTCGGCGCTGGCGAGGGCGCTTTGCGGCACCGGGCGTTCGTCCATGATGGCGAAGCGGTCAGCTGGGGCGTAATCGGCAGCGCTTGCCGGGGCTTCCGGCTGCGCCGGGGCGCCCATCGCGGCGAAAGCGCGGTCGAAGGCGGTGACAGTCGGTTTGGCGGCGCTGCCATAGATAAAGCCATAGGCCGGGCTCTCGCGGCTGCCCAAGCCATGGACCGGGCCGTACCACACGCGCACCTCGCTCCAGTCGCCCGCCGCGGAGGTGTCGACGGCCAGCACGCCCTGCTCGATCAGCCCGGGCTGAGACCAGTTGGCGTGGTCCAGCAGGATATGCCGGTCATCGAGGATGGCATCCACCACGGCGACATGACCATGCGGCATCACCGAGGTCGCCCGAAAGGCCAGCACCGCGCCGACTTTGGGCGTCAGCCCGCGGCCGAACTGATGGGCGGCTTGGCTCCACCAGCTGTCGGCATCGCCATGGATGTTGATGCCGGACATGGCCCGCGCAAAGGGTACGCATTGCAGCACCCCGGCCTGCGCCTGCGCCGTTGCTGCCAGCATCATCGCCAGAGCCATGCAGCCGTGCAGAGCCAGCGCGCCGGTTTTGCCAAGGCATGCTCGCACAGCATTGACGGCGCCCGCCCGCGCCGCATCAAAACCAAGCACTCTGGTAACTCCCGAAGCGATCCCGAATTAAAGTTATAATATAACATTTCCTGAATCAAGATAGTTTGCGGTTCCACCGTTAACCGCGTTTCTCTCACGGTTGGGCGAGGTTTTCTGCTGGCGTTGCGGTGCGGCCTGGCATGCTGGTCACCATAACCGCGATGATAGGCGACAGGTCCGGCACGGGCGCCCTAAACGAAAAATGTCAGGCAAAGCCTTGAAGACATGCGAAAACGCCACATATGTAACATTGTATCATGAATGGCGGATGGCGTGCGTGTCGAAATTTCCTTTCCAGCCGATGAGGCCAACTCCTGCCCACGCCTCACGATCCGGCTCATGCCCATGGAACTGATTGCCGTCTGGCCGCCGCTGTTCGGAGCCCTGGCGGGATGCTCCGCCTTTGCCGGGGGGCAGTTGGTGCTGCGCATGCCTGCCCGCGTCGGGCTGTTTCAGGCCTTTGCGGCGGGGATGGTGGTGGGGGCGGCGCTTTTCGATCTGCTGCCCGAAGCGTTGGCCCTGCATGGCCCGGCCACGCTCTGGCCTCTGCTGATCACCTTGGCGGTTCTGATCGCTTGCCTTGCTCTGGCGCGCATCGCACGGGCGGGCATGAGAGGCCAGCGCGGCACGATCATGCCGCTGTTTCTGGTGTTGCACAGCCTGATGGACGGCGCGAGCATCGCTCTGGCGTTTCAGCTCACCAGTACGGCCGGCTGGTTGGTGGCGCTGGCGATTCTGGCGCATGATCTGGCCGATGGCGTCAACATCGTTAGCCTCTCGGGCGGGAGGGGCAGGGCTCGCTGGTGGCTGGCGTTCAATGCGGTTGCGCCGCTGATCGGCACGCTGTTGGGCGGCTCGCTCGATCTTCCGGCGCCGGCACTGTCTGCCCTGCTGGCCGGGATGGGCGGCATCTTCCTCTTTATCGCCGCCTTCCATCTCATCCCCGACAGTCTGGAGCGATGCCCCGTCTGGGCGGCCACGCTGCTGGTCGCCACAGGCTTGTCGGGGATGGCGGCGATCACCCGGCTGATCGGAGCCTTTTAACGCGCCAGATCGAAAAGCCCGCCGCCGTTTGACGCCAGAGGCTGAAACTGCGGGCTCATGCCTGTCAACTCCGATCCTTCCGGGCCATAGACCGAAAAGCGGTTGAGGTTTTGGGTCAGCAGCCCCAGCGTGGAGCGCAGCGCCTCCTCATCCAGATCGCGGGTGATGAAGACGATGCGTGAGCGGCGATCCTCACTCGGCCATGCGTCCAGCCGCATGGGGGGATGGAAGACATGCTGCACGCCGTGAAGCACCATCGGCCCTGCCTCCCCGGCCAGATTGAGGATCGCTTTCACCCGCAAAATATCCTGGCTGGCGAACATCATCAGCGTATCGAGCCAGCGTTCCACGCCCTCGCCATCGAGCGGTTTGTCGAAGGTCAGGCAGACCGAGCGGATATGATCGTCATGCCGGTTGATGTCGTGATGATGATGATGTCCATGGTGGTGGTGGCCGGCGGCATAGGCCTCGGCATTGAGCCATGCCTGCACCGCCTCGCCCCGCGCCGCCGGATCGTAAAGGGCGGCATCGAACAGCACATCCGGATCGACCGCGCCCTGCACCCCATGGATCAGCGGCGTGGCGGGATTGATGCCGCGCAGCCTGCGTTCCATGCGTTCGACTTCGGCCGGGGGTACCAGATCGCTCTTGGTCAGCACCAGCCGGTCGGCGACGGCGGCCTGTCGCACGGCTTCCTCCTGCCGGTCCAAAGTGGCCATGCCGGTGGCGGCATCGACGGTGGCGATCACCCCATCGAGCCGATAGAGCGAGGCGATCTGTTCATCGGTCATCAGCGTGTGGAGGATCGGCACGGGATCGGCCAGACCTGTGGTCTCGATCACCACGCGGTCGAACCAGCAGGTGCCGTCGCGGGCGAAACGCCATGGCGCATCGCGCAGGGTACGGACCAGATCGCCGCGAATGGTGCAGCACAGACAGCCGCTGGACATTTCCACGACCACCTCCTTCGAGGATGCGATCAGATCATGGTCGATGCCGATCGAGCCGAACTCATTGATGATGACCAGCGCCCGGCTCATCCGGGGATCGCGGACCAGCGTGTTGAGCAGGGTGGTCTTCCCGCTGCCGAGAAAACCGGTGAGCAGCGAGACAGGGATTTGCGCCTTGGCGCCGGACAGCAAGGTGGCCAAAGGATCAGCTTTCTGACGATGGAAAGCCAAATGATACAATGTATCATCGATGGACGCAACCTCGGGATAAGAGCCTGACAGGTAGTTTGTACGCGAGGTAGACATTAAAGGGAGCGCGAGGGAGGCATAGCTTGTCGCTCGCGACAAGCGCTCGCTAAGGGGCCCTCGTATTTCCTTTTAAACCCCCTGTAATCCTAACCTCTGCTTGATCTGATCCCGGGATGTTTTGAGAAAGGCCGAAGCCATCTCGCCCTCTCCCAACGCCCGCGCCGCCGTGGCCGCGCCCACCATTTCGGAAAGGGCGGAGGTGGCCTCTTCCTCGGCCTGCTCATGGCCCAGCGCCACCAGCGTATCGCGCAGGCGGTTGCGGAAACGCTCGATCCCGGCGGCAAAAGCGGTGCGCGCCTGAGGGGGCAGGCGGATCACCTCGCTCATCAGCGAGGTCAGCGCGCAGCCGCGCGCCCGCCAGTTGATGCGCTCCTCGGAGAGGTAATCGTCGATATAGGCAGCCAGCCCGGCCTTGAGATCGGGCTGATCCAGATGCCGCGCCAGAGAGGTGCGGTTGTCATCGAAGAGGCGGTCGATGGTATGGGCGACCAGATCGTCGCGGCTCTCGAAATGGGCGTAGAAGCCGCCATGGGTCAGCCCCGCGCGCTTCATCAGCGCGGCCACGCCGATGCCGTCGAAACCATGCTCGCGCATGGCCTTGGCGGATTCGTCGAGGATGCGGGCGCGGGTGCGTTCCTTGTGGGACAGTTTTTCACTCATCGTCAGATCCTTTGCTCCCATCCGCCGCCCAGCGCGCGGATCGCCGCCACGCTGGCCCGCGCGGTGTCGGCCCGCGCCATGGCCAGTCGGTCAGCGGCGGCGAGCAGCGCGCGATCGGCATCAAGGACATCGATCAGCGACACTACACCGGCGCCATAGGCTTGTCGCGCCTGGTCGCGCGCTTTGGTGAGGGATGCAAGCTGCTGTTCGCGCAAGGCAATCTCGGCGCGGCCTTGAGCGAGGCGGGTGAGGGCGTTCTCGACATCCTGCGTGGCCTGCAGCACCGCGCCGCGATAGAGCGCCAGCGCTTCGGCCTCACGCCCGCGCGCTTGGGCGACGTCGGCATCGACCTTGCCGAAATCGAAAAGCCGCCAGCGCAAGGCGCCGCCGCCGCTGGCCTGAAGCGCATTGCCGGAGACCATGCTGGCGCCGCCCACGGTGGCCACGCCCAGCAGGCCATCGAGCGATAGATGCGGATAGTAGTCGGCCATGGCGACACCGATCCGCGCATTGGCGGCGGCGACCTGCCGTTCCGCCGCGACCAGATCGGGGCGGCGGCGCATCAGCTCGGCAGGCTCGATGCTGCCGCCCGGATCGGGGGCGAGCGGGATGGCCACGGCGGTGGCCAAGGTTTCGGCCCCGGCGCCTGCCTGCTGGCCGCCCAGCACGGCGAGCCGGTTGATCTGCCCGGCAATCGCGGCCTGCAGCGGCGGGATGGAGGCCTCGATCCCCTGCTGCTCGCCCAAGGTGCGGTTGAGCGCCAGATCGGAGGCGACGCCCTGATCGCTCTGCTGGCGCACCAGATCGACCAGTTGCCTTTCGGTCTGCAACTGCCCCTGCGCCACGGCCAGCCGCGCTTGAAGCCCGCGCAATTGCAGATAGGCATCGACGGTTTCCGCCGCGATGCTGAGGCGCACCGCATCGGCGCTGGCCAGCGTGGAGGCCAGATCGGCGCGTGCGGCTTCACGCCCGCGCCTGAGGCTGCCAAAGAGATCGATCTCCCAACTGGCCTGAGCGCCTGCCTGATAGAGCGCATAGTCGCGCGGGAAGCCGAGTTCGCGCGAGGCGGCGCCAAAGGGTGTTTGCAGCGAGGTATGGTCGCGTTCCGCCGAGGCCCCCACGCCCACCGTGGGCAGCAGCGCCGCACCCGCCGCCCTGGCCATGCCCCGCGCCTGATCGATCCGCGCGGCGGCTGCGGCAATGTCCATATTCTGCGCCAGCGCCTGATCGACCAGCCTGTCCAGCACAGGATCGTTGAAGCGCTTCCACCATTGCGCCTCTGCCGGGGCGATGGTGGCGGGCGCATGATAGGTGGCGGTCAGCGCAACATCGGGTTTGCGGTAATCCGGCCCGACGGTGCAGCCCGTGAGCAGGCTGGTGGCCAGCAATGCGGATAACAGTTTCATGGGGCAAAACTCCAAGTTTTTGTTGGTCGCGTTTTCCGAGCCGCCGGATGTGCCCATCCGGCTTGAAAACGCTCTAGTGCGCCGCATCGGGCGGCGGCGGGGCGGCGTTGGCGGGCGGTCGGCAGAAGGGCACCATCACCAGCGCGGCGATGAACATCCAGGCCAGCAGGCGGAACACATCGTTGAAGGCCAGAGTCAGCGCCTCGCGCCCCGCCACGCGGGCGAACAGGCCCTGAGCGCTGAGCAGCGCCTGGTGCGGATCGGGGGCGATGGCGCTCATCCGACCGGCCATGGCGGCGATGGTGTCGTTGATGGGAGCCGCGCCATGGGCCATGGCCTCGCCCAGACGCAGGCTATCCATGCGCGTGTGGTTCTGCAGCAGCGTGTTGACCACGGCGATGCCGATGGCCCCGCCCAGATTGCGCATCAGATTGAACAGGCCGGAGGCGTATTTCAGCTCGGCGGGCTGGAAACCGGCCAGGGCCATCGTCACGCTGGGCACGATGCAGAGCATCATCGCAAAGCCGCGCAGGGCCTGGCTGGGCGCCAGCTCCCAAAAGCCCCAGTTGCTGGTCATGTTCGACGACAGCCACAGGCTGAGCGCAAAGCAGGTGAGCCCCACCGTGATCATGATTCGCGCATCCAGCTTCTGGCTGAGCGAGGCGGCCACCACCACGCTGAGCATTTGCGCCAGCCCGACAACGATCACCGTCTCGCCGATCTGCAGCGAGTCAAACCCGCGCACCTGCCCCAGATAGACCGGCACCAGATAGACCGCCGAATACATGCCGACGCCAAGCACCAGATTGAAAATGCATGCAAAGGCGAATGTAGGCCGGCGAAAGGGGCTGAGCTTCACCAGCGGATTGGGCGAGAAGAAGGACCGCTCCAGAAACAGCACAAAGCCCACCAGCGAGCACCAGCCCGCCATGGCGATGGTCTGATCGCCGAACCAGTCATGCCGGGGGCCTTCCTCAAGGACATATTCCAGCCCCGCGAGGAAGACCGCCATGGCGATCAGATGGCTCCAGTCGATGCGGCCGAAGAGGGCGGGTTGCGCGCGGTCGACGCGGATCACCTGCGATGACAGCAAAGTCACCACGATCCCCGGGATCACATTGATGAAGAACAGCCAGCGCCAGTCGAGCCAGTCGGTGATCGCGCCGCCCGCGCTGGGGCCAAGGGTGGGGGCCAGCACGCTGACCGCGCCCAGAATCGCCGGGATCATCGCGCGCTGTTTGCCGGTGAAGATGGTGAAGGCGGTGGCGAAGACCAGCGAGACCATCGTGCCGCCGGTAAAGCCCTGCGCCGCGCGAAAGGCGATCATCGAGCTCATATCCCAGCTCAAGCCGCACATCAGGCTGAAAAAGGTGAAGCTGGCGGCGGAAAAGGTGAAGGCCCAGCGCGTCGACATCGCATGGGCCAGATAGCCCGAGAGAGGGATCATCACGAGTTCGGCCATCAGATAGGCGGTCTGCACCCAGCTGATCTCGTCTGGCCCGGCGGCCAGGCCCGCCTGCACATCGCGCAGGGATGCCGAAACGATCTGAATATCGAACAGCGCCATAAATTGCCCGAAGGCCATCACGGCCAGAATCAGGAACTTGCGACCCGTGGGCATGCCTTGCGGATCATGCGCCCAGTCCTGTCCGATCCCCTTTAGCCAAGCTGTCATCACGGCCCTTTCCGATTCCATCTCGACAAATATGATGTTCATCATCTAAATGACGATCATCATATTTGCAAGGGCGCGTCGTCAGCCAGGCATGCAGGAGGTTTCGATGAGTGAAGCGGTACAGCAGATCACAGCCCGCCGGGCCGAGCCGGAACCCTCCGGACATGGCGCCGCGCAGGCGCCGGAAACCGCGCGGGGGGGGGCCGGCCGGCGTACGGTGATTGCCTCGGCCATCGCGCTGGGCGTGGCCCTGGCGGGCATCGGCTGGATCGCCATGAGCCCTGCCACCGAGTCGACCGACGATGCCTATGTCGCCGCCGACTCGACCTCCGTGGCGCCCAAGGTGCGCGGACTGGTCTCGGCGGTGCTGGTGCGTGACAATCAGGCGGTGCATGCGGGCGATCCGCTGGTGCGCATCGATCCGGAAGAGTTCGATGCCAGGCTGCTGGCGGCGCAGGCCAGCCTTGCCGATGCCAGGGCCAATGTCGCCTCGGCGCGCGCCGCGCTGGTTAGCCTTGGGGCGGAGGAAAGGTTGAACGCCGCGCAGGTGACGGCGGCGCGCACGCAAATCCGCTCCAGCACGGCGGAAGCCGAGCGCGCCGATGCCGACCGTCGCCGTTACGACACGCTGGTGGCCACGGGCGCGGTGGCGCGGCGCGATGCCGATACCTATCGCACCACGGCGGTTTCCGCCGAGCAGGCGGCTGCCAAAACCGCCGCTTTGCTGGCGGTGGCGCAGCGGGAATCCGGTGTGACCTCGGCCAGGCGCCCCGGTCTGGAAGCCGCGCTGGACAAGGCTTTGGCCGGGCAGCAACAGGCGCAGGCCGCCATCGATCTGGCGCGGCAGGATCAGGGCCATGCGCTGATCCGCGCGGCGGTGGATGGGGTGGTGGGCAACCGGCAGGTGCGGGTGGGCGATTATGTGCAGCCCGGCTCTCGCCTGCTGACGCTGGTGCCGATGCATGCCCTCTACATCACCGCCAATTTCAAGGAGACGCAGATGCGCCATATGCGCGTGGGGCAGAGCGTCACCATTGCGGTCGATGCGCTGGGTCATGGCCTGCGCGGCACGGTGGAGAGCATCGCGCCCGGATCGGGCTCAAGCTTTTCCCTGCTGCCCTTCGAGCCGGGCACGGGCAATTTCACCAAGATCGTGCAGCGCGTGCCGGTGCGTATCCGCTTCGATGGCAGTCAGGCCGGGGCGGAACTGCTGCGGCCCGGCCTGTCGGTGACGGCCAGGGTGAAGGTCGGCGATTGACCGTCACGCAGCGGCGGAAGGGGAGCCTTCGCCGCTGAGCAGCAGGGCGGTTTCCACCCGGTTGCGCCCGTTGCTCTTGGCCTTGTAGAGCGCGGTATCGGCGGCCTGAAGCAAGGAGGAGGGCATCTGGATCGAGGCCCCCGTGCGCGACAGGGCCGTGGCCACGCCGGTGCTGATCGTCACGATGCCGCCCGCGTTCTCGCTATGCGGGATGGCCAGAGCCTGCACGGCGTTGCGGATCGCCTCGGCCACCTGCACCGCGCCTGCGGCGTCGGTGTCGGGCAGGATCACCGCCAGTTCCTCGCCGCCATAGCGCGCGGCCAGATCGGCGGGGCGGCGCAGCGCCGACTGGATCGCCGAGGCCACCGCGCGCAGGCAATCGTCGCCCACCTGATGGCCATAGCGGTCGTTGAAGGCCTTGAAATGGTCGAGGTCCATCAGCAGCAGCGAAAGCTGCCCATTGCCGCGCCGGGTGCGCAGCCATTCATGGTCCAGCGCGGCATCGAAGGCGCGGCGGTTGGCAAGGCCGGTCAGGCCATCGGTCATGGCGAGGCGGGAGAGCTGTTCCTCCAGTTGTTTGCGCTCGGTGATGTCGCGCATCACGATCACCAGCTCGTGCTCGCCGCTCTCGGGAGCGATGACCCGGCGCGCGCTGCCCTCCACCCAGACCACCGTGTCATCCTTGCGGCGCACGCGATAGGCGAGGGGCGGACTGCTTTCATCGCCCTCCTGATGCTGCGACTGGGCCGCCATGATCAGTGGCAGATCCTCGGGCAGGACGAAATCGGCGGGGCCTTTGCCGATGATCTCGTCTGCGGGCCAGCCCAGCACGCGCTCGGCGGAGGGGGAGACGTAATGGGCGATTCCCCGGGCGCTGCAGCGGAAGATCACGTCATTGTTGTGCTCGGCCAGCATGCGGAAGGTGGCGGCCTCCTTGCGGGCCAGTTCGGCCTTGCGTCCGCCGCCCAGCAGGGTTCTGATCCATGACAGCATAGGTTCCCTGCCCCTTGTCGACGCCACATCCTTGGCCGACCGAAGCAGGGCTTTGGAATGGTGGGGAGGCTAACCAAACGTCGCTGATATCGGTTTAGGCGGAGGTTGCGCGTTTTTACGTATCTGGCGACAAGCTAGGGCTTGAAGCGCATCGTGGCGCGCAGGCCCCATGTGCGCGGGCGGGCGTAGACGCTCAGCACTTCGCCGTCATAGATCGACTGGTCCAGCGCATAGCTGCGATAGTGAGCATCGTTGATGTTGTTGATGAAAGCGGCGAGATCCCAGCGGTCGCCGGGCAGGGTGAGGCCGATCCGCAGATTGGCGACCGTGTAGGCGTCCTCACGCTCGACGGGGGCGCACAGGACGGTGAAGCAGAAGCCTCCCGAATGCATCACATCGGCCTGAAGCGAGGGTTTGAAGCTGCCGAGGGCGAAGGTGTAGCGCGCCAGCGCGAAGCCCGAAAAGCCCGGCGCCTGAGGCAGGTCATGGCCGACCACGGTGATGCTGTCGGGCAAGGTCACATTGCTGACATGGGTGCTGAGGAAGGCGGTGCTGGCTTCAAGGTGCAGGCCGCGCAGAGGGTCTGTCTGAAATTCGGCCTCCAGGCCTTTGGAGCGGGCGGGCAGGTTCAGCACCGTCTGGATCAGGCCCAGTTGCGCAAAGGCCTGATAGTTCCGGTAATCGTAGGAGAAGGCCGCAAGGTTCAGGCTGGAATGGCCCGGCAGCGTCAGTTTCGCGCCCAGCTCATAGGCGTCGAGCGTTTCGGGCCGGTAGGGGATGCCGTTGAGTGAAGCGGCCTCATCGCCGGGCAGGGGGGTGCTGATCGGGAAGGTGAAGCCGCCGCTCTTCGATCCGCGGTTGAAGCTGGCGTAGAACAGCATGCGCGTATTGGGTTTGTACTCCAGCTGAGCGCGCGCTGTCAGCCCTCGATAGGTTTGCGTGGTGTCGGCGGGCGTCAGGGTGATGCCGTCCGAGGGCTGGGGCACGCCAAAGCTGCTGTAGCCGATTTGACTGGCATCGAAGGTGAGGCCAACCCCGGTCAAGGCTTCAGAGGCGGTGTAGGCGCCTCGTTTGCGATCGTTCCAGTAGCGCAACCCGCCCACCAGCTTGAGCGTGTCTGTTAGCCGCCATTCGTCTTGCGCGAAAAAGGCGAAGGAGCGCATGTTCTGGGAGAAATAGGCATTGGGGAAATAGTCATTGGACACCGTGGCATACTGTCCGTAATAACGGCCATCCAACACCATGGCATAGGCTCCGGCCATCAGTTGGTGACGTCCGAGACGAGCCGCCAGCCGCACTTCCTCGGACCCTTGATGCAGATGGGATTCCTGCATGAACAGCACGCCGGGATCGGGATAGGGATCCTCGATATAGCGCTTGCTGCTCGCCTGATAGTCGGTGATCGCGGTTAGGTTGAAGGCGCCTAGTGCGGCCTCCAGCTTGAGCGTCGATCCGAACAACTGGCGGTCGGTGTAATTCCGGCCCGAGGTGCGCCATGTGTTGTAGATGGCGCCGCCGAAATTGGGCTCGATGGCGTCAATGCGATGGCCGGTCGCGGTGGTGCCCGGCCCCGCCAGACCATTGCCCGCCCAATAGGCGCAGGTCTCGTCCGCGCCGAGATAGACGCCCTGCAATTGCGCATTCGGGCAGGCGGCGGTCAGTGTGTAATTGCCGCCCTGCCGCTCCCTGGGGGCACGCAGGTAACGCAAGGTTAGATTGGCTTTGAGCCAGTCGGCGGCATCCCAGGCCAGAATGCCGCGCAGGGCATAATGGTTGTTGGCCCCCAGCGCGCCATAGCCCTGATAATAATTCTTCAGGTAACCATGATCGCGCTCGCGCTGGCCGGCGATGCGGAATGTCAGCCTGTCGGTGATCGGGCCGGAGAATGCGCCTTCGGTCAAAATCTGACCATAGCGTCCGGTTTGCAGGGTAAGATAGCCGTCCGCACGATCCGTCGGCTGGGTGGAGACGAAGCGGATCGCCCCGCCGGTGGCGTTGCGCCCGAACAGCGTGCCTTGCGGCCCGCGCAGCACCTCGACGCGCTGCAGATCGAAGATGGGGAAGCTGGCGGCGTTGATCGAACTGGCGTAGCTGTCATCCTGATAGACGGCGATGGGCGGCTCCTGCTGGTCGCCGTAATCGTTCTGCGAGACGCCGCGAATGTTGTAGACCACCTGCGCCGAGGAATAGGCGTTCTGCTTGAGCGTGGGCACCGCGCGCACCAGATCGCTGGCGCTGGTGATCCCCATGCTTTCCAGCGCCGGCCCGCCCAGCGCGGTGATGGCGATGCCGACATCCTGCAGCTTTTGCTCGCGATGCTGGGCGGTGACGACGATGTCGGGCCGCACCTCCGCGCCATCCTCGGCACAGGCCCGCCCGGCGCACAGCAGCCCTGCCAGCAGCGGCAGGCAGCAGGCCATAGCTTGCCCTGCCTTGACCCCGGGGCTGCCGATCCTGCCTGTTCCTGCCACCTGACCCCACGCTTCACCATGACGCGTTACGGATCTACCAAGGACACTTTCAGATAATCTGAAAGCCCCGCGCCATTCCCTAAGGGTATTTCGAGGTCAGGCCTTCACGGATCGCTCTGCCGCCGGGTGAACATGCCGCGAAATCTTTATCGGTCTATGTGCTTATCCCTGATCCCTTTCCTCACCGGATTTTTGCATAGAGCCGTCATGACGGTGAGCAGGAGACTGCCCCATGCCCGGCCAGCCACGGCTTAAAACCTTGTCATCGAAACTGAGCATGCGCGCCGCCGTGGTGATCGCGGTGATCGTTTCGCTGTCGCTGTTGGTCACTTCGGTGATTTTCGAGGCTTCGGCCCGGCGTCAGGCGCGGCAGGTCAGCCAGGTGGTGGCGGTGCAGGCCGCCGCCGAGGTGCGCGCCGAATTCCGCCAGACCATCGGGGTGATCGCGGGCGAGCAGGCCGCCTTCAAGGCCGCCCGCGCGGCTGGCCTGCGCGACCGCGCCTATTACCGCGAGATCATGCGCGCCACTCTGGCCGACAATCCCGATATGCTGGGCACATGGACGATCTGGCGCCCCAATGCCTTCGACGGGCATGACAAGGATTTCATCCATGATCCGGCGCATGACCAGACGGGCCGCTTCATCCCCTATTGGCATCATGACGCGAAAGGGGGGCTGGCCCTCGATCCGGTGAAGGATTATCTGAGCGGCCCGTCCTCTGACTTTTACTATCAATCGCTGCGCAGCCCCAAGCCGATCCTGATCGAGCCTTACCCCTATATCGTGGGCGACCGTTCGGTGCTGATGACCTCGGTGGAATGGCCGGTCATCGAAGGGGGGCAGGCGGTGGCGGTGATCGGCGGTGATCGCGCGCTCGATGATCTGCAGGGGGTGGTGGGGCGCATCGAGGTGCCGTTTGGCGGGCGGATTTCGCTGCTCTCGGCCACGCGCCTCTACATTTACAGCGCCGACAAGCGGCTGCTGGGCAAGCCGGGGCCCAAGAGCACCGGCGGCTTTGCCATCATCGACGATCCGGTTCTGGGCTCGGTGATGCGGGTCGAGGCGCCCGTGCGCTTCCCTGGCTTCGAGGCGCAATGGGCGGTGCTGGTCGATCTGCCGATGGCGGCGGTGATGGCTCCGGCGCGGCGCACGCAGATGCTGCTGCTGCTGAGCGCGCTGGTGCTGATCGGCCTGCTGGCCTGGCAATTGCGCGGCGCGGCGGAGCAGGTGGTGGGCCTGCCGCTGGCGGCGGTGCAGGCGGATATGGCGGCGTTGGCGGAGGGTGACCTCTCCGTGCGGGCGCGAACGATGACCGACACGCAGGAGATCGCCCGGATGCAGGCCGCGCTGGGGGTTTTCCGTGACAATGCCATCGCCAAACGCCTGAACGAGGAGGAGCAGGCCCGCGCCGTGGCGGCCTTGGCGCAATGTCTGGCAAGGCTGGCCGAAGGTGATCTCACCGCCCGGCTGGAGGGCCGCTTTGACGGCGTGTTCCAGCAGGTGCAGGGTGATTTCAACATGGCGATGCAGCGCGTCGGCATGGCCTTCGCGGCAGTGTCGCACAGCACGGGGGCGGTCAATGTCGGTTCGGCGGAGATCCGCTCGGCCTCGCGCGATCTGGCCGAAAGGACCGAGCGGCAGGCGCTGGGGCTGGCCCAGATGACTCAGGCGGTGAAGGACATCAACGCGCAGGCCCAGCAGACCACCAGCTCGGCCCATCAGGCGGCGCAGGTCATCGGCCAGTTCCGCGGCGAGGTCGAGGCCGGGGGCACGGTGATCCGGCAGGCGATGGAGTCGATGCAGGCGATGCAGCGCTCCTCCTCGGAAATCACCGAGATCATCCGGGTGATCGAGGGCATCGCCTTCCAGACCAATTTGCTGGCGCTCAACGCCGGGGTCGAGGCGGCGCGCGCGGGTGAGGCGGGCCGGGGCTTTGCCGTGGTGGCGGGCGAGGTGCGGGCGCTGGCGGTGCGCGCCTCTCAGGCGGCATCGGACATCAAGGCGCGGATCGGGGCCAGCCTGCAGCAGGTGGAGACCGGCGTGGCGCTGGTCGATCACATGGATCAGGCGCTGGACCGCATCACCGCGCGCATGGGCGAGATCAGCGATCTGGCCAGAAGCATCTCCACCGCCAGCGAGGAGCAGCTCGACAGCGTCGGCGCGGTCAACACCAACATGGAGCATATGGGCGGCTTCACCCGCCAGAACGCCGCCATGGTGGAGGAATGCGCGGCCTCGGCGGACAATCTCTCGCAATTGGCGGGCGATCTGGCCGAGCAGGTCGAGCAGTTCCGGATCGCCCATCAGCATGCGGTGGCCCTCGGTTCGGGCCGTTCGCTGGCTGCCTGATCCGGGCAGCCAGCGCCAGCATGCTTTAGAAGGTTTCGCCCACCAGTTTCTCGCTCAGCGCCCAGAGGGCTTGGGCGCGGGTTTCATCCAGCGCATAGGGGCGTACCCCGGCGCGGATGCCCGGCTGATCGTCAAGCTGGGCGACATGGCAATCCTCGCAATAATGCGCGCCGACCTGATCGGCCGGGGCGACCACGCCGCTCCACACCGAGGTCGCCGCGCCCTGAGGGATGGATTTGCCGACCAGCGGTGGCAACCCAGCCTCGGCCAGCGAGGTTTCTATCGAGCCGACCAGGGCCTGAATATCGGCCTCATTCATATGGCGGCTGAGTTCCGTCTCGAAGATCACGCCGGGATGGACCGCCGTGGCCCGCAGGCCACGCCCGCGATGGCGACGGTCGAACTCGACGGCAAAGAGGATGTTGGCGGTTTTGGACCGACCGTAACCAACCCAGGGATCATAGGGCGTGGTTTCGAAATGGGGATCTTCCAGATCGACATCGGCCAGGCGATGGCCCGAGGACGACAGGCTCACCAAACGTCCGCCCTCGCGGATAAGCCCGGCGATGCGATTGACCAGCAGGAAATGCCCCAGATGGTTGGTGCCGAGCTGGGTTTCGAACCCATCCGCCGTCTGGCCGAAGGGCGGCGCCATCACCCCGGCATTGGTGATGACGATGTCGAAGGGGCGGCCATCCGCCTTCAGCGCATCGGCGCAGGCCCGCACGCTGGCCAGCGAGGCCAGATCGAGCTGCACCAGTTCAAAGCTGCCGCCACCGGCCCGGGCGGCGTCCCGCACGGCGGCGGTGGCGTTTTCGCCCTTGGCCAGATCGCGCACGGCGCCCACCACATCAGCGCCATGGGCGGCCAGAGCACGGCAGGTTTCGATGCCCAACCCCGCCGAGGCGCCGGTCACCAACACGCGCTTGCCGCGCAGATCGACACCTGCAAGCACATCATCGGTGGTCGAGGTCGCTCCGAATGCATTCGTCATGATCGTCTCCATGTCTTTGCGAGCGCTGCCGAAAGGGGGAGGTGGCAAGCGGCCCGTACCCGCCATCTGGGGAGGCATCGGGTCAAACCGGTGCCCGATCGTCTCAATCGCTTGCCTGATCCTCTCAAGCTGCTTGCAAAGCGCGGGGAAGGGGCCAAGTCTGGCTCCATGCAGGATTTGCTCGATTCCATGTGCCGGCGCGTGCAGCGCCATACCGATGATCTGCGCTGGGAAACCCCGGTGCCGCGTGTGGGGCTGTGCGTCTTGCGGGAAACCGGGCAGCCAGTGACCAGCGTCTATCAGCCCATGGCCTGCCTTGTGCTGCAAGGCGCCAAGGAGGCGACGATCGGCGACAGACACTTGCGCTACGATGCGGCGAGCTGCTTTATCGCCACGGTGGATGTGGCGGTGACGGGGCAGGTGACGCAGGCGTCGTCGGAACGGCCTTATGTGGTCACCTGCCTGTCGCTCGATCATCAGGCGCTGGCGGCGTTGCTGGCCGATCTTCCCGTCGATGGCCGCTTTGCCGATTCCGCTCAGCAGCCCACGGAAGCCTTTGGCGTGGCGCCCGTCACGCGCGATCTGCTGGAGGCCTGGGACCAGCTGCTGGCGCTGCTCGACCGGCCAGAGGACATTCCCGTTCTGGGCGCGGCGCGCGAACGCGCGGTGCTTTACCGCCTGCTGCAAGGCGGCCATGGCGCGATGCTGCGGCAGGTGGCGCAGGCCGACAGCCGGCTGTCGCGCATCCGTCAGGTCATCGAGCATATCCGCCGGCATTTCGACCAGCCCCTGCGCACCGAGGTGTTGGCGACCATCGCGGGGATGAGCGTGCCCTCCTTCCACCGCCATTTCAAGGCGGCGACCGGCATGAGCCCGCTGCAATATCAGAAGAGCCTGCGTCTGCAGACCGCCCGCCGCCTGCTCTCGACCAGTGCGGAGGCAGCGCGCACGGCTTTTGCCGTGGGCTATGAAAGCGCCTCGCAGTTCAGCCGAGAGTATGCGCGGCAGTTCGGCCTGTCGCCTTCGCGCGATGCGGCGTTGATGCAGGGCGGATCATGGCGTGGCGGCGCCTTGATCTAGAGGGCTGTCGTCTTTCGATTCATGGGCTTATGAACCGTCTTTCATGAGCCTGCCGGAGCGAATCTTCCCATGATCGAGAGAGCAACCCGTCTGGCCGGCGCCAACATCGAGCATGCCGGCCGCCATAATGCGCGGGTGGTGTTGCAGGTGATCCGCGCGGATGGGCCGATCACCCGCTCGCGCATTGCGGCGCGCACCGGGCTGACGACCGCCACCGTCACCAACATCACCAACCGGCTGCTGGACGAGGGGCTGCTCTCCAGCGTGGGGCAATTGCGCGGCGGGCGCGGGCAACCGGCGGTGCAGCTGGAGGTGCGGGCCGAGGGGGCCTTTGCCCTCGGGCTCAACATCGACCGCGATCATCTGACGTTGGTGGCGGTGGATTTCGCCGGAACCGTGCGCGCGCGGATCAGCGAGCACCACGTCTATCCCGGCCCCGATCACGTCGAGGCTTTTGTGGCGCGGCATATCGAGGCTTTGCTGGTGCAGGGTCAGGTGCGGCGCGAGGCCCTGGTGGGCATGGGCGTGGCAGTGCCGGACGATCTGGGCATTCTCTCGCTGCCCGGCTATCCGGCGGATCACGACGATTGGTCCTCGGTGGATGTCGAGCATCTGCTGGCGCCCCTTGTGAAGCTGCCGATCTCCGTCGAAAATGACGCCGCCGCCGCCGCAATCGGCGAGATGCAATTCGGGCTGGGGCAGAATCTGACGCGGTTTTTTCATCTGCTGCTCACCTTCGCGCTGGGCGGCGGTGTGGTGACCAATGGCTTTTACGACCGCGGCGCCGATGGCCGCAGCGGAGAGATCGGCTTTCTGCTGATCGATGATGGGCATGGTGGGCGTATTCCGCTGCAGTCGATCGTGTCGCTGGCGGGGCTGTCCGCGTTTTTGGTGGCCGACGGCCATGGCGAGGAGGCGATCCGCGCGCTGGACGATCCCGCGCTGGCAGGCACGCTGGAGCGCTGGATCGCGCGTTCGGCTAGGGCGCTGGTCGAGCCGCTGATCGCGGTGAATTGCCTGCTGAACCCGCAAGCCGTGTTGTTCGGAGGGCGTTTGCCGATGCCTGTGTTGCAGCGATTGATCGGACAAACGCAGCGCGAATTGGATGCACGTGCGGGCGATATGCCCACGCTGGCCCCGGTGCGGATCGCGGCGCTGGCGGAGGATGCGGCAGCGGTGGGCGGCGCGCTGCTGGCTTTTGGCGATCTGTTGCTGCCGGCTGAAGGCGGGGCAGCGCCGGTTTCCTGAGATTTTCCTCCCGCCAGCGATAGCGCGCCCACATGGATCGATACCAATTTCGCATTGGACGATATGGGGTTGAATCTCGCAATCATTTTTAATAATTAATCGGACTATTCCGGCTTGCCTGTGAATTGTCGGATTTAAGATGGGGTGGATCGCTGCGCGGCATGGCGTGCGGTTCATGGGCGCATATGCGATAAAGAAATGGGGCTAGAGGCATGAATCGAAGGGGTTTTGTGATCGCAGGCGGCGTCGCCGCGCTGGCGGCGGGCGGCAGCGCCCCGGCGGCGGTGTCGCGGCGTGCGGTGGCCTCTGCCCCCAGGCGGCTGGCCTACACCATGAAGCTGGGCTGCCAGAGCATGCCCTCCGATGATGAGCATTTCGCCTTTTTCGCGCGCTATGGCGTCACCAACATCAGCGCCCGCGCCAAGGTGGCCGATGGGCGGAGCTATCCCACCGTCGATGAACTCGCGACGCTGAAAAAGATGGCCGAGAAGCACGGGCTCAAGCTGGATATGCTGGAGCCCGAACTGCTGCCCTCCAGCCATATCGACCGCGAAGCGCATCCCGCCATCATGCTGGCCAACAGCCCCGAACGCGACCGCGATATCGAGGCTTTCGCCAAGACCCTGCGCAACTGCGCCGAGGTCGGCATCCCCGCCGTGAAGTACAATATGAGCCTGCTGGGCGTGCTGCGCACCGGCACGGTGCCGGGGCGGGGGGATGCCACCTATGCGGAATGGGATCTGGCCAAGGCGCATCCCGCCAGGCCGCTGACGCGCGCGGGTGTGGTCGATGCCGAACATTTTTGGGAGCGGATCACCTATTTCCTGAAAGCCATCGTGCCGGTCGCCAATGAGACCAGGGTGCGCATTGCCTGCCATCCGCAAGATCCGGGCGTTTCACCTGCCGGCTATCAGGGGATCGACCGTGTGCTGGGCACGGTCGACGGGTTGAAGCGCCTGATCTCGATCGAGGAAAGCCCTTATCACGGCCTGAACTTCTGTCAGGGCACCATCAGCGAAAACCTGACCGATCCTGCCACCCAGATCTTCGATGTGATCCGTTATTTCGGGCTGCGCAAGAAGATCTTCAACGTCCATTTCCGCAACATCGTGGGCGGGCGTGACCATTTCCATGAGAGCTTTCCCGATGAAGGCTCGGTCGATATGGTCCGCGCGCTGCAAACCTATGCCGAGGTCGGCTATGACGGCATGATCATGTCCGATCACGTCCCCGGCATGGACGATCCCGCCGAGGCCAAGCGCCAAAGGCTTGAAAATTTCGCGTTCTGCTATGGTTACATCCGTGGCCTGCTGCAATCGGCTCAACGTCTGACCTGACATTGCCAACCCCAGGGGAGGGGACTTTTCCATGTTTTATCGTACCGCCATGCTGGGCGGCGCCTCGGCGCTCGCCCTGACGATCTCTGCCAGCGCCTTGGCGCAGACCACCCCTGCTGAACCGGCGCCGACCGGGCAACAGGCCCCGGCGCCTGAAACCGCGCCCGCGTCCACCGGTGGCGACGAGGGTATCGTCGTCACCGGCAGCCGCATTCCCGCCAATGGTTTCAGCGCGCCGACGCCGGTGACGGTCTCGTCTGCCGCGCAGCTTTCCGCCGCATCACCCACCACCATCGGCGACGCCTTGCGCCAGTTGCCGGCGCTCAGCGCCTCGGCGGGGCCGCGCGGGGCGCAGACCTCCAGCGGGCAGGGCGGGGCCTATCTCAACCTGCGCAATCTGGGCTCGACCCGCACGCTGACGCTGTTCGACGGCAAGCGCTTCATTCCCAATGATGGCAGCGGCCAGGTCGATACCAACCTCTTCCCGCAGGCTTTGGTCGAGCGGGTGGAAGTCGTCACCGGCGGCGCCTCGGCGGCCTATGGTTCGGATGCGGTTGCGGGCGTGGTGAACTTCATCATCAACAAGAAGTTCACGGGGCTGACGGGCGGCGTGCAGGGCGGCGTCACCACCTATGGCGACAATCCCGAGCGCAAGGCTGATCTTTCCTATGGCACGAAGTTCGCCGGAGGCCGTGGCCACTTCATCGTCAGCGGCGAATATTTCCACAATGACGGCGTGGACGATCGCGTCAACCGCCCCTATTCGGCGGCCAGCTGCCAGCCGATCTCGCTGCCTTCCGGCTCGGCCACGGCGCGCGATTTCGCCTGCAATGTGCGCGTTTCCAATGCGGCTTTCGGCGGCCTGATCACCGGCCCCACGGCGCTGCGCGGGACCACCTTCGACGCCAATGGCAATCCCGTGCCCTTCACCTATGGCTCGCAGGTCACGGGTTCGACGATGGTGGGCGGTTCGGGGGTCAATCCCCAATTCGCGCCGCTGGTCGCCAAGCTGGACAAGAAGATCCTCTACACCCGCGCCAGCTTCGATGTGAATGACAATCTGACCGTCTTTGCCGAGGGCAATTATGGCGATGTCTTTAACGAATATCAGGTCGGCTCCTACAGCAATCAGATCGGCAGCACCGCGCTGACCTTGCGCAATGACAATGCCTATATGCCCGCAGCCCTGCGCGCGCAGATGGCGACGGCGGGTGTTTCCACCGTGACGATGGGCCGTTACGACCTCGATCTGCCGCGCACCGATGTGAATGTGCGTCAGCGCACCCTGCGCGGCGTGTTCGGGGCCGAGGGCAGCGTCTTCTCGGGCCTCAAGTGGAACGTCTATGGCGAGATTTCGCGGAACAAGCGCAATCTCGATCTGAAGAACGACCTTATTCAGGCCAATTACGTCAATGCAGCCGATGCGGTGGTCAGCCCCTCGACCGGCCAGATCGTGTGCCGTTCCAGCCTGACCAACCCCGGCAACGGCTGCGTGCCGGTGAATGTCTTCGGCACCAATCAGGTGTCGAATGCGGCGCTGAACTATGTGACGGGCACCAACTCCTCGGTGCAGGTCTTCCACGAATATGTCGCCTCGGCCTCGGTGGCAGGCAAGCCTGTCAAGCTGTGGGCGGGCGATCTGGGCTTTGCGGCGGGCGTGGAATACCGCAAGCAGGACTTCAACCAGACGGTCGATGCGCTGTCCGAAGCCTTCAACCCCATCACCAATGCCGATGGCGCCTATCGCGTCGGCAATGCCAAGGCGCAGCGCGGCGCGGTCAATGTGAAGGAGGCTTTCCTCGAACTGGAGGTGCCGCTGCTGCGCGATGTGACGCTGTTCAAGTCGCTGGATTTCAACGGCGCGGTGCGCCGCACCGATTACAGCACCAGCGGTGCGGTCACCGCCTGGAAGGCTGGCCTCAGCTGGCAGATCGTCAGCGATCTGCGCCTGCGCGGCACACGCTCGCGCGACATCCGCGCGCCCAGCCTGTATGAACTCTATCAGCGCGGCACCAGCGCCTACAATGGCCAGCTGTTCGATCCGCTGACAGGCACCACCGCATCGAATGTGCGCACGCTGACGCTGGGTAACGCCAATCTGCGCCCCGAAATGGCCGATACCACCACTTTCGGCTTTATCTATTCGCCGTCGTTCCTGCGCGGGTTCAATGCCTCCGTCGATGTCTATGACATCAACATCAAGGGCGCGATCACCTCGCTTTCGGCGGCGCAGGAACTGCTGGATTGCTCCAACGGCAGCGCCGCCAGTTGTGCGCTGATCCAGCGCAATGCGGCAGGCACGCTGACGCAGGTGAACATCGTCACCCAGAATCTTGCCGCCTTCAAGACGCGCGGTCTGGATTTCGAGCTGGGCTATCGCGGCAATGCGCGCTGGCTGGCCAATGATGCCAAGCTTTCACTGCGCCTGCTGGGCAATTACATCGACCGCTATATGCAAATCACCCCGGGCGTGAAGCCGGTCGATCTGGCCGGGCAGATCGGTGTCGCCCCGCATTGGCGCATGACGCAGCAGACCAATCTGGACATCGGCAACTTCTCGCTGTTCGCCCAGGGCCGTTTCATCGGCGGCGGCTTCTATGACAAGACCACGGCGGCCACCGATCTGCCGCAGCGCTCCTTCCATGGCCAGCTGCTGGTCGATACGCGCCTGACCGCGCGCATTCCCGGCGCGGTGAAGTGGGAAACGTATCTCTCGATCACCAATCTGTTCAACCAGATGGTGAACCCCTACGTCGTGAATGTGCAGAACGATTTCGATACGATCGGTCGCACCTATCGCGTTGGCGTCCGTTTCACCTATTGATGATGCGATAAACGGGACGGGGAGTCGGGATATGAATGCACTTTTGATCCGGGGCGTGGCGGTGGGCGCGCTCGCCGGCCTGCTGTTCGGCTTTGATACGGCCGTGATCGCGGGCACCACGGAGGGTATTCGTGCCGCTTTCTCGCTCGATGCGGCGGGGCTGGGCATCACCGTGTCCAGCGCGCTGTGGGGCACGCTGGCCGGCGCGCTGCTGGCGGGCGTGCCGGGCGACCGTTATGGCGCCCGCACGTCACTGATTTTTATCGCCATGCTGTATCTGGCTTCGGCGGTGGGCTGCTTCCTCGCGTGGAATCTGGGATCGCTGATCCTGTTCCGCGTGCTGGCGGGGCTGGCGGTGGGTGCATCCTCGGTGCTGGCGCCGGTCTATATCGCGGAGATCGCGCCCACGGATAGGCGCGGCATGCTGGTGGGGGCCTTCCAGCTCAATGTGGTGCTGGGCATTCTGGTGGCCTATCTCAGCAATGCGGTGGTGACATCGCTGCAACTGGGCGCGCTGGACTGGCATGTGAAATTCGCCGTCACGGGCATTCCGGCGCTGGTGCTGCTGGCCATGATGTTCACCATCCCAGACAGCCCGCGCTGGCTGACCGCCAAGGGCCGCACCGGTGAGGCGCGCGACGTGCTTCAATCGCTGGGCAGTTCCGACCCCGATGCCGAAGTGGCCAGCTACGCCCGTGCAGAGGCGGCCACCGCCGCCCCGCGCCTGAGCTGGGCCCGCCATCGCCGCCCGATCCTGCTGGCCTTTGGCATTGCCTCCTTCAACCAGTTCTCGGGGATCAATGCGATCCTCTATTACCTCAACAACATCTTCGCCGCCGCCGGTTTCGACAGCGTGTCCGCCGACCGACAGGCCATTGTGATCGGCGCCTGCAACCTGATCTTCACCGCTCTGGCCCTGACCGTGATCGACCGCTTCGGGCGCAAGACGCTGCTGCTGGTGGGCGCGGTGGGCGTGACCATCGCGCTGGCGGGCGTGGCGGCGGTGTTCATGTCGAACACGCATCAGGAGCTGCTGCTGCCGCTGCTCATCATGTTCATCGCTTTCTTCGCCTTCAGCCAGGGCGCGGTGATCTGGGTCTATATCAGCGAGATCTTCCCCAGCGACGTGCGCGCCCGCGGCCAGAGCCTCGGCTCCTCGACCCACTGGTTTATGGATGCGGTGATCGCCACGGCCTTCCCTCTGGTGGCGCAGCATATGAAGGGCCTGCCTTTCATTTTCTTTGCGGCCTGCATGGCGGCGCAGTTCGTGGTGGTGCTGCTGTTCTTCCCCGAGACCAAGCAGCGCTCGCTCGAAGCTTTGGGAACCGGGCTGTGATCCGCTTGGCGGCGACCCTGTTGCTGGGCTTTTCCAGCGCGGCGGCCGCCGCCGCGCCCTCCAATCCCGATCCCTTTGCGGAGCATGCGCGCAACCCGCTGCTGCCGGGCTATTTCGCAGACCCGTCCATCGTTCACGATAAGGGCGAGTGGTTTATCTACGCCACCATCGACCCATGGGGAGAGGGCAAGCTGGGCCTGTGGCGCTCACGCAATTTCCGCGACTGGACCTTCGCCACGCCCAACTGGCCCACGAAAGCGGCGGCCACCAGCCCCACCTCGGGCAAATCCGGGGTCTGGGCGCCATCGGTGGTGCGGGGGCGTGACGGGCATTTCTGGATGTATGTCTCGGTCGGCAATGAGGTGTGGGTCGGCACCGCCGATCACCCTGCCGGGCCGTGGCGCGATGCCAATGGCGGCAAGCCGCTGATCCCGCGCAATTTCCGCCCCGGCTTCCACATGATCGATGCCGAGGCCTTTATCGACGATGACGGGCAGGCCTATCTCTACTGGGGATCGGGTCTGAACTGGGTCAACGGGCACTGCTTCGTGGTCAAGCTGAAGCCCGACATGGTGACATTCGACGGCGCGGTGCGCGACATCACGCCCGAGCATTATTTCGAAGGCCCCTTCATGCTCAAGCGGAACGGGCGCTATTTTCTGACCTCAAGCTGGGGCAACACCACCAAGGACAGCTATCAGCTGCGCTATGCGGTGGGCGACACCCCCTTCGGACCCTTCCACGAGCCGGAGGACAAGCCCCTGCTGGCCACTAATCCGGCGAGCCAGATCATCAGCCCCGGCCATCACGCCATCTTCCGTGAGGGCGGGCGGGATTTCATCCTCTACCACCGCCAGGCCCTGCCTTTCCCGCGCGAGGGCGACGAGGTGCTGCGCCAGGTCGCGGTGGACGCGCTGACCATTACTGGCGACCGCATACTTCCGGTGAAACCAACCCATGAGGGCGCCGATGTGCCCGGTACCGCCGCGCATCGTGCCGCTGGCCGCCCGGTTCGGCTGACCGCCTCCTCCGCGCGCGACCCGCTTCATCAGGCGGCCAAGGCGGCGGATGACAATTATGCCACGGGCTGGCAGGCCGCACCCGGCACTCGCTCATGGCTGCAAGCAGACCTCGGGGCATCGCGCCGCATCGGCGCCAGCCAATTACGCCCGGCCCGCCCGAGCCAGCCTCTGCGTTTCACCATCCAGCTTTCCGATGATGCGCAACATTGGCGCAGCATCGGCGGCGCCATCACCGCCAGCGGTTCGCCTATCGCTTTGCCCGCCATGGCCAAGACCCGCTTTGTGCGCCTGACCTTCGACAACACCCCCAGCATTCTGGAATGGACTTTCCCATGAAGCGCCGCGCCCTGTCCGCCCTGCCTTTCCTGCTGTGCGGCACCGCTGCCTTGCCTTTGACCGCGACGGCCGGATCGCCCGATCTGCCCTTGCCGATCCAGCCGCAGATCGATGCGGCGCGCCCGGATTGGGAGAACCCGGCGGTCTTCGCCATCGGCAAGCTGCCCGCCCGCGCCACCGCTTTCCCTTATGGAAGCGCGCAGCAGGCGCTGGATGGCAAAATGGCCGCTTCGGCGCGCTATCGGTCGCTGGACGGCTTGTGGAAATTCGCCTTCTCGCCCTCGGCGGACGCCACGCCTCAGGGCTTTTTCAAAAGCGACTTCGATGTCTCCGGCTGGAAGGAGATCAAGGTGCCCGCCGACTGGCAGGCCGAGGGCTATGACCAGCCGCGCTACAACAACATCACCTATCCTTTCCCGGCCAACCGCCCGCTGATTCCGCATGCCACCAATCCGGTCGGCTCCTACCGCCGCGATTTCACCGTGCCCGGCGACTGGAAGAACAGCGATGTGGTGCTGCATATCGGCGCGGCGGGATCGGCCTATTACGTCTGGGTCAATGGCCAGAAGGTGGGCTACAGCGAGGACAGCAAGCTCCCCTCCGAATTCGCCATCTCGCGCTATCTGCGCCCCGGCAAGAACAGCGTCTCGATCCAGGTCTACCGCTGGTCCGATGGCAGCTATATCGAGGATCAGGACTTCTGGCGCGTTTCGGGCATCGAGCGTTCGGTCTATCTGATCGCCCAGCCGCGCGCGCGGATTGCCGACTTCTTCGTCAAGGCAGGCCTTGCCAACGATTATCGCGACGGCACGCTGGACATCGCCTTCCAGACCACCGCCCCCGCCAAGGGCATGGCCCTCCGCGCCACCGTCAAGGATGGCGATGCGGTGCTGCTCACCCGCTCCACCCCGGTGCAGGGAAGCCAGCAGACCATCACCGCCAGCCTGCCCGCCATCCGCGGCTGGAGCGCCGAAACCCCCAATCTCTACACGCTGCTGCTCGAACTGGTCGATGCGAAGGGGCAGGTGGTGCAGGCCAGCGCCCAGCGCATCGGCTTCCGCACCGTGGCGATCGCGAACGGGCTGGTCACCGTCAACGGCAAGCCGATCACCATTCGCGGCGTCAACCGGCACGAGCATGACCCGGAGACCTTTCACGTCATCTCCGAAGCCTCGATGCGCCGCGATCTGGAGTTGATGAAGCTGAGCAACATCAACGCCCTGCGCACCTCGCATTACCCCAATGATGAGCGCCTTTACGCGCTGGCCGACGAACTTGGCCTTTATGTGATGGACGAGGCCAACATCGAGAGCCACGGCTATCTCTCCACCGCCAACAAGCATCCCGACAAGCAGGAAGCCTATCTGCTGGGCTACGATCCGGCATGGGAGGCGGCGCATGTCTCGCGAGTCACCAACATGGTCGCGCGGGACAAGAACCATCCCTCGATCATCTTCTGGTCGCTGGGCAATGAAACCGGCATCGGCCCGAATTTCGAGAAGGCCGCCGCCGCCGCCCGCGCCATGGACCCGACGCGGCTGATCTCCTTCCTCGGCCATTCGGGGACTCAGGATCACCGCCCCAACGCCTATGCCGATATCTATGCGCCGATGTATCACTCCATCGCGCAGATGCTGGATTACGCGCGGCATACCGAGTTCAAGCAGCCGCTGATCCAATGCGAATATGCCCATATGCAGGGCAATTCGGGCGGCGGCTTCAAGGATGACTGGGACGCGATCTATGCCCATCCCGACCGTCTGCAGGGCGGCTTTATCTGGGATTGGGTCGAACAATCCATGTATCGCTATACGAAAGACGGTCGCCGCTATTGGGGCGATGGCGGGCAATATGGTCCCAACCCCGGCGGCGATGTGGAGTTCGGCGACGGTTTGCTGCAATCGGACCGCACGCCCAATCCGCAGCTCTTCGAGGTGGCCAAGGTCTATGCGCCGGTGCAGTTTGCCGCGCAGGATGCGGCGGCGGGGCGTTTCACCGTCACCAACCGCAATGATTTCCGCGACCTTTCGGCCTATCGTTTCGACTGGGAGATCACGCAGGATGGCGTCGGCATCGCCCATGGCGCGGTCCCCACGTTGAAGACCCCGGCACGCGGCGCCGAAACCTTCGCGCTGACCCTGCCCGCCATCCCCCGCAAGCCGGGCGCGGAGTATATGATCACCATCCGCGCCTTCGATGCCGCGTCTCACCCGGCCTATGAGCCCGCCGACCATGTGGTGGGCTGGGATCAGTTCGCCTATGGCCAGACCATCCCGACCCTCCCGCTGCCCCCCAAAGGGGCGGTCGTGGCGAAGGGCCTGACGCTCTCGGCAGCGGGCGCAACCCTCTCCATCGACCGCAACACCGGCCTGATCGCCAGCTATACGGTCAAGGGCGCGGCGGTGCTGAGCGGCGGCGCGCCCAACTTCTTCCGCATGCCCACCGACAATGATCTGGGCACCGGCACCGCCAAGGCTGCCGCGCCATGGGAAGCCATGTCGCAAAGCCGCAAGGTGGAAGCCGCCGAACAGAAGGGCCAGAGCATCACCATCCGCTACGGTCTTGGCGAGGGCGCGGCGCGGTTCGAAACGCGCTACACGATGATGGGCGACGGCAGCGTGGCGGTGGAGGGGCACTTTATGCCGCTGAAATCCGGCCTGCCCGATCCGATGCGCATCGGTCTGTCTTTTGCCATGCCCAGCCGCTTCCAGACGGTGCAATGGTATGGCCGCGGCCCGCAGGAAAGCTATGCCGACCGCAAGAGCGGCGCGATGGTGGGCCTGTGGAGCGGCGCCATCGCCGACCAGCATCACGATTTCATCCGCCCTCAGGATACGGGCACCAAGAGCGATGTGCGCTGGATGGCGCTCTCGGGCGGAGGCCCCGGCCTGCGTGTCGGCGGGCCCACGCCGCTGACGATGAACGTGCTGGCCTTCCCTTACGAAGACCTGCGCCGCCGCCCGATCGGCGAGGCCAGAAGCAGCGATATCGTGCCCCGCGATCATGTGACCCTGCTGGTGGATGCCGTGCAGATGGGTCTGGGGGGCGACACCACCTGGGACTCGCACGGCCAGCCCTTGGCGCCCTATCGCGTCAAGCCGGACGAGCGCCGCTTCAGCTTCACCCTGTATCCGGAGGGCGTCACGCCATGAACGGCTTTCGCGCGGGCGTGGAACTGGGGGGCACCAAGACCATCGCCGTGATCGGACGCGGGCAAGAGATCGTCGAACGCATCACCTTTCCCACCACCACGCCCGAAGCCACGCTGGGCGCCGTGGCCGGTCAGCTTGCCGCATGGCATGCAACCTTTCGCCCCGAGGCGCTGGGCATAGCCAGCTTTGGCCCCATTGCGCTGAATGCCCGCCACGGCGCGCATGGTCATATGCTGCCCACGCCCAAGGCCGGCTGGTCGGGCGCGGATGTGCTGGGCATCCTGAGCGCCGCCATGCCGGTGCCGGTCGCGCTGCACACCGATGTCACCGCCGCCGCTCTGGCCGAGCAGCGCTGGGGCGCGGCGCGGGGTTTGAGCGATATCGCCTACATCACCATCGGCACCGGCATCGGCATGGGGGTGATCGCCGGGGGCCAGCCCGTGACGGGCCGCATGCATCCCGAGGCGGGGCATCTGCGCGTGCGCCGCCTGCCGGGGGACAGGTTCGCCGGGGTTTGCTCTTTCCATGGCGATTGCCTCGAAGGTCTGGCATCGGGCCCCGCCATCGCGGCGCGCGCGGGCATGACGGCGGATCTGCTGCCCGAGGATCATCCGGCGTGGCTGCCGGTGACCGATGCGCTGGCCGAGGGCATCGCGACCCTGATGCTGACCCTCTCCTGCGAGCGGATCGTGATCGGCGGTGGCGTGGGGCTGGGGCGCCCGCATCTGCTGCCGCTGGTGCGCGGCAGGATCGCGGGAAAACTGGGCGGCTATCTGCCTTCGCTGGGCGAGGCGGAGATCGCCGCGCTGGTCGTGCCCGCCGCGCTTGGGGGGGATGCCGGGCCGCTGGGCACGCTGGCGCTGGCCGACACCGCGCTGCCTGCCCGCGTTTTGGCATGCGCGGAGGCTGAACGACAGGCGGTACGATAAGGGCGGCCCGTTTCACGGAACTGACATGCTGCGCGCCTACCGGAACGCGACTCTTCTGTTCGCGAGGAACCGTGTCCGTCATCCGTCCCATCGACCGCTGGTTTATCGAGGAGGTTCTCCCCTGTGAGGGCCGCCTGCTGGCCGCGGCCCAGCGCTTGTGCCGCGATCCCGAGGATGCGCGCGATCTGGTGCAGGACGTGCTGGCCCGCATGCTGACCATTGAGGGGTGGAGCGCCATCGCTGCGCCGCAGGCCTATATGCTGCGGATCATGCGCAATATGGCGATCGAGCGGATGCGCCGCGCCCGCATCGTCGATTTCCGCCAGCTGAGCGAGGTCGATCAGATCGATCTGGCCGACGATGCCCCGGATCAGCAGCGCATCGCCGAGGATCGCGAGGCGCTGGCCCATTTCCAGCATGCCTTGGGCGCGCTGCCCGAGCGCTGCCGCGAGGTTTTCGTGCGCCGCCGTCTGGAAGATCAGCCCCCGCGCGCCATTGCCGAGGCGCTGGACGTCAGCCTCTCCACGCTGGAAAAGCGTCTGGCGCGCGCGATCCATCTGCTGACCTGCGCCATGGCCCCATGGAGGCAGCAGCACCATGGCGAACCACCCTTGCAGGATGCGCCCGGGCGCGATAGCGCGGCGGGCGGTTAGCGCGATCCGCGCGCATCGCCGGAAATCTTGCTCCGGGCGGGAGAGGATTTGGCGGTTTGCGGCGCCTCAATCGTCCATGCTCTGGGCAAGCCATGAAAGAGAGATCCGTTGACGCGGAAAAATGACGATTTTTCAGAGCTGATGCCAGAGTCGATGGGGGATCCGGTCGCCGCTCAGGCCGCGCTCTGGCTGGCGCGCCATCAGCTTGGCACGCTGGACGACAAGGCCTTCCAGCACTGGCGGCGCGCCGATCCGCGCCATGCTCTGGCCTTTGCCCGCGCACTGGCGGCGTGGGATGCGGCGGGCCGCCTG
>NZ_BCZE01000038.1 GCF_001598555.1 Novosphingobium rosa NBRC 15208
CGGCGGCGGAGAGCGGCAGGCCCCCGCCGATCACCTTGCCGAAGGTGACGATGTCGGGAACGATGCCGTCATGCTGGAAGGCATGCAGCAGGCCGGGGCGGCCAAGCCCCACCTTCACCTCATCCACCGCCAGCGGCACGTCATGCGCCTTGCACAGCCTGGAAAGCCCGGTGAGGAAACCGGCGGGCGGCACCACAAGCCCGCCATCCGACAGGATCGGCTCGACCATCAGGCAGGCCACATCGCCTGCGGCCAGCTGGGCCTCCACCTCGCTCAGGCTGGCGGCCATGCTGGCCTGCGCCGAGCCATCGACATGTGGACGGAAGGGGTTGGGATAGGTGGCGAGGTAGAGGTCGCTGTCGGCCTTGACCCCGGCGTCGATATGCACGCCCGAGACATGCATCGCCGTGCCCATGCCGCCGTGATAGCCATGCTTGAAGGCCACCACCTTGCGGCGGCCAAGGTTTTTGCGGCAGGCGCGCAGCACCACATCATTGGCGTCCGTTCCGGCATGGCCGATATAGACGCGGCGGTCGCCCTCGCCGGGGACCAGCGCCAGCAACTCCTCGGCGAAGGCCACGGAGTCGGGATGCGCCGCCGCGCCGCCGCCCGCGCCCGCAGGCGATTGCGCGGCGCGGACCATCGCCTCGGTGATGCGCGGATGGCCATGGCCAAGGCCGCAGGCGGTCCATGTCGCGGTGCAGTCGAGCAGGCGGCGGCCGCCTACTTCGGTCAGCCAAGCGCCCTTGCCGCTTTCGATGGCCAGCGGGAAGAAACGCAGCTTTTCGATCCCCGCCACGGCGGCAAGGTCACGCTGATAGAGGCTTTGGGCAGGGGTCATGACAGCTCCTGAAGGGTGGTGGGGGCGGGGTTCCGCAGGGAGAGCCCCGCAAAGCACAGGCCGGAAAAGAGAAGGGCCAGCCAGCTCGGCAGCGCGGCGTCGCCAGCAAAGGACACGGTGCTGGCCAGTGCGAACAGCAGGAAGGCGATGCCGCAAATCGGCACGATGATTTCGGCGCGCGGCAGCGACAGATGGCGGCGGGCTAGCGCCACGGCAAAGCCGCTCAGCACCAGCAGATAGGCCAGCATGATGCAGACCGCGCCGCTGCTGCCGAACAGGCCGTACAGCGCGATGGGGCTGGCGGGGATCGCGGGGACCAGCGGCTGGGCCAGGATCAGCAGGCTTTCCAGCGCCCAGACCGCGATCACCAGTTTCAGCGCCATGCGATGGGGATCGCGCCGCGTGGCTGTCAGGCTGCTCCACATGGCGCCGGAGGCGGTGATCGCGGCAATCGCGCAGGCGAAGGCCGAGCAGATCGCCACCACGCCAAAGCCGCGCGCGGCCCACGGCCCCAGATAGGCCGCGCCCAGATCGGAGAGCGCATTGGCCGAAGAGGCCAGCGCGGAACGTCCGCCGGGCAGATGGGCAAAACCGCTTTCGATGGCGGCGAACATGGCGACGAAGAACAGGCCGGAACCAAGAATGCTGATGATCAGGGCGCGGGGCATGTCGCGCGCCGGGTTGCGGCTGCTGTCGGCCAGTGTCATGCAGCTTTCAAAGCCCGCCCATGAGAAAAACGCCACCACCACGCCATCGAGCAGATGGCTCGTGCCGGCGGCGGGCAGGGGGGAGGGTGTGAGGGCAGCCTCGCCGCGCAGCCCGATCGCCGCGCCCAGCACAAGGATCAGCACGATGCCCCCGCCTTCGACCAGCAGCAGGGTGCGCATGATGGTGGCGTTGGGCCGCGTGACGATCAGCGCCGCGGCCCCCATGGCAAGGCTGAGGCAGATCAGCTTGCCCACAGCCGTTTCCACCGCCGCCGGAAAGACCGAGGCAGCAAAGGACAGGATCGCGGCGGGGGTCGCCAGCGAAAAGCCCAGATAGGCCCCCAGCAGCGCCACGCCCGCCAGTCGGCCCGGGGCCGCGCCCAGCGTCACCTGCACCGCGCGATAGGCGCTGCCCGGGCCATCGGTCAGCGGCAGCAGGCGGATGAAGGCATGGCCCACCGTGGCGATCCCCACCAGACCGACGAGGAAGATCAGCCAGATCGGCTGCGTCACCCCGGCGGGGATCGCCTGCGCATTGGCCGCCAGCACCAGCGAGGGCCCGATCAGCGCAATGGACAGCGCGGCGATCTCGATGAGGGACAGATCGCGGGTCGGGGCTGGTGTGGCGGCCATGGCGGATCAGCCCTGCGCCAGCGAGAGGCTGTAGATGTCCGCGCGGCGGTTCTGCAGCGAGGGCATGTTGCGGCGCACCTTGTCGAGCTGGTCGAGATCGATGTCGGCGGTGGTTACGCCAACGCCGGCGGGGGCCTGCGCGACGATCTCGCCCCAGGGGTCGATGATGATGCTCTGGCCGTGGCTGGCCTTGCCGGGCATGTTCTCGCCATCCTGCCCCGCCGCGACGACGAAGCAGGTGTTCTCGATGGCGCGGGCGCGCAGCAGGATCTCCCAATGCGCCTTGCCGGTGAAGGCGGTGAAGGCGGCGGGCAGGAACAGGATGCGCGCGCCGGCCAGCGCCTGCAGGCGGAACAGTTCGGGGAAGCGCAGATCGAAGCAGATCGACAGGCCGGACTGCACGCCCGCGATCTGGGTGGTGACGACATCCTCGCCCGGTTTCACCGTGCGCGATTCCATGAAGTCCACCTCGCCGGGGATGACGATGTCGAACATATGCATCTTGCGATAGGTGGCGGTGGCCTCGCCTGCGGGGTTGAAGACGACCAGCGTGTTGCCGACGCGGCTGTCATCGCCCGCGCGCACGCGGAAGGTGCCGCCGATCACCCAGATGCCCAGCTCGCGCGCCTTGTCGGCAAGGGCCGTCCACAGCGGGCCGCCTTCCTCTTCCGAGTTGGGATAGACGCCCTCATCGGGCCCCATATAGTCAAGGCATTCGGGCAGGACGGCCACTTCGGCGCCCTGCCGCTTGGCTTCGTCGAGCAATTCGAGGGCGACGCGGGTGTTCTCGGCCTTGTCGGCGCGGGAGTTCATCTGGCAGACGGAAATACGCATGGAGTTGGGTTCCTGAATAAGTGGATCAGGCCAGTGCGGCCTCAATGGCGGCGCGGGCGCCCTGAGCATCGGAGAGGCGGACTTCCCCGCGTCCGACGCGGGCCTGAAGGGCGACGCCCTTCTCCTGCACCTCCAGCGCCTTGCGGGCTTCTTCCTCGGCCTCATGCGGGGGGAGGACCAGCACGCCGCTCTCGTCGCACAGCACATAGTCGCCGGGCGTGACCACCACGCCACCGATGCTGACGGGCTGGTTGAGGCGCCCGCCCAGATCGTAAAGCCGCGTGGTGATCGGGGCCATGCCGCGGCACCACATGGGGAAGTCGCTGGCCTTCATCTCCTCGATGTCGGTGCAGGGGCCATCGACCACGCCCGCCACGCCGCCCGCCTGCTTCACCGCGATGGTCACGCCGCCGCCCCAGCAGGCGTGGCGATCATCGCCGAGGCGATCCACCACCAGAATGTCGCCGGGCGAGAGCGCGTCGATGGCATAATGCAGCAGCGTGGAGCAGGGGCCGGGCAGGGCCACGGTGATGGCGCGGCCCGCGATGCGCTTGCCGGGCAGCACGCCCTGAATGCGGCGATCGCAAAAGCCCCAGTGGCGCCAGTGGCCGACGGTGGCCGTCTCGCAGTCCGACAGCAGGGCGATCACTTCGGCGCTGACCGCCTTGGGGGCGGGCCCGATATCATATTTGCGGATCAAAGGATGTCTCCAGTCAGGGAAAGGGGGCGGTCAACGCGAACTCTGCTCCAGGCCAGCGCGCCCAGCAGGCCGATGGCGCCCAGCAGCAGGAAGGAGCTGCTCCACCCCCCGCTGCGCGCGACCAGCAGCGCCGAGATGGCCGGCGCCGAGCCCGAAGCCATGTTGCCGACGAAATTGATGACGCCGGTCAGCGTGCCGGTGGCCGGCCCGGCCAGCTCCTGCACGCTGGTCCAGGCATTGACCTGCGCCAGACCCAGCGCGGCGGCGGCGATGCAGGCCATGGTGAGGCAGAGGGCGTGGCTGGTGGCCAGCAGGCAGGCCGGGGCGCAGAGCGCGGCGATCAGCAGCGCGCCCGCGCCCATGGTCTGCCGCCCGCGCCAGACCGCGCCGCGCCAGCGCACCATGGCGCGGGCCACCTGCCCGCCGCCCAGGGCAGCGAGGCACAGCGCTGCCGACATGATGCCGACGTCGACGCCGATGGCCGTCACCGGCAGGCCGCGCGCGCGCGCCAGATAGGTAGGAAACCAGACGGTGTAGAACGAGACTGAAGCGCCGGTGCAGATATAGGCGGCTGCCAGCGCCCAGACCGAGGGCGAGGCCAGCAAGGTGCCGAGGCCGAGTCGGGCGCCCGGCGCGGCGGCGCGGGCGGAAGGAGCCCTGCCTTCACGATGAATGTCCTGACCGTAGAGAGCGGCGAAGATCGCGGCGAAGACGAAACCGACCACGCCGCAGATCAGAAACACGCCCTTCAGCCCCATCGCCACCAGCAGCCAGCCCGTCAGCGGCGCGGCGGCGATCGGCGCGGCATACAGCGCGCAGAGCAGCACCGAATTGGCCTGCGCGCGCGCGGCAGGCGGAAACAGGCGGGAGATGGCGGCGATGCTGGCGGGCCAGTCGGCGGATTGGCCAACGCCCAGCAGCACGCGCACCAGCAGCAGCAGGCCGAAGCTGCGCGCAAAGGGAGTGAGCGCGGTCATCGCCGACCACAGGAGAATCGCGCCGCACATCGTCCATTTGGAACCGAAGCGCTCCACCAGCGCGCCCGCCGGGATCTGCATCAGCGCATAGGCCCAGAAGAAGGCGGTGAAGAGCAGGCCGAGCTGGGTGAGATCGAATCCGTAATCCCGCGTGAAGACCGGCGCGGACACCGTCAACACCGCGCGGTCCGCCGCCATCAGCAGGGTAGCGGGCGTGAGCAGCAGCAGAAGGCTGCGCCATGCGCGGGCGGAACCGGGTTGGGAAGCGTCGTGCGAGGTCATGCGATATCCCTTTTGGGTACATTCTATGTATACATGAAAGATGCGCGGCGCAATCTGTTTGCAGGGCGCCCGGGGTGTTCCCACTGCCAAAATCGGCGGTGGCGGCTGGGGTAAATGACGTAGGGGGTGGACGAGAATTGGATGGTTTGACGATAAAATGCCCGGTTTTGAGCCATTTTATCGGTTAGATGGTCCAAGGATTCGCGCCCTTATGGTGCTAAATTGGACGGCGATGCCTGTCATGCGCCCGTCATGCATCTGAAAGGAGATTGACACGATGTCCGCGAATCCATACTTCTCCATGTATACACAGTGCGTACGAATTTTCGCACCGGGGGACATCCCATGATCGCTCAGACAGATATGACTGCAGCACATGCCTCCCCCCAACGCTGGCGCATGGCCGGCCTGTTGGGGGGCGGAACATTTGTTTGCTACCTCGACCGGGTCAATCTCTCGATTGCCGCCACGCCGCTGGCCCATGCCATGCATCTGTCCGATGGCCAGCTGGGCGTGGTGCTGTCGGCCTTTCTGTGGAGCTATGCCGCCGCGCAGCTGCCGGTCGGCATGCTGGTGGACCGTTTCGGCACGCGCTGGCCGATCCTGATCGCCATTGCCATGTGGGCGGCGACCTCGCTCGGCATGGTGTGGGTCAGCAGCTTTGCCGGGGTGATCCTGCTGCGGCTGCTGCTGGGCCTGGCAGAGGCGCCGATGATGCCGGCCTTCTGGCGCTCGATCACCCTGTGGTTCGGGCTGGCCGAAAGGGGCGTGTCGAACACCATGCTCGATCTGGGGTCGAAGTTGTCCTATGTGCTGGGCGTTCCGGCCATGGCCTGGGTGGTGGCGCATAGCGGCTGGCAGGGCGCGTTCCTGCTGACCGGGCTGGTGACGCTGGCCTATGGTCTGCTGTTCGCCTTGGTCTATCGCGACCCGCAGGGCACGGCCACGCCGCCTGCCGCACAAGGCTTTGATCTGACGTCGCTCTGGCCGCTGCTGGCCAGCCGCAAGATGTGGGGCGTGGCGCTGGGTTTTTCCGCTTACGTCTATGTCTATTATCTGCTGGCCACCTGGATGCCGCGCCTGCTTCAGGATCAATTGCAGATCTCGGTGCTGCGCAGCGGGCTCTACACGGCGATTCCCTGGGCGTTCGCTATCGCATGCGAAGTGCTGATCGGCGGATTGGTGGTCGACCGGCTGGTGCGGCGCGGCCATGAGGCCGGGCGGGTGCGCCAATGGACGCTGGCCCTCAGCCTGATCGTCTCGCTGGCGCTGATGGGCGCCACGCTCAGCCATTCGGTGGTGGTGGTGCTGGTGTGCCTGAGCCTCTCGGCGGCCGGGCTGGCGGTCTCCACCCCCACGGCGGGCGCCATGGTGGGGCTGATCGCGCCGCGTGAGGCGATCGGCATGCTGGGCGCCATCGTCAATCTGATCGCCAATGGCGTGGGGCTGATCGCGCCGATCGCCACCGGCTGGATCGTGCAGCACAGCGGCAGCTTTTATGGCGCGGGCCTGGCCGCTGCCGGGGTGGTCGTGGTGGGCATTGCCTCCTGCACGCTGCTGCTGGGCCGCGTTGAAGAAATCTCCCTTTCCTGACTTTTCGGCCCGCGCGGCCGCCTTTGGAGGACTCATGTACCCCGATCAGATCTACACGCCGGAAGTCCGCATGAGCAGACTGTGCGCCACCGATGCGCGCGCCGCCTATCAGGCCAATCCGGTGATCCTGGTGCCGATGGGCAGCCATGAGGATCAGGGGCCGCATTTCCCCATGGGTGATTACCTCTTCGCCGAGCGCATCGCCGAACTGGCGGCTGTCGCGGCGACGCAGGCCGGAACGCCCACCTTTGTTGCCCCCGTCATCCCTTATGGCGGCGAGGATTTCTTCCGCTCGGCCAAGGGCGGCATCGTGATCGAGCAGTCGACGCTCGAACTGATCCTGATGGATGTGATGAACTCGCTGATCGCCAATGGGCTGACCCGCATCGTGCTGGTCAACGGCCACAGCGGCAATGTGAACCCCATCGCGGTGACGATCCGCAAGATCCACCAGCAGCATGGCGTGGTGGTGCCCAGCATCTATCTCTGGGAATGCGCCTATCGCCTGCTGCCCCAGCGCGTGGGGGCGCAGGAGGCCGCGCGCCGCGCCGGTCATGGCGCCGATCCGCTGGGCAGCGTGGGGCTGCATCTGCATCCCGAGCTGGTGCGCAGCGAATATCGCCCGCAGCAGATGCCGACCAGGCTCGATCCGGTCTTCGGCAAGAGCTTCACCAATCTGGGCAAGATCGCCTTCGGTTCGGTCGAGTTCGGCGTGCCCTATGACTATGCCGACACCTACAACGCCGGCGTGGCCACGGGCGATCCGCATCTCTGCGATGCCGAGACTGGCGCATGGCTGACCGGCGAGCTGGTCGATGGGCTGGTCGGTATGTGCTCGGCGATGGGTGCCGCAGCGCAAGGCTAAAATCTTCGGAAAATAACGAATTGCTCGTGGGGAGCTTCACTTTTCAGGAGGGCGTTTCAATGAAACTGGGATTGTTGGTAAGCGTGGGACTGGGCGCCGTGGCGCTGGCCTCTTCCGCTCAGGCGCAGACGGCCGCAGCGGGTAAGGACAGCGCCCCCGCCGCGATCAATCAGGAAGCCGATATTGTGGTGGAGGGCCACACCAACCGCACGAACATGGCCGGCGGCGGCATGATCGCCGTGCAGGACGCGCCCATCGTGAAGACCACCATCGGGCAGGGCTTCATCGCCAAGCAGGTGGCCGCGCAGAACGCGCTGGCGGCGATCCGTCTGGCGCCGGGCGCCAACGTCGGCCAAGACAATCCCTATGGCATTTCCGAGCGCGGCGACCTTTCGGTGCGCGGCATGGATCAGAGCCAGATGGGCTTCGTGCTGGAAGGCATGCCGCTGGGCGATCCCAACAACTATCTGCCCAACACCAATGAGTGGATCGACAATGAAAACATCAAGTCGATCACGCTGACCCAGGGCACCAGCGATCTGGATTCGCCGGTCACCTCGGCCTCGGGCGGTCTGCTTCAGGTCAACATGCGCGATCCGGCCAAGACCATGGGCGGCACCGCCTCGGCCAGCTTCGGCAGCTATGACGCCTATCGCGGCTTTATCCGCCTCGACAGCGGCGAGATCGGCAAGACCGGTATCCGCGTGGCGGGTTCCTATTCCTATATTTCAGCCCGCAATTTCCGCGGGGCGGGCGTGAGCAACCGTCAACATGTCGATGTCAAGGCGCTGAAGGAATGGGATAACGGCAGCCGCGTTGCGCTGATCTGGACGCGCAACCAACTGCTGAATTACCGCAGCACCATCGTCAATCAGGCGCAATGGAATGCGGCGGGCGCCAATCAGGATTATTCGGCCAACTACACCTTCGGAAATACGAACTACTATAAGTTCTATCCTTTCTATCGCAATGTCGACTTCATCCAGGCCCCGTCCAAGCTGAAGCTGACCGACAATCTGACGCTGGATGTCACCCCCTATTACCGCAGCATGCGCCCCAATGGTCCGGGCGGTTCGCTGCTCTCCACCTCGGGGCTCTATGTTGGCAATCAGAAGTACACCGAGACGCTGAACGTTCCCTATTCGCAGGGCGGCAAGTTCGTGGCCGAGGCCATGTCGAACATCAGCGAATATGAAGGGGGCATCAACACCGCCCTGACCTGGAAGACCGGCCATCACGAAATATCGGGCGGCGTGTGGTTCGACCGTTTCTGGGAACGCGCCCTGTCGAAATTCGTGGGCGTTGACCAGAACGGCTATGCCAATGATACGGGCAGCGATTATCTGAAATATTCAGACGGCACGATCCTTTCGACCACCAATTACTACCTCAACCGGCAGGTGAATGCGCTCTACCTCAGCGACAAGATCAGCCTGCTGGATGACAAGCTGAAGCTGATGTTCGGCGTGAAGCAGATCTTCGTCGATGTGTCGGGCAACAACTTCCTGCCCGGCGCCACCTCGATCATCGGCGTGCATCAGACCAAGACGACGCCCCGCTTCGGCGCCACCTATTCCTTCGGCGAGAACAGCATGCTGTTCTTTGATCTGGTCACCAACGCCCGGCCGCCCTCGCCGGGGCCGACCTATATGGATGTCTTCAGCGTCACCACCGGTGCCAAGACCACCGTGGGCAACCTCAACACGCCGATGGAATATTCCTTCATGCAGGAGGTGGGCTATCGCTATCAGGGCTTCCTGAACTTCTCGATCGCGGGCTTCCACAACAAGCTGACCAACCATCAGGTCAACACCATCGTGGTTCAGGACGGTGTGCTGACCCAGTCGCAGATCGCGGCGGGCGGCGAGTCGATCTGGGGCGCCAATGTCGAGATCGGCCTGCGCCCGTGGCATCACTTCAGCCCCTATCTCTCGGGCCAGTATCTGCATGCCACCACCGACGATGATCTGCCCTCCGGCAATGATTACCTGCCCACCAAGGGCAAGGTGGCGGTCCGCACGCCCAGCTTCATGGGTTCGGCGGGGCTGACCTATGACGATGGCAAGTTCTTTTCCGTGGGCACGCTGCGTTACGTGGGGTCGCAATATTCGACCTTCATGAACGACCAGAAGATGCCGTCTTACGCGACGCTGGACTTCTCGATCGGCTATCGTCTGCCTGACATCAAGGCGCTCAAGCGCCCCACGGTGCAGTTGAACCTCATCAACCTGACCCGCGGCGCCTATCTCGGCTCCATCGCCAGCCCCACCGGCAATTCGGTGGCCACGGTGGGCCGCAAGGGCACGCTGATCTCCGCCTCGCAGCCCGGTTACTACATGAACTCGGGCTTCACGGTGATGGGCACGCTGCGCACAGATTTCTGAGCCCACGAGCGGTGGCGGCGGTATGTTAGCGCATGCCGTCGCCACTCATTGCGAGGGCGGAAACGGCGGAGAGAGACGATGGCGATCCTGCTGATCGACGCCGGTGGCACAATCTCCTCGCGTCCGGGGGAAGGCGGTGCTCTGGTCGAGTGCCCGGCTGCCGACATGGCCGGGCTGCCTGATCTTCCGGCAGGTGTCGTGATGATTGTCGAGCGGGCCTATGCGGGCCTGAGCGAAAACATGGATTTCAGCGATATGACAAGCGTCGCCCGCGCCGTGCTGGATGGGCAGGCGCGGGCCGATGTGGATGGCATTGTGGTGGCGCATGGCGCCGATATTATGGAGGAATGCGCTTATCTCTGCGATTTGGTGACACCATGCGCCAAGCCGGTGGTCTTCACCGGCGCCCAGCGCGCACCGGGCGCGCCGGATTTCGACGGGGCGACCAATCTGCGCGATGCCGTCGCCGTGGCGCAGCATCCCATGGCGGCCTCGCTGGGGGTTCTGATCGCCTTTGGCAGCCGGATCATCCCGGCGGTTCATGCTTACAAATGCCACACGAGCGCGTTGGCCGCTTTTGCCGGGCATGGCGCGAATGTCGGCTCGGTTGCCGGGGACGCGGTGCGCCTGCCGCAATCCAGGACACGCCCCGCGCCGCTTGTCTTGTGCGAAGCCGGGGAGGATGTGGTTTTGCTCAAGCTGACGGCGGCGATGCCGGCTCGCCTGATCGAGGCCGTGACAGCAGCGGGCTATCGCGCGCTTGTGATCGAAGGGCTGGGCGCGGGCAACGCGCCCGATGCGGTGGTGGAGGCTGTGGCGGCCGCGTGCATGCGCGAGCTGACCGTGGCCATTGGCACGCGTTGCCCGGGCGGGGAGTCTGGTGGTGCCTATGATAGTGGCCGGCGCCTGATGGCGGCAGGCGCCCTCTCATGTGGTCGGCTTCCTGCTGTGCAGGCTAGGATACTGCTATGCCTGCTGTTTGCGGAGGGCAGGCAGCCCGATGACATTGCTCAAACCTTCAAATGGCATGTGACATCCTTGACCCAAACCGAGCGGGGAGCTTCTGAGGATGCGGCATGATCCGGGTCGCGGATCGTCGTCCCTTGCCGCGTGAACAGAAGACGGCTTTTACGGATCGTGATTATGCGCGGGAAGGGCAGTCCTGAGCCTGACCGGGGTTTCCTCGCCAGTGGTTCCCCTAAGCGCTGCCCCTGCGGCAGACAGGGCCTTCGTCACATCGCCGGGATTAGCCATCACCATGGATGGCATCATGCGATACACAGTTCCTCGCGCAAGGCGACAATCAGGTCGGGGATGCGTGTCAGTTGCCCTTCCTCCTCGTCCAATATGGCGGTGAACAGGGCTTGCCGGATCGCCGCCCGTTCCTCGGTCGGGATGGTCACCGGGCAAGCCGACCACACAATGTCGAGCAGGCGCGCGCCGCCGTGCAGGCGCCCCATCAGATAATCATGCTCGCGCCAGGCGCGGCTGAAAAAGGCGCCGAACTGATGCATCGCCTCGCCTTTCAGCCGTCGCGCCAGGCCGGTTTCGCTCTGGTCGCCTTGCCAGTCCATGGGTGAAATGCGGTCGATGCGCACGGGCGATGTCTCGGCCAGATCGTTCTGCTGGAACCATGCCAGCGTGGCGGCGTCATGATAGGCGAAGCCAAGGTAGGCCAGCATCACAGTCTCAACCAGCGCATCAGGCAGCTCCGGCAGCGCCTCGGCCAGCACCGCGTCCACCTGCCGGTCCTGCCGGTCCATCCCTCGCGCTTCGGCCAGATCGCGTAGCGCCGCACCGGGATGGCGGGCCCAATCCGCGCCCTGCGCCTCACCTTGCACCCCATCTGGTACGGGGCCCAGCGTCAGCGAGAGCGCCTGCCACGCAGCGGTGCTGGCCCGGTCATGGGCGGTTTCGGCGATCTCGGGCTGCGCCTCGCGCGCCTGATCCAGCCGCGCGATCAGATGCCGCATGCGCCGCTGACGATAGGCCACGTCATGGTCGCGCAGGAAGCCGATCAGCTCGCCCGACAGGCCCGGCCCCTCCGATGGCGTCAGGCGCAGATTGGCCCGCGCCCATCGCCCCAGGGTCGCGCGGGGCGCGCCGGCGCCGGCGGCGATCTGGTCCAGCGTGGCCTCCAGCTTGTAAAGCGCATAGGCGTGATAGGCATAGCCCGCCTGCTGCGCCGCGGCGTGCTGCGCGGCGTTCCGCCATGCGCCCAATTGCCTGGCGGAGGGGCGCGCGCCCAGAATCTCTTCGCCCAACACCAGCCGCACGGCCTTGGTCACCTCGTCCTGAATGCCGGTGGCGATGTCATGGGCGCGCTGCAGGGCGGCCGATTGGCGGGTGAGCGATTCAAGGTTGTCACGGATGGGCTGCTCACGCGGAATGGTTGAAATGGCGCGAAAGATGACCGGAAAGAAGCCCGGCGGGCCATCCCCGTTGGGTTCCGCACGCAGGGATCGCGATTGCGTGGGGTCGACATAGACGAGGCGGCGGTCGACCTCGACCTCGGCGGGGCGGGCGGACAGGGCGGCGATGGCTGGACCGAAGGGCGCGTTGACCAGCACCGATCCGTCGATCAGGGCCACCTTGTGCAGATCGCCGCTGGCCGCATGGGCGGGCAAGATCCGCGCCAGAAATGCGTCGCGCCCCGGCCAGGCTTCGCCCCGGTCGGCCATCATCCGGTCAATTTCACTCACCTGCAACGGCGGGAAGGCGCCGGGAAAGCTGGCCGTGGCCCGCGCGGCAAAGACCAGATCGGGCAGGGAAGCCCAGGGCCCCGCCGTGGATGAGGCCCGGAAATCGATGGACACACGATGTTCGCGCTCCTCCACCCAGTCCGGACTGTGGAGCGCGATGCGCTGGACGTAGCCGGTGCAGTCCGTCGCCGTGGTGAACAGGTCAAGCGGGTGGGCATCTGGCAGCAGGCGCAGCCCCGCCGGGCTGGCGGCCATCTCGTCCAGCGCCTCGGCGATCATGCCGGAAAAGCCAGGACCGCTGAAGGGGGCCTCGAACCAGCGGGCGCGCACCAGATGGGCCAGCCTGCTGCGCACCTCCAGCTCGTCGGTGGCCGAAACCGGCTCCCCGGCCCCCAGCATGCGCCCCATCAGCGGGGCCAGCCACTGCTTGGCCGTCCCGCGCCATGTGCCCTCTTCCCGGGTGAGCAACTGGTCGATATCGGCCCGTTGCAGCCAAAGGCGCGTCAGCGGTTCGAGCGATTGGCCCGACTGAATGGCCTGGGCCAGAAACACGCTGTTGAGCCCGCCCGCGCTGGCCCCGGCGACAATATCGGGCAGGATGGACAGATTGAGCCCGCCCCGCCGCCCGATCGTGTCCAGCATGGCGGCGTAGACCTGCTCGACGCGATGCAGGGAAGGGGTAGCGTGCTGGCCGGCGGCGCGCTGACGCGCGGTGCTGGCCCGGGCCAGATGCCATACTTCCTTGGTCACGCCATGCATGTAAACGGCAAGGCTGATCCCGCCATAACAGACCAGGGCGATGCGGAGTTCCTTGCGGCGCATGGGTGGCACTGTGCGCCTTTGCCCCGTTGATGGCAATCGCCTGTCGAAAGAGCGGTTCTGTGGAGCCATGTCGCGTGGCCGGATGGGGTGCAGGATGGCCCGCAAAGACATGGCCGGCGCGATCCAGGAGGAACCCGCCACCAGCCACCCTCGCCGATCAAAGCGGAAACCAGGCTCAGCCATGTCAACACAGTCAAGGCGCTGGGCCAGACTCATTGGCGGTTCAAGCCGAAATTACGGCGGTTCATGCGGCGGCGCGCGGTGACGCCGTGATTCTGAAAAAATCACTATAAACCAAGTCATTCATAATCAGAACAAAAAGGGGATTTCAGGCGTTGCAGATGGCCGCAAAGGTAGCGGATATTCTGCAAGGGTGTTTTGGCGCCGATGGCCCGCTGGCCACGATTCGGCTCACCGGCTCGCTGCCCGCGATCTGCCGCACCATGCGCAGCAGCATCTAACGCTCGGCAATGCGCAGGCGGGAAAGGGCAGCCGCGTTGGTCGTCATCGACAGGTTCAGATGGAGCCGTGCCGATTAGCCTGAATTGAGCGTGAATCGCAAGATGGAGCGGTCATGTGTTCAGAACTGCCGGTGGCGGCACCGATTTTATCCCGGCGCTGACATTTCGAGGAGCGGCCCGCGCGCCGATGGCTGCGGCATATCGTCGCTGCCGGGCTGAGCGGCGCGGCGTCTGAATTCGGCAGCCATCGCCTGATGCATCTGACGCGCTGCCGTGTCGTTGGTCGAGGCGGCAAGTCTATCGTGCATCTGCGCCCGTTCGAAGCAATCCGACCGATTGTCCGAATGTGTCATGGGATAAACTCCTAACCCATGCTTCCCGAACAGTGCCGGACCCGTCCGGAAGGGACGACAGCCAAAGGCCGGGGAGCTGGCCCTTTTTGCGCCGGGAAGAATACCACGGCTTTCGCGGGATGGGAACGGGATTCGACCGGTGTTCCGGCACGGATGCGGCCAATCACGCCTGAAGCTGTGGTTGCCGGATATGGGTCTTGAGCTCCTTGCGGTCGGCGGCGTTGAGTTCGCGCAGGCGGACCTCGTAACCCCACAGATTGGCGAGGTTTTGCAGGACCATCCTGGTGTCGTTCTCATCGAGCAGCATGCCGTCGGCGACGAGGTGTTCAAGCACCAGCGCGCGGTCGCCGGTCAGGTTGACGTCGACAATCTGGATGTCCGGTTCCTGCCGCCCGACATCATATTCGCGCGCCAGCGCGCGGCGGATCCGGCGATAGCCGCGTTCATCGTGGATCGCCGCGACGTTCAGTTTGGACTCGGACTGCTTGTCGGCGACCCGGAACAACCGCCAGTGACGGATCATGCGGGGGCTGAGAAACTGGGCGATGAAGCTCTCGTCGCGGTAGTTCGCCCAGACATCCTTGAGAACGCCGATCCCGTCGCCCTTGCCGGCGAAATCGGGAAACCACTCACGGTCCTCGTCAGTGGGATTTTCGCTGATCCGCACGATGTCTTCCATGATCCCGAAGCCAAGCGCATAGGGATTGAAGCCGTTGAATTGCGGTGAGTCGTAGTTGGGCTGATAAACGACATTGGTGTGCGACTGAAGAAATTCGAGGAACGAACCGTCGGTGATAAGGCCGCGTTCGTGAAGTTTGGTCATAATCTGATAGTGGCACCATGTGGCGCACCCTTCGTTCATGACCTTGGTCTGGCGCTGGGGATAGAAGTATTGCGCGATCAGGCGGACGATCCGCAGGATCTCGCGCTGCCACGGCTCGAGCCGTGGCCCGGTCTTCTCGAGGAAATAGAGGATGTTCTCCTGCGGCAGGTTGAGCGCCTGACGGCGTTCGTCGGCCTTCACTTCAGGCGCCTTGGGCTCGGCTGGGAGGGTCCGCCAGAGATCGTCGTAGATCTGGTCGCGATAGGCCTGGCGCTGGGCCTCGCGCGCCGCCTCGGCCTTGAGGTCGCGCGCGCGCACGCGGGGATGGCGATGGACGCCCTGATGCATCAGGGCATGGGCGCAGTCCAGCAGCCGCTCGACCGCCTGTTGGCCATAGCGTTCTTCGCAGCTTGCAATGAAGCTCTTGGCGAAGTCCAGATAGTCGAGGATACCCTCGGCATCGGTCCATTGCCGGAAGGCATAGTTGTTTTTGAAGAAGTGGTTATGGCCGAATGCGGCATGCGCGATCACCAGAGTCTGCAGCGTCGCGCTGTTTTCCTGCATGATGTAGTTGATGCAGGGGACGGAATTGATCACCAGCTCATAGGCCAGACCGCGCAGGCCCTTGCGATAGAGCATTTCATTGGCGGCGAACTGCTTGCCGAACGACCAGTGCTTGTAGAACAGCGGCATGCCGGTCGAGGAATAGGCATCGAGCATCTGCTCGGCGCTGATGATCTCGATCTGGTTGGGATAGACGTCAAGTTTCAGATCGCCCAGCGCGATCGACTCGACCGCGTCATAGATGCGCTGGATCAGCGCGAAGTCCCAATCGCTTCCCTCGAACAGAGGCAAGGAGGCGCGCTTCAGCATCAGGCCTCCAGCGAAGCCAGGGCGCCGCGCTTCCGGAAAAGCTCGCGCAGCACGGGGTAAATCTCGCGCCGGTGGTTGACCTTGCGCATCGCGAAATGCCGATGGGCCGCCGTCAGGCCTTCGTAGGCGGCCCACAGGTCGCTTTCGGCTTTGGTCATCGGCTGTTCCTCCGGACCGACCTCGATATAGGCGAAGTACTGGGTGATCGGGAGGATCGCATCCTTGAGCAGGCTGACCGTCTTCAGATTGTCGTGGCTCATGTTGTCGCCATCCGAGGCCTGAGCGACATAGATGTTCCAGTCCTCGGGGCGGTAGCGCGCCTCCACCACCGCCAGCAATTCCTCAAATGCGCTTGAGACCAGCGTGCCGCCCGATACGGCGCTGTGGAAGAAGGTCTCCTCGTCCACTTCGGCGGCGCGGTCGGTGTGGTGGATGAAGACGACATCGACATGCTCGTAGCAGCGTGTCAGGAACAGGTGGAGCAGCGCGAAGAACCGCTTGGCGAGATCCTTCATATGCTCGGTCATCGATCCCGAGACGTCCATCAGGCAGAACATCACCGCCTGGGTGACCGGCTTGGGCACGGTTTCGAAGCGGCGATAGCGCAGGTCGACCGGATCGATGTAGGAGATCAGCGCGCGGCGGCGCAGGAGATGCTCGCGCTCCTTGCGCAGCTCTTCCAGCCGCTTTGTGTCGCTCTTCTCGAGTGGATCGCGGGATTCGATCCGTGCGATCTCCTCCTCGATCCGCTCCAGCTCGCCGCTGCTGGGCCGGCGCAGGGCGATGCGGCGCGACATCGCTTTCTGCATCGTGCGTTGCACCGAGAGGTTCGCGGGTGAGCCGACCGTGGTGTAACCCGCGCGGCGCAAGATGCTCGAATCCTCGCCGGTCAGCTTGCGCTTGGCGAGGTCGGGCAGTTCCAGATCGTCGAGGAACAGTTCGAGGAATTCCGCGCGCGACAGGACGAATCTGAAGTCGTCCTCGCCATCACCGCTGCCCGCTTGCGATCCACTGCCCGAGCCGCCGCCGGGGCGGGGTATCCGGTCGCCTTCAAGATAATCCTTGTTGCCCGGAAAGACCCTTTCGCGGTCCCCGCCGCGGGATGCGCGGCGCAGGGTTGGCTCGTTGATGCCACCGCGCGGGATGCTGATCTGCCCCTCCCTGTCGAGATCCTTGATGCTGCGATCCTTGAGGCTGTCGCGGACGGCCTGCTGCACCGCCGCCTTGGCCCGGCGCAGGAAGCGCTGGCGATTGACCAGGCTTTTGCCCCCAGGGTTCAGACGTCGGTCGATGATATGCATAGGGGCCTGTCGCGCCTCCTTCACCCAGCCTGCTTGACCCTGACGTACCATTCGACGAGCCGGTGGACCTGCCGTTCCGTATAGCCACGCGCGACCATCCGCTCGACGAACTCGGTGTGCTTCTTCGCGCTGTCGCCGTCCTTCTTGGAGCCGAAGCTGATCACCGGAAGCAGATCCTCAACCTGGCTGAACATGCGTTTCTCGATGACCTCGCGGATCTTCTCGTAGGAGGTCCAGGAGGGGTTGCGGCCCTCATTGGCGGCCCGTGTCCGCAGCGCGAACTTGACCACCTCGTTACGGAAGTCCTTGGGATTGGCGATTCCGGCGGGCTTTTCGGTCTTTGAAAGCTCCCGGTCGATCACCTCGCGGTTGAGCAGCTGCCCGGTATCGGGGTCCTTGAAGTCGAGATCCTCGATCCATGCATCGGCGTAAGCGACATAGCGGTCGAACAGGTTCTGGCCGTAGTCGAGGTAGCTTTCGAGATAGGCCTTCTGGACCTCATTGCCGATGAAATCGGCATAGCGCGGCGCCAGCTCGCCCTTCACGAATTCGAGGTAGCGCGCCTCACTGTCGGACGGGAACTGCTCCTGCCGGATCATCCGTTCCAGGACGTACATCAGGTGGACCGGATCGGCCGCGATCTCATTCGTATCGTGGTTGAAGGTGGCCGAGAGCGCCTTGAAGGCGAAGCGGGTCGAGATGCCCGACATACCCTCGTCCACGCCCGCGGCATCCTTGTATTCCTGCAGGCTTTTCGCCCGCGGGTCGATCTCGCGCAGCATCTCGCCATCATAGACCCGCATCTTGGAATAGAGGTTCGAGTTTTCATGCTCGCGCATCCGGGTGAGCACGCAGAACCGCGCCAGCATGTCGAGCGTTCCCGGGGCGCAGGACGCGGAGGACAGTTCGGATTCGCGCAGCAGCTTTTCATAAACCTGCCGCTCTTCCGTGGCGCGCAGGCAGTAGGGCACCTTGATCACGAAGATGCGGTCGATGAAGGCTTCGTTGTTCTTGTTGTTCTTGAAATTCTGCCATTCGCTCTCGTTGGAGTGGGCCATGATCACGCCGGAGAACGGGATGGCCCCGATGTTTTCCGTGCCGATGTAATTGCCCTCCTGCGTCGCGGTGAGCAGTGGGTGGAGCATCTTGATCGGCGCCTTGAACATCTCGACGAATTCGAGAATGCCCTGATTCGCGCGGTTGAGGCCGCCCGAATAGCTGTAGGCGTCGGGATCGTTCTGCGACAGCATCTCGAGCTTGCGGATATCGACCTTGCCGACCAGCGAGGAGATGTCCTGGTTGTTTTCATCGCCCGGTTCGGTCTTGGAGATCGCGATCTGGCGCATGCGCGAAGGCATCAGCCGGACCACCTTGAATTTCGAGATGTCGCCGCCGAACTCGTCGAGCCGTTTGCGGCACCATGGGCTGACCAGCCCGGTCAGGCGGCGGCGGGGTATTCCGTATTTGTCCTCTATCGCCGGGCCATGGAGCTCGGCATCGAACAGGGCGAGCGGGCTTTCGAAGATCGGGCTGATCTCGTCATTGGCCTTGAGGGCGTAGATGGGATATTGCTCCATCAGCGCCTTGAGCCGCTCGGCCAGCGACGACTTGCCGCCTCCCACCGGGCCGAGCAGATAGAGAATCTGCTTGCGCTCCTCGAGGCCCTGCGAGGCATGGCGCAGGAAGGCGACGATCTGCTCGATCGTCTGCTCCATGCCATAGAAGCTTGTGAAGCTGGGGTAGAGGCGGATGGTCCGGTTCATGAAGATCCGGCCGAGTCGCTGATCCTGCGCCGTATCGATGATCTGGGGCTCGCCAATGGCGGCCAGCAGCCTTTCCGCAGCGGTCGCGTACATCAGCGGATCCTTGCGGCATCCGATGAGATAATCTTCCAGCGATATCTCCAACTGGCGTCGCTCGTCGAATTTCCGCATGAAATCGGAAAACAGATCGCTGTCAGCCAATGATCGACTCCCACCCAAAGTGTCCGTCAACGAAAAGCAATGTATGCCTTTGCGAGGGTGTTGACCAGTGGATCGTGGTATTCTGATCAGATATTTGCGTCATGAAGGTGTTGCATCGCAGCAGTCGGGCGACGTGAGCGCTCGGCATCGGCCCGGCCCGTCGAGTTCGCGTGCTTCGGGCACTGGGCAGGCCGGGCTCGATCGCAGAAGCAAACGCGGCCTGATCGAGGGATCGAGCCCCTGGAAGTCAGCTCTGTCAGCGGTTCGGGAACGTTGACAGAGCGTAACGCACCGCCTCGCTATCGGTCGAGATCGACCGCATTGATGATATGGGCCTGGGTATATTCCAGCAATCCGGCCTCGCCCAGCTCGGCGCCCAGACCGGATTGCATCACCCCGCGAAAGGGAATGCGCGGATCGATGGCCAGATGCTGGTTGACCCAGACCGTCCCGGTGTTGATCCGGCGCGCGATGTCCGTCGCGCGCGCCACATCGCGGCTCCAGATGGTGCCCGCCAGACCATAATCGGAGGCGTTGGCCCGCGCGATCACCTCCTCGATGTCGGTGAAGCGCAGCACCGGCAGCACGGGCCCGAACTGCTCCTCGCGCACCAGCGGAGCCTCGTCATCCAGTCCGGCAATGATGGTGGGCGGGATGAAATAGCCGGGCCGGTCCAGCGGCGCGCCACCGGCCAGAACCTGTCCTTTGCCGCGTGCATCCGCCAGCAAGGCGCTAACCTTCTCGAACTGCATCCGGTTCTGCACCGGCCCGATGGTCACGCCCTGTCTGGTGCCCTCATCCACCACGGCGGCCTGCGCGAGCCGGGCGATTTCCTCGCAAAAGGCGTCATGGATGCTGTCATGGACATAGGCCCGCTTGATCGCGACGCAGATCTGCCCGGCATTGGTCATCGCGCCCTGATAGACCTTTTGCGCGGCCAGCGCCGGAGGCATGTCGTCAAGCACGATGGCGGCGTCATTCCCGCCCAGTTCCAGCGTGACGCGCTTCACGGTTCCCGCGGCTGAGGCCATCACTTTCTTGCCCGTTTCGGTCGATCCGGTGAAGGCCACTTTCATCACATCGGGATGGCTGGTGAGCAGCGGCCCCAGCTCATTCTGATCGGCGATGATGTTGACCACGCCGGCAGGCAGGATGTCCGCCAGAATTTCGCCCAGCAACAGCGTGGTCAACGGCGTTGTGGGGGCCGGTTTGGCCACCATCGTGTTGCCCGCCATCAGGCATGGCCCCAGCTTGTTGGCCAGCAGCACCAGCGGGAAGTTCCAGGGGGTGATCGCGGCGCAGACCCCCAGCGGCGTGCGGTGCTCGATCACGCGATGGCCGGGTTCGTCCACCAGCACCTTGTCGGCGATCCGCATCTCGGCGAAGGCCTTGAGGGTGAAGACCGTGCCCATCACCTCGGCATGGGCCTGATCGAGCGGCTTGCCCTGTTCGGCGGTGAGCAGATGGGCGAAAGCTTCCGCGCGGGACAACAGCCCGTCGGCAATCGCCTGGATCAGAGCGGCGCGGGCCTCCTGCGTTGTGTCGGCCCAGGCGGGAAAGGCGTCGCGCGCCGCGCGCACGGCGGCCTCAAGCTGGGATCCATCGGCCTTGGGGCAGGTGGCCAGCACAGTTTCGGTGGCCGGGTTCATGACCTCGAAATGGCTGGCGCCATCCACCAGTTGGCCGCCGATCAGCAGGCGATAATGCACGCTCATATCCGGTTCTCCATATTCGATCAAAGGGCTGCGATCAGGTCGAGGCCTGCACGCAGGAAGCCGTCCACATCGCCCTGCGCCGAAGGCAGCGCCCGGCGCAGGTTGACGAAGCCATGGATCATCCCTTCGGCCTCGATTGCGATCACCGTGGCCCCGGCATCCCTTGCCCTTTGGGCATAGGCCAGTCCCTGATCGCGCAAAGGGTCCAGACTGGCCGTCAGCATCAGCAGCGGGGTGGAAGGGATGGGGCCGTTCAGCAGCCGATAGCGCGGATCGTCGCCGGGCCGCCCGCAAAGCGAGTCGAACCAGTCCATGACGGAGCGGGTGATCATATAGCCTTCGCCCAGATCGCGCACCGAAGGCCAGTCATTGCCACCGCCGACGAAAGGATAAAGCGCCCATTGCGCCAGCACCGGCACCGCTGCCGGGGCGATCCCCAGCCGCTGGGCGACCAGCAGCGCCAGATGGCCGCCCGCGCTGTCGCCACAGGTGATCAGGCTGGTGACGTGCCTGCCCAGATCGCCTGGCTGACCGGCGACCCAGCGGGCGGCGGTCTCGGCATCCTCGGCAAAGGCGGGGAAGGGGTGATCGGGCGCCAGCCGGTAATCGACAGCCAGCACCGGCAGATCGCAGCGGCTGGCAAGGGTGCGGCAGAAGGCATCATGCGAGGCAAGATCCCCGAAAACGAAGCCGCCGCCGTGGAAGAACAGGATCAGCGGCCCGGCTTCGCGCTCAAGCCGCCGGTCATACAGGCGCAGAGGGATGGCGCCGTCTGAGCCGGGGCATGCCAGATCACGCACCATGGGCAGGGGCGCGGAAGGGATGTCCGCGCTTTGTCCCATCGCGCGCATCATGGCGCGCACCGCCTTTATGGGCAGATCCTGCATCGGCGGCGCGCCGGAGGAGGCTGCCTGCGCCAGAAAAGCGGCGACATCGGCGCGGATGAACGGTTCAGTCACGGTCGAGCCCCTCCACCGGCAGGCGCAACACCGGCTTGACCACCTCTCCATTTTCTGCGGCGGCGATGGCCATCGTGATCTCGGCGAAGTCGAAGAAACGGATCAGCCGATCGAAGGGAAAGCGCCCGGCCCGGTAATGGCCGATAAGGTCGGGGATGAAGCTGGCTGGATCTGCGCCGCCTTCAACAACCCCGCGGATCACGCGCCCTCCGCTCATCAGATATGTGGCATCGGTGCGAAGAGTCGCGCGCGGCTCATAGGCGCCCACCAGAGCAAGCTCTCCGCGCGGGGCGAGGGCGGGCAACGCCGCATTGCACGCATCGATGAGGCCGGTGGTGTCGATGATGTAGTCGAAACCTGCCGCGCATCCCGCCGCTGCGGCATGATCGGCCATGCCAGCGGCATCGGCAAGGGCCGCATGGGTGGCGCCCAGCGTCAGGGCCAGTTCGACCCGGGCCGGATTGATATCCAGCGCCATGATCGTGGCGGCCCCGGCGATCCCCGCCGCCATCACGGCCGAGAGCCCTACGGCGCCCGCGCCGATCACCGCCACACTGCTGCCAGCCCGCACGCGCAGGGCGTTCAGCACCGTCCCCGCGCCGGTCTGGATGCCGCAGCCCAGCGGGCCGAGCAGTTCGATAGGCAGATCGCGCTCAACCTTCACCACATTGCGCTGCTGGACCAGCGCATGGCTGGCAAAGGAGGATTGGCCGAAAACATGGCTATGAACGCTTTGCCCTGCCGCATCGCTCAGCGCTGTCGAACCGTCGCGGCGGCTGCCGGAGAAATTGAGCGCGGCCCAGTCTTGGCAATAGGCCGGGACATGATCGTGACAGGCGCCGCATCCCCCGCAGGACGCAAAGGAAAGGACCACGTGATCGCCGATGGCCAGGCCGGTGACCTCGCTGCCGATCCGTAGCACCACGCCCGAGCCTTCATGCCCCAGCACCACCGGCATGGGCACCGGCAGCAGGCCGTCGCGCATCACCATATCGGTATGGCACACGCCCACGCCGCGCAGTTCGACCAGCACCTCGTCGGCGCGAGGGTCTTTCAGGATCAGGGTTTCGAGGACAGGCGCGGCGCCGATACGCCGCTGAACGGCCGCAAGAATGGGCTGGGGCATGGTCGTCTTTCATGGAGGAGATGGGATGACGGGGAGGCGGCCCCTCCCCGGGACGCAGGTCAGAATTTGATCCCCAGCCTGGCGTACCATTCGGCCGGGCGGCTGTAGGTGCCGAACACCAGACCCGCCGTGAAATTGGGCCCGCCGGTGACCAGATAGCGGTTGTTGGTGATGTTGGTGCCGCCCACGGTCAGGTCATAGCGCCCGCCGGGGGCTTTCCAGCTCAGGCTGGCGTTCATGATGTCGGTGGCCTGGCGGACCAGCACATAGGTGCCTTCCGTGTCGTTGCGCATGCTTGTGGTGTGGGTCCAGTCACCCAGCAGCACCAGCTTGCCCCGGCCCACCGGCACTTCGTAGCGCGGCGACAGGTTGATCTTCCAATGCGGCGCCTTGGGCAGATTGGCCCCGGTGTAGACGCCCATCTGATAGGCGCTGGGCGCCACCTGCGCCCCTGACGAAACCGAGGTGTAATAGGCATCGAGATAGCTGAGCGAGCTGGTGAGCGTGAAGCCGCCGCCCGGCGCCACGGTGCCTTCCAGCTCCACGCCCTTGATGCGCGCGTCGCCCGCATTCTGAATGGTGGGGGAAAGGCCCTGCTGGAAGTTGAGCTGGATGCCCTGATAGCGCGTGGTGAAAGCCGCCAGATTGACCTGCAGCCGGTGGTCGAGCAGCGTCGATTTGATGCCGATCTCGAAGGTTTCTGCATGTTCCGGCCCGAAGGTGGGCGCGACCTTCAGCGGATTGGTCAGCCGCGTGGTCCAGCTTCCGGTCTTGTAGCCGCGCGACCATGAGGCATAGGCCATCAACCCCTTGCGCGGGGTGATCTGCACCCCGGCCTTGGGGCTGAAATTGCTGAACGTCTGCTTGTCGGGCGTGGCGGGGTAATAGAGCAGGGGCTGGCTGGGGTCCGGGAAGCCCAGCGCGCTGGCGCAGGCGGCATTGGGAGCGCTGGCCGAGCAATTGGCGAATTTGTAAGCCAACCCGTTATCGTCGGACTGATAGCCGTGATACGCCTTGTCCTCATGGGTGAAACGGCCGCCCAGCGTCAGGCCGATCAGATCGCCGGGATGATAATCCAGCTGGCCATAGCCGGCGTAGTTCACGGTGCTGAGCCGTCCCGGTCCATCCACCTGGAGCAGGCCCTGATCGAAGATCACATAGTCATGCAGATCGCCGCTTTCCTTGAAGGCATAGGCGCCCAGCACATAGGTCAGCCGATTGTCCAGCGCCTTGCCGGTCAGTTGCAGCTCCTGGCTCCATTGCTGCTGCTTCACCGTGAAGCTGAGCTGCAGCATCTGCAGCGGCGAGCCGGACTGGTCGGTGCCCGCCGCAAAGTTCAGCTTGCGCCATGCCGAGATCGACTTGAGATGGATGTTGGCGGCCAGATCGCCTTCCAGAGTGAGCGCGAGGCCGCCCTGCTGCAGCTTCGAGAAGTTGAGGCCGGTGGCATAGGAGGTGTCGATGTTGCCCGTGGCATTGGCCCAGCGGCTGTCCCACGGCAGGCGGCCCGTGCCGGTGGCGGCGCCCACATTGGCCCCTGCCAGCGCGGCCACCGTGTTGTAGCCTGCCGCCCCGCCGCGCGGGCCGCAGACAGCGCCGAGCCCCGCGCCGGTCAGCACGGAGGCGGGCAGGCTGATGCAGGCGTTGTAGACGCCGGCCAGGCCACCGGGGTAGTTTTCCGTGGTCATCAGCACGGTGTTGGGCGTGGCGTCCTGATCGACATGCGTATAGTCCGCGGCCAGCGTGGCTTTCACCCCGGGGGCGATGTCCCATTTGAGCTTGCCGCGCAGGTTCCAGCTGTTGTCGCCACCCTGCTGGCCGTCACCCGTGCTGGTGCCCGCGGCGGCGAAGGCGGTGACCGGATCGGTGGTGTAGGCGCCGCCGCCCGGATAGGGGATGCGTTTCTGATAGCCCTGACGGCTCAGGATGCCGAAGGAGAGCGAGGAGAAGAGCGTCTCGCTGATCGGCATATCGACCGTGGCGCGGGCCTGCAGGCGGTTGTAACTGCCCGTGGTGACATCGCCGATAAAGCGGAATTCGCGGCCCGGATCATGGGTGACGATGCTGATCGCCCCGCCGATGGTGTTGCGGCCGAACAGCGTGCCCTGCGGCCCCTTGAGCACCTCGATCCGATCGACATCGAGCAGATCCTGATTGGCCCCCACCGAACGCGCGAGATAGACGCCATCGACATAGACACCCACCGCCGGATCGATGTTGAAGGCGAAATCGGCAACGCCAATGCCCCGGATCGAGGCGCCCAGCACCGCGCTGGAGCCGGAAAAGGGCGTGGAGGAATCGAGCGTGACATTGGGCGAGATCGCCGAGAGCGCCGACACGTCCCCCACCGCGCGTTCCTTCAGCGCATTGGCGGTGAAGGCTGAAATGGCGATGGGCACGCTCTGGACATTCTCGCTGCGCTTTTGCGCGGTGACGACGATCTCCTCGATGCCGCCATGGCCGCCGGTGTCGGTCTGCGCCTGCGCGATGCAGGGCAGGGCGGTTGTGGCCAGCAACAGGCCGATGCAGTGACGAAGCATGTGGTTCTCCCCCAAGGGATCGCGCCGGTACGATGCTGGCACGATTCCCGTTGAAGGAGAGATTAGGCCGGAACAGGGAGATGGGCGCGCACTCGGGCGAACCGGGGAGCAGGATTGGCGCGCACCTTCACACCGCTTGCATGCGCCATTGGCTGGGCGTCATGCCGAAACGCCGGCGGAAGCAGCGGGCAAAGAAGCTGGGATCGGAAAAGCCGATGTCGAACGCGATCTGGGTCACGCTGGAGGCAGGATGGCTGCGCAGCATCTGCGCCGCGCGTTGCAGGCGCTGCTGCGTGATGAAGCCGGTGGGGCTGCCGCCGATATGGCGGGCGAAGGCCTTCTGAACCGCGCGCGGCGACAGGCCGGTGGCCTGAGCGATGCTGGCGGTGCCCAGTTCCGGATCGTGCAGATGGGCCAGCGCGAATTCCACCGGCCCGCGCGACAGGGTCTCTGGCCGGGTTTTCTCGCTCAGGCAGGCGATGCGGGCCAGGCTGATCAGCACCGTGTCGAGATTGCGGTCAAGGTCATGCATATGGTCGCGCTCGTCCCACACGCCGCCCAGCAGGCGGCCCAGCAGCCGGACATTCGGATCCTTGCCGTCCAGGCGGCGCGAGCACCAGTTGTGCCGGGATGCGACATCGCCCAGCAGCGAGATCGGCATGTTGAGGATCAGGCAGTCATTCGCATCGGAAATGTCGATGTCATAAGGCGTGTCTTCCTCCGCGATCAGCACGTCGCCGGCGCTGGCATATTCGACGCGCCCGCGTTGATGCATCATCATCCGCCCGCGCCGCTGCAGATGAAAGACGAGCATACGTTCCCCCGCGCTTTCATGCGCGCGGCTGACCCTTGACCGGCTGCTGAGCGCGCGGGCAATCCCCAGCCGCCCCACAGACCAGCGCGCCAGATCGGCCTGAATGCTGGAGGGCGCCTCGACGACCATGCCGGGAAAGGTTTCGGCAATCAGGCTGCGCCAGAAGTCCTGTCGGCGCTCCGGCGGAAGAAGGCGTGTGGTGAACAATTCCACCAGGGGCATGGCCTGCCCGCTCATATATCAACCGCACCGTGTGAGTGCCTCATGACCCCCGCCCCCTCAGGCTGATCTTTCATCGTTGGGCGTGACCCGCCTTGGTCGCCGCCACGCTTATCTTATCATCGCCGCCTGACTTTTGAAGTCCCATTCGGCGTGTTGCTTTGGCGCAATCCCATCCGATGTATCGCGCAGCACATTCGATGAACGGAATGAAGGTTATGGGCTCCAGCGGTCGCGATCGCTCCATGGCTGGAAGGTTGCGAACGCCGGAACGGCAGCTACCAAACCTTAAATGGTATATTGCAGCCTACCCTTCAGGGTCGGGCGGCGTAGCGTCCTGGCCCGTCATCGCTGATCCCGGTCATGCCGGGCGTTTGCTTTTCAAGCATAATATCCTGCCCGTAACGGGATCGCCGCGGCCCCGACCGCCGCCGAGCGCGAGGTGACCTCAGCGGCCACGGCCCTTGACATGGGAGGCCCCGCATTGCGCCGATGCGGCATGATGTCCTCTGCCCAGCGGATGCTCTGGGCGATGCGCTGGGCGAGGGTGGGCGGCAAGCGCCCGCCCAGCACCACCGCCTCGCAATCGAGCACCTGCCGGAACATCGAGGCCAGAAAGGAAAAGGAGGGTTCGGCCCAGGCGACCCATGAGGAGATGCCCGGCCAGTCATCCCGGTAGCGCTGGACCAGATCGCTCACATCCCGGGTCTCGATTCCTTCGCGGGCGAGGGCCGCGCGCAGGGATTCCAGATTGGGCACCGGCAGCCCGGCGAATTTGTCGAGCATGCCGGCGATTTCGCCCGCATTGCCAAAGCGCCCGCGATGGAGTTCGCCATTCAGGATCAGCCCCGCGCCCAGCCCATGGGCGACGTTGATGTAGGCAAAGCTTTCCGCCCAGCGGCCCACGCCCAGCAGGCGCTCCCCCACGGCGGCGGCGCTGGCAATGTTCTCCACCACGACATCGAGGCCGATGCGCGCCTCGGCGATGGCCTGAATGTCCTTGAGGGCCCAACTGTCGAGCGGCGCCGCCGGGTTCATCTTTGCACCGTCGCCGGTGAAGAAGCCGGCAAAGGCAATGCCCAGGCCGAAGATGGCATCCGGCTCGAAGCCGTGCCCTTCCTCAGCGATAAAGCGCGCGAGTTGCTCCAGCACCGCCTCGCATTCCATGCCTTCTACCGTGACATCGCGGGTGGCGCGGACCTCTCCGGAAAAATCGAGCAGCACGGCCTCGGCGAAATCGGTCATCACCGACAGGCCCACCGTGCCCAGCGCACCGGCGCGCAGCCGCACCATCGTGCTGGGCTTGCCGGGGCCATGCGCGACGCTTTCGCCAAGATCGATCAGCCCGCGCGCGGCCAGATCCTCGGTGGCGCGGAACACCGCCGTGCCCGACAGGCCGGTAAGCCGGATCAGATCGGAGCGCGAGACCGCCCCCTCGCGCCGGATCAGGCTGAGCACCAGCCTCTCACGCTCGGTCACCGTGGCGAGGCGCACGGGGCGGAAGCGTTTGTCGCGTATGGAATCCTTGATCATGCAGGGGCTTATAGCGCCAAACCGGCGTGGAAAAAGTTCATTTCATGCGGAGCCATATTATTCTTCCCCTGTCAGTCGCTGCTGGCCGTCAGGGAGGGTGTTGCCGCAGCATGCACCAGCGGAAATTCGGTGCGCGATGTCGGGACAATCGTGCCATCGGGCATGCGCGGCGCTTCCGTGGGGGAGAGCAGCAGGCCATCGTCACGATCATAGCGGAAGGTTTCGATCACGGTGCCGGTGGTCACCTTGATCACGCCATGCTCCAGATCGTCGCTGACCTGAACGGTCTGAGGGGCATGGCCATCGCAAGAGACGCTCGCGCCTGAGGCGAAACCTTGCGCCACAGGGCGGATCAGGCAGGTGCCGCCGGGCAGGTCCGTCGCCAGTTTCAGCCAGCCTTCGGGTGTGATCGTCTGAGTGTAGGCCGGGCGCCCGCGATTGTCGATCGTGGTGAAGGGTTCGCCGGGAGTGTAGTCGTGGGCAGGCAGGTGAAAACCGGTGGCGCCGGCCTGATTGTGCTGAAGCAGGCCCTGAGGGCTGATATAGTAATGGCCGATCTGTGTGCCGATGTTGAAGGGCCAGCGCAGATGCATATGCATATGCGGCGGGGAGTCCTTGTGGCCATGGGGCTCGTTGGTGTCGAAACCCATGATTTCGATCACGCCCAGCCCCTCGCGCGCGACATGCTCGCCAAGACCGATTTCGCGGATGGCCTCGCGTTCGGCGAATTCCAGCACATTGGCCGCCTCGCGCTGGATCCGGGGCAGGGGCTTTCCGGCATAATCGCCCGCCAGACGGGCCGGATCGGCATGCTCGAAGCGCAGCACCATGCCGGGCTCGACGATATGGGTGGAGAACTCCCCGGTATCGATCAGGTTGCTGCGCAAAGGCGCCAGCGTCACCATCAGGCGGTTGCCTTCGCGGTGGAAAGGCAGATCCGTGGTTTCCAGCAGCACGCGGCGCACGCCGGGCTGACTGTCAAACGCCAGTTCGAGCGAGCGCAGGACAGGCACGCGCAACTCCACCAGCGTTTCGCGGGCATTGTCGCGCTCGAAGCCCGGATCATGGCCGATCACGCAGGCCGGGCAGCTCGCTGGGTCCAGCACGGCTGCCGGGCCGTGTGTCGGCTTGTCCTTCACGAATTTCAGCACGAGATGGACCAGCGGCGCGTCTGCCTGAACCGGCGCGGCGAGGGTGAGCGCCGCAAGAGCGCCCGCCAGCAGGAGGGATCGTTTCATCATGGTTCTATCCCTCAGAACTTCATCGTCACGCCGGCCCACAGCTGGGTGCCGATGTTGTAATCGTCTGCCGCCAGCTCCTGATGCAGACCCATGGCCGAGCGGAAGCGCTCACCGGTCAGGTTCGAGCCTTCGAAGAGCAGGGTGACATTGGGGCGCAGCTCATAGCGCGCGGTCAGGTCGAACTGATGGCGGGCCAGCACATAGGTGTCCTGCCAGGTGTAAAGCCCGGTCTGGAACAGCGTCTTGCCCTGCGCATTGGCCGAGAAGGCCAGCTGGAACTTGCCATAGCTGTAGAACAGCGAGGCATTGGCGATATAGTCGGGCTGGTTGACCAGATTGCTCAGCTGGCGGGTGGCGCCGGTGCTGTCCAGAATGGTGAAGCGCGTCCACATCTTGGTGACGTTGGCGCTCATGCCGATGGTGCCGAAACGCTCGGGCAGGATGGGCAGCTTGTCCTTTTGCAGGTTGACCTCAAGCCCGTCGACATGCGCTGAACCGCCATTGGTCATCTGCGTGAAATTGCCGACATAGGTGGCGCCAGAATAGGCGTAATCGGCGGAATAGGCGCGGTTGTAGAATTCGTCGCGCAGATCCTTGTGGTAATATTGCAGGCTGAGCAGGCTGTGATGGTTGTCGAAATAGAGGTCCAGCGCGGCGTCGTAATTGGTGGTGCGGCGCGGCTTGATCGCGGCATTGCCCAAAGTGATGGCGATCTGGCCATTGGCGGGCTGACCCACCTTGGCCAGCGGGCCATAGGCCGATTGATCGGGGCGGCCCAGCGTCTCGGTGAAGGCGGCATGGGCGATCACATTGTCGCGGATGGCGTAGCTGGCCAGCACCGAGGGTAGCCAGGCGTCATAATGCGAATTGGCCGACACCGGGGCATAGGTGCCGTTCGACACCTGTTGCAGGTTCTCGATCTGGTTCCAGGTCCGCTCGCGGCGCAGGCCTGCCTGTGCCTTGAAGGGCCCGCCATTGTAAACCGCCTGAAGGAAGGCCGCCCCGGTCTGCTCGCGGAAGGAGAAGCCATTGGCGTTGTTGGCGGTGGTCTCGTCGATGGCGGTGAAGGAGGAGAGGTTGGAGCTCAGGATCGCATTGGCGGCGCTGCGGTCGATCACCGGCACCGATGTGCCCCAGGAGGGGATGCTCTGGGTGAGCGAGGAGGCGTTGCTCAGGTTGAACTGGGTGGGTGTTTTGGGATCATATTCGACGTAATGCTCGCCATAGCCCGTCTTGTTCTGGGTGAAGCGCAGACCGGCGCGCAGCCCTAGCCCTTGGTCGCGCGGCCCGGCGTTCCAAGACAGGGTGGGGTGCAGATCGACGATGTTGTTGGTTTCGTTGAAATCGATATAGCGGACATAGGTGGAGCTGTAGGTCGATGACGCCGCCAGCAGCCCCGGACTATCGAAGGTCAGCGTGGGCACGAAGCCGCTGCTGTTGTAGCCGGCCGCGATGGTGGGCGTGGTGACCGCCGAGACCGACCCGCTCGCCGCCACCGAATTGTTGGCCGAGTATTTGATCATGTTGCGATAGAGATGGCCGGTGGCGCGCGAATAGGCCGCGTCCAGATCCAGCTTCAGACTGTCGCTGAGGTCGAGATGGTTCTTCCAGTTGAGGATCAGCGTGCTCTGCTTGATCGGCTGATAGGTGAGGCCGATCTCCACATCGTTGATCGCATAGCGGCCCGAGGTCGCGGTCTGGTTGGCCGGGGCGCCCGTGCCGGTGGCGCCGGTGCCCGCGATCTGGCTGGCGCTGCGGGTGACCAGATCCTCATAGCGGGTTTCGGTGCTGGTCGAGCCGTAGTAACCGGCGAAAAGGCTGCTCTTGAAGGTGTTGTCGGTTTCGAACTCCACCTTGCCCGAGACGCTCCAGTGCTCGAGGTGATCGTCGAAGGAATAGGCCTGAAAGCGGGTGGGCACCGCGCCTGAGGCGGCTTGCGCCGGTCCGGCCACCGATCGCCCATTGGCGCCGTAATAGGTCCAGCCCGCATTGTTCTGGTTGGTGGCGCCGGGCACGCCGACGGTGCTGCCGTTGGAGGAGGACCAGGTGTTCTGGTAATCCGCCGCCAAGGTCAGCCCCAGGCGCGAGCCGCCCAGATCGAAACGATCCGAGACGATGGCGCTCAGGCGTTCGGAGGGATGGCGGCCACTGATCGAGCCGCCCGAACTGGTGTCCAGCCCGCCCATCGCCGAGACATTGGCGTAGAAGGGTTTCTTGCTGTCGAAGGCGCTGCGGGTCACCATATCGATCTGGCCGCCCAGCGCCTGCGGGTCATATTCGGCGGTGACCGATTTCACCACATCGAGGCGGCTCATCAGGCTGGCAGGCAGCAGATTGAGGTTGAAGGCCCGCGTGATGCTGCCCGAGGAGAGGGCAGCGGTGTCGATCGAGGCAATCTCGCTGCCGTCAATGGTGACCAGATTGTATTTGGCATCGAAGCCGCGGATGGTGGCGCGCTGCACCTCCGAGCGGCCACGGTTGTTGTCGGTGAGCAGATTGACCGAAACGCCGGGGATGCGGCGCGCGGCCTCGACCACGGTGGTGTCGGGCAGACGGCCAATATCATCCTGCGTGATCGAATCCTTGATGGTGAGCGAGCGCGCCTTTTCATCGATGGCCGCGCGCTGCGCCTTGCGGGCGCCGGTGACGACAATGTCCCCAGCAGCCGAGGCGCCCGATGCTGGCGCGGCAGCGGGCGTTGCATCCGCGCCAGCCCGGGCTTGCCCCACCTGCAGGGCCAGAGCCGCCATCATCGCCACCCCATAGGAAAGTGACCGCTTGGAAATCCTGTCGTTCATTGTTGTGCATGCCCTCAGTGCAATCGCGTTCTGTTGGGCATATATATCATCATGTATGATATTATTGTGACAAGCTCCCGTCATAATTCGCGGCTAGAGGCCAACCATGCCGCAGATGCAGAACCCCCCAAGCGGATGGTTGCGCAACCGGCGCCTCACCCGGCGCCCGATGCTGGCCTATGCCCTGATTTCCGGCGGTCCCGCAGCCATCAGCCCCTTTGCCGCCGTCTGGCTGCACGGCCATGGCATCGCTCTGCCGATGCTGGGCATCTGCCTTGCCGCGCCCCTGATGGTCCGCCCGATGATCGCCGGTCCTCTGGCTGGCTGGGTGGCGCGTTTCGGCTCGCCATGGGCGCCGATGGCGATTCTCTGCGCGCTGGTGGCGCTGGTCGCCCTTTGGGGCCTGCAGGGCGTGCCGCTGCCTGCCTGTCTGGCGATCTGGACCCTGGCCAGTCTGGCCGCGGGGGCCTGCATCCCGATTCTGGATGCAACCATCCTTTCATCCGCACGCGGCGCCTGCGATGCATCCCTGTTGCCCCGCGCCAAGAGCGTCGGGGCTTTGGCCTTTCTCTCCGCCAGCCTCGCCATTGGTTTCTGCTCGGCCCGCATCGGGCTGACGGCGATCATGCTGTGGGCAGCGGCCAGCGGCGGCATGGCGGCGCTATACTGTGCCTGCTCCACACTGGGGCGAGGCGAGGGCGCCAAGGCGCCTCTCGATCTTCCCTCCGCGATTGACGCCGAAGCAAAGCCTACGGGACGGGGCGCGCTGACGCTGGCCCTGTTGGCGGCATCCCTGATCGAGGCATCACACGGGCTGCATGCCGTCGCCATGATCGGCTGGAGGGCGCGGGGGTTGGGCCCGGAAATCAACAGCGCGCTCTGGGCGACCGGGACATTGTGCGATGTGATCTTTCTGGGGCTGGCCGGGCGGCTGTGCCACCGGCTTGGTGCATCGCGCTTGTTGATGCTGGGGGCGGCGGCGGCCATGCTGCGCTGGGCGGGTTTCGCCATGGCGCCGGCCCTGCCATGGCTGTTCGTGCTGCAAGGGCTGCATGCGCTCAGCTTTACCGCCACCTGTCTCGCCTCGGTGCAGATCGCTCAGGCTTTGGCGCATCGGCGCGGCAAGTTGGGCTATCAGATCCTGACCTGGGCGACCTCGACGGGTCTGGCCGGGGGCTTGGCGGTGATCACATCGGGGCCACTCTATGCCCGGTTCGAGGTGCAGGGTTATTGGCTGATGAGCGCTCTGGCCGCCTTGGGGCTGGCGGTTGCCTGGCTTTTTCATCGCGGATTTTCGCGTGGCGCCCGACTGCCGCGCCGCCTGGGCGTGCAGAGCGTTTGGCGACGGTATGGGAAGCGCCAGCTATCGCCCATCTCGATCTGAAGTCCACTGCATTCGTTCCGTGGACCCTTTGAAGGGGGTTCTCATCTCCCGATGAATGGAAGGGCGGCTTTGTTGGCGGCTGCCTTCGTGGGCGAGACCATGAGTGTTCCGGAACTGCGTCATGTCCTGACGCTTTTCGCTGTTTTCGCTTCGCCCCGAAAGGTCAGCCTGTCCTGCTCATCCCGGCTGTCGGTGACGAACATGCGGTAGGTGCCATCGGGGCTGACGCGTACCACCACATGGCCCTCGCAGCTTCTGACCTGTGGCAGAAAGCGGGCGTTGACGCTGCGGCTCGCCGGGTCGAGCCGGGTGATGAACACATCGCGCGGCGCCCGTCCACGCCAGCCATTCAGCATCCGCTGGAGCGAGGCCATCGCCGGATGGGTGGCATGCCAGCCCTGAATGACATAGGCATCGGCATCCAGAGCGCGGGTAAAACCGGGCCAGCAGGCATCGAAATAGCCGTGGTGATCCGCCGAGGCGACATCGACCTTGCCCGCCGCCATCACGATGGGGGTTTCCACATCGAGCCATGGGAAGGCGCCATCATGCGTGTCGGCCACCAGATCGCCCCCGGCGAAATAGCGGAACGGGCCGTAATCCAGCACCATGGCGATCGACATATGGTTTTCCTCGGGCGTCGATTCCGTGGTCCATTGCGCGGGCGGAAGCAGAAGATTGCGCGACTGGCCCTCGGCCCCTGTCCATACCCTGCCGTCGCCGCCCACGAAGCGCAGGGTGAAGGCGCCTGCCTTGCGCGGTCGCACCTGCCGCGAGGAGCCGACATGGACCTGTTCCACCCTGCGCCCCGCGCTTTGGCGTGCTTGCAGCCATGCGCGGTGATTGACGGCAAAGGGCGCCTTGATCAGCGGCAGCGCGGCATAGTCTGGAAAGCCCCGGTCGATCACCAGATCGGCGGGCATCAGCGCATCGATCTCGCTCAGCCCCGTCAGCACCACGCCATCGCGTGTGACCGGATCGCCGGGCAGGGGCGATCCGACATGGTCGGGATGGACATGGGTGGCGATGATGGCATCCAGCGTGCCGCGCCCCGCCGCCGCCGCATGGCGCAGCGCATAACGCACCACCCATGCCCCGGCGGAGCGCGACATGTCAGGCCTCGGCGGGGTTGAGGCGGACGGCCCCCCGCGTGTCGCACCGCAGTCGATCAGCATCGTCGTGCCATCCGGGCCGAGGATGAAGGTGGCATTGCCCACGCCGGTGTCGATATGATGGATATCGAGCATCCCTGGCGACCATGGCGGCAGGGTCTCGCCCACAGTCGCGCGGACCGGCGGGCCTGACAGGGCGAACATGCCGCCGCCCAGCAGGCCCCGGATCAGCAGATCGCGCCGCACCAAAGCCATCTCAGTACTTCACCGAAAGCGTGGCCCCGAACGTGCGCGGCGGCCCGAGATATTCCGACAGCACCCCCGAGGTGGAGGGCGTGAGCAAATAGTCTTGATTGGTCAGATTCTTGCCCCAGATGGTCAGGCGCTGATGGCGGTTGGCGGTCTCGAAACCGATCGAGGCGTTGAGCAGGCCGTATTGGGGCACGAACAATTGCGCCTGCTGGGTGGCGCCGGTGTAATAGCCGTCGGTCCAGGCATAGGTCGTGTCGAACTGCAGGTAGCCCTTGCCGCCCACCGGCCTTTCATAGCTCACCGTGGCCGAGGCCTTGTGCGGCGGCGAGGAGCCCAGCGGATGGCCGGTGTTGTTGACCACCCCCGCCACGAAGAAATCGAGATAGGTGGTGTCCAGCCAGGCATAGCTGGCGTTCAGGGTGAGGCCCTTCACCGGATGCGCGGTCAACTCGGCCTCCACCCCGCGTGAGCGGGCCTTGCCGGCATTGGTGATCGTGCCCACGCCGGTGATGGTGTTCTGCACATACTCCTGCTTGTCGGTGTAATTCATCCAGAAGCCCGCGACATTCACCGCCAGCCGGTGGCGGAACCAGTCGCCTTTCAGCCCGATCTCGTAATTGGTGACCTTCTCGGGATTGAAGGGCGTGACGATGGATTTGAGATTGGAGGCTTCGGTGTTGTAGCCGCCCGAGGTGAAGCCCCGCGACCAGCTGGCATAGGTCATGAAACCGGCGCGCGGCTGCCAGGCCAGGATGGCGCGCGGCGTGAACTGGGTCCATGTGTGCGACAGATCGCCGGTGGCGAAGCTGTTGGCGGCGGCGATAAGATCGGTGCTGACCAGATTGCCGGTCTTCCGGTCGGAGGTATAGCGCCCGCCCAGAGTCAGGCGGAAGGCCAGCGGCAGGTTGAGCGTGCCATCGGCAAAGCCGGATATGCTGCTGGTCGTCACGCTCTGACTGGCCAGCCGGTTGGTGGCGGTGGCGCCGGTGATCGCGGCCAGACCTGTGGTGCCCAGCTGCCGGTTGGCGCCCTCATGCAGATAATAGACCCCGGCGGTGAGATGGCCCAGCCGCCATGCCGGGCTTTCATAGCGCAGTTCCTCGGTGAAGGTCTTCACATGATCGCTGTCGTCCAGCACGCTTTGCGAACCGCTGGTGAGATAGCGATAGGTCACGCCGGTCTGCGAGTAACGGTCATGCGAGCGGGTCTCGCGATAGGCGGTGATGGCATGGAGCGAGCCTGCGGTGCCCAGATCGAGATCGCTGTGGTTGGAAACCCCCCAGATATCCCGCTGGAACCCTTGCGCCACGCCCAGTTCCGAGGTGCGGCGGTTGCCGTCCGAGCCTGCCCCCGCCGAGGAAAGCGTGCGCTCGCCATTGGCGTCATGGTTGTAGTCGAAGGAGAACAGCGTTTCAAAATTCTGGTGCCGGGCGCGCAGCTGCAGGCGGGTGTTGATCGTGTCGAGATCGTCCTCGGGCGTGCCGGTCAGGCGATCGTGGCCGAAGCCGTCGCGGCTTTCGCGCGAGACGGTGGCCTTCACTGCCACATTCTCGCTGACCGGGCCGGAGATCATGCCGTCCAGCCCGAAGTCGTTGTAATTGCCGTAAGTGACGGCGCCGTCGAACTCGGTCTTGGTGAAGGAGGGCTTTTTCGTGGTCAGCACGATGGCGCCGCCGGTCACATTGCGGCCGAACAGCGTGCCCTGAGGCCCGCGCAGCACCTGCACCGAGTCCAGATCGTACAGCTTGAACACCGCTGCCGAGGCGCGGGTGATGAACACATCGTCCAGCACGATGGCCACTGGCTTGTTGACGCCGATCTGGGTGAAGGTGTTGGTCGAGCCGCGCACGGCGATCGTCGGGCTGGCATAGTTGAAGCTGGAGACCAGCAGCCCCGGCGTCACCCGCGCCACATCGGAGAGCGCCTGCACGCGCTGCCTGTCGATCTGGTCGGCGCTCAGCACGGTGACGGCCACCGGCACATCGATCAGCTTTTCCGAGCGGCGCTGGGCGGTGACCATGATGTCCTTGTTGCCCGCGCCTTCCTCAGCGCCGTTTCCCGCGGCGGCCGTCTTACGCAGCACGATGGTGGTGCCCCGGTCGGATGCGACCTCCAGTCCGGTGCCCGCGATCAGCCTGTGCAACGCGGCATGGGGCTCCATCGCGCCATGGACCGCATGGCCTTTGAGCCCGGCGGGAAAATCGGCGGGCGCGATCACCTGAAGCCCCGATTGCCGGGCGAAGGTGGAGATGGCCGCAGGCAGCGCCTGCTCCGCAATGTCGAAGCCGCGCAAGCCTGCCTGTCCTTGGGCCTGCGCCTGCGTGGAAAACGCCGCGACGCAGAGAAGCGCGCAAGGCGCCAAAGCGAATTTCGAAATCATCTGTTCCCCCGACCTTGGCTCGATGCAGCTGGTCAACGGTCATAGGATGCAGTCGAGGCAGGCTCCCGCCATTCGCCCGGCAAAAAATTTTCAGGGGCGCGAAATGACCAGATCCGCTCCATGCTGCGTGCAGCTCAGGCCAAGGCTGAGCGCGGCGTCATGGGCAAAACCTGCCGGGTCGCCCGTGGCGTAAACGCCGGAAATATGCAGCCCGGCGATGGAAGCATCGGCCAGCGTGATCTTCGTGTCGGAATAGCGGCTGAACTCCGCAGCGGCCTGCCCCAGCGTCAGCCCCTGAAGGTCGATGCGGCCCTGTCGCCAGGCCATCGCCCCGCTCATCTGCCCGGCGTCGAGCATGGCGATCACCGGGCTGGCGGCGGCATCGACGGTGAAGTCGACCCCCGCGCGGACCTGCCCCAGAACATCGTCCTTGCGCTTCACCTCGACCACGCCTTCGGTGACCAGCAGGCGGATCGCATCGGGCCCGGTGCGGCGCACCGAAAAGCTGGTGCCCACGGCGCGCACGCTCAGATCGCCGACATGGACGATGAAGGGCCGCGCGGCATCCTTGGCGACGTCGAACAGCGCCTCGCCCTCAAGCAGATCGATGCGGCGCAGGTCGCTGGTGATGGCGGGGCGCAGCTGCGTCATGGTGTTGAGCGTGATGCGCGAGCCTTCCTGCAGCGCGACATCGCGCGTGGCGCCCTTGGCGGTGGCCAGCGTGACGGCGTCGGCGCCATCACCCCGGCGCAGCAGCGCAAAGCTGCCGAAACCCACCGCAGAAGCGGCGATGGCCCCGGCGCTCGCAACCATCAGGCGGCGGCGCAAGGGGCTGGCCGGATGGTCCTGCGCCGCCGGGTAATCCTCTCCCAGCGCGCGGGCGCGATCGAGATGCAGATCAACCGCCATGGCGCGGGCATAGGCGCCCGCATGCCGGGGATCGGCCTGCGCCCATTGCCTCAGCGCCGCGTCTTCCTCGTCGGAGAGCGGGGCGCGATCGATGCGGGCAAGCCAGTCGGCGGCGGCCTGTTCAATCTCGGCTGCGGTCGCGCGCGCGCTCGTCTGTTTGCTCGGCTGTCGGTTCATGGCTGTCGGATGGTGTTACACGATGGTGCGCGCCGCGTCCAATGATGTGGCCCAGAACGCTTAGCGCCTTGCCGATGTGCTTTTCGACGGTGTTTTCCGAAAGGCCCATGCTGGCGGCGACCTCGCGCTGGCTCAGGCCGCGCACCTTGCGCAGCACGAAGGCCTCGCGGCGCTTGGGGGGCAGCGTGTCGATCAGTTCGGCCAGGCGGCCCAGTTCCTGCCGCCCCATCGCCACGGCTTCGGGCGAGGGATGGTCATCGGGCACCAGCAAGGCGTCGAATTCGGCCAGCGCGCTGAAAGCCACCACCTTCGATTTGCGCAAGGCGTTCAGGATCACTGATTTGGCGACCTGAAAGAAATAGATGCGCGGGCTGTGAATATGCTCCACCGCTTCCAGCCCGGCCAGAATGGCGTAGCTTTCCTGGATGATGTCGTCGATCTCAAGGCCGGGGATCGCGCGGCGTGACAGCCAGCGGCGCAGCTCCGGCTCATGCGGCAGGATGTTCCGCATCAGCCAGCGGGCTCTTTGCGGTGTCGCCAGCGTCATGACCGGCCTGCCGCGTCGCAAGGTTGCGCGCCATGGCGGTCATCCCACACCGGATAAGAGGAGTTCGCAGCCATCGGCGCCTCTATCGGCAGAATGCATGACAAATTGAAGACGCGCGCGAGAGGAGATTTCCGTCACCGGCGCCGACAGGCAGTGGTCGGCCTCATATCCAGGGCAATCCGATGGGCAGCAGCTTTCAGGGAGCCCGTCTGGCCAGGCCCCTCTGCCACGCAAGCGTTTTGCTTTTACCGTCAGCCTCTCTTTCCGAGACCATGGTTCATGTCTGTGATTTCGTGCCGATCTCGACCGAAATGACCGGTCCCACGATGGCCTGGCGATACTGATGGCAAATGTCCTCAACCTGATCGCGATCATGCGGAACCGGCAGTTGGCCCATCGCCATGAAGAAGCGGTCGTGCCGGGCGGGCGTCGACATCAGGGTCATCCGCGCGGGCGCCGCTGCGAGCGCGACGAAACCGTGCACGATGCCCCGTCCCACGAAGACATGGTCCCCTGCGGAGGCTGACAGCCGATCATCGCCGATGAGGAATTCAAATTGCCCTTCCGTGATCAGAAAGAGCTTGTCTTCCTCGAAGCTTATATGTGCCGGCGCTCCCTGATCGGGCGAAACCTGCATGGCCATCACCGTCATGGGCGCTCCCTCGCCCCCAAGCAGGATGCTGGCCTCGATGCCCGAGAAGGTCGCCGTGGCGCTCGCGGCCAGTTTGCCACTGGTGGACGGGATAGTCTGGTCTGGATTCATCGATCATCTCCGCTGTGTTGTTCGCAAGCCGGGTAGCATCGATGGGGCAGGCGCATTATCCGGCCAATGCTGACCACATCATCCGGAATTCTGGACAATGCTCAAATTGGACCCGCTGCATGCATTCGTGGAGGTCGTGCGGGCCGGTGGTTTCGCCGCCGCCGCCCGCCGCATGAGTGTGCCACGCTCGACGATCAGCCTTCAGATCCAGACCCTGGAGGCGTCTCTTGGCACACGGTTGCTCAAGCGCTCGACGCGATCCGTCACGCTGACCGACGATGGTCGCCAGCTGTATGACCGGGCCTCGTCCGCCATCGAGACCCTGACGGAAGCAGTCGGTTCGATAACATCGCGTCCCGGCGTTCTGAAAGGGCTGATCCGGATGACCGCTCCGGCTGACTTTCCCACCGATCCGCTCGCTGAAGCCGTGGCGGCTTTCAGTCAGGCCCATCCCGAAGTGCGGTTCGAGGTGACCTTGTCCAACGCCACGCTCGATCTGGTTGCCGACAACATTGACATCGCGATCAGGATCGGCAGCAGCGGCATGGACACGGTGGAACGGCGGTTGACCGACATCGATTGGTGTTTCTGCGCGGCTTCGGCATGGATCGACCGGCATGGGGAGCCCAAACACCTTGACGATGTGGCGGCCTTCATTGCCCCGCCACCGCGCTTGCGCGGCTATCTGGAGCGTGCGGTTCTGGGCGGCGCAGCTCTTCCTCCGGCCGCGATGGTGATCGACAGCCATATCATGGCGGTTGATCTGGTGCGGCGTGGGGCGGGCGTTGGGCTGGTGCCGGCTGGTTTGATCCAGGGCCTTCTCGCATCGGGAGAGGTCAGGCCTGTTCTGAAGGCCACGATCTGTGCACGGACCCGGCTGGTGATGGCTTTTCCGACACGTGCCGACATGGTTCCACGGGTCAGGGCCTTCGCGGATCGGCTGGCGGAGGGCTTCGAAAGGCCGACAACCCCATAGCCGACAGCGGCCAAATCCCGGCGATGGGGCAGGCGATTGCACCTTATCACCTTGCGAGCGCGCTTGCCCTTGCCATCAAACGTGTCGCGGCGTGACGGATTCTCGGTTGGTCCAGAAACCGGCGCCATATCCGGTGTAAGGCATTCCAAATCTGGTTGCCTCGTATGTGCTGGACCGTCGACTGTTCAGGGCCACCAAAGATTGACCGCTTCTGGCGACCCCATCCTGCCCGTTGAATGGCGGCTCCCGACCTCACTCCGGCCAGTCCCGGGCAGGCAAACCGAGCCGGCAGCCTGTCATCAGCTTTGCGTTCGGACTGTGGGCACCACCGACATGCCCATGCGCAGCCGGTCCAGCCCCGGTTGCGCGGGATCGATGGCGATGCGCACGGCCAGCCGCTGGGTGATCTTGGTGAAATTGCCCGTCGCATTTTCCGGGGCGATCCCCGCAAAGGACGCGCCCGAGGCCGGGGCGATGCTCTCGACATGGCCGGTGAAGGTGATGCCGGGCGCCGCATCCAGATGGAAGGTGGCGCGCTGTCCGGGGCGGATCCGCGCGAGCTGGGTCTCACGATAGCGCGCCTCGATATAGGCCAGCGCCACCGGCACCACCGCCATCAGCGACGTGCCGGACTGGACATAATTGCCCACCCGCAGGGTCCGCTGGCCGATCACCCCATCCACCGGCGCGCGGATCTGCGTGTAGGACAGGTTCAGACTGGCGGCATCGACCGCCGCGCTCGCACGAGCGACAGCGGCCTGTGCTTCCTCGATCTGCGCGCGCAGGATCGGCAATTGGGCGCGGGTGGCGCCGTGGCTGGCGGAATCGCGGCGGCTGGCGGCTTCGTCAGCGGCAAGGCGCGAGGTGGCCTCCTGCTGCTCCTGCCGACTGGCCGAACCGTCGCTGGCCAGATCGCGATAACGGCTGGCATTGGCCTGCGAGAGCATCACGGCGGCGGCATCGACCTGCGTCGTGGCGTGGGCCTGGGCGATCACATCGTTCTGCCGCGCCAGCTGGTGGCGCAGGCTGTCCGCCTTGGCCTGCGCGGCGTGAAGTTCGGCTTGTGCGGAGGCCAGCGCGACCTTGAAGTCGCGGTCATCGATCACGGCCAGCAACTGGCCTTTGCGCACGGCCTGATTGTCCGTGACCAGCACCTGAGCGATCTGCCCGGCGATGCGCGGCGCGACGGTGCTGGCATCGGCCAGCACATAGGCATCGTCGGTGGTCTGTTCGGCGGCGGCGCCTTCCTCATGGGTCGCGGCCCAGGTCGCGCCCATCAGGGCGGTGGCGATCAGGCCGCCCAGGGCGGTTTTGGCGGGCAGGGGCATGGGCATGGCAGGTGTCCTAGGCTGTCTTCGCGGGAGGGGGCGGGGGAACATGTTTGAGCAAAAGGGTCGGCACGATCAGCAAGGCCGCCAGCAACGCGGCCAGCCCATAGGCATCGGCGATGGCAAAGGTGACCGCCTGCGTTTCCGCCGCGGCGGGGAGGCCGGGCAAGGCAAGGCGCCCCGCGCGGTCGGCGATGGTGGTGAGATGGCTGGCCGTGCCCGTCACCAGCAAGCGTTCGACGATGGCGGCGCCCAGCACGCTGGCCAGCGTCTTGAGCGTGTTGATCAGGCCCGAATAGAGCGAGCCCTCGGCCGGCGAGACCAACGTGCTCACGGAAATATAGAGAAAGGGCACCACCGCCAGAGGCTGGCCGATCATCTGGCAGACCTGCGCCAGAGCGAACTCGCGCACCATCCAGCCATCGGTGACCTGCATGCCCAGCCAGCAGGAGGCGGCGATCAGCGCCAGCCCAAGGGCAACGACATGGCGTGCATCGACCCATTGCCGGTACAGCAGGGCCGACACCAGGGGCGCCAGCAGGATTTGCGGCAGGCTGATGATCAGGCCGATCGGCGCGATCTGCAGCGGGCGGAAGCGCTGCACCTCGGCCAGATGCGCGGCAGGCAGCAGGGCGCTGGCGATCACCACGATCAGAATGCCCATGAACAGCGGGAGGCCCAGCGCGAAATTGCGCCGCCCCACCATCTGCAGCTTCATGAAAGGCTGCGCGTGATGCCATTCGCTCAGCACGAAAGCGGCGATCAGCGCCACGCTGGCAACGCAAGCGCCCAGAATCAGGGGGGAATGGAACCAGTCGAGCCGCTCTCCCTCTTCGGCCGCGAAAGCCAGCAGCATCAGGCCGAGCGGGCCGGTGACCAGACCGGGGGCGTCCATCTCCTTCAGGCGTTCGGGGCGCACCGGGTCTTGCGGAATGCCCCAGAAGACCATGCCCAGCACCAGCACGCCAATGGGCAGCACCTGCCAATAGGTCAGGCGCCAGTCGCTCCAGCCGTCCATCCAGCTTGCGGCGAACCACAGGGCGAGATTGGGCGAGAAGGTGGCCGTCAGCGAATAGAAGCCCAGCCCCTGCAGCTTGATCGCCGGCGGCAGAAAGCGCAGCGCGGCACCCATCAGCAGGGGGATCATCGCCCCGCCCGCCAACCCCTGCAGGGCGCGCAAAGCCAGCAGCCAGCCGAAGGAGGGCGCCAGCGGCAGCAGCAGGGCGCAGAGCAGGAAGATAACGGTGATCGCCAGATGGAACCGCCGCAGCGAGAAGGTGGCGGCAAACCATGAGGCAACCGGCATCGCCGCCAGTTCGGTCGCCGCATAGACCGTGCCGAGCAGATGGGCATCGTCGCCCGCAAGCCCGCGCGCTCCGGCGATATCGGTCAGGGTGATCCCGGTGACCCGGTCATTGAGGCCGGACATCATCGCCGCGATCAGAATGCCGCACAGCCCCGTCCCCAGACGCCAACCCCAGGCCGGGGCCGCAGGCGCCGAGGGTGGTGAGGCAACACCGGCCATGGACGCCGCCGCGCTCATGCCGGGGGAGGCGTCCAGCCGCCGCCCAAAGCCTTGTAAAGCGCGGTCAGCGCCACGGCGCGGTCGGTGCGCGCCTCGATCCATTCGGCCTCGCGGTCAAGCCGCGCCTGCTGCGCCACCAGCACCGCGACATAGCCTGTCGCCCCTGCGCCATAGCGGCGCTCGGAGACATGGGCGGCGATGCGGCTCTGCTCGACACCGGCGCTTGTCGCGGCGAGGCGGATGTCGGCGGTGCGCAAGGCTTCCAGCGCATCGTCGATCTCATGCCAGGCGCGCAGCACCGTGGCGCGGTAGCGCAGCGCGGCGACCTGCTGTTCCGCCTTGGCGAGTTCGAGCCGCCCGGTCAGGCGCCCGCCCTGAAAGATCGGCAGCGACAGCACGGGCCCGGCGACGAACTGGCGGGCATTCCACAAGGGCAGATCGGACAGGGCCAGCGACTGCAGGCCGAAACTGCCGCTCAGCGAGACGGAAGGGTAGAAATCGGTCCGCGCCACGCCGATCCGCGCGGTGGCGGCATGCAGCGCGGCTTCGGCGGCCTGAATGTCCGGACGCTGGCGGGCGAGATCGGAGGGCAGACCGGCGGGAAGGCCGGGCTGTGGTGTATCGCCGGGCCCGGCGGGGGACGCCAGCATGGTATCGAGGCCATGGGGTTCCAGACCGGCCAGCATGGCCAGGGCATTGCGGGCCTTTGCGGCGTCCCATTCGGCAAGGGGCAGGCGGGCCTCGATCGCGGCCAGTTGCGTGCCCGCCGTGGCGGCATCGAAGCGGGTGGCCGCACCGCTGTTCAAACGGCGCTCGGCAATATGCTGTCCGGCGAGAATGGTCTGGCGGTTGTCGCGCAGGATGGCGAGCCGCGCCTCCGCGCCGCGCAGATGCATATAGATGCGCGCGACCTCGGCACTGAGCGAAACCCGCGCCGCATCGCGTGACAGGACCGCCTCTTGCGCATCAGCGCGGCTGGCCTCACGGATACGCCGAGCCTTGCCCCACAGGTCAAGCTCCCAACTTGCATCGAAGCCTGCCTGAAACAGGTCGTAATCATTCGATGTGTCGGTGGGCGATAAGGTGGTGGTGCCGAAGGGATCGGTGCCTCCGGCGGCGGCGGGTGATGGGCTGCCTGCCCCGGTCAGCGCCAGAATGCCCTTGGGGCTGGCCCTTTCCCGCTGATAGGAGCCGCCGGCCTGAACGCGCGGCAGGCCGGCGGCGCCCGCGATGCGATATTGCGCGCGCGCGCTCTCGATGCGGGCCGAGGCCTCGGCCAGATCGAGATTGCCTGCCAGGGCGTGCTGCTCAAGCCGATCGAGCACGGGATCACCGAAGGTTCGCCACCATGCGGCGCTGATCGCGCCTCCGCCCCGCAGCATGGCCTGAGCCGAAGCGTTGGTTGCGGCAGGTGGCGTGAGGGCGGCATGCGGAGCGGCATCGGGGCCGAGCGTGCAGCCGCTCACCGTCAGCATCAGGGCGGGCGTCAGCATGGCACATAGGCGCATGGCTCAGGTCCGGGCCCGGCCGGCGTGGTCATCGTGGAAGCGAAAGGTCTGGTTTTCCAGCAGCATGATGGCGAGTCCGTGAGAGTGCGATGCAGCACGCTCTAGACCCGCAATCGCCGCCCGGATCGCGGCATCAAGACAAATTATCGTTCAATTTCGCCAAAATCAGGCGGGCATGCCGGTGTGCGGCAGATATTTCTCGCTGCGTGTCAGATAGCGGCTTGGCGAGGTGCCAAGGATCTTGCGGAACATGGCGATGAAGGCGCTGGGGCTCTCATAGCCCAGATCGAAGGCGATATGCTGCACGCTGACCCCGCGCGCGAGCCGCTCAAGCGCCTGCATGATCTGGAACTGCTGGCGCCAGCGAATGAAGGACATGCCGGTTTCGCTCAGCACAAGGCGCGACAGGCTGCGTTCGCTCATGCCGATGCGCTGCGCCCAACTGCCGGGTCCGGCGCGATCCGCTGGATCGGCGGCCCAGCCGTCGATGATCCGGCGCAGGCGGTTGTCGTCCGGCATCGACAGATGCAGTCGCTCCACAGGCGCGACAGCCAGTTCGTTGAGCATGGTCTGGATCAGCGGCGCGGGCGGTCCAGTCTCATCATAGAGCGGCGGCAGATGGGACACGGCCCGGATCAACTCGCGCAGCAGCGGCGAGATCGCCAGCGTGCAGCATTGCCGGGGCAGGGCGCCGATCAGCGAGGCGTCCATGAAGACCAGATATATCTCGACATCGCCCATGCAATGCATGTCGTGAACCTTGCCCGGCGGAATCCACAAGGCGTTTTGCGAAGGCACCAGCCACAGCCCGCTGGCCACCTCGCAGGTGATCAGCCCCTTGACCGAGAGCAGCAACTGGGCGCGGCGATGCGCGTGAGGAGGTTTTTCCCAGCCATGGGTGATGACCATGGCCGAGAGAGGGCGTTCCAGATTGTAATCCTCGAAGGCGGTTTCCGGGTCGATGCTCTGGGTGGTGATGAGGCCTGGGTCGGCTTGGTTGGTCATGGGTGCTTCGTCGATCGTATCGTCTGGGGCCTGGCAATATGGTCCATGGTAGGTCTGTGGCGGGAAGGCCGACAAGGCCCAAATTGACGCCGATCCTCGACGCGGCTTTTGCGGGGGGCGAAATCGCCATTCCGCGCGCGGCATCACTGGTTCAGCGGATGCCGCATAGCAAAACCATAAAGGATATTGCAAGCCATTATCAATAGCGATAGCCGCACCCCAACGTCGCTCGATCGCGGCGTCGATTGATATGACGAACAGCGGGGAACGACATTGACAACCAAATTCAAGCTCTGCCTGAGCGTGGCGCTCGTGGCATGTGCAACGCCGGGTTGGGTGCATGCCGCCGATGCGCCTGCACCCGCCGCGCCATCGCCTGCTGAAAAGGGCGCGCCGGCCAGCGAGGACGAAACGGGCATCGTCGTCAGCGGTAAATATACGATCCCCAACAAGATCAACACCGCCACCGGCCTTGGCCTCACCATCCGCGAGACGCCCCAGTCGGTCAGCATCGTGACCGCGCAGCGCATCCTCGACCAGAATCTCATCAGCGTGAAGGACGTGGTCGAGAACGGCATCGGTGTGGTCGTCAAGGAAACGGATGACGTCCGCAACGCCTTCTACGCGCGCGGTTTTCAGATCCAGAACACCCAGATCGACGGCGTGCCGACCGCTTGGGTGCTGGGCGGCGACCGGGGCGAGACCATCGCCGACGTGTCGATTTACGATCGCGTCGAGATCGTGCGCGGCGCCACCGGCCTGCTGAGCGGCGTGGGCGATCCTTCCGCCTCGATCAACTTCGTGCGCAAGCACGCCGACAAGACGGAATGGGGCGGTTACGCCAACGCCGCATACGGCAGCTGGGACACCTGGCGCCTGTCGGGCGATGTCGGCGGCAAACTCGACGCCGACGGGCGCGTACGCGTGCGCGGCGTGGCCCGCTATGAACAGGGCAAGGGCTTCACCGATTTCTACCGGAACAAGAAGCTCGTGCTGTACGGCGTCGCCGATGCGGACATCACGCCGGACACGCTGCTGCGCGTGGGCTTCAGCCATCAGAAGAACACGCCGCACGGCGTCTTCTGGGGCAGCCTGCCGACCTTCTACAGCGACAACACCGTCGCCAAATGGGACCGCTCGAAGACGACCACCCAGCCGTGGACGACCTGGCAGACGGTCAATCAGTCGCTCTTCGCCACGCTCAGCCATGATTTCGGCAATGGCTGGAGCCTGACCGGCAATTACAACCGCAACCGCAACACCCAGTTCACGCAGATCCTGTATCTCTCGGGCAAGGTGGACAAGACGACCGGCCTCGGCCTCGCCAGCAACCCCTATTCGGCCTATGGCGAGAGCATCCAGAACAGCTACGATGCGCAGTTGAAGGGCAAGCTGACCGTCTTTGGCCGCGACCATGAAGTGGTGCTGGGCTATCTGAACAGCGTCATCAACCGCCAGACCGATTCCTACACGCCGCTCGGCGGCTATCCGCCGGCGGGGAACTTCCTGACGTGGAACGCCGATTCCTATCCGAACGCCGGCTTCTCGACGACGCCGAACGTGGGCGTGGAAAAGCAGCGGATCAAGCAGATCGGCTATTATGGCGCGTTGCGCATCAATGTGGCGGATTGGCTGAAGGTGATCGGCGGCGGGCGTCTCGCCTCGTGGCGGCAGACTGGCGTGGCTTATGGCACGGTCAGCAATTACGGCAACAAGGACGTCTTCATTCCCTATGCCGGTGTGCTGGCGGACCTGGCGCACAACCATCGCCTGTATGCCAGCTACACCACCATCTATCAGCCGCAGAACCTGCGCGACAGGAACTACAATCAGCTCAACCCGGTCACCGGCAAGTCCTATGAGGTCGGCGTGAAGAGCGCCTTCTTCAACGAGGCGTTGCAGACCTCGGCCGCCCTGTTCCGCATCGAGCAGGACAATCTCGGGCAGGTCGATGGCGCGCAGATCGCCATTCCGGGCGTCACGCCGACCCAGCTGTACCAGCCCTATGTCGGCGCGCGCGGCGTGGTGAGCGAAGGCTTCGAGCTTGAGGCGACGGGCAGTCCGCTGCCGAACTGGAACCTGAACGCCGGTTACAGCCTGTTTCGCGCCAAGACGGCCGCCGGGCTCGATGCCAACGCCGATCAGCCGCGCAGCGTGTTCAAGGTCTTCTCGACCTATACGATCCCGACCCTCCTGAAGGGCTTCACCTTCGGCGGCGGTGTGAACTATCGCAGCTCGGGCTACACGAACGGCACGATCACCGGCACCACCACGGCGTTCCGTTTCCAGCAGGATGGCTTCGCGCTCGTCAGCCTGATGATGCGCCTTAACCTCACGGACCGGGCGAGCCTGCAGGCGAATATCGATAATTTGCTGGACAAGACCTATTACAGCCAGATCGGCTCGTTCAGCCAATATCGTTATGGCGAGCCGCGCAACTTCACGGTGAGCGCGAACTACCGCTTCTGATCCGGCAATGTCGGATCCGGTCATGCCGATGGCGTCGAGGGGCGGGTGGCGACACCTGCCCCTTTTCGCTGTCCCGCTGATCTTCGATCACTGAGTGCGATTTGACGCATTTTTCGACTCGGCGCCCCACGCTTTGCGATCGCAACGGGCTCCGGTTGATGCCATGAACGACCGGCATTGTAACGAGGGACGCTGGACCCGCAAAGGCCGGCTTTTCAGCGAGATCAGGCGTTAAGTCCCTCACTTGAGCCCGCCCCCAAGCGCTCCATAAAGCGCGATGGCGGCCGCCAATTGATCCTTTCGCAGGGCCAGCAAGGTCTGCTGGGCGCTATAGGCGCTGCGCTGGGCATCGAGCAGTTCAAGGCGGCTGTCGACCCCCGCCGTATAGCGCAGACGGGACAGCTCCGCCCGGCGGTCGGCGGTGCTGACAGACTGCAGCTGGGCCGCCATCTGCGCGCCATAGGTTGCCTGAGCCGCCAGCCCGTCGGCCACGTCGCGGAAGGCTGACTGGATGGCCTTTTCGTAAGCGGCGACAGCCTGCGATTTGCGCACATCGGCCAGCCGCAGTGAACCGCGCAACTGCCCGCCCTGGAAGATCGGCACTGTCAGCGCAGGCGCGAAGGACCAGTTGCGGCTGGCGCCGGTGAACAGCGTGTCGAGCGCGAGGCTGCTGCCGCCAAAGGCGCCGGTCAGCGTCAGGCGCGGGAAGAAGGCCGCCCTCGCCGCGCCGACATCGGCATTGGCGGCGCGCAGCGTGTGTTCGGCCTGCACGATGTCGGGGCGCCGCTCCAGCAGGCTGGAAGGCAGACCGGCATCGAGCCGGGTGACGATGGGCTGTTGCATCAACCGGGCAGGGGCGGGCGGATCGCCCGGCAGACTGTGGCCCACGGCGAGGGTTAGAGCATTGTTTGCCTGAGCGATTTCCCGCTCGCGCTGCTGCAGGTCGGCCTCGGCCTGGCGGACCAGCCCCTCGGCCTGTGCCACCTCAAGGCCGCTGCTTTGCCCGGCATCGCGCAGGCGGCGGGTGAGATCGAGCGATTGGTGCCAGTCGGCCAGTGTCGAGCGGGTCAGCTCCTCCTGCTCTGCGGCCAGTTGGCGTGCCAGCCAGGCATTGGCAACCGTGGTGATGACGGTGATGCGGCTTGCCCGCGCACCTTCTGCCGTCGCCAGATAGCGTTCGAAGGCGGCCTGACTTTGCGATTTCAGACGGCCGAACAGATCCAGCTCAAAGGCGCTGAGCGCCACCTGCCCATTCCACTGGCCATATTCAAAGCCGCTTGCGCCGACGCCGTCAGACAGCCCGACCCCCGCCCCGGCGACCGAGGAAGGGATGCGCTGGCGGGTATAGCTGCCCTGCGCGGAAAGCTGAGGCAGACGAGCGGCATCGGTGACGCGGAACTGGGCGCGGGCGGCCTGGGCCTCCATCACGGCGATGCGCAGGTCGCGGTTGTCGTCCAGCGCCAGCGCGATCAGCGCGCGCAACTGTGGATCGCCCAGCATGGCCTGCCAGCCCAGATCCTCGGCTTTGGGCGCATCGGTCGCACGGGTTTGAGGATAGGCCGGGGCCACCGGCAGGGCGGGGCGCTCCAGATGCGGGTTCATCGAACATCCGGCCAGCGCCAGCAGGGGGAAGATCGTCAATCGGCGCATGGCTCAGGCCTCCTTTTGCGCGGCCACGGGTTTGGCGGTGCGGCCCAGTTTTTCGGCCAGTTTCTCGGACAGGCCGAGCACCACCACGAAGAACACCGGCACCAGAAACACCGCCAGCGCCGTGCCCGAGATCATGCCGCCGAACACGCCGGTGCCGATGGCATGCTGGGTTTCGGCGCTGGCTCCACCGGCGATCATCAGCGGCACCACGCCCAGGGTGAAGGCCAGGCTGGTCATCACGATGGGGCGCAGGCGCACGCGGGCGGCGGCAATGGCCGCCTCGACCAGCCCCATGCCCGCTTCGCGATATTGCTTGGCGAATTCCACGATCAGGATGGCGTTCTTGGCCGACAGGCCGATGATGGTGATCAGCCCCACCTTGAAGAACACATCATTGGCCATGCCGCGCAGCAACACCGCAGCCACCGCGCCGATCAGCCCCAGCGGCACCACCAGCATCACCGAAAGCGGGATCGCCCAGCTTTCATAGAGCGCCGCCAGCACCAGAAACACCACCGCCATCGACAGGGCCAGCAGCATCGGCGCCTGAGCCGCCGACTGGTTTTCCTGCAGCGACTGGCCGGTCCATTCCACCGCAAAGCCGCGCGGCAGTCTGGCGGCCAGCGTCTCCATCTCGCGCATGGCATCGCCGCTCGACACGCCCGGCGCGGCCGATCCCGCGATGCGGACCGAGGCATAGCCATTGTAACGCACCAGTTGCAGTGGGGTCTGCCCCCATTTGGGCGTCACCACTTCGGCAAGCGGCACCATCCCGCCGGAGGCATTGCGCAGATTGAGGCGCAACAAGGCGCCCAGCTGCATGCGGTTGGCGGCATCGGCCTGCACGATCACCTGCTGCATCCGGCCCTTGTTCGGGAACTCGTTGACATAGGTGGAGCCCATCGCCGCCGACAGCGTGTCGCTGATCTGGGAGAATGGCACGCCCAGAGCCTGCGCTTTCTGCCGGTCGATATCGAGGCGGATGCTGCTGCCCGCAGGCAGACCATCGGGATAGACGCCCGCCAGCTTGCTGCTCTGCGCGGCCATGGCCAGAAGCTGATATTGCGCCGCCACCAGAGCATCCTGCCCTTGTCCGCCGCGATCTTCCAGGCGCAGGGCAAAACCGCCCGAATTGCCCAACTCGTCGATGGCGGGGGGCATCAGGCTCATCACCACGCCTTCCTTCACCGCGGAGAGCGCCTGCGTCGCGCGGGCGATCTCGTCGGCGATGGTGGCGCCGTGCCGCTGGCTCCAGTCGCGCAGCACGGTGAAGGCCATGGCGGCATTGGGGCCCGAGCCCGAAAAGCCGAAGCCCATCACGGCCTCATTGGTCTCGATCCCCGGCCTTTGCGCGACATGGCGCTCAAGCACCTTCATCGCCGCGGAGGTGCGGGCGGCGGTGGCATCGGCTGGAAGCTGGAAGCTGGTGATGAAATAGCCCTGATCCTCCTCGGGCAGGAAGGCGGAGGGCAGGTTGGCATAGGCCACGCCCAGCAGGCCGACCATGGCGGCAAAGACCAGCATCGCCCGCCCGCCGCGCCGCAGCAGCACGCCGACCCAGCGCTCATAGCCGCCGGTCAGCGCCTCGAAACCGCGATCGAAAGCGGCGAAGAAGCGGTTCTTTGCGGCATGGCCCGACACCGGCTTCAGCAAGGTGGCGCACAGCGCAGGCGTCAGCGACAGGGCCAGAAAGGCCGAGAACAGGATCGACACCGCCATGGACAGCGTGAACTGGCGATAGATCGCCCCCACCGATCCGCTGGCCAGCGCCATGGGCAGGAACACCGCCACCAGCACCAGCGTGATGCCGATCACCGCGCCGGTGATCTCCTTCATCGCCTTTTGCGTCGCCTCGCGCGGGGCGAGGCCTTCCTCGACCATCAGCCGCTCGACATTCTCGACGACCACGATGGCATCGTCGACGATGATGCCGATCGCCAGCACCATGCCGAACATGGTCAGCACATTGATCGAGAAGCCCGTCACCCACATTACGCCCAGCGTGCCCAGCAAGGCGATGGGCGCGACGATGGCGGGGATCAGCGTGTAGCGGATGTTCTGCAGAAACAGATACATCACCAGAAACACCAGCACTATCGCCTCGACCAGCGTATGGACGACCTTCTCGATGGAGACGGTGACGAAGGGGGCGGTGGTGAAGGGCACGCGCCACTCCATGCCCGGCGGCATGGCGCGGGCCAGATCCTTCATGCGCGCCTCGACGGCATTGGCCGTCGCCACGGCATTGGCGCCGGGCGCCAGCTGCACGCCGATGGCGCCCACGCCGCGTCCGTTCTCACGCGTGGACATGGCATAGCTTTGCGCCCCCAGTTCCACCCGGGCGACATCGCCCAAGGTGACCGAGGCGCCATCGGTGTTGGCCTTCAGCACGATGCACGCGAATTCCTCCACGCTTTTGAGCTGCCCATCGACGGTCAGCGGCACCTGCACCTGCTGCCCCGGCGCGGCAGGTTCTCCGCCCAGAGCGCCCGGCGCAATCTGGATGTTCTGCGCGGCGATGGCGCCGGTCACATCCGACATCGACAGGCCATAGGAGATCAGCTTTTCCGGCTGCACCCAGATGCGCATCGCCCGCTCGGCGCCGAAGTTCTGCACCTTGCCCACGCCGGGCACGCGCTTGATTTCCTCCACCACATTGCGGGTGAGGTAGTCACTCAAGGTCACCTCGTCATAGCGCCCGTCGGGCGAGGCCAGACTGACCATCATCAGAAAGCCCGAGGCTGCCGATTCCACCGTCACGCCGGTCTGCCGCACCATCTGGGGCAGGCGCGGCTCGATGGTTTTCAGGCGGTTCTGCACATCGACCTGCGCCATGTCGGGATCGGTGCCCGGCTTGAAGGTGGCGGTGATGCTGGCCTCGCCCGAGGTATCGGTCGAGCTCTCGAAATAGAGCAGGTTCTTGACGCTGGAGAGCTCGCGCTCGATCAGCGCCACCACGCTGTCATTCATGGTGCGCGGCGTGGCGCCCGGATAGCTGGCCGAAATCGACACCGAGGGCGGCGCCACGGTGGGAAAGCGCGCCACGGGCAGCTGCGGCAGGGCGATCAGCCCCGCCAGCACGATGGCGATGGCGATCACCCAGGCAAAGACCGGGCGGTTGATGAAGAACTGGGGCATGGAACCGGGCCTTTGCGAGCAGGGGCTTGGGCAGGGTGGAGAGGGTTTCAGGATTGCGGAGACGGGGCGCGGTGCTGGTCGACAATCACGACTGAATCGCCCTTCCACGGCAGCGCCTTGACCGGGGCGCCGGGCTGAACGTGATCCATGCCGACCACCACCACCCTCTCGCCCGCGCGCAGGCCCGAGAGGATCAGATAGCGCCCGTCCACCACATCGCCGATCTGCACGTCGCGATCATGGAGCCGCTCCTGCCGGTCGACGACATGGACCTGCGCCTTGCCTCCGGCATCATGGCTGACGGCCTGCTGGGGCACGGTGACCGCATGGGGCAGGCTGAGGCGCGGCAGCCGCGCCCGCACGAACATGCCGGGCAGCAAGCGCCGCCCCGGATTGTCGACCAGCACGCGCACCACCGCATTGCCGGTGCCGGCGTCCACGCTGACATCCGAGAACAGCAGGCGGCCTTTCCGGGGCAGAACCTCTCCGCCGGCGCCGATGATGTCGATGGGCGCATGGGTGTCGAAACGCCCCTGCGCCGCCGCTTGCCTCAGCCGTTCATAGCGTTCGGCGGGCTGGCGCACGTCGATATAGACCTTGTCGATCTGCTGCACGGTGGCCATCGGGGCGGTATCGGCGGTGGACACCAGCGCACCCTCGGTCACGCGCGCGGCGCCGATCTGCCCGGCGATCGGCGAGGTCACCCGCGCAAAACCCAGATCCAGCCGCCGCCGGGTCAGGGCCGAGCGGGCCTGCGCCACATCGGCGGCGGCCTGATCGCGGGCGACCACCGCATCGTCGAAGGTCTGGCGGCTGATGGCGTCGGCGCCCACCAGCGGCCGCAGGCGGTCGGCCTGCTGGCGGGCGCGGGCATGGGTCGCCTCGGCGCGGGCCAGCGCGGCGGCGGCGCTGCCGGCATCGGCGGCGAAGGGGGCCGGATTGATCTGGAACAGCGGTTCCCCGGCGCGCACCATGCCGCCCTCCTCGAACAGGCGGCGCTGCACGATGCCGCCGACCTGCGGACGAATCTCGGCAGTGCGAAAGGCCACCACGCGACCGGGCAGATCATCGGTCAATTCGACTCCGCCCTCGCTCGCCGGGGTGACCAGCACCACGACCGGGGCCGGGGGCGGCGGGGTCGCATCGCCGGCGCAGGCCGCCACGGCCAGCGCCAGACCTGTCACTCCTGCTCTCATCATGGTCTTGCGCATCATGTCCGGCTGGCTCCCTTCGCGGATAATGGGCAGGGCCTCTGGTCGAGGACGGTTGCTCTTGCGTGGAGATTGTGTGGAGGTTTCGTGGAGGGCGCTGGCCTTGGCCGGGCCTGCGCTGTTATGCGGCGCCAGGGAGACGAGCATGGCACCGATCGAACGATGACTGCGCTGGCACTGATTGCCGAGGACGATCACGATATCGCCGACATCCTGCGCGCCTATCTGGAGCGCGAGGGGCTGCGCACGGTGCATGCCGCCGACGGGCGGGCGGCGCTGGATCTCCATCTGGCGCTCAAGCCCGATATCGTGCTGCTGGATGTGTCGATGCCGCGGATGGATGGCTGGCAGGTGCTTTCCGCGCTGCGTCAGGCATCGGCCACGCCGGTCATCATGGTCACCGCGCTGGATCAGGACATCGACAAACTGCAGGCGCTGCGCATCGGCGCCGACGATTATGTGGTGAAGCCCTTCAATCCGGTCGAGGTGGTGGCGCGGGTCAAGGCGGTGCTGCGGCGCAGCGGCGCGGCGGGCGGCGGCGGGGTTCTGCGCGTGGGTCCGCTGGAGATCGATACGGAGGCGCATATGGCGCTGGTGCGCAGCGGCCAGCATGACGGGCAGGATGTACGGCAACTGGCCCTGACGCTGACCGAATTCCGCCTGCTGGTGCACATGGCGCGCACGCCCGCGCGGGTGTTCACGCGCGGGGATTTGGTCGATGCCTGTCTGCCCGGCGCCGATGCGCTGGACCGCACGGTGGACAGTCACATCAGCAAATTGCGCCGCAAGCTGGAGGAGGCCGGTGCGCCCGGCATGCCCGCCGGGGTGCGCGGCGTGGGTTACCGTCTGGTGGCGCGGGCATGAGCGGACGCACCGAGTTGCGGCGGCATCTCTCGCTGGCGATGCGGATGGTGGCGGTGATCACGCTGCTGATCGGCTTTATCGCCTTTGACGTGATCTATGCGCTGATGCTCTACATCCGGCCCGAGCTGTTCCCGGCTGATTTCTCGCCCTGGTTCACCGGCTGGGACCTGCTGATCACCATCGGCGTGGGGCTGCTCGCGGCTTGGCTGGCCTCGGCGCTGGCGATCCGTGTGTCGCGGCGGATCGTGGCGCCGCTCAATGCGGTGGCATGGGCCGCGCGGCAGATCGCGGGTGGCAATCTGGGCGCGCGGGCACAGGTCGATCTGGAGACGCCCGGGGAGACACGCACGCTGGTCGAGGATTTCAACGCCATGGCCGAAAGGCTGGAGACGATGGCGCGCGACAAGGTGGTGTGGAACGCCCAGATCGCGCATGAGCTGCGCACGCCCGTCACCATTCTCAAGGGGCGGCTGCAGGGCGTGGCCGATGGGGTGTTTCCCATGGATGAGGCGCTGATTGCGAGTTTGCTGACTCAGGTTGAGGGCTTGCGGCGGTTGGTCGAGGATCTGCGCGGCGTCAGCCTGGCGGAGAGCGGGCATCTCGATCTGCAGCCGCGCCCGGTCGATCTGGCGGCGGAAATTCGCGATCTGGCGGTGCTGGTTGAACCGGGGCTGGTGCAGGCCGGGTTCCGACTGGAACTGGCGCTGGAGGAAGGGGTCTTCCATGTGGATGCGGCACGTATGAGGCAGGCGTTGATGGCCCTGCTGGACAATGCGCAGCGCTATGCCGACCCCGGCGCCTTGAAGGTTTGCTTGCGGCGGGAAGGCGGCAATGGCGTGCTGGCGGTGGTGAATGAGGGGCCGCCCGTGCCCGATGCCATCGCGAAACAGATGTTCAGTCTGTTTGTGCGAGGGGAAGGCGCCGCCGAGCGGCATCGCATGGGCTCAGGTCTTGGGCTGGCCGTGGTGCAGGCCATCTCCAGGGCGCATGGGGGGGAAGCTTCTTATGCGCACACTGCTGAAGGATCACAATTTATCCTGGGATGGCCGGAAACGCCGGTATGGCGGTTCGAGCCGGATATCTTATGCTGAGGCGCGAGATTTCGCGTGAACGGATGGCCGCTTCTCTGGCGCGACGCATGTGAAGGGGGCTCCCGGGGCGACAGTCTCGGCGTTGGTCCAGTGGACATCCGTGCCATCGGCCCGCATGCGATGCAGGATGACGGCCAACCCTGTCACTCGCTCAGGCGGGGCGAAATCTGAAACATGAAATGGATTTCATGGTTCCGGGAATGGAATTTGGCGATTCAGATGGCATCAGGCAAGGTCTGGCAAGCCTGCCTGCCCCAACCGAACCATGCCCGGGATCGAAGATTAGCCTATGCCAAGGATCCTGATTGTCGAAGATGACGTGGCCACCGCCGGGGAGATCGCCTCGGCGCTCACCGATCATGGGCATGTCACTCAGATCTGCGGGAACGGGCGTGAAGGGCTGTTGGCGGCAGCGGCGGAAAGTTTCGATGTTCTGGTTATCGACCGTATGCTGCCCGGCGGCATGGATGGGCTGACCATCGTGACCACCCTGCGCGCCATGGGCAACACCGTGCCGGTGCTGGTGCTCAGCGCACTCTCGGCTGTTGATGAGCGGGTGCGCGGCCTCAAGGCGGGGGGCGACGATTATCTGACCAAGCCTTTCGAATTTCTGGAGTTGACCGCGCGGATTGATGCCCTGCTGCGCCGCCGCACCGACAGTGCGCGGCAGACGGTGCTGCGCGCCGGCGATCTTGAACTGGATTTGCTGACGCAGAAGGTGCAGCGCGCCGGGCAGCCGATCGAGCTTCTGCCACGTGAGTATCGCCTGCTGGAATATATGCTGCGCCATGCCGGGCAGGTGGTGACGCGCACGATGATCTTCGAGGAAGTCTGGCATTATCATTATGACCAGCCCTCCAATGTGATCGACGTTCACGTCAGCAAGCTGCGCCGCAAGATCGAGCCGGGCGATGCGCTGCCGCTGATCCGCACGGTGCGCGGCGCGGGATATATGCTTCGTGCGCCCGATTGACCTGCCGCGCACCAGCGGTTTCCGGCTGGGCCTGCTGTTTCTGGCGCTGTTCAGCGCGGCCTCGCTCGGCATATTCGGCTTCCTCTACGTCCAGAACAGGCAATTCCAGATCGCCAACATCGATGACTGGATCTTACGCGAGTCCCGCGCCCCTTTCGTCGCGCCGCTGCCCGAAGTCCGGCAGGCGTTCGATCGCCATGCCCAGAGCAGCGGGGGCCAGCTGACGCGGGTCTTCGCCCTCTATGGGCCGGACGGGCAGGTGCTGGCCGGAGACCGCCTGCCGATGCCGCGCCCCGTTGCCGTGCTGGATCAGCCCTTCTTCTTCGATCTGAGGGTGGGCCCGGCGATGCGCCATTACCGTGGCATCGCGCATCGCTATGCCGGTGGCGAGGTGGCGCTGATGGCGCAGGATCTGCACGACACGCGTGAGATGGATGAGGCCTTCTTGCTCACCGTGCTGTGGGGCGGGTTGCTGACCGGCCTGCTGGGGATCGCCGGTGCCGTGATTGTCGGCATCGGCACGGTGCGGCGCTTCGATGCCGTGGCGCAGGCCATTCAGCAGATCGTGCGGGGGGATTTCTCGCGGCGGCTTCCCACCCATGGCAACTCGGGCGATCTCGATCGGCTGGCGCATGTTGTCAATGGCATGCTCAGCGATATCGAGCGGCTGATGCATGATGTGAAGGGCGTCTGCGACGGGATCGCTCACGATCTGCGCACGCCGCTGACCCGCATTCTGGCCGGGCTGGAACGATCCCAGCGGCAGAGCCGGACAAGCGAGGAGCATGTTCTGGTGATCGATGAGGCCATCGGTGAATTGCGCGATGTGCTGCGCACGTTCTCGGCCATGCTGCGGATCGCGGAGCTGGAGGATGGCGCGCGGCGCGCGGGCTTTGCGCAGGTCGATCTGGCGCGGATCGTGGAGGATGCCGTTGAATTCTACGAGCCCGCCGCCGAGGATCGAGAGATCGCGCTGCGGCTGCATGGGCCCGAAGCGGGGGCCGATGGCCTGCTCACCATGCCCGGCGATCCGAGTCTGATCTTCGATGCGGTGAGCAATCTGATCGACAATGCCATCAAATTCACGCCCATGGGCGGGCAGGTGGATGTCTCGCTGCGCTTGCGCGCGGGTCGCATCGAGATCGGCGTCAGCGACACCGGCTGCGGTATTCCCGAGGCCGAGCGTGACGCGGTTTTCCAGCGCTTTTACCGCGCCGATCACAGCCGCAAAACGCCGGGCAACGGGCTGGGGCTTACGCTGGTGCAGGCCATCGCCAAGCTGCATCATATGGAGATCGCGATAAGCCCGCGCGATCCCGGCACAGGCATCGTCCTGAGCTACGCGACCTGATCCCGCCTTGCAAGGCGCCCCCCTGCGCACGGCAAATTGCGCAGGGGGGCGGTCCGGATCAGCGCGGGGATAGCGCGAGGATCCGGAAACTGCCGGAGACAACCGTCTTGGGCTGCCCCTTCACCACAGGGTTCAGCCGGGCCGAGGGCAGGTAAAGCCGCCCTGTCGCCGGATCGAGCGCGGCGGTGCGGGCATTGGGCCCGGTGGCCACGGCGGGCAGCACATGGGCCCCGGCCTTGTCCATCGCGATGACCGAGAGCGAGCCGCTTTCGCCGCAAGGCACCAGGAAGCGGTGATGGGCCGCGTCCCAGATCACCGTATCGGGGCCCATGCCGATGGGCAGCATGCGCACCACCTTGCGATGGGCGATGTCGACCAGCGCGGCCTTGCCATTGGCGCAGGCGCTCAGCGCCAGTCCGTCCGGCCCCATGGCCAGACCGGTGGGGCCTTCGCAGCCGGGCAAGGGGATCGTGCCCGCCGGCTTGTTGGTGGCCAGATCGGCCAGTTCGATCTCGTTGAAGTCCTCGGTGTTCACCGCCAGCAGGGTGGGACTGGCCAGCACCGCCACTTCCAGCCCGGTTTTGAGCGGAATGCGCCCGGTTTCCACCTTCTTGTCGAGATCGACCACGGAAATCGCCCCCGCCTTGGCCGCCATCACGTAAGCCTTGTGGCCATCGGCGCTCAGCACTGTTGCGTCGGGATCCTTGGCGACGGCGATGTGAACCAGTTCCGCGCCGCTCACGCCATCCAGAATGCGGACGCTGTCGTCGAACTTGCTGGTCACCAGGATCTGGTTATGCCCGGGCAGCGGCACCACGGCGTGGGCGTAGGCAATCTCGCCGATCGCGCGCACATTGCGGGTGGCAGGGTCGATCACCAGCACATCCTTGCCATGGGCGATGAGCAGGCGTTGATGCTCGCCATCCCATTGGGCGAAATCCCAGAGATCGTCAGGAGCCTGAATGGCGGGCAAGGGCCTGAAGGCTGGAGCAGCGGGCGCGGCGATGGCCATGGGCGCGGCCAGCACGCCCAGCAGCGCGCTGGTGGCGGCCAGCAGGGAACGGAAGGGGGAGGGCATTGCGGGGGCTCCTTTTTGCATCAGAATTTCAGCTTCACGCCGGTCTCGATGGTCGCATCGTAGAATTCGCGCTGGATGGGGCGGTTGGGCGAACCTTCGTAAAAGCGCAGGGGCGCATTGGTCAGGTTCTTGACGTTGAGGTAGAGCTGGACGCGGCGCGACAGATCGTAACTGCCGTTCAGATCCAGCGTATAACGGCTGTCCTGAAAGACGTCGGTGGCGCGGCTGGAGCCGACGCCGAAGAGCACCGTGCTTTCGAACTGCGAGGCGAGGCGGACCTTGGCCTTGCCGCGCTCATAGAACAGCGCCGCGTTCCACGATGTGCCGAACGTGCCGGGCAGGGCGACATTGCCTTCACCCGCGCGCAGGCCCACGCCGCTGTTCACATGGGTGAAGTTGGCGTCGATGCCAAAGCCGCTCAGCAAGCCGGGCAAGCCTGTGAACTTGTCGACGAAATTCAGCTCGAAGCCGCGCGCATGGGCATGGCGGGCGTTCTCATAGGTCGAGACGAGGAAGACCCCCGCATTGCCCTGATAGCCATTCACCCGGTTGGTGCGGGTGACGACATAGTCGAGCAGCTCCTTGTCGAAGCCGGTGATCGAGATCACCCCGGCATCGGGCAGGTAATATTCGAGCGAGGCATCGAAGTTATGGCTGTAGGTGGGCAGCAGATTGGGATTGCCGGTGCTGACCGTCAGCCCGCCGAAATCGACGCTGGTGGATTGCTGCGTCTGATAGAAGCCGGGCCGGGCGATGCCGGTGGAATAGGTGGCGCGGGCGACCAGCTTGGGGCTGGCCTGATAGCGCAGCTGCAGCGTGGGGAAGACATTGTCGTAATTGCGCGTTGTGGAGAGCGGGGTCAGCGTGGTGTTGCCATTGGCGTCGGTGTTGCTGCCGATGCCGCGATAGACGGCATGGGTATGCTCGAAACGCAGGCCCGCCAGCACGCCAAGCTTGCCGAAGGTGCCCTGATACTGGGCGAAACCGGCGGCGATGTTCTCGGTGTCGTCGAAATAGCCGCCCGGATTGAGCGCCAGCCCGCTGTTGTTCTGGGCGAAAAGCGAGCGCAGCGCCGGGCCGTTGATCACCGGGCCGATGTCATAACCGGCGTGGTAGAAATCGGTGACATTGCCGCCCACGGCGTCTTGCGAGAGAGAACGCGTGCCGGAAAGGTTGGCGCTGGCGGTATAGGGGCGGGCCACCTTGTCGCGGAAGCGCAGCTTGGCGCCGACTTTGATCTCGTCATTCGGCGTCAGGCCGATGGGCAGCGAGAGGCTGCCCGCGCCCGACCATTCCTGATCGACGTCATGCTCGGTCTGGTTGCCGATGCCGCTTAGCGTGTAATTGGCCGGGTTGGTCAGGCCGGTGCCCTGCGTGACGCTGTAATGCGGCAGGTCGGGGTTGGAGATGTTGTCATAGGCGATGGTATAGCTGTTGGTGTTGTCATAGGTCGAATTGTAGTCGTAATGCTTGTCGTAACTGGCGCGTGAATAGGCGCCCCAATATTCGAGATGCGCTTGGCCAAGATGATTGTCGCCGCCCAGCTGCACCACGATGTTGCGATGGGTTTCATCGTAATCGCGCAGAGTCTTCTGCGCCGAGCCCGTGTCGGTCAGCATGTTGCCATTGGCGGTGGGATTGCCGTCGAAATTGAGGATCATGCGGTTGCGATAAGCATGCTCATTGTAACCGGCCATGCTGGCGCGCAGGTAATAACGCTGGCCTTCCGACGGCACGAAATCCATCTCGCCCGAATAGCCGAAGCGCTGACGGTGATAATCGTATTTGCGCAGTTCCAGCGCGGCAAAAGCCTTGTCCGGCGTGCCTGCCGCATCGACATAGCCCGCTTCCATATCGTGGAAGCTGCGATGATCATTGTAGAGGAACTGGCTGACCACGAAGGAAACCTTCGAATCCTGCCCGCCGATGGGGCCGCCCAGCACCACCTCGTCGCGATAAAGCCCCTTGCCCGCGAAGGTTTCGACACCGCCGCCCAGCGTCACGTCGGCGAACAGGCGATTGGCGCCGATGGCGGTGCGCGGGGTCAGTTCCACCGATCCGCCGATGCCCTCGGCGTCGTGATCAGGCAGGCCGGTCTTGATGATGGACATGCGGTCGACCGCGCCGATGGGCACGGTGTCGAATTCCACCGCGCGGCCCGCGGCGTTGAAATAGGTGCCGCCCGGCTGGGTGTTGAGCAGCACCACGCCGCCCATGGTGGAGCCGTTGAAATTGCCGTCGAGGCCGCGAATGTTGATGAAACGGCCTTCGCCAGTGTCGATCGACAGGGCGACGCCGGGCATGCGGCTGAGCGCCTCTGCGGCGTTGACGTCGGGATATTTGGCGATGGCTTCAGCCGCCTGCACGTTGATCAGGTTGGGTGCGGCCTTTTGCTCTTCACGCGCGGTATGCGCCAGACGCCCCGAGACGACGATGCCGCCTTGATCCGGGAGGTCGTTGGCCGGAGCGGCAGTGTCCTTGGCCATGGCTGCGGAGGGCAGCATGGCGAAGGCAAGGGCGGTCAAGGAGATGAGTCGAGTATGCATGGTGGTCCCCGGCTTTTATGAAAATTTATGCCGGCTCATTCAATCGGAAATGTTACAGTTATAGTGTCGATAATTGTTGATTATTGCCAACATATCGTAACATTAAATATATTTAATGATGGTGTGGAGTGTATTTTAAAGAATTGTTTCCTCTGTACTTGAATTAAGTTTTTGATGATCTGCTGTTTTCAGGTCGTGGAATTCGCCTCGATGAATATGGCGAGCTTTTGTCTCACGCCCCAAGCCAATCGGCTCCGATTGGACAAAGGTGATTTTCAGGATGGAAACTGCCCCCCGGCGCCTCAGTTGCGAGGACGGGTTCAGCTTTTGCCAGTTCTAAGGCGCCGAGAGATGTCTCGCCGGGCTGGATAGCCTTCACATCCTCCAGGAGCGCGGTGTGAACAGCCCGGCAAGTTCCGCCACACCCATGCTCCAGAGCTTCGGATCGCATCGCCGAGCCCCGCAAGGAGGCCTCGACGAGGCTCCTGGGATGGTGCGCCCACACCCACACCCGCAGCCACACCGCCGCCGCTTCATCACAGACGTAGCGACGCGCTGATGTTCACGGTCAATGGATTGCCCTGCGCCACAAGGCTCGATCCTGTCGCGGCCCAATAGCGCTTGTTGGTGATGTTCGAGGCATAGATGCGCAAGACCGTCTTCCTGTCTGCGATGGCGGTGGTGTAACTGCCGCCCAGATCGACGGTGGAATAGCCACCGACGAAGGCCTGATTGAGGGCGTTCACCGGGCGGGCTCCCACCCGGAAGATGCCGCCCGTCAGGCTGAGCCCCTTCACCATCGGCAGCTTATATTCGAGGAAGGCGGAGCCTGAGAATTTGGCGCTGTTCTCGATCTGCCTGCCCACGACCGTCGGATCGCCCGAACGTTGCCTGGCGTCGAGAAAAACGCCGCTCATCGACAGGGAAAGGTTGCGGGTGATCTCGCCGGTGCCGCTGAACTCGAAGCCCTGATAGCGGGCGCGGCCGTCCTGCACGAAATATTGCGCGGCGTTGATGTAGGTGGAGGCGCGGTCGACGCTGAACCATGCGCCGGTCAGCAGCAATCCGCGCAGCGGCTCCACCTTCACGCCGATCTCGCGCTGCTTGCTGAGCGATGCGGGCAGTTGTTCCCCGGCGTTTTTCGCGATCTGGATGGCGATGCCGCCGCTCTCCAGCCCCTCGATGTAATTGCCATAGAGGCTGGCCCAGCGCGCCGGCTTGAGCATCACGCCATAGGACCAGGTGCCCGGGCTGGTTTTATAGTAGCTGGTCAGGCTTTGGTCGCTGTATTCGGTCTTGCGATACCCCACCGTGGCCTGAAGCCAGCTCTGGAAGCTGAGCCGGTCAAAGATATAGAGCCCGGCGTCACGAATGGCGTCGCGCGAGGCCACCACATGGGCGCCGAGGGCCTGCTCGGGAATCTCGACCGGAGCATAGAGATTTTGCGCAAAGCTGCTGCGCACGGCTGTCGGCGTCACGACATCGCGCGTGTTGAGCGAAGCGCCCAGTTGCAACTGATGCTCGATCGGGCCGGTCTTGAAGGCGCCCGTCACATCGCCGCGATAGATCACATTGCGGTAATTGCTGTTGTTGGTGGTGGCGATGCTCAGCGTGCCGTTGCCCGTCGCAAGGTCATAATTGCTGAAGGAGGAATAGCGGCGGTCGCGCTGCATATAGGACTGCCCCACGGCAACCGAGACGCTCCAGGCCGAGGAAAGCTCATATTGCGCCCGGCCCAGCAGATTGACCTCCCAGCCATTGCCCTGCATCCATTCGCCGCCCAGATTTTTCGAGGCCGGGGGCAAGGGCAGGACTGTGATCCGGCCATTGACCGCAGCGGGCAACACATATTCGGTCGGCTCGGTGATCGTCTTGTAGATATAGCCCGCATCGAGCTGGATCGTCAGCTTCTCGACGGGTTTCCAGTCGAAGGCCCCGGAAACAAATGTGCGATGGCCTGCGGTGCGGTCGATCCCGGTTTCCAGCGAGGCCGCGCCCGCGTTGATCCGCAGCCCCGCCTTGCCAAACGGGCGGCTGATGTCGATATCGCCGCCCAGCGTGCCATGGCTGTCGCTGAAGACCTCGAAGCCGGTGACCGGCGCCTTGTCGGGGCGCTTGCTCACGAGGTTGACGATGCCCGAGGGGCTGGCGAAGCCGTAATAGAGGCCTGCCGCGCCTTTCAGCACCTCGACGCGATCCTTGTCCTCAAGGGGGATGTCGAGAAAGGTGATGATGGGCAGCACGCCGTTCAGGCGGAAGTTGGTGGTGTTATCCACCGGAATGCCCCGGATGGACAGGTTGCTGTAGATCGTGGTGTTGATCTGCGCCTGGGTGACGCCCGCGGTGTTGCGCACCGCGCCGAAGATCGAGCGGGCCTGTTGCGCGTCGAGCAGGGTGCGTGGAACGACCGTGACGGTAAGCGGCGTGTCGATCTGGCGGGCGTCGCGGAAGGTGCCCGCCTGCATGTAGTCGGCGCCGAAGCTGTTCTGGCGGTCGGCGGTGACCACGATCTCTTCCAGCCTTGGTGGCTCGCGTGAAGGTTGGGGCAGGGAGGCTGCGGCCACCTCGGCAACGATCACGAAGCCGCCGGCCCCGTCGCTCTGGTGGCGCAGGCCTGATCCATCGAGGAGTTGGTTCAGCGCCTGCGTGGGGCTGAAGCGGCCATGCAGGCCTTTCGACCGCTTGTTCGCAGTCAGCGTGGGCTCATAGGACACAGGGATATGCGTGACCCGCCCGAACTGGTTGAGGGCCGAACTCAAAGGCCCTGACGGGATATCATAGGTCCGCTGCACGCCCGTCGATTGGCCGAGGGCAGGCGCGGCAACCCCCGCCATTGCCAGTGCGGATGCCAGACCAGCGACCAAATATGTTCCACGCAAGATATCGAACTCCCCTGATGCTCTCATCAAAGGGGACGGATGAGAGGGGCCGCGGGACAGTCCGCCGTGAAAATTTATGGCTGCCGGATGGAGCGGCGGCGGATTTGCGGGCGTTCCGGATCGTGGCGGTCGATGAGGATCGGCTGCGATTGCGCCAGATTGTCGAGCGCCCGATCGGTGGCGCTCAGCGGGAAGACCCCGGAAACCCTCAGGCCTGCCAGTTCGTCACGATCAAAGCGGATCGGCTGCTGGCGCCAGCGGTTGAAGTCATCGAGCACATCGATGAGCGGTCGATCCTCGACGGGGAGCCAGCCTTCGCTCCACGCGCCCGCATCGCCGGGGGCGATGGCGCTGAGCGGCAGCGCCCGGCTCCCGGCAAGCCGCGCCCGCTGGCCGGGGCCAAGGATCAGGCATGCATCGGCATGGTGCCCTGCCGGGCAGACGCGGACATGCGAGCTGATGACAGCCACCTCGGTGCCGGAGGCATCCTTGCGGACGGTGAACTCCGTGCCCATGGCCTCGGCGGTGCCGTCGCTGGTTACGACGGTGAAGGGGGCGTGGTGCTGCCTTGCCACAACGGCGAGCAGTTCGCCTTGCAACAGCCGGATGTGCTGGCGGTTGCTGTCCCGGTCGAGCGCCACGGCACTGTCGGTCGACAGCGTGATGCGGCTGTCGTCAGCCAGGGATACACGCCGCGTCACGCCGATCGGCGTGCGTTCATCGGCCAGCAGCACTTGATAGGGGGCGCTGTGGCGGACCAGCAGGCCTGCGCCGATCAGCAGGCCCAGACCCAGAACCGCACCGCCGATCCGGCGCCGCGGGGGAAGCAGCAGGCGGCGCAGCGTTTCGCGCTCGACCGCATCATGCTGCTCGATGCTGGCGGCAAGTCCGCCCATTCGCTGGATTGCCAGAGCATGCGCCGGATGGGCATCGCGCCATGACAGATAGGCGCGATTGTCGGCTTCGTTGGCCTCGCCGGATTCCAGATGGGCGAGCCATTGCGCTGCGGCTTCGACGATGTCCCGCGTCGGTTCAGGGGCCGGCATGTCAGGAACGGTCACCCGCTGCCCCATAGGCGGCCACATAACAATGGGCATAAGCCTTCGCGATATATTGCTTCACCATGCTTTTGGAGACGCCGAGTTCGGCAGCGATGGCGGCATGGCTCCAGCCATCAAGCCGCGCCAAAAGATAGGCGCGCCGGGCTTTCCCGGCCAACATATCGAGCGCCTCGACGATCGCGCGCAGTTCGCTGACGGCTTCGGCGATGCGATCGGGGCCCGGTTCGGCCATGCCCTCCATCACGGTGGCATGGGCCTGAAGAAAAGCGGCCTCCACCCGGGCGCGGCGGGCATCATCGATGATGAGCCGCCGGGCAATGGTCGCCAGGAAGCTGCGACCGTCCCGGATCGATCGGGCCTCCGCGCCGGTTAACAGGCGGCAGAATGTGTCCTGCGCCAGATCCGCCGCGCGCTGGGGGCAGCGGGTGCGTTGCAGCAACCAGCCTCGCAACCAATCGCTGTAGGCGGTGTAGAGCGTGGCGACATCGCTGATCGCTGGGGCGGCAGTCACGGCATTCCCTTTGTTCAGCTGATGCGGATGATCCCGCCGTCCTACCTTTTGTGTAATTAACTCGCAATAGCGTCTCTGCGCTTGGTCACAGCCGGGCATCGAGTGTCACGCGCCAGCTGCGGGGCGCGCCTGGCGTGGTCCAGACGTTGGCGTAGCTGCTGGCGGCGTAATGCTTGTCGAAGAGGTTATCGAGGTCGACGCGCAGATCGAGATGCCGGTTGACCCGCACCGTGGCATTGGCCCGCGCGATCATATAGCCCGGCAGCATATAGCCCGAGGCATAGGGATCGCCATTGCGCTGGCCGACATAAGTCACCCCGCCGCCCAGCGTGATGCGGCCCAGATCCTGCGCGGCATAGATCGACCCCATGTGGTTGGGCACATTCGACAGGCGCGTGCCGATCAGCGCGGTGTTCTTGTCATTCTCGACCGTGGCATCGAGATAGGTGTAGGTCGCGGTGACGAACAGGCCCGCGCGCAGGTTCAGCGTGGCCTCTGTTTCGACACCGCGCGAACGCTGGCGCCCGATCTGCGTTTTCACGAAAGGATCGGAAGCATTGGGGTTGAGCACATTGCGCTTGGTCATGTCGAAGAGCGAGGTCTGGCCGGTCAGCGCCTTGCCAAACAGGCTGTATTTCACGCCGACCTCCTTGGATTCGCTCTTTTCCGGATCGAAGGTGCTGATGCCGTCGGAAGGGTTGAGGCGGATCGAGCGGCCCCAGCTGATGTAAAGCGCTAGCCCGTGCGTGGCATTCCACGTCAGCGCGGCGCGTGGGGTGAAGCCCTGGTTGCGCGTGTTAAGATGCAGATCGCCACTCAGATGGTTGATCAGCGTCTCTCGGAAACTGTTCCAGCGACCGCCCAGCAGCAGGGTGACGTCGCCGCGCGTCAGCAGATCCTGCGCATAGACGCTTTCGCTGGCGAAGCCATCGCGGAAATTCTGCTGTGTTGGCATGGTGTTGGTGGTCTTGCCATACACGGGATCGAGCGCATCGATGGTCAGGATCGGCGCGGTGGCGGTGCCGCGCGCCTGAAGCATCAGCTGGCTCTGGCCATGGCGCACGCGGTCGGCGCCGAGGCGCACATCGTTGGCCACGCCCAGCAGGGTGAATTTGGCGGTCAGTTCGGCGCGGGCGGTCAGATTGTTCCAGTGGAAATCGTGATAGCGCCGCGTGCGCCCCACCGTGCGTCCATCGGCCTGCAGCCCGCGTGCGCCGAAATCGGCCTGCGTGGAAAAGCCCTGAAGGCTACCCTGCCGCTGCGACAGGCCCAGCTCCAGAGACATCGCATCGCTCAGCGCGGCGAACAGGCTGCCCTGCTGCCAGAAGCTTTTCTGGTCGATCCGCCCGTCGCCGGGCTCACCCAGAAAGCTGCGCCGGTCCATCGCCAGCGCATTGCCGCCCAGCGCCACCACGCCGCGATCGAGCGGCGTGCGGTTGCGCATATATTCGGCCTGATAGAGGAAGCGCAGTTGCTCGCTGGGCTTGAAGGCGAGGGAGGGCGCGATCAACTCCCGGTTGGAATGGACAGTGTTGCGGAAACTGTCCTTGGCCTCGCTGACGCCGATCAGGCGGGCGCTCACCGTATCGGACAGCGCGCCGCCGACATCGCCCGTCAGGCGGCGATTGTGCCAGCTGCCATAGCTGAGCGAGGCTTGCGCCTCGGTTTTCGTCGGTGGCGCCTTGGTGACGATATTCAGCGAGCCGCCTGGCTCACCCCGGCCCGACAGCGCCGCGGCGGCGCCTTTCAGGAACTCGAAACGCTCGACCGTGGCGGTGTCGATGGGGGCGTTATAGCCGAAATTGCTGCTGAAGCGGTTGACCAGAATATCCGGGCCGCTGTTTTCGTCACCGGCGAAGCCGCGCACCGAATATTTGTCCCACAGCCCGCCGAAATCATTCTGCCGCGCCACGCCGCCGGCCAGATCGAGCGCATGGTCGAGACGGGTGGCGCCCAGCTTGCCAAGCATTGCGGCGTCGATGACGGTGACGCTCTGCGGATAGCGCATGGAGGAGGCGTGGCTGCCGGTGATGCTGGCGCTTGCTTCGCGCAGGCCGGTCACCACGATGCCGCTTTCCGGGCTGTCGGCGGGCTCGGGCGCGGTGTTTCCGGCCCATGCCGCCTGGCTCAACAGCCCCATTGGCGTCAGGGCCAGGCCCAGACACCAGAACAGACGCTTCATCATACACTCCTTGCCCCCCGCCCTGTTTCAGGCTGGTGAGCAGGTCTAATAATGCGTCGCATTAACTTGACAAGCGTTAAGGGCGGCCCGGATCATTGTGAATTGCCAATGTGCGCCTGGAGGCTGACCAAGAGCAATGAACAGCGGCCTTGTCAGCGGCCCGGGTCAGGGCGTGGTGGCTGCACCGGCCTCTTTTTGTTGGCGGCTCCGCCGTCGTCTCGCCATGAAGAACCGGAGCATTTCTCTTGATGCATCGGGCCCCGCAGGATCGGTATAGGATCCACCTGCATGGCCGCCCGACCAGCCGTGGCCGCTGCCATGGACAGTCCATTCCTCCAGTAAAATTTCGCCACTCGTCGCTTTGTAGACCTTGCGGGTAAAATCACGCCCCCTCGGTGCGGTGCCGGGGAAAGCTTGCGACAGCAACGGACCCGGCTTCGACCTTTCGAGATTGGCCAGAAATGCACTGGCATTCGAAGGATGCACAACACGATCCTGGTCGCCGTGAAACACGATGGTGGGTGGGGGGCGTTTCAACGTTCCGGAAGGCCCGGAAGCGGATCGGCCCCGCATGGCCGACAGGGCTGCTGCAAGCGACCGGATCTGGCCTTGCGCGACGCCGGAGTGAACGCCAATGGCGACAAAGAGATCGGGATAGGCGGCCCCGGCAATGGCGGCAGCGGCGCCTCCTGCGGAAAGGCCGGCAATATAGATGCGGGCGGGGTTGGCCCGGCCAAGCGCCATGGCGTGGCGGGTGAGCGCCGCGATCGTCGCTGGCTCTCCGCGCCCACGTGCCTGATTGTCCGGGCTGTGCCAGTTCCAGCACCGGGCAAGGTTCGCGCTCTGGCTTTGTTGGGGATACAGGACGATAAATCCCAATTCATCGGCCAGCCTGTTCATGCCGGTGCCGATCGCGAAATCGAGCGCGGATTGCGAGCAGCCATGCAGCATCACCACCAGCGGCATGCGCCGCCGTGATGAACCATGGGGCGTATAGAGCCTGTAGCTGAGCGTGCCATGGCCGCAGGTGAACTCGCCACCGATGAAGCTGCCGGGAGCCGGGCGGGCAAGGGAAGGCGTCGATGCCTTTCGTGCGTGACCGACCTTGGCCCTGGCTGCGGTTTTGCGCTTTTTCGGAAGGTTGGGAGAAAAGCCCTTTTGAGCCGTGATGGTCGCGGACAGGAGGCGGCCCTTGCGTGCCAGACCTGCGGCTTTCATCAAGGCCTTGAGAAGGTCGGTCATGATGCTCCCGCAAAGCCGGTTCTGCCTGCCCAACGGTTGGCGCGCCCGTTCGATCCGGCGCAAGGCCTGTGAAATTCGTGCCGTGTTGCTTCAGGCTTGGACGTTTCCCGCTTCGGCGTCGTGTCGATCGCGGGCAGACAGGCTCGGGCAGACAGGCTAGAGCCCGTGCCATGACGCAGATTGATGTGACGCCGCTCGAACGCGCTGCCCGCGCGATGTATGACAATGTCCAGCCCGATTGGGACTGGAACGATCCCGACGCCGAACCGATGCGCAAACTGTATCGCGACAATGTCCGCGTGGCCTTTATGGCCGTGCTGGAGCCGAGCGCGGCGATGGTCCGCCGGGGGGAGAACAAGCTGGACCGGGCGGACTGCCTGGCCGTCTGGCAGGCCATGGTCGCCGCCATGCTGCAGGGCGAATAAATCGGGCTGGTCTGCGCACGTCAGACATTGGCAAATGATCCTATTCGCGTCATGTTGCTTCCTGGCTCAATGGCTTGAATGATCGGGCAAATTGAAGCGACGGATGGCTTTGGCGCTTCAGTCGGGAGTATCGCGGACTTATGGATCAGGCGGAACTGGCCAAGGCCTTCGGCGCGTTTTTCGCGGTGATGAACCCCTTTATCAACCTGCCGATCTTTCTGGCCCTCACCGCCAACCGCACCCCTGCCGAGCAGCGGGCGCTGGCGCTCAAGGTCACGATTTTCGCCGCGGTGATGAGTGTGGTCATCATGCTGTCGGGCAGTGCGATCATCGCCTTTTTCGGGATCACCATCGATCAGTTCCGCGTCGCGGGCGGGGCGGTGCTGGCCCATATCGCCTGGTCGATGCTGGATGGCACCGGCATGTCCTCGCACCATGGCAGCGATCAGGAGCGAGGGCATATGGGCGATCTTTCCGCCATGGCCTTCTATCCGCTGACCTTTCCCATGGTGGTGGGGCCGGGCACGATCACCACGCTGATCCTTTATGCCGCCCATGCCGAAACCACGCGCGACATGCTGGAGGTCTGGGCGATCGTCGGCAGCATCCTGCTGCTGCTCTTCGTGGTGCTGTTCTTCTCCGCGCAGATCGGCAGGCTGATGAGCGAGACGATGCGGGTGATCACCACCCGTTTGATGGGGCTCATTTTGCTGGCGATTTCGGTGGGTATGATCGTGGCGGGGGTGAGCGCGGTGTTTCCGCGATTGGTCGCCGGTTGAGGGGGGATGCGGGTGAAGAGCAGGCTGGCATTATGCGCGCTGATGGCTGTGGTCTGGGGTGGCCCGGCGATGGCGCAGGGGGAAAAGGTCAGCTCCGCGCCGGAGCTGGCGCGCGCCGCCGATCAGCTGAAACCGGGGCAATGGGTCTGGGCCTCGCGGATCGCGCCGGCCGGGCCGATCCTGATCTATGTCGATCTCTCGCGCCAGCGCGCCACGGTCTATCGCAATGGGGTGCGGATCGGGATCAGCACCATCTCTTCGGGCAAGGAAGGTCATGAAACGCCCACCGGCGTTTTCACCATCCTGCAAAAAGACGCCAGGCACCGTTCCAGCACCTACAACAATGCCGCCATGCCCTATCAGGAGCGCCTGACCTGGGACGGGGTGGCGCTGCATGCCGGGGGCCTGCCGGGCTATCCGGAAAGCCATGGCTGCGTCCATCTGCCCTATGGCTTCTCGCAGGAGCTTTTCGCCATCACCAGGCTGGGCGTGACGGTGGTGGTGCAAGGCGATGCCATCAACTATGAGCGCACCAGCGACTCCAGCCTGTTGGCGCCGATGGACCTTTCGGGCAAACCCCTGAAGCAGCAGATGCTGGAGGCGGGCGATTTCGTCTGGCAGCCCCAGCTTGCCCCCAGCGGACCGCTGACGATCATCGTCTCCAAGCTGGATCAGCGGGTGGTGGTGCTGCGCAACGGCATCGAGATCGGGCGCAGCGTGGCGCAGATCAATGACGATGACCCCGGATCGCATGTCATCACCCTGACCATGACCGGTGGCCGACCGCGCTGGATCTATGTCGGCCTGCCGGGGCATGACGAAGACGCCGGGCGGGCGTTGGATGAGGCCACGATCAATCGGCTGAAACTGCCGCGCGGGTTTTATGAGGCGGTCAAGGCTCAGCTGCGCACCGGCTCGACCATCCTGATCACCCAATCGAGCGTGGGGGATGATGGCCGTGGCCGCAAGCTGACGATTCTGGACAGCGTGAACCCTGCGCCATAAGCGCTGGCCCTCGTTTCAGGCGGGGCGTGCTGGCAACAGGCCTTTTCCGCTGCCTGCCGGAACGCCGGGGCCATCGCCGCGGGGGCGGGCCCGCAAACCATCGGCGATCAGGCTGGCCAGCTGCATCACCGGCCTTGGCCCCGGTTCGGGCGGCATCAGCAGGCTGATCTCGAAGACCGGCAGCGCGGGCAGGGCCTGATCCGCCACCATGCCCAGCCCCGCAGGCACCATCGAGGCCATGGCGGCGGTGATCGCCAGATCCGCGCGGATGGCGGTGATCATCGCCTCGAAGCCCTCATTGTCGAAGGCGGGGCGCCAGGCGCGCCCGGCCTCGTTCAGCGCGGCGGCGATGGGGGATCTGAACCGGCATGTCGGATGCGAGATCGAGACGGGCAGCGGTTCCTGCCGCCATGCCGTCCCCTCCGCCGCGCCGACCCATACCAAAGCTTCCCGAAACAGCGGCGTTCCACCTTCCGTGCCCGGCTCATGCTGAACCAGCGCCAGATCGACCATTCCATCGGCCAGCGCCTTGCCCAGCAGCGCCGATGGGGCTGAAATCAGCGACACCTCCGTCTCGGGCGAGGCCTTGGCGAAGGCCCTGAGCAGCGGCGGCAGGATTTCGCTGATGACATCGGGCGGGGCGCCAAGCCTGACGCGGTGGCGCGGGCTGCCCAGATCGCGCCACATCCGGTCGTTCAGCGCGATCATCTCGCGCGCCGTGGCGATCAGGCTCTCGCCCTTGGGGGCAAGGCGGGCGCCGCGATGGTCGCGCCACAGCAGGCGCTGATCCAGCAACGCTTCAAGCCGTGCCAGTTGCTGGCTGATCGCCCCCTGCGTGAGGTGCAGCGCGCGCGCCGCCGCGCTGAGGCTGCCCTGATCCACAATCGCCACGAAGGCGCGCAGCAGGGCGATGTCGATGTTGCGAATCATCGGGCCATTATGAGTGCTAATGGGATGGCTCACAAATGCTGGTTGGCGCGGCGCGGGAAAACTTGCGACGGCTTTGGCGCGCTGCGACGGAGCAGCTCTGACAAAGGTTTGATAGCATGACTGAAAAGCCGGACGGTATTGCGCTTGCCCGTGCCTTTTTCGCGCGGGTCTGGGGCGCTCCCCATGATCTGGACGCTATCGATGAGCTGATGACGCCTGACTATTGCCTGCACAATGCGGGCGCCACCATCATGGGCCGTGATCGCTTCAAGGCCTGGGTCGGCGAGATGCAGGCGCAGATCGGTGAGCCCACCAATGAGCATCTCGATCTCTTTATGGATGAAACGGGCGAGAAGGTTGTGTCGCGCTGGATCACGCGGGCGGTCAACAAGGGGCTGTTCGGCACGGCGCCGGATGGGCGCGCGATCGACTATACCGGAATCAGCATCTGGCGCGTGCGCGATGGGCGGCTGGCCGAATGCTGGGTCGAGCGCAGCGCGCTGGAGCTGCGCGGCCGCCTGATCGCCGATTAGGGGAGCACAGCGTCAGCGCTTGGCATCATGCCACCCATTCGCGGGCCAGATGGCGCCCACCGGCGATCATCAGCGCCGCTGACAGCAGATAAAAGCCCAGTCCCATGACAATCGCGTGGCGCAGTGCGTCCTGTCCGAAGGCGGGAGTCAGCACGTCGGAGAGCTTGCCGATCGTCAGCGAGCCCAGCCCGACGCCGATCAGATTGTTGATCAGCAGAAAGCTGGCCGAGGCAGTGCCGCGCATCGGGGCGGGCACCAGATGCTGCACCGCCGTCAGCACCGGCCCCAGCCAGAGATAGACCAGCGCCTGAGGCAGCAGGAACCACCAGAAAGCGGCCTGCGCCGATCCCGAATAGAGCCCGCCCGCAAACAGCGGCACGCCGATCAGGAAGGAGACGGCGGGTAGAAAGGCCAAGGCGGCGCGGTTGCGCCCGCCCAGCCAGTCGGCCAGCACGCCGCCGGCCATCACCCCCGCCGTGCCGCCGATCAGCAGCAGCAGGCCGAAGAAATGAGACGTTTCGACCAGACCCAGCCCGAAGGAGCGCCGCATCAGAGAAGGCAACCAGAACGCCAGCCCATAGCCCATCATCGAGCAGGAGGCCGCGCCGAAGGACAGGAACCAGAAGCTGCGCTTGCCTGCCAGAATGCTCAGCACAGTGCGCAGGGCAGGGGCTTCTGCGGCTGACGGACGGCGCGGATCGCGCACGAACCATGCGAAAAGCGGCGTGAAGGCCAGCCCTGCCAGCCCGACCGCCAGAAAGGCCGCGCGCCAGTTGACCGCCGCCGCCACATAGCCGCCCAGTAAAATGCCCGCCGCCGAGCCCAGCGGAATGCCCAGCGAATAGATGGACAGCGCCCGGGCGCGTTGATGCGGGGGGAAGGTGTCGGAGATCAGGGCGTAGGAGGGGGCCACGCCGCCTGCCTCGCCCACGCCGACGCCAAGGCGGCACAGGAACATCGCGCCGAAGCCCGAAACCATGCCGCACAGGGCGGTAAAGGCGCTCCATACGCCGAGAGAGGCCGCGATGACGGGTGTGCGCCCCTTGCGGTCGCCCAGCCAGGCCAGCGGCAGGCCCATGGTGGAATAGAGCAGGGCGAAGGCAAAGCCACCCAGCGCGCCCAACTGCGTATCGGATAGGTTCAGCTCCGCCTTGATAGGCGTGGCGAGGATGCCGAAAATCTGCCGGTCGATAAAGTTGAAGGTGTAGACCACCAGCAGCATCGCCAGCACGAAGGAGGGGCGCAAGGGGCGTGAGGCATTCTTGCCGGGCATCAATCTCTCCCTGAAACCCGGGCGCGGGTTTTCTTGCGCTTGGGCTCTTTTCAGGCATAGTAGTGAATAATGAATCATGATTCAAATTAGAAAGATGAGAGCGATGCCCCAGAGCAAGCCTCCCCGGAACAGCCAGGCGGGTGGCGCCGGCAGCGATACGAATGGGGGCGCCAGCGGCGGAAAGGTGCCCAAGACCGAGCGTGGCCGCCGCACCCTGCGCGCGCTGCTGAACGCCGCCGCGCTGGAATTTGGCGAGAAAGGCTTTCACGATGCCGCCATCAGCCAGATCACGGCGCGGGCGGGCGTGGCGGCGGGCAGCTTTTACGTCTATTTTGACAGCAAGGAGGCGATCTTCACCGCTCTGGTGAAGGATATGTCGATGCAGGTGCGCGATTACGTCGCCCCGCGCATCGCCGATGCGCCCGATCAGCTGGCGGCGGAAAAGGCGGGGCAGGCGGCCTATCTCGATTTCGTGCGCGAGCATCGCGAGATCTACCGCATCATCGATGAATCCGAATTCGTCGATCCAGCCTCGTACCGCGACCACTATACCAATTCGGCCAATCGCATCGCGGCGCGCCTGCAGGCGGCGATGGAGCGCGGCGAGATCGCTCAGGGCAATGCCGAGGTGCGCGCCTGGGCTCTGATGGGCATCAACGTCTTTCTGGGCCTGCGCTTCGGCGTATGGAGCGATGACGACACCAGCGGAATATTGGCCGAGGCCGGGCGTTTCATCGCCGAGGGTCTGGCGCCCAGGAGCAAGCCATAAGCGGCTGGCGGCCGTGCTACCGGAGCTTTGCCGAAGCCGGTGAGGTCACCCCGGCGGGCTTATTGCGTGCCGATAAAGCGCACCAATGACATGGCGAAGGAAAAGGTGAAAGGGTAGCCGAAGCGCGCGATGGGCCCGCGACCCTGCCTTTCGCGGCGACGCCAGCACCCGATCGCCATCGACACGCAACTGACGCTCACCGGAATGGCGATCAGGCCGATCTCGCGCAGATGGCGATTGGCGATCAGCGATTGGGGCAGGACGATGAGGCTGATGCCCCCGGCGATCGTCCCCCATAGAGCAAGGCTGAAAATGGCGAGAATGGGAGGTTTGGGGGAACCGAGAGGCTCGGTCACGGTGTCGGAATCTGACCCGCCAAAGGACTCGCCAAGCAGTTCCAGGAGAAGCGGAAGCAGGAATTCACCCAGAAAGGGCAGGATGACATCGAAGACGAGTTCCATGGTGCCGCCGCGATCGCTCCCTTGCCTGCGGGGAGCATGGTAACAGCATTTCCGGAATGAAATCAAATATCAATCTACAAGAAGCAGGTGGGCGCGGTGTTGGCCTCCACCGCGCCCCGCAGGTTTTTAAAAGCTCATGGTCACTGTGCCGAAGACCTGGCGCGGATTGCCCCAATAGGTGGTCAGCACGCCTTCCTTGCCAAGCGTTGGGATCAGTGTGCCTTGCGGCGTGTAGGTCAGGGCGCCGGTCGTGGCATTGGCGGCGACATAGGTATAGCCGGAGGTCTTGTAGCGCTTGTCGGCCAGATTCTTGCCATAGACGCCCACAGTCCAGCGGCCGCCGGGCGCGCGATAGACCAGGCTGGCATCGAAGAGCGCATAGGCGCGCTGGTCGAGATAGGGGTTCGGGATCTCGAACTGATAGGTCGTGCTTTTCCACGACATGCCGCCCGTCAGATCCAGCGAACCCTTGGGCACCGGCAGCGCCAGCGTGGCCGAGGCATTGCCGTTCCACGCCGGCGTGTTCTGCACCTTGCGATAGGCGGCCACATCGGTGGGGGCATTGTTGATCAGCGTGATATATTTCAGATATTTGGCGTCGATATAGCCCAGCGATCCGTTCAGTGTCAGCAGGCCCAGCTTGAAGTGGCCTTCGGCCTCCACGCCCTGCATTCGCGCCTTGCCCGCATTGGAGACCACGCCGCAGAAGCTGGGCAGGCCCGAGACCGTGCAGGCCACCGAACCGGGGATCTGCACATCGGTGTAATCCATGCGGAAGGCGGCAAGGTTCAGCGCCAGCTTGCGATCAAGCAGGCGGGTTTTCACGCCGACCTCGTAATTGTTGACCTTCTCGGGCCGGAAGCTGAGGAATTCGCCCTGGGTCTCGCCCGGGGGAGCATTCACCCCCACGCCGCGCGGGTCGAAACCGCCTCCCTTGAAGCCCTGCGAATAGCTGACATAGATGGTGTTATCCGTGTTGGGCCGCCAGTTGATCGAGGCGCGCGGCGTGAATTTGGTGTAGGTGGCATTGCCGAAGAAATTGGTGCTGGGCGCGCCGAAAGGAATGCCCGCGCCGCCGAAGGTGGGCGATCCGCCGCCCAGATAGTTCTGGCGCAGGATCGTCGCGCCGCGCTTGTCCCAGGTGTAGCGCCCGCCCGCCTCAAGGCTGATGTGGTCGGTCACATCATAGGTCAGATTGGCGAAGCCGGCCATGGTGTCCGTCACGATCTTGGCATCGGTATAGGCCGTCAGCCCCGAAACGGTGGTGAAGAGGCGCACATCGAACTGGGTCAGCGCCGTGGCATTCAGGTAATAGAAGCCCGCCATGCCATTGAAGCGGCCTTTCGAAACAAGAACCTGCAGTTCCTGACTCAGCTGCCGATTGCGATAATAGGCCGGAACATCGACATCCTGTGACGCCGTGGCATCGAAATCGATGGGCGAGGCCGAGTCATCCTTGCGATAGGCGGTGATCGACCGCAAGGTCAGCCCATCGACCGGCTTGGCCTCGAGAAACAGCGACCAGCCCCAGGCCTTCACATCCTGCTTCGGGCTGGTGAGCCCGGCCAGCGTGTCGAACACATTGGGCAGCACCGGCGCGCCGGTCAACTGGCCCGGGATCTCGCGATGCCCGCCGCGCGGGTTGGACATGTCATGCGTGTAATCGCCGGTCATGCGGGCGAAGATCTTGTCGCCATGCACTTCGATCGTGCCGCGCCCGGCGATGATGTCCTTGTTGTAATTGTCCTGGCCGGTGGTCAGATCCTTGCCGAAACCGCCGCGCGTCAGCCGCGCGAAGGAGCCGCCCACACGCACCAGCCCGTTTTTATCCAGAGGCGTGCTGGCGGTGATGACGCCATCGGCCTGATTGTAGCTGCCATAGGTGCCGCGCAGCTGGACATGCGCCTTGTCGTCCAGCTTCTTGGTGACATATTTGATCGCGCCGCCGATGGTGTTGCGGCCATAGAGCGTGCCCTGCGGTCCGCGCAAAACCTCAACCCGTTCAACATCATAGATGTCCAGAACAGCAGCCTGCGGGCGGTTGAGATAGATGTCGTCGAGATAGATGCCCACGCCCTGCTCGAAGCCGGAGACCGGGTCCTGCTGGCCCACGCCGCGAATAAAGGCCGAAAGCGTGGAGTTGGTCCCGCGTGAGGGTTCCAGCGTGACGTTGGGCACTTCATCGGCCAGATCGGTGATGTCCATCGCGCCCTTGGCCGCCAGTTGATCGCCGGTGAAGGCCGAGATGGCGATGGGGACCGAGGTCAGCGTTTCATTGCGGCGGCGGGCGGTGACGATGATATCGTCATTGCCAACGGAAGGCGCGGATTTGGGGGCATCCTGCGCCATGGCGGGCATCGACAGCACCCCCAGCGCGACGGTTGAGAGCAGGAATGCGCATATCGGGCTTGCGGTGTGTGCCATGGTCCTCTCCTCGCGCGGCGATCTTCTGCGCCAGCGTCGTGGAGGGACAATATTGAAACATGAACCGAGTTTCAACTTTGAAGTGTATCAAAAGCGACATCGGTGTCAAAATGCCGGGCGGGGCCCGCAACCTTGCGCTCTGAAGGGTTCCCAACATCGCCGCGGCCCATCATGATATGGGCCGGGAATGCTGAAAGGAATGGCAACGATGAAATCGATCTTTCTGAGTGCGAGCCTGCTGCTGGTTGCCATCCCATCGGCCGCGCTGGCGCAGGACAGCAAGGGCAGGCCCGAGGACACCGAGCAATGGTCGCCGGCGGTGCCGGTGGTGACGCCGGGCAGCAGCGAGACCGCCTCCCCGCCCTCCGATGCGACCGTGCTGTTCGCAGGCGCGTCGCTCGACCAATGGGTTTCGGTGAAGGACGGTTCGGCGGCGCGTTGGACCGTGGCGGACGGGGTGATGACGGTGCTGAAGGAGGCTGGCAACATCCAGACGCGTCAGTCCTTCGGCAATTACCAGCTCCATCTCGAATATCGGATCCCGGCGGACGTCACCGGCAAGGGGCAGGCGCGGGGCAACAGCGGCCTGTTCCTGGCTTCTACCGGCCCCGGTGACACGGGCTACGAGTTGCAGATCATGGACAGCTACCACAACGATACCTACGTCAACGGTCAGGCTGGCGCGATCTACAAGCAAGTGCCGCCGCTCGTGAACCCTGTGCGTAAGCCCGGAGCGTGGCAGAGCATCGACGTGGTGTGGACCAAACCCATGTTCGCGGCGGACGGATCGTTGAAGAGCCCGGCCTATCTCACCGCCTATATCAATGGCGTGCTGGTGCAGAACCACGCTGCGTTGCGCGGGGAGACGATCTATGTCGGCAAGCCCGGCTACAAGCCCTACGATCGCGCGCCGATCAAGCTGCAAGCGCATGGCGATCCGAGCAAGCCGATCAGCTATCGCAACATATGGCTGCGCGAATTGGCTGATATCGCCGGATAAAAGGCGGAATACGCCGGGCCGGCCCCGTGGGCGCCAGCCGGCTGACTGCTGCGAAGCGATGAGGGCATCCCAGGGGTGTTCATGACCATCGCTGACAAAAAATGAAAACAACATTCACTAGTGAAATCTTCTATCATAGGTGATACGAAGCCCTGACTCGGGCACGCCATGACAGGGCGGCCGGTCAAGGAGAGGATGCAGCCATGTTCGACCGCCGCGGATTGTTGGGCTCGGCCGCTGCCGCCGCGACCACGCTGGTGGCCCCGCAAGGCCGGGCTGCCGGCGCCACGGGCAGGGTGCAGCCCAGCTGGGCCTCGCTGGCCGCCTCATGGCGCATGCCGGACTGGTTCCGCGATGCCAAATTCGGCATCTGGGCGCATTGGGGCGCGCAGGCCGTGCCCGAATTCGGCGATTGGTACGGTCGGCTGATGTATGTGCAGGGCGATCCCTTCTACGAACACCATCTCAAGCATTACGGCCATCCCGCTCGTACCGGCTTTATGGAGATCGAAAACCTCTGGAAGGCGCAGGCCTGGGAGCCTGACAGGCTGATCGATCTCTACAAGAAGGCGGGCGCGCGCTATTTCATGGCGCTGGCCTGCCACCACGACAATCTCGACACCTTCGACAGCGCGCATCACGCCTGGAACACGCTGCGCGTCGGTCCTCGGCGCGACATTGTCGGCGGCTGGGAGAAGGCGGCGCGCGGTGCGGGCTTGCGTTTCGGCGTCTCCAACCATGCCTCGCACAGCTGGCACTGGTGGCAGACGGCCTATGGCTATGACGCCGAAGGCCCCATGCGCGGCCAGCGCTATGACGCCTGGCATCTGCGCAAGGAGCATGGCGCGGGCACCTGGTGGGAAGGCCTCGACCCGCAGGAGCTGTACAATGGCCCGTGGTATGCCGCGCCCGATGGCATCGCCTCGATCAAGGCGATGAACGACTGGCACGCCGCGCATGACGGCGTGTGGAGCGAAGCCGTGCCGCCGGGGCCGCGTGGACAGGCCTATGCCGCGCAATGGCTGGCGCGCCAGCAGGATCTTGTCGCCAAATACCGGCCCGATCTCGTTTATTTCGACGATTACAACCTGCCGTTGGGGCAGGCGGGAATCGCCGCTGCCGCCGATTACTACAACCGCGCCATCAGCTGGCATGGCACGCCCGATGTGGTGCTGACCGGCAAGCAGCTCACGCCGTTCCAGCGGCAAGGCATCGTCGAGGATGTCGAGCGCGGCTTTGCCGATGCCATCCGCCCGGAGCCCTGGCAGACCGATACCTGCATCGGCAGCTGGTTTTACGACCGCCCGCTGGCCGAGCGCAAAGGTTACAAAAGCGCCAAGCAGGTGCTTCAGCGCCTGTGCGATGTGGTGGCCAAGAACGGCTGCCTGCTGCTTTCGGTGCCGCTGCGGGCCGATGGCACGCATGACGAGCAGGAGTTGGGCATTCTGGCCGATCTCGGGCGCTGGTTCGCGGTCAATGGCGCGGGCATCTATGGCACGCGGCCATGGCGTGTGTTCGGCGAGGGGCCCAATGTGCCGCCCAAGGGCATGCAGAGCGAGGCGGAGATGAAGCCCTACACGGCTCAGGATATCCGCATCACGGCGGGCGGCGGCGGGCTGAACCTCTTCCTGCTGGACTGGCCCGAGGGCGAGGCGCGCATCGCCTGCCTCGGTCGCCGGGCGAGCGGCGGGGTGATCGAGCATGTGACGCTGAACGGCGGCGGCCCGGTGCGCTTCGTGCAGGATGAGGATGGGCTGCGGCTGACCTTGCCCGCGGGCGGGAATGGCTTGCCGGTGCCGGGTTTGCGGATTGAGGGGCGTGGGCTGCTCTGAGGAGGGCAAAGACCGGAAATTTATGGCTTCTTGCCTCGATAGGGCCATTTGATAGCGATACCAATTGACCGACTATAGTTCCTGCCGATCGAAACCCGGGTTTCGACGCGACGATCACTACATTGCAGAGGATGCTTCTTGGTGGATCACACATTCGACGCCGTCGTGCCTGTCTCATGGGCGCCCGACCGTCCTGCTGAATGGACTGGCCTAGCCCGCAAGGGGCTGCTGGCGCTGGGCCTGTCGTGGCTGGCGCTGAGCGCGACCCCGGCGCTTGCCGAGCCGATGGCGCTGCTGGACCGGAACGGCAGCCGCGTCGCGGTCGAGCCCTATGCGCCCAACATCGTGCGTGTGACCATCGCGCTCGATCCCGCGCTGGCCAGCGCCGCGCCGGGCGAGGGGCCCAATGCCAGGCCTGACGCTGCCGGCTGGACGCATCATGCCGATGCCTCGGGCGATGTCTTTGCCTCTGCCGGGCTGACGCTGACGGTCGACGCCAAGCCCTATCCCCCCGCGCCCACGATGATGGAGCGCTATTTCGCGCCCGCTCTGCCCCCGGTCAGCCTCTCGATCAAGGGCGCGGACGGCAGCCTGTTGGCGCGCATGAGCGGCTGGGAGATGGCCCCCGTCACCGTCAATGGCGAGAAGACCTTCAAGGTCGGCGCCAGTTTCGATGCCGCCCCGGGCGAGCATTACTATGGTCTGGGCCAGAATCAGGAAGGCATTTTCGACCTCAAGGGCCGCCAGATCGACTGCGCCCATAATTACGACGCCCCTGCGGGCGAGACCGTCTGCGTGCCCTTCATGATCACCAACAAGGGCGACGGCAAGGTGTGGGGCATCGTCTGGGACAATCCGGCGCGCACGCTGGTCTGGCCGGGCCTGCATGGCAGCACGCGCTTCCAGTCGCAGGTGGGTGAACGGGTCTCCTTCTTCGTCATCACCGGCAACAACAGCGACGATCTCTACGCCGGCTATGCCAGGCTGACCGGCACCACGCCCTTGCCGCCCAAGGCCGCCTTCGGCCTGATCCAGAGCAAGGCGCGTTACGAGAGCCAGAAGGAACTGCTCGACATC
>NZ_BCZE01000039.1 GCF_001598555.1 Novosphingobium rosa NBRC 15208
CGACCCCAACCTTGGCAAGGTTGTGCTCTACCCCTGAGCTACGCCCGCTCGGGCTTTGATGATGCGGATGCACCATCGGGTGAAACTGGAGCGGGCGAAGGGATTCGAACCCTCGACCCCAACCTTGGCAAGGTTGTGCTCTACCCCTGAGCTACGCCCGCTCGAACGTTTCAGCGACTGTGTTTTTCAAGACACCGTCGCGGGGTGAGGCGGCCCTCTAACCGGCATGGTCTGACTCGGCAAGAGAAAAATTACAGGAAAATATCCGCGCCTGTGGAAAGCCTGTGCACATCTCGCTTGCGCAGCCCATACCCCTTGCGCGCGTTAATTCACTTCCCATCTTCGCCCAAAGCCCGGCATAAGGGCGCGAGACATCAAGACAGGGCGCGCGGGAAAAATCCCCGCCCGGCAGGAATATGGAGCAGCATGTGGCAAGTCTGGGCCTGAACATCGAGGAAACCAAGGCGGTCGAACGCTTCCGCAACGCCATTGTCGAACCCTCGATGACCAATCTGGTCATTCTGGATTTCTGGGCCGAATGGTGCGGCCCCTGCAAGCAGCTGACGCCGGTGCTGGAAAAGGTCGCCGCCGAATACGCCGACAAGGGTGTGATTCTGGCCAAGGTCAATGTCGATGAGGAACGCTTCATCGCAGATCAGTTCCGCATCCAGTCGATCCCCACCGTCTATGCCATGTTCCAGGGGCAGCCGGTGGCCGACCTGACCCAGGCCCGCACCGAATCGCAGGTGAAGGCCTTGCTCGACAAGCTGCTGGCGCAATTGCCGATCCAGCCGGGCGGAGAAGCCGCCCCCGATATCGCCCCGCTGCTCGCCCTTGGTGAGGAAGCGCTGGAAGAGGGCGATGCCGAGCGTGCCGGTTCGATCTTCATCCAGATTCTGGAAGTGGCGCCCGACAGCGCTTCGGCTCATGCGGGCCTGATCCGCTCGCTGATCGCCATGGGCCAGATCGAGGAGGCCGAGGGCGTTCTCGAACAGCTGCCCGAAGGCGCCGACAAGGATCCCGCCATCGAACGTGCCCGCGCCGCCCTGACGCTGGCCAGGGACAAGCCCGAGGACGGTGAACTCGCAGCCCTGCGCGCCGTCCATGAGGCCGACCCCGCCGAGCCCGAGGCCGCGCTCGCCTATGCCAATGGCGCCTTCGCCGCGGGTCAGCGCGATGCCGCCGCCGATACGTTGCTGGCCATGATCGCCGCCGATCGCGGCTGGAACGATGGCGCCGCCCGCGCCAAGCTGCTCCAGATCTTCGAGGCGATCGGGCTGGAAGATCCATGGGTCTCGGCCACCCGCCGCCGCCTCTCGACCGTGCTGTTCGGCTGATCCGGCAGGGGCGATGGCGAGGCTTTCCATCTTTCCTCTGGCCGGGGCGATCCTCTATCCCGGCCTCACCCTGCCGCTCCACATCTTCGAGCCGCGCTATTGCGCGCTGGTCAGCGATTGCCTCGCCCGTGATCGCCGCATCGGCATGATCCAGCCGCGCGAGGATGCTCCCCCATCGCGGACCCATCCTCCCCTGTTCGGGATGGGCTGCGTGGGCCATATCGGTGACGTGGAAACGCTGGAAGGCGGGCGCTTCAACATCGTCCTCGAAGGCGTCTCACGCTTCCGCCTGCTGCACGAACTGGAAGTGAAGACCCCCTTCCGCCAGATCGAGGCCGAGCTGATCGAGGAAGAGGACTGCCGCGCACTTGCCCCGGTGGAACGCGCGCTGTTCGAGCGCGAGGCTCGCGATTTCGCTCGCGTCCATGGCTATCGCGTGGATTGGGAGCAGGTCTCGCGGCTGGACGATACGTCGCTGATCAATGGCGTGGCGCAGATCGCGCCCTTTGATGCGGCGTCCAAGCAGGCGCTGCTGGAGGCTTCGGATGTGCCCGAGCGGTGCGCTTTGCTGGTGCAGTTGATGCAGTTCTATGGGCGCCGCGATGGGGACGATCATCGGGCGACGTTGCAGTAGGGATTAAAAAGGACAATGCGAGGGCCATCGCCCTCGCGCTCCCTTTCATGTCCGCGTTGCGCACAACCTATCTGCGGGGCACGCCTTCATGGCGCCGCAGGCAGAAAAGATGGTGGCGCTCCGCTGGCAATCTTGCGCAATCCAAGATGATTGCCTGCGGCGCGGCAAACCATGCGCAAGGCTGAACCCAAAGCGCCTACGCCGACAACTAAAGGGAGCGCGAGGGCGATGGCCCTCGCATCTTCCTTCTTAAACCCCCAAAATCGCCCCACGCACCCCATCGATCACATACTGCACCGCCAGAGCGCCCAGCAGCACCCCGAGAACGCGCGTCACCACGGCCTCCACGCGGCTGCCCAGCAGGTTCATCAGCGGATGCGCGGCCAGCAGCGCCAGCAAGGACAGCACCAGCACGCTGCCCAGCGCCGCCAGCACCACCAGCGAGCTGGCGCGGTCCGTGGCGTGGCCCATCATCAGCATGACCGTGGCGATGGAGCCCGGACCCGCCAGCATCGGCATGGCCATGGGGAAGACGGAGATGTCCTCGTGGGGTTCGGGTGTGTGTTTCACCTTCTCGACGCGTTCCTCGCGGCGCTGGGTGCGCTTTTCGAAGACCATTTCCAGCGCGATAAGGAACAGCATCAGCCCGCCCGCGATGCGGAAGGCGTTGAGTTCGATGTGCAGCGCCGCCAGCAGCGCCTTGCCGAACAGGGCGAAGACGATGAGGATCACCGTGGCGATCAGGCTGGCGCGCAGGGCTGTGGCGCGGGCGTGGGCCGGGGTGTAGCCGGCGGTCAGCCCTGCGAAGATGGGCGCGCAGCCCACGGGGTCGATCACCACGAAAAGCGTGGCGAAGGTGGAGATGAACAGGTCGAGCATGCGGGCGTTACTGCCCGTTTGCGGCCCCCGGCGCAACGGTGCGGTTCAGCACTTCGGTGCGCTTGCCGTCGAGCAGCAGGTGGATCGTCAGATGGCGCGTGCCGTCGGGATCGAATTTGGTGGCCCAGCTGAGCGTCCGGTCCTTCGCGAGGCCGATCAGATAGTCGGGCATATGGTTGGTTTCGCCCTTCACATCGACGTGGACGGGGCGGCTGCCGGGCGCAATGGGCTTGACCTCGACCGGGCCGGTGGCGCTCCCGTCCGGCGTGAGGTTCGGCCCGACGGTCACTTCGGGCGCGGGGGCCTGACCGCGTGCGCGGGGCACGCAATCGGCGACCTTGCCCTCGATGAAGTCGAAATCGGGCGCGGCGGCGTCAGGGGCGCTCTGGTCCAGCACCCATTTGTAGTCGCCCTTCTTGGGCTGGCGCTGCCACAGGGTGAGATACCAGCCATGGGTCGCGCCGTTCTCGAACAGGCCTTCCTCGGCGGCGATGGAGCCGTCGCAGCTCATCCAGACGTGATGCGTGCGGCGATGGGCGGCAGGGGCGAAGCTGGCGGGCGGCTCAGCGCCCTTGCTCTTGATAAAGCCCTGGGCGCGTGGGGTGGCGGTGCCGATCAGGATCTGGCCATCGGGCGCGGCATAAGTGTGCGTACCCTCGGCCCAGCCCTTGTCCGCCGCGCGGCGGTTCCAGGCGATGGCGGACGCGACGATCTCGCTCACCTGCGCATAGCCGCCCAGCGCGGAGACCGGCTGCGGGCCCTTCGGTTTGGGTCTGGCGACCAGCGGGGCCGCCAGCAGCGCCGTGATGGCGAAAGCGGCTGACAGCCGGAGCGCAGAGCCCCTCACTGGATGGCGCGCGACGTGTGGCTCAGCACGATGCCCGCGATGTTGATCAGCACGATCAGCGCCATGGGCGAAAGGTCCAGCGGGCGCGTATCGGGCAGCACGCGGCGGATGGGGGCCAGCAAGGGCTCGAACAACGCGGACAGGCCGCGCCACACTGCCGCCACCAGCTGGTTGTGAAGGTTCACCACGTTGAAGCTGATCAGCAGGCCCAGCACCAGATAGACGATCAGCAGGGTGCTCATCAGATCCAGAACATAAGCGATGATATCGAGCAGGGTAAGCAACATGGGGGATCCTGTGCCGTGGTAAGCCCGCGATGATTAGCCGAGGGGACGGGAAAGGGGAAGTGGTTTAGGTGAGTGGGACAGGGAGAAGGATAAGGGAGGAAAGTGAACGAAATGCGAGGGCGGATTCTTTGATGGTCGCATCTCTCAAGAGAGATGCTCCGGACCCTCGCGCTCCCATAACGTCTTCCGGCGATAGGGCAGTGGTGCCGTATCGGTGCGCGCAGCCTCTCTACCTGCGCCAGCCAGGGCGCCGCAGGCATTGAATGGTAGAATGATGGGGGCAGGGAATGTCTCGCCTGCGGCGCCGCGATGTTGCTCTGCGGCTGAACCCGAAGCGCCAAGGCTGACAAAACATGGGAGCGCGAGGGTGTAACACCCTCGCATCTAACCTTTTTCTTCTAAAGCCCTTAGGCCTTGCGAATCAAAGTCCCCGCCCCGCGCGAGGTGAAGAACTCCAGCAGCATCGCATGCGGCACGCGGCCATCCAGCACGACAGCCGCCTCGCAGCCCGCTTCCACGGCCAGGGTGCAGGTCTGCAGCTTGGGGATCATGCCGCCGCTGATGGTGCCGTCCTGCTCCAGCGCGAGGATGTCGCTGGGGGTCAGGTCGGTGAGGAGGTTCTTGTCCTTGTCCAGCACGCCGGGCACGTCGGTCAGCAGGAACAGGCGCGCGGCGCCGATGGCGGCGGCGATGCTGCCGGCCATGGTGTCGGCATTGATGTTGTAGGTCTCGCCATCGTGGCCCACGGCGATGGGGGCGATCACCGGGATCAGCCCCGCGCCCGAAAGGGTTTCAAGCACCGAGGTGTCGATCGTCTCGGGCTCACCCACGAAGCCGAGGTCCACCACCAGCGCCTCGCCGCCCTCGGGGTCTTCGATGACCTTGCCCTTCTTCTGGGCGATGACCTTGCGCGCGGTGACCATGGCGCCGTCCTTGCCGGAAATGCCGACGGCCTTGCCGCCCGCCTTGCCGATCCAGCTGACCAGCTCCTTGTTGATCGCGCCGGAGAGGACCATTTCGGCCACTTCGGCGGTGGCCTTGTCGGTCACGCGCAGGCCGTTGACGAATTGCGATTCGATGCCGAGTGCCTTGAGCATCCGCCCGATCTGCGGGCCGCCGCCATGGACGACCACCGGGTTGATGCCCACGGCCTTGAGCAGCACGATGTCCTCGGCGAAGTCCTGCGCCAGCGCCGGGTCGCCCATGGCGTGGCCGCCGTATTTCACCACGAAGGTGCGGCCTTCGTAACGCTTGAGGTAAGGCAGCGCCTCGATCAGCGTTTCGGCCTTGGCCAGCAGTGTATCGAGCGACAGCGGGGTGGCGGGTGCATCAGACATGGGGCGGGGCCTTAATGTGAATTCGTGACGAAAGGAAGACCGTGAGGGCTCAGCGGCGGTCCAGCCAGCGGCCCAGTGCGACGAAGACATAGATGAGCGGCGGCACCATGATGGTGGAGAGCGTCAGCTTGGAGATGATCTGCCCGGTCATCAGCGCGCCCAGCGGCAGGGGATGGCCCGTGGCGCTGTCCAGCACGCCGTAGAAGCTGATGGTGATGAAGATCACCGTATCGACCACCTGGCTGAGCATCGAGGCGATCCACGCCCGCAGCCACAGCAGCTGCGAGGTGCGCCCGCCCGCCGCCAGTCGCGAGAACACCGCGACGTTCAGCGTCTGCGAGGTGCCGTAGGAAACCAGCCCGGCCAGCTGCATCCGCGCGCCCTGGCCCAGCAGGCGGGCAAAGGCGTCCTGATCGTGCCAGAAGGGCGCGGGCGGCACGACGTTGATCACCGTCACCAGCAGGATCATGGACACGATCAGCGGCACGAAGCCGAAGCGCACCAGTCGGTTGGCGGTTTGGGGGCCGTGCAGCTCGGCCGTGGCCGAGCCCAGCACGACCAGTAGCAGGAAGGCGAAAATCCCGGACTCCACCGCCAGATCGCCCAGCACCGGCCAGTGGCCAAGGCTGGCGATCTTGGTGCCAAGCACCCCTGCCAGCACGCAAAGGCCGCCGTAGAGCAGGGCTCCGGCGAAAAGGGACAGGGGGATGTTGGAGGAGGAGGTCGGCTGGGTCTGCATTGGCAGGCTTTAGCGACAGATGCGCCGCGCGGGAAGAGGGCGCTTTGCGAGGTGTGTTCAAGAAGGAGAAGAGGCAGAAGGGAAAGAGAAAAATGCGAGGGCCATCGCCCTCGCGCTCCCTTTAACTGTCAGCGTTGCGTGCCGGTTCGGCCTTGTGCGCAGTTTGCCGCGCCGCAGGCAGGAAGCAATGAGGTCAGCGCCGGATCAGGGATGTGAAAGCCTGCGGCGCCCCAGGCTGCGCAGGTGGAGAGCCGGGACGCAAGGATCGGGCGCCACTGCCCACGAGCCGGAAGACGTTATGGGAGCGCGAGGGGGTAACCCCCTCGCATCTTCTTTTTATTCCTCGTCTTCTTCCTTCAACAACTCCCGCACGAAGGGAATCAGCCCCGTCTGGCGCACGCGCTTCAGGCGTTCCGCGCACAGGATCTGGCGCACTTCCTGCAGACAGGCGTCGAAATCCTCGTTCACGACCACGTAGTCGTAGGAATCCCAGTGCGAGATCTCCGCCCGCGCCCGCGCCATGCGGCTGGCGATGACCTTCTCGCTGTCCGTCCCGCGACCGACAAGGCGGCGCTGCAACTCGTCGAGGCTGGGCGGCAGGATGAAGACGCGCACCACATCGGTGCCGGCCTTTTGCGAGAGCTGCTGCGTGCCCTGCCAGTCGATGTCGAAAAGGAAATCGCGGCCCTGTTTCAGCGCCTCGCGGATGGCGGCCTTGGGGGTGCCGTAGCTCTTCCCGAAGACATGCGCCCATTCGTAGAACTCGTTTTCTTCCGCCATGCGGTCGAATTCGGGCTGGGAGACGAAGTAGTAATCCTTGCCGTCCACCTCGCCGGGGCGGGGCGCGCGGGTGGTGGCGGAGATGGAGGGGCTGATTTCGTCGTCGCTCTCAAGGATGGCGCGCGCGATGCTGGTCTTGCCCGCGCCCGAGGGGCTGGAGAGGATGAACATCAGACCGCGCCGGTGCAGGCGGTCGCCGGTGTGGGGATGTGTTTCGGCCATGCATGCTGATGGCAAAGCCGCGCGCGCGGATCAAGAGGGCAAAAGCCCGGGCGATCAATCCGCTTTTTTCACCGGCAGGGGCGAAAGCAGGGCGCTGTCGAACTCTTTTTCGCGCATTTTGGCCGCCGCTTCGGCCTCATGCTCTTTCTTCTTGTCGTAGAGGTGCTTGGCCAGCAGGGCGCCGCCCACCACGATGGCGCCGGGCACCGAGCGGGTGGCGATGCGCGTCAGCGCGGCGCCCACCAGCTTGCGCGGCAGGGAAAGGCCGCCCTTTTTGCCGATCTGCGTTTCCAGCAAAACCGCCTCGATCGCCTCGCCGGCGATGCGGCGATGGCCCTTGCGCAGCTGGTCGGCGGCGCGGGTGGCGATCGGGTTTCCGGTCAGCGCCGCAGCTGCCGTGGGGAGGACGGCCAAAGGCAGCTTTGAAAGCGGGAATTTCGACAAAGAGGGCAGCTTGGGCATCGGTGCAAGATCCTTACTTCTTGCGACCGAAATCCACGGTGACGACGTTTGATCCATCCTCGCTGGTGGCGACGGGCGCGCCATCGGGCGAATCATTCTCCGCCTCATCATGCGGCTCGGGGTCGAGATCGGGCACGCTGGCCTGGAACTGCAGGCCGAAATCCACCGCCGGATCAACGAAAGCCGTGATCGCCGCGAAGGGAATCGTCAGCTTGGAGGGGATCTGGTTGAAGCTGAGGCCCACCGAGAAATGGTCATGCGCCACCGTCAGATCCCAGAACTTGTTCTGGAGGACGATGGTCATCTCATCGGGGAAGCGGGCGTGCAGGTGCTGGGGAATGTCCACCCCGGGCGCGCCCGTCTTGAAGGTGATGTAGAAATGGTGGCTGCCCGGCAGATAGCCGCCGCTGTCTGCCACCTGGCCCAGCACGCGGCCAACGACGGCACGCAGCGCCTCCTGCACGATCTCGTCATAGGGGATCAGGCTGTCGGGGGTATGGTCGGTCATGCGCTTTCGTTGGCCTGTGGGGCGGATCGGGTCAAGGGGGGTCTTGACGTCCGGCGGACAGATTACGCCTCTTGCGATGACGCGGCAATTGGAAACGCGCGGCTACCCAGTATGTTCCGACCCAAATCTCCGTTTTTGCCCCTGCGGACTTTCTGGACATTGCGGCGCTCGCGCGTATAGGGGGCGCCATGCGCACCGCCACCATCGCCCGCAAGACCCATGAAACCGACATTTTCGTCGAGATTAACCTCGACGGTACGGGGCAGTTCGATGTCTCGACCGGGATTGGTTTCCTCGATCATATGGTCGAGCAGCTCTCGCGCCATTCGCTGATCGACATGACGGTGAAGATCAAGGGCGACCTGCATGTGGACCAGCACCACACCACGGAAGATTGCGCCATCGCCATCGGCCAGGCCGTGAGCAAGGCGCTGGCCGACAAGGCGGGCATCGCGCGCTATGGCCAGGTCTATTCGCCGATGGACGAGGCGCTGGCCCGTGTGGCGCTGGACATTTCCGGCCGCCCCTGGCTGGTGTGGAAGGCCGCCTTCACCCAGACCCGCCTTGGCGAGATGGACACCGAGCTGTTCGAGCACTGGTTCCACTCCTTCGCTCAGGCCGCGGGCATCACGCTGCATTGCGAGCTGCTCTATGGCCAGAACAACCACCACATCATCGAGGGCCTGTTCAAGGGCCTGGCCCGCGCGCTGCGTCAGGCGGTGGAGCTGGACCCCCGCAAGGGCGGCGCCGTGCCCAGCACCAAGGGGCTGCTGGGCGATGGATCTCTGGAGGCTTGAATGTTCATCTGCGTTCTGACCTACACCGCATCGCCCGAGGATGTCGCCGCCCTGCGCCCCGCGCATCTGGACTTCCTGAAAGAGCAGCATGAGGCCGGGCATTTCATCGGCTGGGGCCGTCAGGCCTCCGGTCAGGGCGGGGTTGTGTTCGCCAAGGGCGATGACCGCGCGGTGATCGAGGCGCTGGCCGCCACCGATCCCTACATCAAGGGCAAGGTCGCCACGGTCGAAGTGATCGAGATGAACGTGGCCTTCCTCTCGCCCGATTTCGTGAGCGACGTGACGGCATGACGCTGGCGCTGATCGATTATGGCGCGGGCAACCTCCATTCGGTGGCCAATGCTCTGAAAGCGGCGGGCGCGACGGACGTGGCCATTACCGCCGATCCAGACGTGGTGGCCAAGGCCGACCGCGTGGTGCTGCCCGGCGTGGGCAGCTTCAAGGCCTGCGCCGAGGGCCTGAACGCCATCGACGGTCTGGTTCAGGCGATGGAAGCCCGCGTGCTGACCGATAAAGTGCCCTTCCTCGGCATTTGCGTCGGCATGCAGCTGCTGGCCACGCGCGGCGTGGAGCATGGCATCACGCAGGGGCTCGGCTGGATTCCCGGAGAGGTTCGCCTGCTGGAGCCCGCCGATGCTTCGATCAAGATTCCCCATATGGGCTGGAACGATGTGATCGTGGCACCGGGCGCGCCTCTGGTGGCGGGCGGCGAGGGCTATTTCCTCCATTCCTATCACTTCGTGCCCGAGGATGAGGCCCATGTGCTGGCCCGCACCGCGCATGGGGTGCCCGTGGTGGCCGCTGTCGGTCGCGACAACATCGTGGGCGCGCAGTTTCACCCGGAAAAGAGCCAGAAGTTCGGGCTGGATCTGTTGACGCGGTTTCTGGACTGGCAGGGGTAAGAAAAGGGATAGATGCGAGGGCCATCGCCCTCGCGCTCCCTTTAATGTCTACGTTGCGCCTCGGGTTCGGCCCCGCGCAAAGATTGCAGCGCCGCAGGCTTTAGGGCCGCTGCGCGGCGGGGAGTTTGAACGCGAGGGATCGGGCGCTGCCGCCCTCTCGCCGGAAGACGTAATGGGGTGAAGGGGCGCGGGCGTCCCTTCGATAATTCTTTTCTTGATAGGGCCTAGAAACCAATGATCGTTTTCCCCGCCATCGACCTGAAAGCCGGCCAGGTCGTCCGCCTGGCCGAGGGCGATATGAACCGCGCGACCGTTTATGGCGACAACCCTGCCGCCCAAGCACAGATTTTCGCCAAGGCCGGAAGCCAGTTCCTCCATGTGGTGGACCTCGACGGCTCCTTCGCGGGCCGCGCCGAGAACCGCGAGGCCGTGGAAGGCATCCTCCAGAGCTTCGAGGGCCATGTGCAGCTGGGCGGCGGCATCCGCACGCGTGAGGCGGTGGCGGGCTGGTTCGATCTGGGCGTTTCCCGCGTGGTGATGGGCACCGCCGCGCTGAAGGATCCGCAGTTCGTCAAGGACATGGCCAAGGAGTTCCCCGGCGGCATCGTGGTGGCGGTGGACGCCCGCGACGGCTTCGTGGCCACCGAGGGCTGGGCGGAAGTCTCGGACGTGTCCGTGGTGGACCTCGCCCGCCGTTTCGAGGACGCGGGCGTCGCCAGCCTGTTGTTCACCGACATCGGCCGCGATGGGCTGCTGAAGGGCGCCAACATCGAGGCGACCGTCGATCTGGCGCGCCGCGTGGACATTCCCGTGATCGCCAGCGGCGGGGTGAAGGGGCTGGATGATATTCGCATGCTCTCGCTCCACGCGCATGAGGGGATCGAGGGGGTGATTACCGGTCGCGCTCTGTTCGAGGGGCGGCTGGATCTGGCGGCGGCGATCGCGATGGCGCAGAAGGAAGGTTGAAGAAGGGATAGATGCGAGGGCCATCACCCTCGCGCTCCCTTTAGTGTCTGCGTTGCGCATCGGGTTCAGCCGCAGGGCAACCTTGCAGCGCCGCAGGCTTTAAGGCCGCTGCGCGGCAGGGAGTTTATGCGAGAGGCTGTGGCTAAACCGCCCTTTCGCCGGAAGACGTAACGGGGGTGCAGGGGGTGTAACACCCCCTGCTTCATCCCTTCTAACTTTGGAAAACCGCATGTCCGTTCGCATCCGTGTCATTCCCTGCCTTGATGTCCGCGATGGCCGCGTGGTGAAGGGCGTGAACTTCGTCGATCTCATCGATGCGGGCGATCCGGTGGAGCAGGCCCGCGCCTATGACGCGGCGGGCGCGGACGAACTCTGCTTCCTCGACATCAGCGCCAGCCATGAGGGGCGCGGTACGCTGCTCGACGTGGTGCGCCGCACGGCGGAGGTGTGCTTCATGCCGCTGACGGTCGGCGGCGGCGTGCGCAGCGCCGAGGATGCGCGCGCCCTGCTGCTGGCGGGGGCGGACAAGGTGGCGGTGAACTCCGCCGCCGTCAGCCGGCCCGAGGTCGTCAGCGATATTGCCGAGAAGTTCGGCAGCCAGTGCATTGTGGCCTCTGTCGATGCGCGTCAGGTCGAACCGGGCCGCTGGGAAATCTTCACCCATGGCGGCCGCAAGGCCACCGGCATCGATGCTCTGGAACATGCCATCAAGCTGGCCGAACTGGGCGCGGGCGAACTGCTCGTCACCAGCATGGATGGCGACGGCACGCAGAACGGCTACGATCTGGCGCTGACCCGCACCATCGCCGATGCCGTCAGCGTGCCGGTGATCGCCAGCGGGGGCGTGGGCAATCTGGATCATCTGGTGGCGGGCGTCACGCAGGGCCATGCCAGCGCGGTGCTGGCGGCCAGCATCTTCCACTTCGGCAAGCACACCATTGCCGAGGCGCATGAGGCTCTTCGCGCCGCCGGTCTGCCCGCGCGGGCTTGACCTGAGCGCGCCATCAACGCATCGCAGGGCCCATGGAACAGACACCTGACATCGGCGCCACGCTGGAACGCCTTGAGGCGACCATCGCCGCGCGCCGCAGCGCCGATCCCGAGACCAGTTATGTCGCGAAGCTCAACGCCAAGGGGCTGAAGAAGATCGCGCAGAAGCTGGGCGAGGAGGGCGTGGAAACCGTCATCGCCGCTCTGGCCGAAGATGACGCCGCGCTCACCGGAGAGGCCGCCGATCTGATCTTCCACCTGATCGTGCTGCTTCAGGCACGCGGGCTGGGTCTGGCCGATGTCTGCGCCGTGCTGGACCAGCGCGAAGGCATCGGCGGGCTTCAGGAAAAAGCCGCCAGAGGCGGCGGGCCGGAAAAAGCCGCCCGCACCCAATAAGGAGCCCAAGCATGCCCATCGACGCAAGGCTGCCCTATGACGAGGCCAACATCTTCGCGAAAATCCTGCGCGGGGAGATCCCCTGCAAGAAGGTCTACGAAGACGATGTCGCGCTGGCCTTCCATGATATCGCCCCCAAGGCGCCGATCCATGTGCTGGTCATCCCCAAGGGCCCCTATGTCAGCTGGGACGATTTTTCCGCTCATGCCCCTGACGCTTTGATCGCCGGTTTCATCCGCGCGGTGGGCACGGTGGCGCGCCAGTTCGATCTGGTAGAGCCGGGCTATCGGCTGCTCGCCAACATCGGCCCGGATGGTGGGCAGGAAGTGCCGCATCTGCATGTTCACCTCTTTGGTGGCGCGCCTTTGGGGCCGATGCTGGCCTGAAACGGCCTCCAAACGCTAAAAATCGCGGTAAAATTAAGGTAAATGAACCGAGGGTGCGGCTCGGCCTTGCCCTGCCGCCCCGCGCCGGGCTAGAGCCCGAAGGATGACGCTTCAGGCAGCCCCCCCTGTCTTTCCGGCCACCCTCCCTCAACCGTCCAGCGGACTGGTGAGCAAGGGCGCGCATTATTTCGCCGTGCGCGCCTATTATGAGGATACGGACCTGTCGGGCGTGGTCTATCACGCCAACTACCTGCGCTGGTTCGAACGTGCCCGCTCGGACCTGCTGCGCCTGCTCGGCATTGACCAGCGCGCGGCGGTGGAAACGGGCGAGGGCGCCTATGCCGTCACCGAGATCGCCATCCGCTATGCCCGCCCCGCGCGGCTCGACGACGATGTGCTGATCGAGACCCGCGTGGAGGATCTGGGCGCGGCTTCCTGTCGCATGTGTCAGTCAGCGTTCAGAAATGGTGATCTACTGGCCTCGGCGCAACTGCGGGTGGGATTCGTCAGCCCCCAGGGGCGGCCACGGCGTCAACCGGCGGCATGGCGTGCCGCTTTCGAGGACTTTCTGGCGGGGCGCGTTCCGCCGTCGGGCATCAAGGATGAGGCTTGAACAATGAGTGTGATGACGTTGCTCGCGCTGGGCGCCGCCGGTCTTGATGGCGCCCCCGACCATCTGGACCCCGTGCGTCTGTTCATGGACGCCGACCCGGTGGTGAAGGGCGTGCTGGGCGCGCTGGCTCTGGCCAGCCTGTGGGTCTGGACGATCATCATCACCTTCTCGATGCGCGTCGCCACCCTCAAGCGCAAGACCGAGGCTTACGAGGCCGAATTCTGGAAAGCCCGCGATCTGGAAGCTTTCCAGAAGGGCGCGCAGGGCCAGAAGGCAGATCTGCCCGCCGCCAAGGTGGTGGCCGCCGCGCTTTCCGAATGGCGCCGCTCGGTCACCGGCAAGGTGGACCGCGAGGCCGCGCGCGGTCGTCTGGCCAGCGCGATGGACAGCGTCGTCGCCGCCGAGAGCGAGGATCTGGCCGACCGTCTGAACTTCCTGGCCACCGTCGGTTCGGTGGCGCCCTTCGTCGGCCTGTTCGGCACGGTGTGGGGCATCATGAACAGCTTCTTCCAGATCGGCCAGCAGCAGAATTCATCATTGGCGGTGGTGGCTCCGGGCATTTCGGAAGCGCTGTTCGCCACGGCGGTGGGGCTGTTCGCGGCCATTCCGGCGGTGATCGCCTACAACCGCTTTTCGCATAAGGTGAACGGGTTTGAATCGAAGCTGCAGCGTTTCGCCGACCGCTTCCATGGGAGCCTGAGCCGGGAACTGGATCAGCTGTGATTCAGGCAGTTCAGAAAAAGAGAAGGCTTGAGGGCGTTACGCCCTCAAACTCCCATTACGTCTCCCGACGCATGGACAGTGGCATCCGAACGGAGCGCCAACGTCCCACCGCCGGAGGCAATCATTCCCTGCGGGACAGGGAGGTTGTACGCAGCCTTTCGGCCACCCGTACCCTTGCGTCGGAAGACGTAACGGGGGTGCAGGGGGCAATGGCCCCCTGCGTCATCCCTTCCTTCCTGGGAGCCTGAACCATGGCGATGGGCATCCACAAATTCTCGCGCGGCGGGCGTCGTGGTCGCGGCAATCGTTCGCCGATGGCGGAGATCAACGTCACGCCGCTGGTGGACGTGATGCTGGTGCTGCTGATCATTTTCATGGTCACCGCGCCCTTGCTCAAGGCGGGCATCCCGATCCAGCTGCCGGACAGCCACGCCAAGCCGCTTGACCAGACGCCCAAGCAGGTGACGATCAGCATGGACCGTGAGGGCACCGTGTTCATCGATGACGCGGAGGTGTCGCCGGGCGAACTGTCGGACCGTCTGGCCAATCTGCCCAAGGACGCTGACGGCAAGGAGCCGCTGGTGGTGCTGCGCGCCGACAAGGGGCTCGATTATGGCCGGGTGATCGGCCTGATGGGCGATCTGAACCATGCCGGGGTCACCTCGATCTCGCTGGTGACGGTGTCGGCGGGCGATCCCGGCGCGCCTGCCAAGCGCGGGAACTGACGGCCGATGGCAACGAAGATGCGCAAGAGCGAGATGGGGGGGCTGGCGGTCGCGCTGGTCGGCCATGTCGCGCTTGTGTGGGTGCTGGCGATGTCGTGGCACGGCAAGGTGCCGCCGCCGCCCCCGCGCATGACGGTGACGCTGAGCGATAACGTTGGTCTTCAATCGGAGGCGCCCAGCCATGAGCAGGCCGCCGCCGATGTGGCGCCCACGCTGGGGCAGGCCCAGCCCGAGGAGCAGGCCGCGCCGGTCCAGCCCGCGCCTGAGCCGGTGAAGCCGGTGCCGGTTCCCAAACCGGAACCCAGGCCCGAGCCGAAGCCTCAGCCCCGGCCCGAGCCGGTGAAGCCGCAGCCGAAGCCCGAACCCAAGCCGGTGCCCAAGCCCGAGCCCCATAAACCCCAGCCCAAGCCCGCGCCGCACAAGCCCGAGCCGGTCAAGCAGGCGCCCAGCAAGGCCAAGCCGCAGGACGATCCGGTGGGCCGCGCCATCGCTGCGCGTGAGGGCAAGGCCAACACCAAGGGTAGCAAGGATGCCAAGCCCAGCGAGAAGCCAGCAGGCGGCAGCCGCCTTGGCGCGGACTTCCTGAAGGGCCTCGCGCCGCAGGGCAATGGCAAGGCGCAGACCCCGCCGGCGGCCAACATCGGGCCGGGTGTGCGGGCCGGTTTGGCCAGCGCGATCTCGCGCGCGCTCAAGCCCAATTGGCGCGTGCCTCAGGGCGTCGATACCGACGAGCTGGTGACGATCCTCTCCTTCGATCTCAACCGGGACGGCTCGCTGGCCGGGCCGGTGCGGGTGGTGAGCCAGACCGGCATCACCGACAGCAACAAGACTCAGGCCCATATCCATGCGGAAAATGCCGTTCGTGCGGTGAAACTGGCTGCACCCTTTGCTTTGCCGCCGGAGTATTATGATGCATGGAAGCATGTGGCATCCTTCCGCTTCGACAGGAATCTGGCACAATGAAGACTTCGATGAAGGCCCTGTTGATGGCCGCAGGCATGAGCGCGGTGCTGGTTGGCGCCGCGGCAGACGCGCAGCAGATTGCTCCGGCCTCGATCCTGCCGCCGCCGCAGATCCAGCAGAAGCCCGCCGATACGGGCGGCCTGACCGGTTCGGTGTCCGACGATTCGGCCTGGGTCGATCTGGGCATCGACATTCCCAGCTTCGCCACCCCCGCCGATGTGCCCACGCAGGCCAGCGCGGGCGGCACCGCTGCCCTGGGTCGCGCCATTGCGGACGTGATCACGGCGGATCTCAAGAACAATGGCCTGTTCAAGCCCATCGGCCCGGCCAAGCTGCCGGCCATCGGCATGGGCGATGTGACCCAGCCCGACTTCCCCGGCTGGAGTTCGCGTGGGGCCGAAATGCTGGTGCATGGCAGTGTGCGCGCGGGGAGCGACGGCTCGCTGATGGTCTCCTGCTACCTCTATGATGTGCGGCTGCAGCAGCAGCTGACCAAGGCGGCCTGGACCTTCACGGCGGGCGACTGGCGCCGCGCGGCGCACAAATGCTCGGACGTGATCTATTCGCGCCTCTCGGGCGAGAGCCCCTTCTTCGACAGCCGCATCGCCTATATCGCCGAGACCGGCCCCAAGGACCACCGCATGAAGCGGCTGGCGATCATGGACAGCGATGGCGCCAACCACCGCTTCATCACCACGGGCCAGGCGATGGCGCTGACGCCGCGTTTCTCGCCCGATTACAAGAAGATCCTCTACCTGTCCTATCTCAACGGACGGCCCCGCATCTACATCTATGACATCGCCTCCTCCAGCCAGCGGCTGGTGGCGGAGACCGGCAATCCCACCTTCGCTCCGCGCTGGTCGCCCGATGGCAAATGGATTCTCTATTCGATGGCGGTGGCGGGCAACACCAACATCTATCGCATCTCGGCTTCGGGCGGCTCCAGCCAGAAGCTGACCGACACGCCCGGCATCAATGTCGGCGGCAGCTACTCGCCCGACGGCAACCGCATCGTCTTCGAAAGCGATCGCGGCGGCAGCCAGCAGATCTATGTGATGAACGCCGATGGCAGCAACCAGCATCGCATCAGCTTCTTCGGCGGCAAGGCGGCCACTCCCGAGTGGAGCCCGCGCGGCGATCAGATCGCCTTCACCCGCATCGGCGGGGGCGGTTTCGGCATTGCGGTCACCGATCCCAACGGTTCGGGCGCGCGCACGCTGACTCACGGCTGGCAGGATGAAGCGCCCACCTGGGCGCCCAACGGCCGCATCATCCAGTTCTTCCGTTCAGAGCGCGGCGCCGCCGGGCGTTCTTCGCTGTGGCAGGTCGATCTGACCGGCAGCCATGAGCGCCGCCTGCCCACGCCCGTCGACGGGTCGGACCCCAGCTGGGGCCCCATTCGCCAGTAAGTTTCCCCCAACTTCCCGGGAAGGAATCGGCCTTCCCGTCTTCCAAGCAGAGGAGTCTCATATGTTCTCCAAGCTCCCTACCGCTGCCAAGGGAATGGTCCCCGGCGCGATGGTCTTGACCCTGGGTCTGGCGCTGGCCGCCTGCGGCCACAAGCCGCCCAAGACCCTGCCGCCCGAGCCGGCCCCCGCCGTCTCGCAGGCCACGCCGCCCCCGCCCACCAACCAGGGCCCCGTCCCCGGCAGCGCGGCTGACTTCGTGGCGCAGATGATGGGCAAGGACACCATCCACTTCGCGCTCGACAAGTACAGCGTCGATCCCGGCGAGACGCCCGCCCTGCAGGCTCAGGCCCAGTGGCTGATGCGCTATCCGTCGAAGAAGGCCACCATCGAGGGCCACTGCGACGAGCGCGGCACCCGCGAATACAACCTCGCCCTGGGCGAGCGCCGCGCCACCGCCGCGAAGAACTACCTCGTCTCGCTGGGCGTCGATGCCTCGCGCCTGACGACGATCTCCTACGGCAAGGAACGCCCGATCGACACCGCGTCGACCGAGGAAGCCTATGCCCGCAACCGCCGCGCGGTGACTGTCGCTATCGACTGATCCCGCCGCTCTGGTTGGAAGAACACCCCGCTGGCCGGTTGGCTGGCGGGGTTTTCTTTTGGGTTTCGGGAAGGGGAAAAGCGAGGGCCATCGCCCTCGCGCTCCCTTTAATGTCCGCCTTGCGCCAGGGGTTCGGCCTTGCGTCCGGTTTGCCGCGCCGCAGGCAAGGATCAAAGCCTGCGGCGCGGCGATGCTGGCGCAAGGCTTCAGACATCGCTGTCCTCTCGCCGGGAGACGTAAAGGGAGCGCGAGGGCGATGGCCCTCGCATCTTTCTATCCTTCTGCCTTGCCCCTTAACCTTCTTCCACCCGAATCCTTGCGCCCAACCCCGAATCCCCCCACAATGGCAGACTATGAACCGCGCACGTCGATCAAATGACTGGGGCTTTCCGCGCTGGCGGGGCTATGAGGCTGGGCGCGAGGCGGCGCAGATCCGCCTGTGCGACCGTGCGGGCTGCACAGAGCCCGGCAATTGCCCGGCCCCCAAGTCGCCCAACAATCCGGACCGCTGGTATTTCTGCCAGCAGCATGCTGCCGAGTACAATTCGGGCTGGGACTATTTCGCCGGTCTGGACGCCGAAGAGGCCGCCAGCCGCGAGCATGCCGAGCAGCAGACTCACAGCGGCTATCGTGAGAGCGCCTATTACGGCTGGGCCGGATCGGGCGATGGTACGCGCAGCCGCGATGAGCTGAAGGCGCTGGAGGTGCTGGGGCTGGACCCTGACGCCGATTTCGAGGCGGTGCGCAAGGCGTGGCGGACCAAGGCCAAGGCCGTGCATCCCGATGTGCGCCCCAACGATGCCGAGGCGGCCAAGGCCTTCATGGGCCTTCAGGCGGCCTATGAGGTGCTGCGCGTCGCTGAGGAGCAGCGCAGCTGGAAGGGCGCCGGGGTGTGAGGCGCTCCATCGCCATCCATGCGATGGCGATGGCTTTGGTGGTTGCGCCGGTTGCGCATGCCGATAGCGAAGCGTCGGCGTCGCCCGAAGAAACCTTCGTTTATGAAAATGAGGCGCTGGGGCTGGGCGATCTGCTTCAGCCCAGGGGATAGGGCGTGGCAGCAACGCAGCCTGCCCGATGCCAACAAAAAGGCGCCGCATCCCTACGGGGAGCGGCGCCTCTTCGTAGACTTGAACCGTCTGCCGGATTGGCCGGAGACGGCCGCAGGCGGAACGAGGTTCCTGTCTTATACGCTTATTTCGGCGAAACCACCATCAGCATCTGGCGGCCTTCCATGCGCGGATAGGCCTCCACCTTGGCGATCTCGGCGATGTCTTCCTGCACGCGGCGCAGCAGGTTCATGCCCAGCTGCTGGTGCGAAAGCTCACGACCGCGGAAACGCAGCGTCACCTTGACCTTGTCGCCTTCCTCGATGAAGCGATGCATCGCCTTCATCTTGGTTTCGTAGTCATGGTCATCGATGTTGGGACGCATCTTGATCTCTTTGATCTCCTGCGTCTTTTGCGTCTTGCGGGCGAGATTCGCCTTCTTCTGCGCCTCGTAGCGGAACTTGCCGACATCAAGGAACTTGCAGACCGGCGGATCGGCGTTGGGCGACACTTCGACCAGGTCGAGCCCGACCTCGAAGGCCTGCGCAATCGCGTCGCGGGTGTTCAGCACGCCAAGGTTTTCACCTTCGCCGTCGATCACGCGCACCTTGGGCGACTGGATAAATTCGTTAAAGCGTGGCCCGCTTTTAACGGGGGGCGCCATACTGCGCCGGGGTGGGGGAGCTATAGTCTTCTCTCCTGTGGTAGCCGATACAAGAACGGGCGACACCAGAGCGCACCCCCGTCCGGGCCGAACACAAAGTGTCGAAGCCGTATCGGGAGTGCGCTCTGGTGCCGCGCGAACCTGCATGCTCTTTAAAGCGATTCCTGCAGGCGGCAAAGCGATATTTTCCGCTTATCGGCCCTGAAAATCGGGTTTTTCAGGGCAGGGGAAAGCGCAACACCTTGCCGCTGGCCGTCACCAGCGCTTCCAGCTTGCGTTCGGGCGCCAGAGCCTCGCGGATCGGCGGGGCAGCGGCGTCCAAACCGCCGGTCAGCGTGCCATGGGCGGGCAGGATCATGCGGTTGCCTGCAACCACGGCGCAGGGGCGGGAGATCATCCGCCCCTGCAGCCGTAAACGCAGCTTCGGATGAAAATGGCCTGAGAGTTCAGGGCCTTGCGTGCCGGGCTGGGCGATATGGCGCAGGGCGATGCCGCGCACGGTCAGCTCTTCGGCCACGGTGCCGGGCAGGGGACTGTCCGCCAGTCCCTCATCGTGATTGCCGGTGATCCACAGGATCTCGGCCTGGCGCGCCAAAGCCGCCAGCAGATCCGCCGCCCCCGATTCGAGCCGCACCGGCCCCTGCGAGTCGTGGAAGCTGTCGCCCAGCGCATAGATCCGCCGCGCGCCGGTTGCGGCCTGCGCGGCGCTCAGGCGCTCCAGCGTTTCGCGGCTGTCGTAAGGGGGCAGGAACTGGCCATGCTGGGCATACCAGCTGGCCTTTTCCAGATGGAGGTCCGCCACCACCAGCGCCTGCTCCTGCGCCCACCACAGCGCGCGGCAGGGCGACAGCCGCCACTCGCTCCCGGCAAAGGCGAAAGGCGCGCCGAAGTCGCTCGCATCGCAGGCAGCATCGGAGGGAACAGAAGGGGAAAGCATGGCTCACCCTTGCCGCGCGGCGCGGGGGATGGCAAGCGACTGTCGCCGAGTTGAAACACGATGCCCATGGGATAGAACGATGACCGACTGGACCGCCCACACGCAACAGGCCCGCGCCTGGTTTGAAAGCCTGCGCGACGCGATCTGCGGCGCCTTCGAGGCGATCGAGCACGAGGCCGGATCGGACGCCTCTTTCGAGTACACCCCATGGCAACGCGCCGCTCACCACGATGAAGATGGCGACACCGGCGGCGGCGTGCGCGGCCTGATGAAGGGCAAAATCTTCGAGAAAGTGGGGGTGAACGTCTCCACCGTCCACGGCACCTTCTCGCCCAACTTTGCCTCCAGCATCAATGGCGCCAGTGTCGATCAGCCCGGCTTCACCGCCACCGGCATCAGCCTTGTCGCCCATATGGCCAACCCGCATGTGCCCGCCGTTCATATGAACACGCGCTTCCTCACCACCACCAAGGCATGGTTCGGCGGCGGCGCGGATCTTAACCCCCCCATCCCCTATGAGGACGACACGCAAGCCTTCCACGAGGCCTTCAAATCCGCTTGCGATGCCCATGAACCTGGTGACTACGACCGCTTCAAGGCCTGGGCCGACGACTATTTCTACATCCCCCATCGCGGCGTGCATCGCGGCGTGGGCGGGATTTTCTACGATCACCTCGATTGCGCCGATCAGGTGGCATGGGACGCCAACTTCGCCTTCACCAAGGCCGTGGGGGAGACCTTCCTTGATATTTTCCCGCAGATCGTGCGGCGGCGCATGGCGGCAGCCTACACGCCCGCCGAGAAACAGACTCAGCTGGAATGGCGCGGTCGCTATGCGGAGTTCAATCTAGTTTACGACCGGGGCACGACCTTCGGCCTGAAAACCGGCGGGAATGTCGAGGCGATCCTGATGAGCCTGCCGCCTGAAGCCGCCTGGAGCTGAAGAAGGTAAAGAGGACATGCGAGGGTCATAACCCTCGCGCCCCCTTTACTGTCTGCCTCAGCGCCTCGGGTTCGGCCTTGCGCCCGGTTTGCCGCGCCGCAGGCAGGGATAACAAGCCTGCGGCGCGGCAAGGTGGCGCAGGTGGAGAGGCGGGGCGCTACAATTCGGCGCCACGCCCCATCGTCGGGAGACGGCATGGGAGCGCGAGGGAGCGTTTTTGTTGGTCGCATGTCTCAAGAGACATGCTCCGGGCCCCTCGCATTTCCTCTTTAATCCCTGGCTCAAACCCCTTGTCACCAAACTGCCGCAAAAAGCCCTCTGGCGCTTTGGCATTTGCTTGATTACATGGGCCGCCACGAATCGACACGGGCTTGCAGCCCCATGCAGGCCCCACGCAAAGCGGGACAACGCATAGTGGCTAGCATCGACATCGCCCTCGGCCTTACTTTCGACGACGTGCTGCTGCGTCCGGCGGAATCGGACATCGTGCCGTCCATGGCCGACACGCGCACCTTCCTTACCAAGGGCATCGCGCTCAACATTCCGGTGCTCTCCGCCGCCATGGACACCGTGACCGAGGCCGATATGGCCATCGTCATGGCGCAGCTGGGCGGCATTGGCGTGCTGCACCGCAATCTCACCATCGAGGAGCAGGCCGCCGCCGTTCGCGCCGTGAAGCGCTTCGAGAGCGGCATGGTCGTCAACCCCATCACCATCGCGCCCGACGCCACGCTGGGCGAGGCGCAGGCGCTGATGAACGCTCACAAGATCAACGGCGTCCCCGTGGTCGAGGGCAGCGGCAAGCTGGTCGGCATCCTGACCCACCGCGACGTGCGTTTTGCCGACAACATCGCCCAGCCCGTGCGCGAGCTGATGACGCATGAGAACCTCGCCACCGTGCGCGCCGGCGTCTCGCAGGAGGAAGCCCGCCGCCTGCTCCATGCCCGCCGCATCGAGAAGCTGCTGGTGGTGGACGATGCCTATAAGTGCGTCGGCCTCATCACCGTGAAGGACATCGAGAAGGCGGTGAACTACCCCAGCGCCACCAAGGATGCCGCCGGCCGCCTGCGCGTTGCCGCCGCCACGACCGTGGGCGACAAGGGCTTCGCCCGCACCGAGGCGCTGCTCGATGCCGAGTGCGACGTGGTCATCATCGACACCGCCCACGGCCATAACCGCGACGTGGCCCGCGCTGTCGAGCGCGTGAAGAAGATGAACCCCAACGCTCAGGTCATCGCCGGCAACGTCGCGACCGCCGAGGCCACCAAGGCGCTGATCGGCGCGGGTGCCGATGGCGTGAAGGTGGGCATCGGGCCGGGCTCGATCTGCACCACGCGCATCGTGGCGGGCGTGGGCGTGCCCCAGCTGACCGCCATCATGGAAAGCGCCGAGGAAGCCAGCAAGCACGGCGTGCCCGTGATCGGCGACGGCGGCCTGCGCACCAGCGGTGACGCGGCCAAGGCTCTGGCCGCTGGCGCCAGCTCGATCATGGTCGGCTCGCTGCTGGCGGGCACCGAGGAAGCGCCGGGCGAGACCTTCATCTATCAGGGCCGCGCCTATAAGGCCTATCGCGGCATGGGCTCGGTGGGCGCGATGGCGCGCGGCTCGGCCGACCGTTACTTCCAGCAGGACATCAAGGACCAGATGAAGCTGGTCCCCGAGGGCATCGAGGGTCAGGTGCCCTACAAGGGCCCCGCCAAGGATGTGGTCCACCAGCTGGTTGGCGGCGTGAAGGCGGCGATGGGCTATACGGGTTCGGCGACGATCGAGGATCTGCGCACGAAGTCGAAGTTCATCCAGATCACCAATGCGGGCCTGAAGGAAAGCCACGTTCACGACGTGACGATCACCCGCGAGGCGCCGAATTACCCGACGCGGTAAGAAGGTTTGAAGGGGTAGGTGCGAGGGGATTATCCCCTCGCGCTCCCATTATTTGTCTGCGTCGCGCATCGGGTTCGGCCTTGCTGAAGGTCGCGGCGCCGCAGGCAGGAATCTATAGGCTGCGGCGCGGTAAGGTGGCGCAGGTGGAGAGGCGGGGCGCTGCGTTGCGGAGCCACTGCCGTTTCGCCGGAAGACGTTCCGGGTGCGCGAGGGTGTAACACCCTCGCATTTTCTTTTTCTCCTTATCTGGTAACATCTTCAACATGACCCCTGCTGCCCGCGTCCAAGCCGCCATTGAGATTCTCGACGCGGTGATTGCCGCGGCGAAGGCGGGTGGCGCTCCGGCGGACAGGGTGTTCAGCGAGTGGTTTCGCACCCGCCGCTTTGCCGGATCGAAGGACCGGCGCGCGGTGCGGGATCTGGTCTACAACGCCATTCGCGCCTGCGGGCCGATCCCCGAAAGTGGGCGCGCAGCGATGTTGAAGCTGGTTCAGGCCAACGAAGCGCTGGCCAGCCTGTTCGATGGCGGGCGGCATGCGCCCGAGCCCATCGATCCGGCAGAACCTGTGGCGCAGGGCGGCGTGGCTCCGGCGTGGCTGGAGCGGGCTCTGGAAAGCAGCGGGGTTTCCGGGGAGGAGGCGCTGGCGCTGCTGGACCGGGCGCCGCTCGATGTGCGGGTCAATGCGTTGAAGGCGGAGCGCGACGGGCTGGTGCTGCCGGTGGAGGGCGAGCCTCTGCCCGCGCGCTATGGGCTGCGCTTTCCCGCCAACACGCCGGTCGAAAGCTGGGAGGCTTACGAACAGGGGCTGGTCGAGGTGCAGGATGGCGGCTCCCAGCTGACCTGCGAGGCGGTGGCGGCGCTGCCGGGCGAAACCGTGGTGGATTTGTGCGCCGGGGCGGGGGGCAAGACTCTGGCGCTGGCGGCGAGCATGGCCGGTAAAGGTCGGCTGGTGGCCTGCGATGTCGATCGCGCGCGGTTGCAGCGTCTGGCGCCGAGGGCCGAGCGCGCCGGGGCTCCGCTGATCGAGACCTTGCTGATGAACCCCAACCGTGAGGCAGAGGCGCTGGCCGATCTGGCGGGCACGGCGGATGCGGTGCTGATCGATGCGCCGTGCAGCGGCACCGGCACATGGCGGCGCAATCCCGAGGCGCGCTGGCGGCTTTCCGAAAAGGAACTGGCCCGCGTGACGGGCATTCAGAGCCGTTTGCTGGATATTGCCGCCACGCTGGTGAAGCCGGGCGGGCGGATCATTTTCGTGACCTGCTCGCTGCTGGATGCGGAAGGAGCGGATCAGGTGCAGGCTTTTCTGAAGCGCGATTCGCGCTGGCAGGCCGAAGCTTTGGATCTGGGCGCTGGCCAGCCGCACGGGGCAGGCGTCAGGATGACGCCCGCGCGCGACGGCACGGACGGATTTTTCGTCGCGCGCCTTAAACGCGTGTGATAGCATCGGGTTCCATGTCGGAGACGATGTCCATACACAGGCGTGAAAGCCCCAGTACGTTCAAGGAAAAAGTCATGCGTTATGCCCCGGTTGCGCTGGTCCTCTCGGCCCTTGCCGCTCTGACGGCCAGTGCAGGACAAAGCGCCACGCCCGAGGTGCTCGATCCGCGCGCCGCCGCGCTGGAGGCTCAGGGCAAGATGGCTCTGGCCGCTGGCGATCTGGACCGGGCGACCGACGGTTTCGAAGCCGCGCTGGCGATTTCGCCGGGCAGCGCGGTGCTGGTGATGGATCTGGCCGATGTGGCGCGCCATCAGGCGATGCCGGGCAAGGCGCTGCATTATTACCGCGCGGTGCTGGCGCGCGATCCGGCCAACCTGGATGCTCTGGCCGGTGAAGGTCAGGCGCTGGCGCAGAAGGGGGCCTTCGACAAGGCCAAGCGCAATCTGGCCCGGCTTGAGGCGATCTGCGGCGATGGCTGCCCGCCCGCGCGCAATCTGGCCTCTGCGCTGACGGCGGCGCAGGCTTCGCAGGCTCAGGCGCAGGTCACGCCGGCTGTGGCCCATGTGGTCAGCGCCGATCCGGCGGCTGGCGCGGCGAGTGTCGTGAAGAACTGATCGGGCCTGCACAGAAAACACAAAAAAGCCGGGGCAGCCATCAGGCGCCCCGGCTTTTTTCATACATCCGGCGCGATCAGATCAGCGCCTTGAACTCTTCCAGAACCGAGCGGTAGACGCGCTTCTTGAAGGGCACGATCAGGTCGGGCAGAGCCTCCGGGTTCACCCATTTCCAGTCGCAGAATTCGGCCGGATCATGGGCGTCCAGATCGATGTCATTGTCCTGCCCGGTGAAGCGGATCAGGAACCAGTGCTGGCGCTGGCCGCGGTACTTGCCCTTCCACAGCTTGCCGATCAGCTCGTCGGGCAGGTCATAGAGCAGCTCGTCGCGGGTCTGGGCCAGGATCACGCCCTGCTCCTCGCGCACGCCGGTTTCCTCGGCCAGTTCGCGCCAGACGGCGGCGCGCAGATCCTCGCCATCGTCGACGCCGCCCTGCGGCATCTGCCAGAAATCGCCTTCATGGCCACCGCTGTTCTCGCGCTGGTCGATGCGCTGGCCGACGAACACCTGACCGGCGGCGTTGACCAGCATCACCCCGACACAAGGGCGATAGGGAAGGTGGGTAAAATCATTCATGCTTTCGCTGCCTTGGGGCCCCCTGTGTGGAACCTTTGATAGTCTGGAAAACGCGGTTTTGTCTTGCTGAAAAATCGCGAAAGGCGGCCCTTAAACGGTGGATTGGCGCTTGACTAGCCAGCCTCAAGGGTTTTTGATTCGTGGGCGGTTTGGCGGCTGACAGAAAACTGGATGGCTCCGCGTTTGGCACGGGCGTGCAAGAACAGCCCGGCATGGGAAGAGGCGGATCGGCCAGAGTCAAGGCGCGGACCTCACGGGCATGGACACGCCATGCCCTGCGATGAGGGATGGATCACGATGAATGTGATTGCGCGCTCGATCGATGAAAGTTCCGAAGCCGTGCCCGAAGCCGTTGTCGTGCGTTTCGCGGGCGATTCGGGCGATGGGATGCAGATGACGGGCGGGCAGTTCACGCTTTCCACCGCGCTGTCGGGCAATGATCTGGCGACCTTCCCCGATTTTCCTGCCGAGATTCGCGCGCCGCAGGGGACGCTCTTCGGCGTCTCGGCGTTCCAGATCAACTTCGGCAGCAGCGAGATTTCCACGGCGGGCGACCAGCCCGATGTGCTGGTGGCGATGAACCCCGCCGCGCTGAAAACCAATGTGGCGCATCTCAGGCTGGGGGGGCTGATCATCGCCGATTCGGGCGAGTTCAACCGCCGCAACCTCGACAAGGCCCATTATGACGCCAATCCGCTGGAGGATGGCAGCCTTGCTCGCTGGGCCCTGCTGGCCTTTGACATCAGCGCGCTGACTCTGGAGGCGGTGAAGCCCTTCGGTCTCGGCAACAAGGAGGCGCTGCGCTGCAAGAACATGTGGACGCTGGGTCTGGCGCTCTGGATGTTCGACCGGGATCGCGCGCCGCTGATCCAGTGGCTGAAGGACAAATTCGCCAAGGCCCCCCTGCTGGCCGAGGCCAACATCGCCGCGCTGAACGCCGGGCATGCCTATGGCGAAACCGCCGAGATCGGCGGGCAGGTTCGCAAGCTGCATATCGATCCGGTGCCCTCCGCGCCGGGGCTCTATCGCACCATCACGGGCGCGGAGGCGATCAGCCTGGGGCTGGTGACGGGCGCCCAACTGGCCGATCTGCCGATGTTCTTCGGCGGCTATCCGATCACGCCTGCCTCGGCGATCCTGCACCACCTCACGAAGATGAAGGAGTTCGGCGTCACCACCTTTCAGGCCGAGGATGAGATTGCGGCCATCGCTTCGGCGTTGGGCGCGGCCTATGCCGGAGCGCTTGGGGTGACGTCGTCCTCGGGGCCGGGCATTGCGCTCAAGGGCGAGGCGATGGGGCTGGCGGTGATGACCGAACTGCCGCTGGTGGTCGTCAATTCCCAGCGCGGCGGGCCCTCCACGGGTCTCCCCACCAAGACCGAGCAGAGCGATCTCTATCAGGCGATCTATGGCCGCAATGGCGATACGCCGATGCCGGTGATCGCGGCCCGCTCGCCCGCCGATGCGTTTGAATGCGCCATCGAGGCCTGCCGCATCGCCACCCAGTTCATGACCCCGGTGATGCTGCTGACCGATGGCTATATCGCCAATGCCGCCGAGCCTTGGCAGGTGCCGGACCCGGACACTTTCAAGCCCTTCCCCGCGCAATTCCTCACGGAGGCCAACGGTGGGGACGGCAAGGTTCTGCCCTACAAGCGCGACGACAAAGGCGTGCGCCCATGGATCAGACCCGGCACCCCCGGCCTGATGCACCGGATCGGCGGCATCGAGAAGGCGGTGGATACCGGTGACCTGGATTACGCCCCCGCCACCCATCAGCTCCAGACCGATGCCCGCAAGGAGAAGGTGGACGGCATCGCCCGCCATATCCCGGCGCAGGCGGTGGATCAGGGCGGCGAGGGCGGCAGGCTGGTGATCGTCGGCTGGGGCAGCACCTATGGGCCGATCCGTCAGGCGGTGCGCCGGGCGCGGGGCCGGGGGCTGGATGTCAGCCATATCCATGTCCGCCATCTCTGGCCGCTGCCCGCCAATCTGGGCGATCTGCTGCGCGGCTATGGCAAGGTGCTGGTGCCCGAGATGAACACCGGCCAGTTCAAGACGGTGCTGCGCGATCAATATCTGGTCGATGCGCGGCCGCTCAACAAGGTGTCGGGCCAGCCCTTCACCATCGCCGAGATCGAAGCCGCCATCGATGCTGCACTGGCCTAGGGGACCGCCGATGAACCAGATGACCACCACCCTCAAGGATTGGGAATCGGATCAGGAGGTGCGCTGGTGCCCCGGTTGCGGCGACTATGCGATCCTCAAGGCCATGCAGCGGGTGCTGCCTGAACTGGGCGTCGATCCGGCCAACACCGTGTTCGTCAGCGGGATCGGGTGTTCCAGCCGGTTTCCCTATTACATGGCCTCCTATGGCTTCCACACGATCCACGGGCGCGCCCCTGCGGTGGCCACGGGGATCAAGCTGGCCAACCCTCAGCTCGATCTCTGGCTGGTGACCGGTGATGGCGATGGCATGTCGATTGGCGGCAATCACACGATGCATTTCCTGCGCCGGAACATCGATGCCCAGATCATGCTGTTCAACAACGAGATCTACGGCCTGACCAAGGGGCAATATTCGCCCACCAGCCGTCCCGGCACGCAGAGCCCGACAACACCGCTGGGATCGGTGGACCGGCCTGCTCTGCCTTGCGCCTTTGCGCTGGGGGCGGGCGCGCGGTTTGTGGCGCGGGGCTATGATACGTCGAAGGCGTTGGGAGAGGTGCTGAAGGCGGCGCATGCTCATCGCGGCGCGGCTTTTGTGGAGATCTTCCAGAACTGCATCGTCTACAACAAGGACCGTTTTGCCGATTTCACCGAGAAGGCGGTGGCGGCGGAAAAGCAGCTCTGGCTCAAGCATGGCGAGCCGATGCTGTTCAACAAGGGCACGCAGGGCATCGCTCTGGATGCGCAGAAGCTGACTCTGAAGATTGTCGATGTGGTGGAGAGTGACTGGCAGGGGGCAGGGGTGATCACCCATGATGTCACCAACCGCAGCCTTGCCCATATGCTGGTCGAGCTGCCGATGGACCTGTTCCCCGTGGCGCTGGGCGTGATCTATGACGATCCCCGCCCGACCTATGAGGATGAGATGCTGGCGCAGGATGCGCGGGCGCGCGTGGGCAAAAGCACCGATCTGCGCAAGCTGCTCGGCAAGGGTCAGACATGGCGGGTGGAGGGCTAGCACCTCTTGCGGCCATGTGTATTGGTGATATAGTTCACCATATCAATGACTCGGCAAGGACAGGCGTATGGGACCGATGATTGGCGGCAGTCACACCTTCGAAGGCAGCAGCACCTTTGATGGCATCATGAAAGGCGATGCCACCATCGCTCCGGGCGCGAGGCTGCGCTTGCAGGGCATGATCAAGGGCGATGTGACCGTCAGCGAGGGCGCCCAGCTGGAGGTCCATGGCTGGGTCAAGGGCGACCTTACCGTGCAGCAGGGCGCGCAGGTGCGCGTCCATGGCTTTGTCGGCGGCGATATCGTCAATCATGGCGGGGCTGTGGATCTGGGCTGACCGCGTAAAACCTGCCCTAAAGGGCATACTGTCATCCTCCGTTCTTGTCCCTAGCTCGAAGGGATGAGCAAACCCGTCCTCCTCTGGCTGCGCCGCGATCTGCGGCTGGCCGACCAGCCCGCCCTGCGCGCCGCCGTGGACAGCGGATCGCCGGTGATCCCGGTCTATGTGCTGGACGATGAAACCCCGCGCCACCGCAAGATGGGCGGGGCGAGCCGCTGGTGGCTGCATGGCTCGCTGGAGAGCCTGTCGCAGGATTTGCTGCAGCATGGCAGCCGCCTGATCCTGCGGCAGGGGCGCAGCGAAGACGTACTGGCGCAACTGGCGAAAGAAACCGGCGCGCAGACCGTTCACGCGCTGCATCACCACGAACCATGGTGGCTCAATGCCGAAAAGGCGGTGGTCAAGGCCGGGCTGGACCTGCAGCTGCACCACGGCAATTACCTTGCGCCTCCCGGCAGCGTGACTAGCGGCGCGGGCACCCCCTATCGCATCTACACGCCCTTCTGGCGGGCCCTGCAGCAGCATATGCCGCCCCCGCCGCCCGTCGCGAAACCCCGCCATATCCCCGCGCCCGCCCATTGGCCCAAAAGCGAGGATCTGGCCGACTGGAATCTGCTGCCCACCAAACCCGACTGGGCCGCAGGCTTCCGCGCGGAATGGACGCCCGGTGAAAAGGGCGCCCACACCCGCCTGCGCGATTTTATCGACGAGGCCCGCCACTATGGCGAGGCGCGCAACCTGCCCTCTCGGGAAGGCACCAGCCGCCTCTCGCCCCATCTGGCCTTTGGCGAGATCAGCCCGGCCCAATGCTGGCACGCGCTGGAGGATGACGAGAGCGAGGGCGCGCAGATCTTCCGCTCCGAACTGGGCTGGCGCGACTATGCGCAGAACCAGATCACCACCATGCCCGATTACGGCGCCCGCTCCGCCAACCCCGCCTTCGAGCATTTCCCCTGGCGTGACGATCTCGACGATCTCCACGCCTGGGAGCATGGCCGCACCGGCTATCCCATCGTGGACGCCGGGATGCGCCAGCTGTGGCACACCGGCTGGATGCACAACCGCGTGCGCATGATCGTCGCGAGCCTGCTCATCAAGCATCTGGGCATCGACTGGCGCGCGGGCGAATGCTGGTTCTGGGACACGCTGGTCGATGCCGATTACGCGCAGAACAGCGTCAACTGGCAGTGGTCGGCGGGCTCTGGCGTGGATGCCAACCAGTTCACCCGCATCATGGCGCCGCTGACCCAGTCGGACAAGTTCAACGCCGGGGACTATATCCGCCAATGGGTGCCCGAACTGTCGCAAGTGGAGGGCGATGAGATCCACGATCCCTCACCCCTGATCCGCCACAGGACCGGTTATCCCGACATGCTCGTCAGCCATGTCGAGGGGCGCGAGCGGGCGCTGGGGGCCTACCGGGTGATGAAGACGGCGGCAGGATAAAGGCAAGGGACAGGCGAGGGGGGCGACATGTCCCCCTCGCGCTTTCAGGCCTATCGGGTCTCGTTGCGCACGAGAAACAGGATCGAAAGATCGCGCGTCGGGCGCCAGTTGGTATGGGTCACCTCGAAGCGCGTGGGGCTGACCTTCCGCACGCCATCCGCGCAGAAGCTGACCAGATCGCCCGGCTGCTCCTTGTCCACCGTCAGCTTGAACTGACCGATCGGCGCTTTCCAGTTGCCCCCGGTGACCAGCACATAATCGATCCAGTTCTCGGTATAGACGACATGCCCCGTCTTCACCGAGCGCCGCAGCCCCGCCAGCAAGGAGGGTTCGACGCAATAACGCTTTTCGGTCTCCGGGTCTTTTTCCTGCCCCAGCATGGTCCCCGTCGTGCCGCCCACCGAGGGCTTGTAGCGATGCTCCACCACCACCGGCACCCCGGCGGGAAAGCGCTGAACCCAGTGATAGGTGGTGTGCAGCTCCCACCCCGGGCCATCGTCACTGGCGATCAGCTTCAGGCGCCCGGCCTCGGCGAGCTTCGCTTGCGAAAGCTTGCCCAAAGCGGCAGTCGCCCCGTCGCTCTGCGGCGTCAGCGGGATGCCGTGGGCGCGCAGCCAGGCGGTGCGGTCCACCCCGCCCGCAACCGCCTTCTGCTCCATCTCCATCGCCACCGGCTTGCCGTCGATCTTCGTGGTGAAGCCGAGGAAATTGTCCGAATCGCTGATCGGGATCGAGACATCGCTCTGGAAGAAATCGGGGCCGCCGATCGGCGGCAGGGGAAAGGCCACGCGGCTGGTCACATCCTTGCCGCTGGTGTTGAGGAAGGTGTAACGCACCACCACCTCGGACCGGGAAATCCGCAGATCCTCGCTGCGCATCTCGATGGCGTCGCTGCGGGTGAGGACCAGCCCTCCGGCAGCCAGCTGGGCCGAGGTGTCATTGGCGAATGCGATGCCGGGCAGGCCTGCCAGCAAACTCGCGGCGATCAGGAGTGGATGGGCTTTCATGGCGTTTGAGTAGCCGTGATTGGTGGAAAGAAGAAGGGAAGATGCGAGGGTGTTACACCCTCGCGCTCCCATAACGTCTTCCGACGAGAGGGCAGGGGCGCCGAATTGATGCGCCTTAACTCTCCACCTGCGTAACCTAAAGCACCGCAGGCATTTGTTCGTGAAGCGTCAGGATATCTGGCGATTAAAAGCCTGCGGCGCTGCAATCTTGGCTCTTTGGCCGAACCCTAAGCGCAACGCAGACATTCATGGGAGCGCGAGGGGGTAACCCTCTCGCATCTTAACTTTCCTGCTTCAACGAAAAGCAAAAAGGCGCGACCGGCATATGGGGCTGCGGAAAAGCCGGTCGCGCCAGATTGGCTGGCGTGCCTTTGCGCGCCGTGGCCGTCACGGGCGGAGGTCTCTTGAACCCTCATACCCTTCGGCAGCGGCCCACTGTGCGGGGGTGGACCGTGCGAAGCCACATTGGCCCCCCGCGGCTTGACGGGCGCTTATCAGGACGGGTTAACGTCGAAACGATATGGGCTGGGAAAATCACCTAGCAGCGCGGCGGTGATCGCATTGGCCACCACCTCGGGAGCCTTGACGGAGGCGGGATTCTCGCCCGGATAGGCTTTGGCGCGCATGGCGGTGCGGGTGGCGCCAGGGTTAACGATGGCCACGCGGATGGCGGAAATGTTTTTCATTTCCTGAGCATAGCAATCGAGCAGCACCTCCTGCGCGGCCTTGGTGGCGCCATAGGCGCTCCAATAGGCGCGGGGCGCGGTGGCGACCGAGGTGGTGAGGCCGATCACGCTGGCACGGCTGCTCTTTTTCAGCATGGGGGTGAAGCAGGTCAGCAGCGCCTGAGTCGCCAGCACATTGGTGCCGATGGCGCGGTTGAAGGCCTTGAGGTCGATATCCTGCACCGACGTCAGCTGCGGTAGCTGCGCAGCATTGATGACCAGAATGTCCAGCGCGTCCCACCGGCCAGAGATGGCCGTGGCGAGGCGGGCGATGGCATCGGGCTCGGTGAGTTCGAGCGGGGCGATGCTGGCCGAGCCGCCCGCCTGATGGATGGCATCCTCGACGCCTTCGAGCGCCTTGGTGTCGCGCCCGGTCAGGATGACATGGGCGCCCTGCGCGGCCAGCGCCTGAGCTGTGGCCGCGCCGATCCCCCGGCTGGCGCCCGTTACCAAAGCGAGTTGGCCCTCGAACGGGCGGGCGTCAGACATGCGGGATATCCTTCCAGAGTGTTTTTGCGCCGGGTGATATCACCCGGCGATCCGGAAAAGGCGACAACAAACTGTTTAGGCCGGGATTTTCACATCATCGCCCTTGCCGGCCTCGATCAGGTCGGTGAGGCGGGTGGGGTACTCGCCGGAGAAGCAGGCGTCGCAGAACTGCGGGCAGCCATTGTTGCGCTGCTGCTCACCCACGGCGCGGTAGAGGCCGTCAATGGAGACGAAGGCCAGGCTGTCGGCCTGGATGAAGTCGGTCATGGCCTGCAGGTCCATGCGGGCGGCCAGCAGCTTGTTCCGCTCGGGCGTGTCGACGCCGTAGAAGCAGCTGTGCTCGGTCGGCGGGCTGGCGATGCGCATGTGGACTTCGCTGGCGCCGGCATCGCGCATCATCTGCACGATCTTGAGCGAGGTGGTGCCGCGCACGATCGAATCGTCGATCAGCACGATGCGCTTGCCCTCGACCAGCGCGCGGTTGGCGTTGTGCTTGCGCTTCACATCGGCGTGGCGGGCGCCGTCGCCGGGCTGGATGAAGGTGCGGCCCACATAGTGGCTGCGGATGATGCCGAGTTCAAACGGGATGCCGCTTTCCTGCGCATAGCCGATGGCGGCGGGCACGCCCGAATCGGGCACGGGGATCACCAGATCGGCATTGGCCAGCGATTCCTTGGCCAGTTCCTTGCCGATTGCCTTGCGCACTTCATACACCGACTGGCCGCCCATCACCGAGTCGGGACGGCTGAAATAGACGTGCTCGAAGATGCAGGGGCGCGCGGAAGGTTTGCCGAAGGGGCGGTGCGAGATCATCTTGCCATTGTGGCTGACCTGAATCATCTCGCCCGGATCGACCTCGCGGATGAATTCGGCGCCGATCACGTCGAGCGCCACGGTCTCGCTGGCGAAGATGATGCCGTCGCCAAGGCGGCCGATCACCAGCGGGCGGATGCCCAGCGGGTCGCGGCAGGCGATCATGCCTTCGCTCGTCATGCAGATCAGCGAATAGGCGCCCTCGACCAGACGCAGCGCGTCGATGAAACGGTCGAGCAGGGTGGGGTAGCGGCTGGTGGCGACGAGGTGGATGATGACCTCGGTGTCGCTGGTCGACTGGAAGATCGAGCCCTTCTGCACCAGATCGCGCTTCAGCGTCATGGCGTTGGAAATGTTGCCGTTGTGGGCGATGGAGAAACCGCCGCCGGCCAGGTCCGCAAACAGCGGCTGGATGTTGCGCAGGCCCGAGCCGCCGGTGGTGGCGTAGCGCACATGGCCCGATGCCATCTTGCCGGGCAGTTCGGCGAACATGTCCTGATTCTTGAAGACATGCGCCACATGGCCGATGCCGCGATGCGAGAAGAACTCGTCGCCATCGAAGCTGGTGATGCCGACGGCTTCCTGACCGCGATGCTGCAGGGCATGCAGGCCGAGCGCGACCGATGCCGAAGCGCTCTTCATGCCGATCACGCCGAAGATGCCGCATTCCTCATGCAGATTGTCGTCCTCAAGATCCCAGGGGGTCGAGTCGCGATCGGACGAAGGCGAAGCAGCGGTGCGATTATGGTCGGTCATGCCGGGCGTGGGTGCCTTTTTGCGCCGGATGCCCGGCGGGAATAACAGGCCCTGTACCACAATGGGTGCATCCCTTCGGGCGGGCCCTGGGTTCGAGCGCGCCTTTACGAGATTTGTGACATTTGGCAAGGGGGCGCGCTTCTGCGCCGGGCCCGAATTGGGAAGACTGTGGGATTTTCGCAAGGGGTGGGAGTCTGTTTAGAAAATGTGCGAGGCACATTTTCGGCGGCACCGGCCCGCTCCCCCGGCCCGGCTGCCCATCGATGGTATGCTGTGGGTGGCCGGGCCGGGGGAGCGGGCCGGTGCCGCACATCCGGCTTTCAAATCACGCCGCCACCTGCAACCGCGCCCGCCCACGCGCCTTGGCGATGTAGAGCGCCTTGTCGGCCTGATCGAAGGCCACCATCGCATTGTCCCCCAGCACGGCCAGCCCCATCGAGGAGGTGACCGAGATCGCCATCTCGCCATGGCGCGTGACGGTATGGGCCAGCGTGGCGCCGATGCGCCTGCAGATCAGCTCGGCCAGCGCAATGTCGGCGCCGGGCAGCAGCAGGGCGAACTCCTCGCCGCCGATGCGGGCCAGCATGTCGCTGGCGCGCAGGCCCTGCCGCGCCACGCGGGCGAAGCTGCGCAGCACCTCGTCGCCCGCGGCATGGCCGTAACGGTCATTGACCTGCTTGAAATGGTCTAGGTCGATCACGGCGAGGGCGGCGGGGCGGTTCTGGGCGATGCAGCCCTCCATCGCCTCCATCAGCGCGCGGCGGTTGGGCAGGCCGGTCAGGGGATCGGTGAAGGCTGCCTCGGCCAGCGCGCTTTCCACGCGCTTGCGTTCGGACATGTCGCGGATCACGGTGACCACGCATTCGGCCAGGCCGCGCCGGTCGGCCACGGCGCGCATATGCGCCTCGAACCAGCGCGGGGCGCCGATCAGCGGCTGGCTTTCGAACTCCACCAGCACGGTCTCGCCCGGCGCGGCGATGGCGCGGGCATGGGCCTTCATCACGGCGCGGCGGTGCTGGGCGCAGACCAGCAACAGCGCGCGATGGCCCATCACATCGGAGGGCTGATGCTGGGTCAGCGCCAGCAGCGAGGGCGAGATGAAGCGGATGCAGCCATTGAGGCCGGTGCTCATGATCACATCGGTGGAATGATCGGCCAGCAGGCGGTAGCGCGCCTCGCTTTCGCGCAGCTCGCCAAGGCTGCGGCGCAGCTGGTTGACCAGCCCGCTGACCGGCGTGATGCAGGCCATCGTCAGCAGCAGATAGACCTGCACCGAGGTGAGCTGTACCGCCAGCGGCACATGCAGCAAGGTCAGCGGGCCATGGCCCAGCATGGCCACCATCGCCGCCGCGCTGGCCAGCAGCAGATACATGCAGCTCAGCACGATCAGGTCGATCCACAGCATGGCCGCCACCAGCACCAGCACCGGCAGAAACAGCAGCGGCCGGTCCGACAGGCCGAAGGACAGCACCGCCGTCGCCGTCATCAGCACCGGGAAGCCGAGCGACAGCGTCTTGCGCAGGCTCCACGCTGACGTGCGGGCGCGTCCGTTCTGGCGATATTGCCGCCACAGGCGCTGGATGCGCGTCAGGCAGGGCAGGAACATCATCAGCCCCAGCGCATGGCCCAGCATCCAGTCACGGGCCAGATGCCAGCTTTCGGGCGAGAACTGCTTGAGCGCCCCCCACAGGATCAACCCGCTGACGATGGGCGGGATCAGGCTGACCAGAAAGACCAGCCGCATCAGCCAGCCGATCTCGTCGCTGCGGGGGCCGGTATGGCCATGGGGCCGCAACAGACGGCGCATCAGCCCGGCGGCGATCAGCGCTTCGACCGTATCGGCGATCACCATCCAGAGGCAGGTGACCCATTTCAGCCCATGCGCGGCCAGCAGTACGCCCAGCGCCCCGACGGACAGGCCGATGGTCAGCCCCCAGACTCGCCGGTTGCGTGGCGCGATATAGGCCACCAGCACTGCCGAAGAGGGCCAGATGTAGCAGAACCCGCTGCCCAAAGGCGTCGCGGCCACGGCCAGCGCTGCCAGCAGCACATAGGCCATGGCGATGTTGATCGCCGCAATATGGGTGGGTTTGGTCGCCATGCCTCAGGAAAATTACGGGCACACCCTTAACATGCAGTAATCATGACCGTCTCGCCGGCGAAATTGCATGTAAAATTTCACCGGATTTGGAACTTTTTCCCGGCGCCGCTGATGGATTGAGGCTTCATGCCGCTGGGCTGGCGCCTGCGGGAACGATTGCCAGCGGCCCCCCGCATCCTTAAGGCATGAAGCTCCGTTGCGGCTGGCGTTGCGCCATGTCGCCCAGATGCTTGCCAACCGATCGGACCTTTTCGGCGTGATCCTCTCTACCTTCGAATGGACTGTCGCCCGGCGCTATCTGCGCCCCGGGCGCGGCGAGGCCTTTATCGCCATGGTGGCGGGCATCAGCCTGGCCGCCGTGGCGCTGGGCGTGGCCGCGCTGATCATCGTGATGAGCGTGATGAACGGCTTTCGCGCCGAGCTTTTCGACAAGATCTCCGGCCTCAACGGCCATGCGGTGATCCAGGGCTATGGCGGGCGGCTCGACAATTGGCAGGACATCGTGAAGTCCGCCAAAGCCACCCCCGGCGTGGTTTCGGCCAGCCCGCTGATCGAGCAGCCCTTGCTGGGCAGCTTCAACGGGCGCGTCTCGGCCATGGTGGTGCGCGGGCAGACCGATGAGGATATCGCCCATCTCACCGCCAAGGTGGTGGCGGGCAACATCAAGGATCTGCGGCCTGACAGCGGCAATGTCGCCATCGGCAAGCAGCTGGCCGAGGATCTGGGCGCTCAGGTGGGCGATTCGATCACCATCATCAATCCGGCGGGGCGCTCCACGCCTTTCGGCACGGTGCCGCGTCAGGTCAGCTACACGGTGGCCGCGATCTTCGAGATCGGCGTCTATGATTTCGACAAGGCCTTCGTCATCATGCCGATGCATGACGCCCAGACCCTGCTGCTGATGGGCGACGCCATCGGCGGGGTCGAGGTGAAGGTGGACGATCCGGATCGCGTGACCGAAATCCTCGCGCCGCTTTCCGCCAAATGGGAGGGCCATGCCGCGGTCAGCGACTGGAAGGCCATCAATGGCGCGCTGTTTCAGGCGCTGGCGGTGGAGCAGGTGGTGATGTTCGTGGTCTGCTCGCTGATCGTGCTGGTGGCGGCTTTCAACATCCTCTCCAGCCTCATCATGCTGGTGCGCGCCAAGACGCGTGACATCGCCATCATGCGCACCATGGGCGCCAGCCGCACCAGTGTGATGAAGATCTTCATGACCGTGGGCTGCACCATCGGCGGGCTGGGCACGGGTCTGGGCTGCCTGCTGGCGGTGCTGTTCCTCACCTTCCGCCAGAATGTGGTGAATCTGATCCAGATGATCACCGGCCAGAATCTGTGGGATCCGAAAATCCGCGTCCTGACCGAGCTGCCCGCCAAGGCCTCGCCTTTCGAGATCGGCGCGATCATCGTTCTGGCGCTGGGCCTGTCCTTCGCCTTCACCCTGTTTCCCGCGCTGAAGGCGGCGAGCACGGACCCTGTTCAGGTGCTGCGTTATGAGTGATGTCGCCCATTCTTCTGTTGTTCGTCTCACCGGCCTGACCCGCAACTTCACGCAAGGCGGCGTAACGATCGAGGTGCTGCGCGGCGTGGACCTGTCCATCACCTCGGGGCAGATCGTGGCGCTGCTGGGGCCTTCGGGCTCGGGCAAGTCGACCATGCTTCAGGCGGTCGGCCTGCTGGAGGGCGGCTTTGGCGGCAGGATCGAGATCGCGGGCAAGGATGCCAGCGCGATGGATGGCGATGCGCGCACTGTGCTGCGCCGCGATCATCTGGGCTTCGTCTATCAGTTCCACCATCTGCTGCCCGATTTCTCGGCGCTGGAGAATGTGGTGCTGCCCCAGCTGGTCTCGGGCAAGGGCCGGGAAGAGGCCGAAACCCGCGCCAGCGACTTGCTGAGCGCCTTGGGCCTTGGCGCAAGGCTCGATCACCGCCCCAGCCAGCTTTCGGGCGGTGAGCAGCAGCGCGTGGCGGTGGCCCGCGCTCTGGCCAATGCTCCGGCGCTGGTGCTGGCCGACGAGCCCACCGGCAACCTCGACGAAGCCACCAGCGACCGCGTGCTTGAGGAATTCCTCAAGCTGGTGCGCGGCAGCGGCGCGGCGGCGCTGATCGCCACCCACAACGAGCGCCTCGCGGCAAAAATGGACCGCGTGGTGCGGCTGGTCGAGGGTCATCTGGTGGAGCAGCCTCCCAGGGAAGCGCATCTGTGAGCTGGCCCGCCATCCCCACGCTGAGCGGCAGGCATGTCACCCTGCGCCCGCTGGTCCGCGCCGACCGCGAGGCGCTGCTGGCCGCCTTCGCGCAGGGCTTCGAGCTGACGATGGCCACCATGGCCCCGGGGCCCGAGACCATCGATGGCTGGCTGAACCAGATCGAGGCGGACACCGGTCACAACCGTGCCCAGGTCTTCACCGTGCTGGACGCCGCCGGGCAGGTGGTGGGCACCACACGCTACATGCGGATGAACGAGAAGCATCGCCGCGTGGAAATCGGCGGTACGCTCTATGCGCCCAGCGTGCGCCGTACTGGCCTGAACACGCAGGCCAAGCGCCTGCTGCTGGGCCATGCGTTCGAAACGCTGGAAGTCGGCTGCGTGCAGATTCGCACAGATGTCTTCAACCTTGCCAGCCGCCGCGCCATCGAGCGGATCGGCGCGCGTCTGGACGGCATTTTGCGCGGCCATATGGTGGTTGGTGACGGCGAGGGCGGCACCCGCCTGCGCGATACTGCCGTCTATTCGATTCTGGTCAGCGAATGGAAAGCTATAAAGCGCCATCTTGATGGGCTGATCGCCGCGTACGACTAAAGCAGCGCTCTTGCCAAGTGGGTGGTGACACGCCACATCGCATATAAAGAACATACGAACAGAAGGATCATGCCATGTCCCAGCCCAGCACCTTTCGCGGCGAATCGCAGCTCCCCCACGGCATCGAGTGGGATCAGGACGCCACGCTGCACCACGCTGGCGACGCGGGCGTTCTGGCCGAGCTGAAGGTGCTGCGCCACGGCAACCTTGCTGACCTCATCCGCTACATCGCCCTGCTGCCCGCCGCTCAGCGCGATCAGTATGAGATCGAGCGCACCGGCCATCATCGCATCAAGTCGGAAGAGGCCATGGAACTCTACAACCACCCCGGCTTCCCCCACGCCGACGCCTGATGGCGCCGCAACGCCTCAGTGATTTCTCCGCGCGCCTGCCCGACGGGCGCGCGGTGCCGCTGGCCGAAAAGGCGGGCAAGGTGGTGCTGATCGTCAACACCGCCAGCCAATGCGGCTTCACGCCCCAATATGCCGGGCTGGAACAGCTGTGGCAGGATTACGGCAAGCGCGGCTTCGAGGTGCTGGCCTTTCCCTGCAACCAGTTCGGCAAGCAGGAGCCGGGCAGCGCGGAGGACATCGCGCAGTTCTGTCAGGTAAACTTCGGCCTGTCGTTTCCGCTGATGGACAAGGTTGAGGTGAACGGCCCGGGCGCGCCGCCTTTGTGGCAGTGGCTGACCTCCACCGCGCGCGGGATTTTCGGGACGCGGAAGGTGAAGTGGAATTTCACGAAGTTTCTGGTGGATCGTGAGGGAAGGGTGGTGCGCCGCTTTGGACCTCGGGTGAAGCCGGAGGCTTTGAAAGCGGCGATTGAAGAGCTGCTTTAAGGGTTTAAAGGGAAGATACGAGGGTGTTAAATCCTCGCGCTCCCATCACTGTTTGCGTTGCGCATCGGGTTCGGCCCAGGCGCTTCGGACGCCGCGCCGCAGGTGGATCGTCTGGGCGCAAGGCTCGGGGAGCCACCGCGCTATCGCCGGAAGACGTCTTGGGAGCGCGAGGGGATAATCCCCTCGCACTTATCCTTCTCTTCTCCCCTCCTAATCCCCATCTTATCCCCAACCTTCCCCACACCCCGCATGGCGCCCTGATTGATCCCTCCGCCCACGCCGCCATAGGCTGAAACCATGGCGTCTTATTCCCCCTTCGTGCCCTTGCGCATCTACTCCAGCTTTACGATGCTGGATGGCGCGATCGATCCCAAGGCGATTGCCAAGCTGGCGAAGACGCGTGGTTTCCCCGCCATTGCGATCACCGACAAGAACGGGCTCTACGCGGCCCCGGCGTTCTCCAGCGCCTGCAAGGATGCGGGCATCCAGCCGATCGTCGGCACCGCGCTGGCCATCGCCCGGCCCGAGGGGCGCAATGTCTCCGGCGCGTTCGGCCCTGCCGCGCCCACGCTCGACTGGCTGGTGCTGCTGGCGCAGAACGAGGCGGGGTGGCTGAACCTGTGCCATTTGGTCAGCCAGGCGCATCTGGAGCGCCCGCTGGAGTATGAACCGCATGTGCCTTTGGCGGCGATGGAGGGCCACACGGAGGGCCTGATCTGCCTCACCGGTGCAGGCGATGGCGCCGTCACCCGCCTGATCGCCGAGGGCCAGCATGGCGCGGCGGAGCGTTATCTGGACGCCCTTCAGGTCTATTTCCCCGAGCGCCTCTACATCGAGATCGCCCGGCGCGGGAATGAGGCCGAGGATGGCGCCGAGGATGCGGTGGTCGATCTGGCCTATGCCCGCGATCTGCCGTTGATCGCCACCAACCCGGCGCATTTCGCCGATCCGGGCGGTTTCGCCGCGCATGATTCCATGCTCTGCATCGCCAATTCCACCCATGTCGATGCGGTGGATCGCCCGCGTTCCAGCAAGGAGGCCTGGGTCAAGCCTGCCCCCGTGATGGAGCATGCCTTTGCCGATCTGCCCGAGGCGGTGGCCAACACTTTGGTGGTGGCGCAGCGCTGCGCCTATATCCCTCCCAAGCGCAAGCCTCTGCTGCCGTCGCTGGCGGGCGACAAGGAAGGCGAGGCGCGGATGATGGTCGATCTGTCGCGCGCCGGTCTGGCCAAGCGTTTGGCGCCTTACTGGCCGGGCGTGGATGAGCCGACGCTCGATGCCGCTCTCGCCAAGCAGGGCGAGGAGCGCGTGGCGGCTTACGAAGCCTTGCGCCCGCTGGGCGTGGAGGAAAGCTTCTTTGAGTATGCCGACCGCCTCGATTTCGAGACGGGCATCATCAACCGCATGGGCTTTGCCGGCTACTTCCTGATCGTGGCCGACTTTATCCAGTGGGGCAAACAGAACGACATTCCGGTGGGGCCGGGGCGTGGTTCGGGCGCCGGTTCGCTGGTGGCCTGGGCGCTGACCATCACCGACCTCGATCCTCTGAAACTGGGCCTGCTGTTCGAACGCTTCCTGAACCCCGAACGCGTCTCCATGCCCGATTTCGACATCGACTTCTGCGAAACCCGTCGCGGCGAGGTGATCCGCTACGTGCAGGCCAAATATGGCGCGGACCATGTGGCGCAGATCATCACCTTCGGTAAGCTGAAGGCCCGCGCCGTGCTGCGCGATACGGGCCGCATCCTGCAGATGAGCTATGGTCAGGTCGACCGCCTGACCAAGATGGTGCCCAACCATCCCACCGATCCCTGGACGCTGGAACGCGCGCTCAACGGCGTGCCCGAACTGCACCGCGAATACACCAACGACCCCGAGGTGAAGCGGCTGGTCGATCTGGCGATGCAGCTGGAGGGTATGCCGCGCAACTCCTCCACTCACGCGGCGGGCGTGGTGATTGGCGACAGGCCACTGGCGCAGCTGGTGCCGCTGTACCGCGATCCGCGTTCCGACATGCCGGTGACCCAGTTCGACATGAAATATGTCGAGGACACGGGCCTCATCAAATTCGACTTTCTGGGCCTGAAGACGCTGTCTGTGCTGCGCAAGGCGGTGGATCTGCTGGGCAAGCGCGGGATCACCATCGATCTGGGCGCGCTGGCCTGGGACGATGCGGATGTTTACACGCTGCTCCAGCGGGGTGACACGGTCGGCGTGTTCCAGCTCGAATCCGAAGGCATGCGGCGCACGCTGGCGGCGGTGAAGCCCACCAATTTCGGCGACATCATCGCGCTCGTCTCGCTGTACCGCCCGGGCCCGATGGACAACATTCCGCTGTTCGGCCGCCGCAAGAATGGGCTGGAGAGCATCGAATATCCGCATGAGAAGCTCAGCGTCATTCTCGCCGAAACCTATGGCATTTTCGTCTATCAGGAACAGGTGATGCAGGCCGCGCAGATCCTTGCCGGTTACTCGCTGGGCGACGCTGACTTGCTGCGCCGTGCAATGGGCAAGAAGGTGCAGGCGGAAATGGACGCCCAGCGCCTGCGCTTCGTGGAAGGCTGCAAGGCCAATTCGGACATTCCGGCGGCCAAGGCCAACGAACTGTTCGACTTGATCGACAAATTCGCAGGGTATGGCTTCAACAAATCGCACGCCGCCGCCTATGCTCTGCTGGCCTATCAAACGGCGTGGTTCAAGGCGCATTACCCCCACGAATTCTACGCCGCGGCCATGTGCTTCGATATGCATCAGTCTGAAAAGCTGGCGATTTTTGTGGACGATATGCGCCGCAACGGCTTCGCCATCGCCGGGCCCTGCATGAACCACTCCGAAGCCGAATTCACCGTCGAGGAAACCAGCGACGGCTATGCGGTGCGTTACGCCTTGGCCGGCATCCGCAACGTGGGCGAAAAGGCCATGGAGCAGGTGGTGGCCGAGCGCGAGGCGAACGGCCTGTTCAAGGATCTGGAAGACCTGTTCACCCGCGTGCCCTATGGCTCCTTGAACCGCCGTGCTCTCGAAGGCCTCGCCAGCAGCGGTGCCTTCGATATGCTGGAGCCCAACCGCGCCAAGGTCATGGCCAATGCCGACATGCTGCTGGCTTGCGCGGACGAAGCCGAGCGCACCCGCACATCGGGCCAAGGTGGGTTGTTCGGCAGCGATGGCGACACCGCCGCGCTGCGCCTCATCGAAACCCCCGCCTGGAGCCGCATGGATCAGATGGGCAAGGAGCGTGAGAACTTCGGCTTCTATTTCGCCGCGCACCCCGTGGCGCAATGGCATGCCATCGCCTCGGCCAATGGCGCGCGCAGCTATGGCGCGCTGATGTCGCAGGGCTCGCCTGCCGGAGGCCGCGCCAATGCCGTGATGGCCTGCATGGTCGAGAGCGTTCAGAAGCGCAAAACCAAGCGCGGCAAGGACTTTATCATGGCGGAGTTTTCGGACTCTTCCGGCCAGTTCTCGGCCTCCTGCTTCGAGGAATCGCTGGTCGAGCCCTTCCTGAACTGGGCCAAGGAAAGCACCTGCATCCTGCTGACCGTGGAACTCGACAGCCCCAGCCCGGAAGAGCCCCCCCGCGTCACCATCCGCGGCGGCCAGCCTTTGAGCGAGGTGCGCAATGCCGCGCGCATGATGCTGAAGATCGAGGTGTCGCAGCCCGAGGCCTTCGTGCAACTGGCGACGATCTTGCCGCGCGTGGGCGCTGGCGAAGGGTCTGGCGCGAGCGCCAGGGGCGAGGTGGTCGCAACGCTGAAGACCGGCGATCCGGTGCAGCCGCAGTTGCGCCTGGGTCAGGATTTCGCGCTGGACGGCGATCTGGTCGAGGTGATCGCGGCAATCGAGGGTGTGACGGTGCTGTCGTTTGCGCCTCAGCGGGGGCGGGCGCAGTTGCGGTTGGTCGCCTAAGGAAAGCTTGAAGGAAGAGACGTGCGAGGGGTTCCCCCCTCGCGCTCCCATAACGTCTTCCGACGCAAGGGCAGTCGTCCCCAATCATCGCGCTCAGCCTATCCACCTGCACAAGACAAAGCGCCGCAGGCGGTCATGCCCAACCTTCAGCGCTGTCTGTGGAGTTTTCATGCCTGCGGCGCGGCAATCTGGGCGCCTTGGCCGAACCCGATGCGCAACGAAGACATTAAAGGGAGCGCGAGGGTTATGACCCTCGCATGTCTCGTTTAAACCTTTAAAACAACCGCATCTGCCCATCCCTTTCCGGCGCCACGAACTGGGAGCAATCCAGTTCAATCCGCCCCCGCTCCATCCCCAGCCGCGCCATCGCCTTGCGAAACCGCGCTCGCGTCAGATCCGGCCACACGCCTTGCGGCTTCATGCGGCTATGGAAGTTCGGATCATTATCGCGCCCACCCCGGATCTGGTTGATGATCGACATGACCTTGGCGGCGCGCTCGGGGAAGTGCGCGTCCAGCCACTCGCGGAACAAGGGCGCGACTTCATGAGGCAGGCGCAGCATAATCCAGTTGGCGCTGCGCACGCCGCGCTCTGCGGCCTGTTCGAGGATACGCTCGATCCAGTCATCGGTGATGGCGGGGATCACGGGTGAGACGTTGATATGCGCGGGAACGCCTGCCTCCACCAGCGCGCCCAATGCGGCCAGCCGCTTCATCGGCGTTGCAGCGCGCGGCTCCAGCTTGCGTGAGAGGGCAGCATCGAGGCTGGTGACCGAAATCGCCACAGCGGTCAGCTTGCGCGCGGCGAGTTCGCGCAGCAGGTCCAGATCGTCCAGCACCCGGTCGGATTTGGTGGTGATGGTGACGGGGTGGCGCACCTCAAGACACAGTTCGAGGATCTGGCGCGTCAGGCGGTAGCGTTTCTCGATGGGCTGGTAGGGATCGGTGTTGGTGCCCATGGCGATGGGGGCGGGGCGGTAGCCGCGCGCGGCCAGCGTGCGGCGCAGCAGCCTGGCGGCCTGCGGTTTCACAAAGAGCTTCGTCTCGAAATCTAGCCCCGGCGAGAGGTCGAGATAGGCGTGGGTGGGCCGGGCAAAGCAATAGATGCAGCCATGCTCGCAACCACGATAGGCATTGATCGAGCGATCAAAGGGCACATCGGGCGACTGGTTGAACGACAGGATCGTGCGCGCGGCCTCCTCGGTGACCGTGGTGGGCAGGCGCGGCAGCTCCTCCTCCAGCGCAACGCGGGTGTCCAGCCAGTCGCGGTCCACCTCGCGCTCGGGCAGGGCGAAACGCGTGCTGGTCGCGCCCGAAACGGCGCCACGTCCGCGCGGAGCAGGAGGGGAAACGGCCATGGGCTCAATGTGAACAAAGAAAGAACAAATGTCAAGCTGCCCTACATTGACAGGCGCCGGCAGCAGGCGGATAGAGCCGGGAACACGCTGGCGCAGGACAGGAATCTTATGGAAAATCAGGCCATGCTCGATGCCTATCTCACCCGCATTGGCGTGACCGAAAAGCCCATGCCCGATGCCGCCGGTCTGGAGGTTCTGCAGCGCGCCCACCGCCTGTCGATCGGCTTCGAGAATCTCGATGTGATGCTGGGCCGCGCGATCCGCATCGACCTGCCCAGCATTGCCGACAAGCTGATCGCGCGCCGCCGGGGCGGCTATTGCTTCGAGCACAATGCCCTGCTGGGTGCGATGCTGACCGCGCTGGGTTTTGCCGATCGCCCGCTGCTGGGTCGCGTCTGGCTGGGCGGCGACTGGCCCGCCGAGCCCGCTGCCATCCCGCCCCAGACCCATACCTTCCGCCTCACCGCCATCGCGGGAGCGCCGTGGATCGCCGATGCCGGTTTCGGTGGTTCCTATGTACCACCGCTGCCCCTCGCCGATGGCGCTCAGGCGGCCACGCCGGATGGTGCGCTCCATCGCCTGCGCCGGGTCGGGGCCGATGGGGCGGCAGAGGGCGAATGGCTGCTGGAGCGCGCCGGGCCCGCCGGTACCACCGATGGCCGGGCGCATGCTCACGATGCCTTTCAGCCGCAATACAGCTTTTCGCTGGCGCAGGTGGCGCCGGTCGATCTGGAGCTTTCCAATCACTGGACCTTCACCCGCGCTGGCACGCGTTTCACCAGTGCCTGTCTTGCTTCCATCGTATTGCCCGATGGGTTTGCCTCACTGAGTGGGCGGCGGTTGAACGTGCATCAGGGCGGGGTGGGGGAGGTTCGCGAGATCGGCACTGCCGCGGTGTGGCGGGAGGTGCTGGGGGATCTGTTCAGGATTGATCTGGGGCTGGAAGAGGCTGAAAGGCTTTTTGATTTAGGGGTTTAGGAAAAGAAAATGCGAGGGGGGTATCCCCCTCGCGCTCCCAGAACGTCTTCCGACGACAGGGCAGTGGCGCCGAAGCAAAGCGCCCAGCCTCTCCGACTGCGTAAACTGGAGCGCCGCAGGCAGGTCATGGTCGATAGGCTGCGCTGACGTTTTTAAAGCCTGCGGCGCAGCAAATCGGGCGCCCTCGCATTTCCTCTGCTTCAAACTTCCTTCAACCGGGGCATCAGCTCGACAAAGTTGCAGGGCCGGTTCCGGCTGTCGAGTTGCTCGTCCAGGATGCGATCCCAGCCGTCTTTCACGGCGCCGTTCGATCCGGGCAGGGCGAAGATATAGGTTCCCTCCGCCACCACGGCCATCGCGCGCGACTGCACGGTGGAGGTGCCGATGGTGGTGTAGCTGATCCAGCGGAACAGCTCGCCGAAGCCGGGGATGTCCTTGCCCGCAAAGGTGGCGATCACATGAGCCAAGGCCTCGGGCGTCACGTCGCGCCCGGTCAGGCCGGTGCCGCCGGTGGAGATCACGCAATCGACATCGGGGTCACGCACCAGATCCGCCAGCGTCCCCGCCAGCAGGATCGCATCCTCGCGCAGGATCGCGCGCGAGACCAGCTTGTGGCCCTTGCCCGTGATCCGCTCGGCAAGGATATCGCCTGAGGTGTCATTCTCCGCCGTGCGCGTGTCCGACATGGTCAGCAGGGCGATGTTGATTGGCTTGAAGGCTCGCGTCTCGTCGATGGCCACCGGATCAGTTCCTGTCCGCGACCTGCGTGGTGGTCGTGGTGGCAGGCCAATCCTTGGCGGCCACGCGGACGCCCTTGCTGCCCGAGAGTTCGGGGAAGGTGGGCCACATGCCCTGCGCCATCACCACGCGGCTTTCCGAGCCCGCTCCGGCCTGGCGCTCATACATCCAGTAGTTGCGCAGCACGGTGGCGACATAGCCGCGCGTTTCCCAATAGGGCACCGATTCCATCCACAGCAGCGGATCGCCATTGTCATGAATCTGGGTGTTCCAGCGCGACACCGGCAGCGGCCCGGCATTGTAGGCGGCGATCACCTTGGGCAGCAGGCCCTGCGTGGCCGCGTTCGATTTGAGCGCTTCAAGATGCTCCTGCCCGAAGGCGAGGTTGATCTCGGGCCGGGTCAGATCGGTGACATTGCCCGAGACGCCCAGATAGGCGGCATGGTCGCGCGCGGCGGCGGGCATGATCTGCATCAGCCCGCGCGCGCCCGCGCCGCTCACGACATTGGTGCGGAACGCCGATTCCTGAAGCGTATGGGCGAACAGCAGCGCCGGATCGACCTTCCAGCCGGTGGCCGGAGTCCATTTGGGCGTGGGATAGCGGCTGGCGGGGGTCGGGCTGCTGTTGCTGGGCGCGTTATAGGCCATCCACAGCTGGGTGCCGGGCAGCCCCAGATCGCGGGCAAGGCGGGAAAGCTGCTGATACTGGCCGGGCGCGCCGATGCGGGCCTGATAGCGCAGCACATCGTCGGCCAGACCATCCTCGCCGACCTCGGCCAGACCCACGGCGACGCGCACATTGGGCGTATCGCGCAGGTTCTGCCAGTCGGCGGCGGTGAAATCGGGCAGGGCGTGGGTGCCGGGCATCTTCAGCCCCAGCTGCTCGGCGGCCAGCATGCCATAGAGCGTCTCATCGGCGCGCGCGGCGGAGCGCAGCGCGGCGGCGGCCTGCTCGGGCTGGCGGCAGCGCACGAAAGCGCGCGATTCCCAGTAGTAAGCCGCAGCGATCAGCTCCTGATTGCCGCCGGTTTTCGCGGCCTCGGCAAAGGCGGGAACGGCCTGCTGGCAGGCGCCCTGACGCCATGCGGCCAGCCCCGCTGTCCACCATGCCTCGCCCACCCATGCGCCGCGGGTAGCGGCATTGGGGTCCTGCGCGGCGGCGATGGCCTGCGCATAGGCCTCATTGTCCTGATTGTTGATGTAATAGGCCCAGGCGACCTTGTCGCGCCATTCGGCCCGCGCCTCGCTGCTGAGGGTGGCGTCCACCCCGTCGAGCAGCTGCTTGGCGCCCGCCGTATCGTTGATCTTGATGCGATCATTGATGCTGCCGGCAACCGTGGCGGGCATGGTGTTGTCCGCAACCGAGCGAGGGCGGGTGCGGCGCGGCGCGCTGGGCCATGCCACCAGCTGCTGCGCCGAGGGCAAGGCGGGCAGGGCCGCGCCGCCGCGCCTGGCGGCCAGCGATTCGATCTGTTCGGCCTCGGGCAGGGTGGTGCCGCTGGCCAGCCACTGGTTGAGCGCATCAAGCTCGATGCGCGGGCTGCCGGGGGCGAGGTAATATTCGGCGCGCAGCACATTATGCAGAGGGCCATCGGGGCGCGTGTCCAGCATCTGGCGCAAGGTTGCCCAATCCTGCCGCTTCAGCGTGGCGAAGGCGTCCTTGTACCAGCTGCGCTCATCCTCGGAGAGGACTTTCGGCACGGAGGAACGCGCGGAGCGGCCCATGAAATATTCGGCGGCGGCGGAATTCGCCTGAGCCAGACCGGGCAGGGCCAGACAGGCCAGTGCCAGCGCCGTGCCCGCGCTTTTGCGCAAGCTGCCGCGCAAGCCAGAATGTGCCGTCATTGAGCCCCGCTTCATCCTTGAGATGCCTGTCCTTAACGTCACGATTGCGCGGGAGCGATCCATTGGCCCGCGCTACCGTGTGAATGTCTAGTCTTGCCAGTTCAGCCAGTGGTGCCAGAACACCGCCTTGGCGCGCGGACGCTCAAGCATGGTGGCCAGGTCCGGCATTGCCATGATCGAGGGCGCGGGAGCGGAGTCGAGCTTTCCGTGGGAATTCCCTGCTCCATCTTGGTTAACAGAAGGTAAAACGGCAGGGTTTTGCGGCAGATTGTGGCCCAGCAGCGGCAGAATGTTGCCACCAAAGGCAATAATCCGCCGAGGCGCCGCCAGCGCGACATGATGGCGCAGCACGCCTCCGAGTCCCTGCGCATTGAGCGCGGTCCAGTCGGGATGCGGCATATGGCGCGGCAGGGCGGCGGCGAGGCGGATGCTCTCTTCGGCCAGCCCCATGGTGGCCAGCATGGCGCGCAGCAAAGCGCCTTGCGGACCGGACAGCAATTGCCCGGCGGCGGCATCGCCGTCCTCGGGCTGGGGGACCAGCACCATCAGCGGCGCTTGCGTGGGCCCCTTGGCGGCGATGCGCCCCTCGACATGGCCGCTGTCGAGCGAAGGTTCCTGCAGCCACCAGCTGTCGAAAGCGGCCAGATCCTGCGGGAGGCTACTGGTGTCGCCGCCGATGCGGGCCGCCTGCTCGGTGGTCTCCGCAACCGGTGTTTTGGCGGCGGCGATGGCCTCGGCGAAGGCGGCTGGGAGGGGTGTCGCGGCGCGCTGGGGCGCGGCGGCGGGGTCGCGCTTTTCGGCGAGCCAGGTGACGGGTTCGTCGGTGAAGAGGGTGTCCACCCCGGCCTCGCCCCACCAGTCGAACGCGCCAGCGATCTGGGAGGCGATCTGGGCGCCCAGGGGCGCGGGGGTGGAAGGGGCGGTGTGCATCGTCATGATTCTGTCGCAGAGCCTTGACGGGGTGGGCGGGAAAACTCAACCCGGCAAAAGCCCCAAAGCGCCGGATGGCGTCGCGTTTGCGGGAGGCCGAGGGAACAAAGCGCCGCAGGCGGCAACCCTGCCTGACGCCGAACCGACGCGCAAGGATTGTGCGCCACCAAGGCTTCGCCGGTAGACGTCATGGGAGAACACCCTCGCGTCTTCCCTTCTTCCCCCTTGCCCCTTTTCCCCCTTCAAGCCATGGCACGCCCCATGACCATTCTCACTGAAACAGCCTATGCCAAGATCAACCTCGCCCTGCATGTGCGCGCACGCCGCGAGGATGGCTATCACGAGCTGGAGACCTTTTTCGCCTTCGTCGACGCGGGCGACACGCTGACCGTCACCGAGGCCGAGACCGATTCGCTCAGCATCTCGGGCGAGTTCGCGCCGCTGCTGGCGCATGAGGAAGGCAATCTGGTGCTCGATGCGCTGGCGCTGCTGCCGCGCGCGAAGGGCTGGCATGTGGCGCTGGACAAGGCGCTGCCGGTGGCGGCGGGGCTGGGCGGCGGCTCGGCGGATGTGGGGGCGGTGTTCCGGCTGGCGCAGCGCACGTCCGGCCTTCCGGAAGGCTGGCAGCAGGCGGCGGCGAAGCTGGGCGCCGATGTGCCCGCCTGCGTGGAGAGCGTGGCGATGATCGGGCGCGGCACGGGCACCGATCTGGCCGCGGCTCCGGGCGATCTTCAGGGCTGCCCGGTGCTGCTGGTCAATCCGCGCGCGCCGCTGCCCACGGGGCCCGTGTTCAAGGCATGGGATCGCGTCGATCGCGGGGCGATGCCACAGGGCAGCGCGCGGGATGTGGCGCTGCAGGGCCGCAACGATCTGGAGGCGCCCGCCATCTCGATCTGCCCGCCGGTGGCCGATGTGCTGGCGGCGCTGGGGCGGACGGGGGCTTTCCTGTCGCGCATGTCGGGATCGGGCGCGACGTGTTTTGCGCTGTTCGATGATATCGCCGCGCGCGATGCCGCGCGTGATGCCATCGCGGCGGAACAGCCCGGCTGGTGGCAGCTGGCGGGGCGCCTGCGTTGAGTATGGATCAGCCGTGGCGCCTGCTGGGCACGCCGCGCGCGGGCGGGGTGCTGGTGATCTCTGACCATGCCAGCAACCGCGTGCCCGATGGCGTGGATCTGGGCATCGATCCAGCCTGCATGAACCAGCATGTGGCCATCGACATCGGCGTGGCGGGCGTGGCCGCGCGGATGGTGGAGAGCGGCGGGGCGGATGCGGCGTGGTTGGCGCATGTCAGCCGTCTGGTCTGCGATGTGAATCGGGAGGAGGAGGCTCCGGGCGCGGTGCCTGAAACCAGCGACGGCATTCTGATCCCCGGCAATGTGCTGGATGCGCGGGGGCGGGGCAATCGGCTGGCGCTTTATCACCGGCCCTATCACACGGCGCTGGCTGAGACGCTGGCGGCGCACGAGCCCGGCCTGATCCTCTCGCTGCACAGCTTTACGCCTTCGCTTTCGACCCGCCCTGAAGAGGCGCGGCCATGGCATATCGGCGTGCTGTACAATCAGGATGATCGCGCGCCGCGCCTGGCCCTGCCGTGGCTGGAACAGGTGGATGGCCTGTGCGTGGGCGATCAGAAGCCCTATTCCGGGCGTCAGCTCAATTACACGATGAACCGCCATGCCGAAGCGCGCGGGCGGTTCTATCTGGGGGTGGAGGTGCGTCAGGATCTGATCGGCGATGCCGCCGGGCAGGCCGGATGGGCCGAGCGGCTCTCGGCCCTTTGCGCCCATCTGCTTGAGCAGGCCCGCTAGAGCATCGTGCGAAAAAGTGGGAACCGGTTTTTCGCGAAAACGATGCGACAAAAAACTTAGAGCAGGCCTCAGGCGGAGGGCGCGCTCATCCCGCTGGAGGCTGCGTTGAAGGTGGTGCTGAGCTGATTGCCGATGCTTCTGGCGCCCGCAACGATGGACAGCGCGATAAACGCCACGATCAGCCCATATTCGACCGCCGTGGCTCCGCGCCTGTCACGCCAGAGGCGCTTCAGACAGCCTGCCATCTGGAACATCCGGGGGAGTGAGCGCGTCATAGGTTTCATATCCGGCAGAGTGAGGCGAGCTTGCGAATCATACCTAGCCGCCAAGTCCTGAAATCCGCTTAACCACCCTTTACGCAGGGCGGACGGGCTTGACGGGGCCTTGGCGAAGGCAGAGATTCTTGTCCTCTCGCGGCTCGCCTTAGGCCGCCTTGCGATGGAGGTTCTTTGTGTCGAACTCCATGCCCGCGCCCGGATGGGGGCCCCAGGCTTTGCATTTCGGCGCCGATATTCTCACGGCCGAACAGATGCGGCAGGCCGAGCAGATGCTGATCGATGCCGGCATCAGTGTCGAGTTGCTGATGGCGCGGGCCGGGCGCGGCGCGGCGGAGCTGATCTGGCGCATGGCCGGGCCCCTGAAGATCATCAGCGTGCTGGTGGGGCCGGGTCATAATGGCGGCGATGGCTGGGTGATCGCCCGCCATCTGCATGAGCGCGGCGCGCGCGTGCAGGTGGTGATGGCCCATGCCCCCGCCAGCGAGGCCTCGCGGCTGGCGCGCGCGGCCTTCGAGGGCCATGTGGTGGATTGCCCCGATCATGGCGATCTGCATGGCGATATTCTGGTCGATTGCCTGTACGGCACAGGCCTGTCGCGCCCGCTGAGCGATCTCGATCTCGATTTGCTGACCGGGCTGGCGGCGGGGCATCGCCGTCGTGTGGCGCTCGATCTGCCCTCGGGCGTGGAGGCGGACCGCGGGGACGATTTCGGGCAGGACTTGCCGCAATACGATCTGACCATCGCGCTGGGCGCATGGAAGCGCGCGCATGGGCTGATGCCCGCGGCGGGGCGGATGGGCGTGCTCAAGCTGGTGGAGATCGGTTGCGATCCGGTGGCGGGGGCAGGGCATATGCTGGAAGGCATCTCGATAGCGCCGCCCGCGCCCGGGGCTCACAAATACACGCGCGGTTTGCTGGGGGTGGTGGCAGGCGCCATGCCCGGCGCCGCGCTGATGGCGGCGCGCGCGGCAGGCGGCGCCGGGGCGGGCTATGTGCGCCTGTTGACGCAGGATGCTCTGCCCGCGCCCGCCGATCTGGTGGTGCAGGGGCTGGACGGGCTGGCCGACAAACGCCTGTGCGCTCTGCTGGTCGGCCCCGGGCTGGGGCGTGACAAAACGGCGGAGGCCGTGCTGAAATCCGTGCTGGCCACCGGCAAACCTCTGGTGCTTGACGGCGATGCGCTGATGCTGCTGACGCCCGCGCAAACCAGGGGCCAACAGGCGATCGTCACCCCGCATGAAGGCGAATTCGCCGCGCTGGAAAGCGCCTTTGCGCTTCATGCCAACGGCAGCAAGGTCAAGCGGGCGAAGGCTCTGGCCGAAGCGAGCGGCATGGTGGTGGTGGCCAAAGGCCCCGATACAGTGGTGGCGACGCCCGCAGGCCGATGGACCATGCTGCCGCGCGCCTCAAGCTGGCTCAGCGTGGCCGGATCGGGCGATGTGCTGGCCGGGCTGATCGCCAGTCGCCTCGCGACTGGAGCGTCCACAGGTGTGTCCGCTTTTGAGGCAGCCTGCCAGGGCGCGTGGCTGCATGGTCGCGCGGCGGGCTTGCTTGGCGGGCCTTTCACGGCCATGGCGCTCGCCGAAGCGGTGCCGGCGGCGGTGCATGCCTGCCTGTAAGGAATTTCTGTGTCCGACGACTTCCATGAAGAACTGATCGAGCGGCTGGCCGCGCGCGGCGACGGCGTCACCGCCGGCGGTCGCCATGTGGCGATGGCCGCGCCGGGCGATCATGTGCTCGACGACGGCAGCCTGCGCCACGGCCCCCATCATGCCGAGCCCGCCTGCCAGCATTACGGCATCTGCGGTGGCTGCCAGTTGCAGCATGTCGACGATGTGGCACTGGGCCATTTCGTGGTGGAGCGCGTGGTCAACGCCGCGAAGGGTCAGAAGCTGGAGCCCGAGCGCGTGACGCCCGTGCACCTCTCGCCCGCCGCCGCGCGCCGCCGCGCCACTCTGCATGGCCAGCGGGTGGGCGGGATCGCTCTGGGCTTCCGCGAGGCCCATGCCCACACCATCGTCGACCAGAAGCAGTGCCCCGTGCTGGTGCCCGAGCTGGAAGCGATGGTCGGCCCGCTGCGCCGCATGCTCCAGCGCCGCGAGGGCAAGCTGGCGGTCGATATCGAGATGACGCTGGTCGAACAGGGCGTCGATGTCGGCATCAAGGGCTTCACCGTGGAAGGCCTGGCGGAAACCGAGGCCGCGCTGGATTTCGCGCGCGAGCATGGGCTGGCCCGCCTGTCGCTGGATCAGGGCTATGGCCCCGAAGCCCTGTGGGAGCCCGAGCCGGTGACGGTGTCGCTCTCCGGCGTGTCCGTGCCGCTGCCGCCCGGCGCGTTTTTGCAAGCCACGCTGGATGGCGAACAGGCGCTGGTGGGTGCGGTGACGAAATGGCTGCACGGCGCGGGCGTGGTGGCTGATCTGTTCTCCGGCCTTGGCACCTTTGCCTTCGCGCTGGCGAAGCAGGGCAGCAAGGTGCTGGCCGTCGAGGCCGAGCGCGCCGCGCATCTGGCCTGCAAGGCGGGCGCGTCCGGGGCTCATCTGCCGGTGCACACCATGCACCGCGACCTTTTCCGCAACCCGCTGCTGGCTGAGGAGCTGAACCGCTTCCCCGCCGTGGTGCTCGATCCGCCGCGCGCCGGGGCCAAGGAGCAGGTGGGGCGCATCGCCGGTTCCACCGTGCAGCGCGTGGCCTATATCAGCTGCAATCCCTCCAGCTGGGCGCGCGACGCGGCGACGCTGATCGAGGGGGGGTACCGTTTGGTGGAGCTGCGCCCGGTGGGGCAGTTCCGTTGGTCCTCGCATGTGGAATTGGCGAGTTTGTTCATCAAGGGATGAAGGGAAGATGCGAGGGGGTAACCCCCTCGCGCTCCCAGAACGTCTTCCGGCGATAGGGTGGTGGTTCCGAAGTGGAGTGTCTAGCCTCTCCACCTGCGCAACGAAAAGCGCCGCAGGCAGTGAATGTCCTGCCTGAAATGCTGTGTTGGGAATGTTAACGCCTGCGGCGCGGCGACATTGCTCCATGGCCGAACCCGATGCGCAACGCAGACACTAAAGGGAGCGCGAGGGTTATGACCCTCGCATTATCCTTCTTAAACCTTCTTCAAACCCCGCGCCGCACCACCACGATCTGATAGTAGCCCCAAGGCCCTCGCACCGGCTCCACGCTCATGCCGCGCGCCGCTGCCACAGCCCCTGCGCGCGAAACCAGATCCAATCGGGGCGAGACATGGAAGCGCGTCAGCCAGCCGTTCAGCGCCTGACGGGCCAGACCGGGCAGGCCTTGCGCGTCGCCAAAGTCCACGATGTGCAGCGTGCCGCCCGGAGCCAGCGTGTCGCAGGCCATGGCCAGCGCGCCTTGCCAGTCAGGGATCATCGAGAGCGCGAAAGAGATCATCACGCGGTCGAAATGATGGCGGCCGAACAAAGTCTGCGGGTTGAAGGCGCAGGCATCGGCCTGCTTCAGCGTGGCACCCGGGCCCAAAGCCTTGCGGGCGGAGACCAGCATCTGCTCGGAGATGTCCAGCCCGAACAGCTCCGCGCCCTTCCAGCGTTTGGCGGCCAGCGAGAGGTTGCGCCCGGTGCCGCAGCCCACTTCCAGCAGGCTCTGGCCGGGGGCGACGTTCAGCTCATCGATCAGCCGGTCGCGCCCGAAGAGGAAATATTTCCGCGTGGCGTCATAGATATGGCGTTGGCCGCGATAGACGCGGTCCATCAGCGCGGCGTGATCCTGCGGCAGGCTGGCCATCAGCCCTTGAACCGGTAGAGGTGCAGGCCGCCATAGATCGAGGAGCGGTCCCGCGCGATCAGCGCGCGGGCTTCTTCCTCGGAATAGGTCCAGCGCGAGAGGATCTCTTCGGGCACGCGGCCCGGCAGGATCGTGGGCTCTCCGGCGGTGCGGAACAGCACGCGGGCGCCGCTGCGGGCGGTGCGGGTGATCTGGCTCCACAGGGCGGTGAGCTGGGCGTCGCTCATCCAGTCCTGCGCGTCGAGCAGCACATAGCGGTCGAGCGTGGCGTCGGGCTGGATCGCCAGATGGTCGGTGAAGTTGGTGTGCGAGAGGGTGAGGCGGTCGATGCGGCCGCGCAGCGTCTCGTAATTGTCGGCCTGCAGCCATGGCGGCACGGGGGCATTGGGCGCGCGGCCATAGCCACGGTTGAAGGCCTGCCAGGCGAAGTAATTGTCCTGCACGGAGAAGCCGCAGGCCAGGCGTTCGAGGCGGGCGCGCAGCACGGTGGCCATGCGCTGGTCACCGGCCAGCGCTTCATACTGCGCGGGCGGGATGCCTAGGCCGAAGAGCGAGGCGGGCTGTTTCGTCAGCCAGCGGATAAAGCGCTTGTCGAAGACGGGGGCGACGCGCTCGTCAAAGAGGCGGCGCTGGTCCTCGATCGAGGTGGCTTCGAGGATGACTTTCAGATCGACGCGGTAGAGCCGCGCGATCAGATGCGCCATGCTGATGAAATTGCCGAGCAGCCCGCGCTTGTAGATGCCGCGCGCAAAGCCGTTGATGCGGCGGCGGCCAGCGAGATCGCGGCCTTCCCAATAGCGGCGGCTGGTCTCGTCGAGGTTGGGGGCGAGTCTGTCGCGGTAATCGGCCAGATTGTGGCGATTGTCGGCCTCCACGAAGAAGCGGCGCAGCGCGTCATGATCGGGCAGGTGGCGCAGCGCGGCAATCTTGAGGCGGCCCAGCGCGATATGCGCGGTGTTGAGGTCCACCGCCGTCACCTGCGCCGGATTGGCGGTGAGGTAGGAGAGGGCGTTGCAGCTGCCGCTGGCGATGGTGACGATCCGGCTGTCGGGCTGGATGTCGAGCGCTTCCATATCGACCACCGGGTCTTCCCAGATCTGGGCATAGACCAGACCGCGGAAGGCCAGGGCGAAGGCCTTGTCGAGCAGGCGCTCGGTGACCGAAGCGTGGTGGCGCACCACGGCGCCTTCGATGATGTGGGGGCGCGGGGCGGTGGAATGAGGCATGGCGCTCGCTTGTCCGATTTCAGTCCATCGGCGCTAGGCCATGCCTGTTTCCTCTGCGTGACGGGTTGGTGACGGTTTGGTGTCAGTGGCAGGTTTGTCGATGACAGGTTCGCGACATGGGGTGATTGCCCCATGTCGGCATGTGTGATTACCCCATCAAAACCTGCGCAAAAGCGGCGTCGTCGGTGTTACCGCCCGAAAGCATGACAGCTGTGCGACCGTCCACCGGCGCCTTGCCTGTCATCACGGCGGCCAGCGCGGTGGCTCCGCCCGGCTCGACCACAAGGCGCAGCTGGCGGAAGGCGAGGCGCTGGGCTTCGGCCACCTCGGCGGGTGTGACCCAGAGGCCGGGCTGGCAGCGCTCCTTCAGAATGGCGAAGTTGATTTCGCGCGTGGCCGGGGTTTGCAAGGCGTCGCAGAGGGTGGGTGGGGCGTCTGGCCCGACCTTCTGGATGGTGCCGGTGGCGAGGCTGCGGCCCACGTCGTCCCAGCCTTCGGGTTCGACGGGAACGATCTGCGCATCGGGGCAGGCCAGAGCCAGACCCGCCGCCAGTCCGCCGCCGCCGCAGGGGGTGACGATGCGGGTGGGGGCGCCGCCGGCCCATTGCTCCATTTGCGTGGTAAGGGCCAAACCCGCTGTGCCCTGTCCCTCGATCACCCATGCATCGGCGAAGGCGTGAACCAGCGTGCCGCCGGTTTGCGCCAGCACCTTGGCGGCGGCTTCGTCGCGGTCCTCGCCGCCGGGGCGGTCATAGGTGACGATTTTTGCGCCCATGGCGGCGGTGGCCTCCAGCTTCACCTTCGGGGCGTCGTTGGGCATGACGATGATGGCGGGGATGCCCAGCTTCTGCGCCGCCCATGCCACGCCTTGCGCGTGATTGCCGCTGGAGACGCCGACCACGCCCTTGGCCGCTTCCTCGGGCGAGAGATCGGAAAGGCGATGCCATGCGCCCCGAATCTTGAAAGCGCCCACCGGTTGCAGCACCTCGGCCTTGCACCAGATCGTCACCCCGTGAATCTCAAGGGGGAGAAGCGGCGTTTCAGGCAGGATTTTGGCGATTTTGGCGGCGGCTTTGTGGATGCCCGAAAGCGTGGGCGCGCGCATCTGTTGAGTTGTCATGATAGCATCTTATATGGCCCCCTTGGTTTTTGAAGCGCGTTTCGCGTTTGAATGCCCGGTTGCCCCTGCAACCGTGAGCGAGGAGACAGGTTTGTGAGCAAGGTTCTGGTGATCGGCGCGGGTGGCGTCAGCAGCGTGGCAGTCCACAAGATGGCGATGAACGCCGGGATCTTCACCGACATCCATCTGGCCAGCCGCACCAAGAGCAAGTGCGATGCGATTCGCCAATCGGTGAAGCAGCGCACGGGTGTGGAGATCTCCACCTATGCCATCGATGCCGAGGATGTGCCGGCTCTGTCGGCCCTGATCGAGCAGATCGGCGCGAAGCTGGTGGTCAATCTGGCGCTGCCCTATCAGGATCTCACGATCATGGACGCCTGTCTGGCGACGGGCGTGTCCTACCTCGATACCGCCAACTATGAGCCCAAGGATGTGGCCAAGTTCGAGTATCACTGGCAGTGGGCCTATCAGGGCCGCTTCAAGGAAAAGGGCATCATGGCCGTGCTGGGCAGCGGCTTCGATCCGGGCGTGACCAGCGTCTTCGCCATGTGGCTCAAGAAGCACAAGCTCAAGACCATCCGCCAGCTCGACATTCTGGACTGCAACGGCGGCGACCATGGCCAGGCCTTTGCCACCAACTTCAATCCCGAAATCAACATCCGCGAAGTGACCGCCCCGGCGCGTCACTGGGAAGGCGGCCAGTTCGTCGAGACGCCCGCCATGGGCAAGAAGGTGTCGTTCGACTTCGAGGGCGTCGGCCCCAAGAACATGTATATGATGTATCACGAGGAGCTGGAGAGCCTGGCCAAATTCGTGCCCGAACTGGAGCGCGCCCGCTTCTGGATGACCTTCGGCGATGAATACATCAAGCATCTGACCGTGCTGCAGAATGTGGGCATGACCCGCATCGATCCGGTGATCTATGAGGGCGTGGAGATCATTCCGCTCCAGTTCCTGAAAGCCGTGCTGCCCGAGCCGAGCACGCTGGGCGCCACCACCAAGGGCAAGACCAACATCGGCGACATCGCCACCGGTGAAGCGCTGGACGGCAGCGGCGAGAAGACGTTCTACATCAAGAACATCTGCGACCACGAAGCCTGCTTCGAGGAAACCGGCAACCAGGCCGTCAGCTACACCACCGGCGTGCCCGCGATGATCGGCGCCGCGCTGATGCTGACCGGCGCGTGGCAGGGTGAGGGCGTGTTCAACATCGAGCAGCTGAACCCCGATCCCTTCATGGAAATGCTCAACACGCAGGGCCTGCCTTGGACGGTTGAGGAGCTGGCCGGTCCGGTCGAGTTTTGATGAATTGGGCTTTGATCCTGCCACCAATCATGCTGGCAGGATCGAATATCTTTATGAATCTGGCATGGTATGGCCATCTCAAGGAGCCCAACAAGGCGCTTTGGATGGCCGTGCTGGGCAGCTGGGCTTTGGCCTTTTGCGAGTACTGCCTTGCTGTCCCCGCCAACCGCATCGGTTCGAAGGCCTATTCGCTGGCGCAGTTGAAGACCATGCAGGAGGTGTTCTCCCTCGCTGGCTTCGTGCTGGTGGCATGGGCGCTGTTCGGGCAAAAGCCGGGGTTGGCGCAGCTGGCTGGTTTCGTGCTGATCGTCGCGGGTGCGGCGCTGATTTTCAAAGGGAATTGAACTCATGGAAACCCGTGCGGGTGATCCGGGCGCCTTTGCCCATTTCGATCTGAACCGTGTCGAGAGCCCGGCCTTCGTGGTCGATGCCGCGAAGCTGCGCGCCAATCTGGCGGTGCTGGCCGATGTGCGCGACCGCGCGGGGATCAAGCTGCTTTCGGCGATGAAGGCGTTCAGCATGTGGCGCGTGGCCCCGCTGATCGGCGACTATCTCGATGGCGTCTGCACCAGCGGCCTGTGGGAAGCGCGTCTGGCGGACGAGCATTACGAGGGCGAGATCGCCACCTATTGCGCGGCCTACAAAGCCGAGGATCTGCCCGAGATCTGCGCCATCTCCGACCATGTGATCTTCAACTCGCCGATGCAGATCGCCCGCTTCCGCCCGGTGCTGGCCGAGCAGCCCAGCCCCTTCGATCTGGGCCTGCGCATCAACCCGCTCCACCGCGAGGGCGAGGTCGAGAAATACGATCCCTGTGCCATCGGCTCGCGCCTTGGCTTCCCGGTGGATCAGCTGGTCCCCGCGCATCTGGAAGGCGTGACCGGCCTGCATTTCCACACGCTGTGCGAGCAGGATTTCGAACCGCTGCAGCGTACCTGGGATTCGCTTTATCCCCGCATCGCGCCCTGGCTGGCGGCCAATGGCGGGCCGATCCACTGGCTGAACTTCGGCGGCGGGCACCATATCACCCGCGCCGATTACCAGCGCGACGATCTGGTGGCCTTCCTTCAGGCGGTGAAGGCCCAGACCGGCTGCGAGCTCTATCTGGAGCCGGGCGAGGCGGTGGCGCTGGATGCGGGCATCCTGATCGGCACGGTGCTCGATTCGCACACCAATGGCGTGCCGGTGGCCATCGTCGACATTTCCGCCACCTGCCATATGCCCGATGTGATCGAGGCGCCCTATCGCCCCGCCATGCTGGGTGAGCTGGCCGAGGGCACCGCAACGCGCCTTGGCGGGCCATCGTGTCTCGCTGGGGATGTGATCGGCGATTACCGCCTGCCGGTGTCGGTGGAACCGGGCGCGCGCTTCGCCTTCCTCGATCAGGCGCATTATTCGATGGTGAAGACCACCACCTTTAACGGCGTGCCGCTGCCCTCGATCTGGCTCTGGGATTCGCAGGATGATTCGCTGGAATGCGTGAAGCGATTCGGCTGGGAAACCTTCCGCGACAGACTGTCGTAACAACTGTCACAAAACCCAGCGTTTTCGGGGTTAAACTGTCATAATCCCGTCACAAAAGACGCATAAATGCAATGATGGACCACAGCGCCCCCTTTTGACCCTCATCAGGGGTCATCAGGGGGTGTTTTTTCACTTGCAGTTCATGTGCGGCGACCTATATGCACCCCCTCGCCGCCCCATGGGGACTTCCAAACCGCAAGGCGGCTTTCACCTGTTGTAGCTCTGGCCGAATGGCCTATTGGGGGTCCCTTGCGTTGTCCATTTATCCTGATGCACCGTCTGTAGTTGCCGCCCTCGCGCCTACTGAACCGGTTATCCTGAATCGCCCGCAGGCTGCTGCGCGCGCTGCCCGCTTCTTCGCCGAGAAGTTTCCGGGCAAGTCGCTCTATGCGGTCAAGGCCAACCCCAGCCCGGACCTGCTCCGCGTGCTGTGGAGCGCCGGCATCTCGCATTACGACACCGCCTCGATCGTCGAGGTGCGTCTGGTGCGCGAAACGCTGGGGCCCGATGCCGTGCTGTGCTTCATGCACCCGGTCAAGCCCGTGGCGGCGATTGCCGAGGCCTATCATGTCCATGGCGTGCGCACCTTCAGCCTCGACACCGTCGAGGAGCTGGAGAAGATCGTCGAGGCGACCCGTTCGCCCGATGGCAAGGCTGCGGAAGATCTGTCGCTCTGCGTGCGCCTGCGCGTCTCCTCGGAATATTCCGAGCTGAGCCTGGCCTCCAAGTTCGGCGTCGATCTGGCCGATGCCGCGCCGCTGCTGCAGGCCACCCGTCAGGTTGCGGACTGCCTGGGCATCTGCTTCCACGTCGGTTCGCAGGCGATGACGCCCTTCGCCTATGTCACCGCGCTGGAGCGCGCCCGCGCCGCGATCGTCGATGCGTCGGTCACCGTGGACATCATCGATGTCGGCGGTGGCTTCCCCTCGATCTATCCGGGCATGGTGCCGCCTCCGCTGGAGGACTACTTCGCCTCGATCCACCGCGCGTTCGAATCGCTGCCGGTGTCCTATTCGTCGGAACTGTGGTGCGAGCCGGGCCGTGCCCTCTCGGCCGAGTTCAACTCGATGATCGTGCAGGTCGAGAAGCGTCGCGGCAACGAGCTGTTCATCAATGAGGGCGCTTACGGCGCGCTCTACGATGCCGCCCATGTCGACTGGCGTTTCCCGGTCAAGCGCATCAGCGTGACCGGCCAGGACATCGACGATGAAGCGGCCATGGAAGACTTCGCCTTCTACGGCCCGACCTGCGACGATGCCGACTATATGGAAGGGCCCTTCGCGCTTCCCGCCGGCATCCAGCCGGGCGACTACATCGAGGTGGGCATGCTGGGCGCCTATGGCGCGGCCATGCGCACCCGCTTCAACGGCTTCGGCGCGGGCGAGACGGTGATCGCCACCGACGAGCCCATGGCCAGCCAGTACGCCGGCAAGCGTCGCGATCCGCGCCAGTCGGATAACGTCGTGTCGCTGCGCTAAGCGGCGAGCAAACGAAACGGAAGAGGGCGGCGGGAGCGATCCTGCCGCCCTTTTTCGTTGCGGGCGTGAGGCATCCTGTCCCGCTGTCGGGGCCATTTGCCCACTTCTTGCGTTTTGCCTGCTAAAAAGGCGCTACAGCCTCTTCCCCGATCCGTCTTACATCCCTACATCGCCCCTATCATGGCCCGTCCGAAACCCACCGCCTTCGAAAAGACGAAGACCGTCGCCGAGAACCGCCGCGCGCGCTTCGAGTATTTCATCGATGACGTCTATGAGGCGGGCATCGCGCTGACGGGCACCGAAGTGAAATCGCTGCGCTTCGGCGAGGGCTCGATTGCCGAGGCCTATGCCGAGGTGAAGGATTCGCAGGTCTGGCTGGTGAACGCCAATGTGCCCGAATACAACTTCGGCAACCGCTTCAACCACAGCCCCAAGCGTCCGCGCAAGCTGCTGCTGCATGAGCGCGAGATCGCCAAGCTGACCGGCGCGGTGGAGCGCAAGGGCATGACTCTGGTGCCGCTCTCGATCTATTTCAACGGCAAGGGCCGCGCGAAGGTGGAACTGGCGCTGGCCAAGGGCAAGAACAATGCCGACAAGCGCGCCACGGTGAAAGAGCGGGACTGGAAGCGCGATCAGGCCCGCATCATGCGGGAACACAATTAGACGTGGCCGCGCAGACCTTCTCCCGCTGGGCGGGAAAGCATTTCCCCACGCGTGAAAAGCTGGAACAGAACCGCTGGATTCGGCCCTTCGCTCATCTGGTGCTCAAGCCTGACCTGTGGCGGTTCAACCGCCGCAGCGTGCCGCGCGGCATTGCGCTGGGGCTGTTCACCGGCATCGCCATTCCCTTCGCCCATTCGCCCGTGGCGGCGCTGTGTGCGGTGGTGGTGCGCGCCAATGTGCCCGTGGCCATCGCCACCACCTGGACCAGCAATCCGCTGACCTGGGCGCTGATCTTTCCCGCCGCCATCGCCATCAGCAACACGCTGGGCTTCCATGTCGATATGACGGCCTTCCGCGCCCTGCTGCATTCCGACGCGTCTCTGGGGCAGTGGGCGGGCTGGCTCTTGTCGAAAGCGGCGCCTGCCCTCATGCTGGGCCTGCTGGTGGAGGCCACGATCGTGGCCAGCATCGGCTATGGCGCGGCGGCTCTGGGCTGGCGCACATGGATCGGGCAGAAGCGCAAGCGCCGCCATCACCGCAAGGCTTGAGTTTGAAGACACCGGGTTTGGTCAAAGGGGAGAAGGGCTTGAATCGGGATCGCGCGATGACTGCCCCGCTGACCCGCGCCGCATTGGTGCTGAGCAGCGCGCTGGTTCTCACGCTGCTCTGCCTGTGGCTGGCGACCCGCAGCCTTGAGGTCTGTCTGTCTTTTGCAGGCGGGGTGGTGGCGCTGGGCGCTCTGGGCTGGCTGCTGATCCACACCCGTCCCGAGGAAGGCGGCCCCGATCCCGCCGATCCCGACTGGTCCGTCACCACCGCCGCCATCGATGGCGATGAGGCGGCTGTGGGCATTGTCGATCGCGCCGGTCGCCTGGTGGCGGCCAATGCCGTCTATGAACGGACCTTCGGCGCAGGCGCCTTGCCCACCGACCTGCCACTGACCTACGCCGAGGGTGAAGACCTCACCCGCGCGGCATGGCGCGACGGCAAGGCCGGACCGCTGCTGGCCAGCCACGTTGATGGCCCGCGCTGGCTGGTCGAGGTTTCTTGCGCCGGTCGCGGCGAATCCTGGCAGATCTGGCGCTTCGTGGCGCAGGAAGTGGCCGAAACCGGAGCGGAGCTGGCCGCCGCCCTGCGCGGCAAGCCGGGCCGTGCTCTGGGGCAGGCCGGTTTCGCCGCCGCCATGGTCGAGGCCGATGGCTCCATCCGCGTCGCCAATGAAGGCTTTGCCAAGCGTGCTCTGGGCGATGCCTCGGCAGCGGTGACGGGCAGCGCCTTCGTCGATTATCTGGCGCAGGATGAACACGATCATATCTTCTGGCAGCGCGACGCCCGCCGCGTCGCCCCGCTGACTTTGTTCTACCTGCCGCTCTCCGACCCAGACCACCCCGAAGACCCCGATCCCGCGCGCGGCACCTCGCTGATGCTGCTGGTCGATCATGGCGTGGGGCTGGGGGGCAGCAGCGGCGATGCCACCGGCGCCGCGCCGCATCTGGAGGCGCTGCTGGCGGGTCTGCCGCTGGGTCTGGCCATGGCCGACCGCGACGGGCGTGTGCTTTTCGCCAACCCCGCCTTCATGCGCGCGGCGGGCCGCGAGGGCGAGGAGGCCCCGATCTACCCCACCGATCTGGTGGTGCAGGAAGACAAGGCGGCTCTGTCGGATGCCCTGCGCCGCTTCGGCCACGGCCCGGCGACCAGTGGCGACGTGGCGGTGCGCCTCTCGGCCCAGCCTGACGAGCCGGTGACGCTCAGTCTCGCCGGGGTGAGGGGGCTGGGTGAGGCCGCGGTGCTGCTTGGCCTGACGGACACCAGCGAGGAAATCCGCCTCAAGCGTCAGGTGGCGCAGGCCACCAAGATGCAGGCCGTGGGCCAGCTCGCGGGCGGCGTGGCGCATGATTTCAACAATGTGCTCACCGCCATCATCGGCACCTGCGATCTGATGCTGCTGCGCCATACGCCCGGCGATTCGGACTATGACGACATCCAGCAGATCCGCGCCAACTCGAACCGCGCGGCATCGCTGACGCGCCAGCTGCTGGCCTTCAGCCGCCAGCAGACCTTGCGGCCCGAAGTGCTGCAGCTGCCGGATATCGTCAGTGAAATCAGCCAGATGCTGCGCCGCCTGATCGGCGAGAAAATCCAGCTGGTCGTCACCCATGACCGCGATCTGGGCGCGGTGCGCGCCGATCCTACCCAGCTGGAGCAGGTGATCGTCAATCTGGCGGTCAATGCCCGCGACGCCATTCACGATCACAACCGCAAGATGGGCGGCGATGGCGCGGGGCGGCTGGCGCTCTCCACCCGCCGCGTTTCGGTGGCCGAAGTGCGGGCGATGCGCAGCGAAATCCTGCCGCTGGCCGATTACACCGCTCTGGTGGTGGAAGATACGGGCGGCGGCATCCCGCAGGACATCATCGGCAAGATCTGGGAACCCTTCTTCACCACCAAGGAGCAAGGCAAGGGCACGGGCCTTGGCCTTTCAACGGTTTACGGCATCGTCAAACAATCCGGCGGCTTTATCTTCGCCGACAGCGAGGCGGGGGTGGGCACGCGCTTCAGCATCTATCTGCCGGTCCATCACGAACTGCCCGGCCAGAGCGCCCCGCCCAAGCTGAAGGATGCCCCCGTGGCCACGGCATGGGCCGGCGGCGGGGACATCCTGCTGGTGGAGGACGAGGATTCGGTGCGCATCGTGGCAGAACGCGCCCTGACTCGCGCGGGCTACAGCGTCACCAGCGCCAGCGATGGCGAAGAGGGGCTGGAGCAGGTCGAAAAACGCCTCGAATCGGGGCAAGCGCTGTTCGACCTCGTGCTGTCGGATGTGGTGATGCCGATCATGGATGGCCCGGCCATGGCGCGCGCGGTGCGCAAGATCGCGCCCTCCGTTCCGGTGCTGTTTATGTCTGGCTATGCCGAGGAACAGCTGCGGCGCGAGATCGATATCGACAATATGTATTTCATTCCAAAGCCCTTTTCGGTCAGCCAGATCGGCGAGAAGGTGGCCTCGATCCTGTCGGTGGTGGCTGGCGCGAAGGGATGATGGAAATTTTTTGTTCTCCTCTTGTTCGATAAGAACAAATGCGATACAAACTGCCGTGTTGACGTACACGGTCAAGTTCTTATCGCATGGAGGCGAACATGGCGGCTCAGCTGAAACTGATTCAGGAAGGCAAAGACAAGGACATGGATCGTCAAAAGGCGCTGGAAGCAGCGCTCGCGCAGATTGACCGTGCGTTCGGCAAGGGTTCGGCGATGAAGCTGGGCTCGAAGACGACGATGCAGGTGGAGGCGATCTCGACGGGATCGCTGGGGCTGGACATCGCGCTGGGCATCGGCGGCCTGCCGCGTGGCCGTATCATCGAGATTTACGGGCCTGAAAGCTCGGGCAAGACCACGCTGGCGTTGCATGCCATCGCCGAGGCGCAGAAGACCGGCGGCACGGCGGCCTTCGTGGACGCCGAACACGCGCTGGACCCGGTCTATGCCAAGAAGCTGGGCGTCAACATCGACGAGCTGATCGTCTCGCAGCCCGACACGGGCGAGCAGGCGCTGGAGATCGTTGACACGCTGGTGCGCTCGAACGCCATCGACGTGCTGGTGGTCGACTCGGTGGCGGCGCTGGTGCCCCGCGCCGAAATCGAGGGCGAGATGGGCGACAGCCATGTCGGCCTGCAGGCCCGCCTGATGAGCCAGGCGCTGCGCAAGCTGACCGGTTCGATCAGCCGTTCGCGCTGCATGGTGATCTTCATCAACCAGGTCCGCATGAAGATCGGCGTGATGTATGGCAACCCCGAGACGACCACGGGTGGTAACGCTCTGAAGTTCTACGCTTCGGTGCGTCTGGACATTCGCCGCACGGGTCAGATCAAGGATCGTGACGATATCGTCGGCAACGCCACCCGCGTGAAGGTGGTGAAGAACAAGGTGGCCCCGCCCTTCAAGCAGGTCGAGTTCGACATCATGTATGGCGAGGGCATTTCCAAGATTGGCGAGATCCTCGATCTGGGCGTGAAGGCGGGCGTGGTCGAGAAATCGGGCGCGTGGTTCAGCTATGATTCGGTGCGCATCGGGCAGGGGCGTGAAAACTCCAAGACCTTCCTGCGCGAACACCCGGAAATGGCCGACAAGCTGGAGGCCGCGATCCGCGGTCAGACCGAGGGCCTGTCCGATGGCATGATGGCCGGACCGGACGCCGAGGATGACGCCTGAGGGATGAAGAGGGGGGGGCATCGGGCGATGCTCCCCTTTCTCTTTGGGTGCCTTTAGGATGATTTTGCCGGTCAGACTGATCGGCTTTGGGAAAAGATGCGGCTTTGGCGCTTGTTTGGCGGCGCGTCGTGTCTTATCGCGCTGGCCATGATCTCGACCAACGACATTCGCCGCTCGTTTCTCGAATACTTCGGTTCGCAGGGCCACGATGTGGTGCCCTCCGCGCCGCTGGTGCCGTATAACGATCCGACCCTGATGTTTACCAATGCGGGCATGGTCCCGTTCAAGAACGTTTTCACGGGGCTGGAAACCCGCGCCGTTCCGCGCGCCACCAGCAGCCAGAAGTGCGTGCGCGCCGGCGGCAAGCACAATGACCTCGACAATGTCGGCTATACGGCGCGGCATCATACGTTCTTTGAAATGCTGGGGAATTTCTCCTTCGGCGATTATTTCAAGGAACAGGCGATCACTCATGCCTGGACCCTGCTGACCAAGGAATGGGGGCTGCCCAAGGACAAGCTGCTGGTCACGGTCTATCACACCGATGACGAGGCATTCGACCTCTGGAAAAAGATCGCGGGTCTAAGCGATGATCGTATCATCCGCATCCCCACCAATGACAATTTCTGGTCAATGGGTGACACCGGCCCCTGCGGCCCCTGCTCGGAAATCTTTTTCGATCATGGCGATCATATCTGGGGCGGCCCTCCCGGCTCGCCCGAGGAAGATGGCGACCGCTTTATCGAGATCTGGAATCTCGTTTTCATGCAATTCGAGAGCCAGGCCGATGGCTCGCGCATCGCCCTGCCGCGCCCCAGCATCGACACCGGCATGGGGCTGGAGCGCATCGCCGCCGTGATGCAGGGCGAGCATGACAATTACGACATCGATACCTTCAAGGCGCTGATCGCCGCCAGCGAATCGCTGACGGGCGTGAAGGCGCAGGGCGAGCAGCGCGCCAGCCACCGCGTGATCGCCGATCATCTGCGCTCGACCAGCTTCCTGCTCGCCGATGGCGTGCTGCCTTCGAACGAAGGCCGTGGCTATGTGCTGCGCCGCATCATGCGCCGCGCCATGCGTCATGCCCATCTGCTGGGCGCCAAGCAGCCGCTGATGCATCGTCTGGTGCCCGCGCTGGTCGCCGAGATGGGCGTTGCCTATCCCGAACTGGGCCGCGCTCAGCCGCTGATCCAGGATGTGCTGGAGCGTGAGGAAACCAAGTTCCGCCAGACGCTCGACAAGGGCCTCAAGTTGCTGGACGAAGCGACCGCCGATCTTGCCGAGGGCGGCACGCTGCCCGGCGAAACCGCCTTCCGCCTCTATGACACCTATGGCTTCCCTTACGATCTGACCGAGGATGCGCTGCGCTCGCGCGGGATCGCGGTGGACAAGGATGGCTTCGACGGCGCCATGGCTCAACAGAAGGCCGCCGCGCGCGCCGCCTGGAAGGGCAGCGGAGAAGCGGCTGCCGGCGAGGTGTGGTTCGATCTGGCCGAGCGTATCGGCGCCACCGAATTCACCGGCTACACCAGCACCACCGGCGAGGCGCAGATCGTCGCCATCCTGAAGGACGGCAAGGAAGTCGAGAGCGCCACAGCGGGTGACAATGTCACCATCCTGACCAATCAGACGCCATTCTACGGTGAATCAGGCGGCCAGATGGGCGATGCCGGCACCATCACCGGCGCCGAAGGGCTGAAGATCGCCATTGCCGATACCTCCAAGCCTCTTGGCCGCCTGCATGCCCATGGCGGCACGGTGGAGAGCGGCAGCGTGAAGGTTGGCGACGCGGTGGCTCTGGCCATCGATGTGGCGCGCCGTGATGCCATTCGCGCCAATCACTCGGCCACCCATCTGCTGCATGCCGCTCTGCGCAACCGTCTGGGTGGGCATGTCACGCAGAAGGGCTCGCTGGTCGCGCCCGATCGCCTGCGTTTCGACTTCTCGCAACCCACGGCGCTGACCGCCGAGGACATCACCGCGATCGAGGCCGAGGTGAATGCCGAAATCCGGGGTAATGAGGCGGTCACGACCCGTCTGATGAGCCCCGAAGATGCCATCGAGGCGGGCGCCATGGCGCTGTTCGGCGAGAAATATGGCGATGAAGTGCGCGTGCTCTCGATGGGCGGGCTCAGCGATGGTCGCAACTATTCGGTCGAGCTTTGCGGCGGCACGCATGTCCGCGCGTTGGGCGACATCGGCGTGCTGCGCGTCGTCAGCGAAAGCGCGGTGTCTTCCGGCGTGCGTCGTATCGAAGCGCTGACCGGCGAAGGCGCGCGCCAGTGGCTGGTGCATCGTGAGGATCAGCTCAAGGGCGCTGCTGCCGCGCTGCGCACCACGCCGGATGAGGTCGAGGCGCGCGTTGTGGCGCTGCTCGACGAGCGCCGTAAGCTGGAGCGTGACCTGGCTGAGGCCAGGAAGGCTTTGGCGCTGGGTGGCGGTTCGGGTGCGGCTCAGGCTGCTGACGAGGATGTCGGCGGGGTGAAGTTCGCAGGGCAAGTGCTTGAGGGGCTCGATCCCAAGGAACTGCGCGGGCTGCTCGATCAGGCCAAGCAGCGTCTGGGCAGCGGCGTGGCCGTGATCGTCGCGGTGAATGAAGGCAAGGCCAGCATCGCCGCCGCCGTGACCGACGATCTGACCGGCAAGGTCAGCGCTGTCGATCTGGTGCGCGCGGGTGTCGAGGCGCTGGGCGGCAAGGGTGGCGGCGGTCGCCCGGATATGGCTCAGGGTGGCGGTCCCGATGGCGACAAGGGCGCAGCGGCCATCGCGGCGGCCAAGGCTGTTATCGCGGGCTGACAGGCTTGATCGCCTTGGTGTCGATTACACCAGAGGCATGACGGGGCCGCCATAGCGAAAGCTGTGGCGGCCTCTTTCATGCCAAACGATCATGGTGTGCGGATAGGGCGAGTGGGTGGAAGAATCTGCAAATCGGCCTTGGCCGGTCTATGTTTCGGCGCATGAGACGTTCATCCCGATCCGCGCTTTCACGTGTGAAAGCATGCTGAAGATTCCTTGTGATCGAGGGCTTTCAATTTAACGCTGCCCCCCCAGCCTTGCATTAGGCCTTGACGCTTTGGCCGGGAGAGATGGGATTGTTTTGGCCTGCCCCGCGCTTATCGTGGGCGAAGGGCTGACAGGCGCAGCGGTCTTGCGTTGAGGATAGGCTTGCGCCGCCTGCAGGAGCGTGCCTATGCGCCGTCTTCGCTTGCGTGAGGGGAAGACGTGATGATCCTGCTGGCGTTGGCCGCTCTGGCCACCATGAGTGACACGCAGATCGCTGCGGCGCGCAAGGCCGCGCCTGCCGATGTGCGCGCCGTGGTGGACCGCTGGGAGATGTGCAACCACTGGGGCGGCGAGGAGGCTTACGACAAGGCCCGCGCCCGCCAGATCGAGCGCGCCTCGGCCAGGTTGCGTTGCGACCGGCTGGACCGCGATGAGGCGCTGCTGCGCCATCGCTATGTGCACAGGCCGGCAATCTTGCGCCTGCTGACCGCCGCTCACGATATCTACTGAAGGCTTTACTCCGCCGCGCTTCTTTCGCGCAGGCTGGCGCTTTTCAGGCTGGGTTTTTCGGTGAGGCCGCCCTCGGCCATGATCTGCTCGCGGAATTCATCCCGCTTTTCGTGGATCGAGGCGATCACGAAGCCCATCGGCACGCCCAGATCGACCAGCACAGCCTCTGAAAGCTGCAAGGAGGATTCCAGCGTTTCCGGCACGGCCATGCTGGCGCCCGCCTTGTAGAGCGCGGCGGCATGGGTGGCGTCGCGCGCGCGGGCGATGATCGCCAGATCCGGGTAAGCCGCGCGCAGCTTGCGCACCAGACGCTGGGCAATCACCGGCTCATCCATGGTCAGGATCACCGCATGGGCCTGATCCAGTCCCAGCCGCTCCAGCGTATGGCCGCTGGCCGCATCGCCGAAGGTGGCGTGATAGCCCGCCCGCAGTGCGCCAGTGATCAGATCGGGGTTGGAATCGACGGCGATATAGCCCTTGCCGTGATGGCGCAGCATATCGGCCACCAGCCGCCCCACGCGGCCGAAACCGATGATGATGGCGCGCGGTTCGTCACTGTCCTGCAGATCGGGCAGGGGCGGGGCGTTGCCTGCGTCCACCCTGCGGGCCAGCCGCCGTCCCAGCCAGGCGAGGCCCGGCGTGATCGTCAGCCCCAGCGCGGTGACGATCTGCCAGAATTGCGCGGTGCTCGGCTGGATCAGCGCGGCGCCGCTGGCCGCCGTCAGCACGATCAGTGTCGATTCCGAAGGGCTGGACATCAGAATGCCGGTCTCCGCCGCCGTGCCCGCCCGCGCGCCCATCACCCGCAGCATGATGCCCGTTACCAGCGCCTTCACCACCACCACGCCTGCCGTGGCGGCCACGATCATCACCCAGTGGCGCGCGACCATCGCCAGATCGATGCTCATGCCGATGGTGATGAGGAAGACGCCCAGAGCCAGCCCCTTGAAGGGCGCGGTCATGCCTTCCACTTCGCCGTGATAGGGCGTCTCGCCGATCAGCAGACCGGCGATCAGCGCGCCGACGATGGGCGACAGTCCCACGCCAGCCGTGGCCAGAGCGGCGGTGATCACCACGATCAGGCTGGTGGCCAGAAACAGCTCGGGGCTCTTGGTGCGCGCGGCCTGGGCGAACAGGGGTGGCAGCAGGTAGCGCCCGCCAACCAGCAGCACCGTCACCAGCGCCACGCCGAGGCCCAGCGTGTGGAGCAGGGCGCTCCACCCACCGCCATTGTGCGGGGCCAGCGCGCCCAGCAGGAAGATCGTGGGCACCAGCGCCAGATCCTCGAACAGCAGCATGGCCAGAGCCGCGCGGCCCACCGGGGTCGTGGTGCCCGCGATGGGCAGCACCAGCGCGGTGGAGCTCATGGCCAGCGCGAGGCCCAGTCCCAGCGCGCCCGCGCTGCTCTCACCGATAAAGGCCAGCGTGAAGCCGATCAGGGCCGCCGCGCCGGTCAGCTCCAGCGCACCGAGGCCGAAAACCTGTCTGCGCATGGCCCAGAGGCGGTCGAAGCTGAGTTCCAGCCCCACGTTGAACAGCAGCAGCACGATGCCGAATTCGGCGAAGGGCTTGAGCGAATCGGGATCGGTGATGGTGACGAAAGACAGCCACGGATGGTCGAACACCTGTCGCCCAAGGCCGTAAGGCCCGACCAGCAGGCCGACCAGAATAAAACCGATCACCGGCGTGACGCGAAAACGCGCAAAGAGCGGAATGACCACCCCCGCCGCCCCCAGAATGACCAGTGCATCGCCGAGGGGAGAGGAAGGTGAGAAGACATTCGCATCGGTCATGCGGGGCAGACTATGGCATGGGACAGGGGATGTCACGATTGGAGCGGGGGGCAACCTGTGACAAACCATGTCTCACCGGGCGGCGATGGGGCGATGCCCGGCGGGGGAGCGCCCGATGATGGCTTCGGCAAGGGTTCTGATTGCGATAGCGTGTCTGGCGGGCTGGGCCACGCCGGCTTTGGCCGATGACCGGGAGGTGCTCGCCCAAAGCGAGGCTGCGCTGAAAGAACAGCGCATTGACCGGGTGCTCACCGCCACGGCGGCCCTGCTGGTCGAGCAGGAGCATCGCAATGCCGATAGCGATCACCTCTATTTCTGTGCCCATTCGTCGCCGGAGAGCCTGCTTTACGCGGGGATCGGGGCTTCGCAGAAGAAGGCGGCCACGGTGTTGGGGGGCGAGACCTGCGACGCCCTGTTCCTGCGGGCCTATGCCTTGAGCGATCTGGGCCGCCGCGGCGAGGCAAGGGATCTGTTGAAGCGGCTGACCGGCATGGCGCCCTTCTATCCGCATTACCTCCTCGAATATGCCTTCGCCCTGCGGCAGGGCGGCGCGACGGAAGAGGCGCTGGCGGCCTATCGCCGTGCCGCCGAACTCTGCGGCAAGGGGGGCTTCAGCCGCAACGAGACGGGCGATCATGCCACGGCCCTGCGCGGCATTGGCTTTATCCAGACCGAAAAGGGCGATCTGGCTGGCGCCGAGGCCAGCTATCGCGCCAGCCAAACCTATGATCCGGCCAATCCGCTGGCGGCCAATGAGCTGCGCTATATCGCCGGATTGCGGGCGGGGCACGCCAGGCAGCCGGAGCAGACGGTGGAGCATGGATCCGCGCCTCCTCCGCTTGTCGAGGGCAAGGCCGCGCAACCCGCAGTGCCATAACACAACAGAAAAGGGGCCCGGTTTCCCGAGCCCCTTCCTGTCGTGTCCGATGGTGCGAAGGCTTACGCCCAGGCGGCCATTTCGGTTTCGAGGTTCTTCACGATTTCCTCGAAGAAGGCTTCGGTCGTCAGCCAGCCCTGATCGGGGCCGATCAGCAGCGCCAGATCCTTGGTCATCTTGCCGCTTTCCACGGTGCTGATGCAGACCTTTTCCAGCGTCTCGGCGAACTTCACCACATCGGGCGTGTTGTCGAACTTGCCGCGATAGATCAGGCCGCGCGTCCAGGCGAAGATGCTGGCGATCGGGTTCGTGCTGGTCGCCTTGCCCTGCTGGTGCTGGCGGTAGTGGCGGGTCACGGTACCATGGGCGGCCTCGGCCTCCACGGTCTTGCCGTCGGGCGACATCAGAACCGAGGTCATCAGGCCCAGCGAGCCGAAGCCCTGCGCCACGATGTCCGACTGCACGTCGCCGTCGTAGTTCTTGCAGGCCCAGACGAACTTGCCCGACCACTTGAGCGCCGAGGCGACCATGTCGTCGATCAGGCGGTGCTCGTAATAGATGCCGGCGTCCTTGAACTTCTGCGCGAAGCCCTCGGTGTCGTACACTTCCTGGAACAGGTCCTTGAAGCGGCCGTCATACTTCTTGAGGATGGTGTTCTTGGTGGAGAGGTACACCGGCCACTTCAGGCCCAGGCCATAGTTGAACGAGGCACGGGCGAAATCGCGGATCGATTCCTCGAGGTTGTACATGGCCATGGCGACGCCGGGGGCCTTGAACTCGTAAACCTCGCGGTCGATGACCTGACCGTCCTCGCCCTCGAACACCAGGCGCAGCTTGCCGGCGCTGGGGACCACGAAATCGGTGGCGCGATACTGGTCACCGAAAGCGTGACGACCCACGACGATGGGGTCGGTCCAGCCCGGGACCAGACGGGGCACGTTCGAGATCACGATGGGCTCGCGGAAGATGGTGCCGCCCAGGATGTTGCGGATGGTGCCGTTGGGCGACTTCCACATTTCCTTCAGGCTGAACTCCTCGACGCGGGCTTCGTCGGGCGTGATCGTGGCGCACTTCACGCCAACGCCATACTGCTGGATGGCCTTGGCCGAATCGATGGTGATCTGGTCGTTTGTCTCGTCGCGCTTTTCGACCGAGAGATCGTAATACTTCAGGTCGATGTCGAGGTAAGGCAGGATCAGACGCTCGCGGATCCACTGCCAGATGATCTTCGTCATTTCATCGCCGTCGATCTCGACGACAGGGTTGGCAACCTTGATCTTGGCCATGTTGTCTCACTTTCCCTATTGGATTGGGCAAGTTTGGTGCGTTTGGCGCACCGCGCCCATAACGAAATGCACTGAAGGATGCATGGCCTTTAGCAGAGACAGGGGCCTGCGCAAGGCGTGGTGCGCGTGGAAAGCATCGGGCTTTCGTCTGTAGATGCTAATGCGAATAGAGAGCATTTGTCGCGCGGGGCCAAAGATGGCCACTGACATCGCACAGCGCGGAACGGGCTTGGGCGAGGGCACGCGGCATGATGGGGCGGCCCGAGGCCAAGCACGAAAAAGCCCGCGCAATCCATTGGATTGGCGGGCTTTTCGAATGGTGGGCGTAGGAAGGATTGAACTTCCGACCCCTGCGATGTCAACACAGTGCTCTACCACTGAGCTATACGCCCACGCTCATTCGTCTCTGTCCGGTCTGGCGCTTTGCAGAACCGCGCCGGGCAGGGGCTGGCCTTTAGACGCGGCTTTTTTTTCGCGCAAGCCCTCAATGCGAAAAAATTGGAAAAATCTTGGATCCTGCCTCAGATGCTCGCCTGGGTGGGCTGGCCGAAAACGCGCTGCACCTCCATCACCAGATCGCGCAGGTGGAAGGGCTTGGACAGCACGCGGGCCTGCGGGGCCTCGCGGCTGGCCTTCAGGGTCACGGCGGCAAAGCCGGTGATGAACATCACCTTGGTGTGCGGGCTGATCTCGGCGCAGCGCTGGGCCAGCTCGATGCCGTCCATCTCGGGCATGACGATATCGGAGAGCAGCAGGTCGAATCGCTCGCTCTGCAGCCAGGGCAGGGCGGCGGTGCCGCGATCCACCGCCACCACTTCATAGCCGGCATTCTCCAGGGCGCGGGCCAGATAGGTGCGCATGGCGGCTTCATCTTCGGCAAGCAGGATACGGATCATGGGTCTTGGGCGCCTTTTATGCGTTTCGGCTCGCATCATACCGCGACGGGGGTAAAGATTGTTACCACAAACCGGGCGCGGACCGCACCGCCAGCGGCATTCGTCGCATTTTGCATGAGAGAAATATGACAAGGGAATGGCCGTATTTTTGACAGGCCTGCCTTGTGCGTGCCACACAAATGTCATGCGCGAAGCCTCTTCCGCCCCTGGCGATTCGAGCAGTTTCCATATGTCCGACGTGCCCGGCTGCGCGGGCGCGCCCTTTGTGCTGACTTTGGCCGATCCCGCCTGCGTGCCGGTGCTGATCTGCGCGCCCCATGGCGGACGGGCCTATACGCCAGACTTGATGGCGGCCCTGCGCGAAGGCGAAAAGGCCGCACTGCGTCTGGAAGACCGGCATATCGACCGGATCGCCACAAGGGTGGCTGAAGCGACTGGCGCCAACCTGCTGGTGGCAAGGGCGCCGCGCGCGGTGCTGGATCTCAACCGCGCGCCCGATGATATCGACTGGGGCATGATTCCTGACTCTGGCCGGGCCGAGGCGCGCGAAGCGGTGTTTCAGGCTGGCGGCACGGTGCGGGCGCAATCGCATCCCAGCCAGCGCGTGCGGGCTGGCCTCGGCCTGGTGCCGCGCCGCGTGCCCGGCATGGGCGAGCTATGGAGCAGGCCCTTGTCCGGCGCGGAGCTGGCGCGGCGAATCGCCGGGCTGCATGCGCCCTACCACGCCTGCATCGCCGATCAGCTGGCCGCCCTGCGCGCCCGCTGGGGCGCGGCTCTGCTGATTGACCTGCACTCCATGCCGCCGCTGCCCTGCAACGAGGGCGAGACGCCTGTCAGCTGCGTGCTGGGCGACCGTTTCGGCGCCAGCTGCAGCACCGCTCTGGTGGCCAAGGCCTTTGGCGCGCTGGACGAATCGGGCTGGCTGGTGGCGCATAACCGGCCTTACGCCGGAGGCTATGTGCTGGACCGCCATGCCGCTCCGCGCGACGGCATCCATGCCATGCAGCTGGAGATCGACCGGGCGGCCTATCTCGATTCGCGGTTGGTCGATCTGGGGCCGGGCGCCGATGGGGTGGTCGAGAGGCTGATTCGCCTGGTGCGCAATCTGGCCTGCGACGTGGCGGCGATGGGCAGCATCACGCTCGACAGGCGCCCTTCGAACTGGGCCGAAGCCGCAGAATAACGCGCTTTTTGCTATGGCACATAAAAAACCACCTCGCGCCAAGGGGCACGAGGTGGCCAAGGTTCAGGGAGGAGGTGCACGGCGTGCACCAGTTCCACCATGCCATGAGGGAAGCACAGCGGAACGATTGCATCATATGCTTATGGGCCATGGCATGCAAGGGGGCCGCGCCGGTAAATTCGGCAAGCCGTTAGATGGTGGTCATGGTTGGCAGCGTGCCGGGCTGGTTCGCAAGAGACCGGTGGGCGGGCATTGCTGGCACGATTGCCAGTTATGGCGGGGTGTGATGGCGGCGGCCATGAATAGGTATTTTGTAGGGGGCAGGAAAGCGGGAAGGAGGAAAGGCGAGGGGGTTACCCCCTCGCGCTCCCATAACGTCTTCCGACGCGCGGGCCGTTGTGCTGCGTCGTTGCGCCTCGGCTCTCTACCTGCGCAACGAAAAGGCGCCGCAGGCAGAAAGCCCGGGCGCCTTAACGAGAGTCTGGAATTTTAAAGCCTGCGGCGCAACGTACTAAGCCCAAGGCCGAACCTGATGCGCAACGCTGACAAAAAATGGGAGCGCGAGGGTGTAACACCCTCGCACTTCACCTTAATTTCCTTAATTTAAGCCGGCAGCGCCACATTCGGCTGAGGCAGCACGCCCATCGCGACCTGACGGCCGAAGATCTCACGCATCAGATCGAGGCTGAACATGTGAGCGAACACCAGCGGCAGCAGGCCCGACTGGTTCCAGCCGCGCAGCACGTCGCCGCGCACTTCCTGAAGCTTGGCCTGATCGACCATCTTGAAGCCGCGATAGACGAAGGGCTGCTCGCTGCCTTCCTGCTGGATGGCCACTTCGCCCTCGATCAGCAGACCGTGCTTTTCCAGCTCCTTGACGAAGGCGCCGGTGCGCAGGCCAGCCTGCTCGAACTGCTCGCAGAACGCCAGCATGCCCGTGGTGGTCTCGCTGGGCTGGTCGCCATCGAACAGGGCCGAGCCTTCCTCGAACTCACCGATCAGATTGCTGGTGGGGTCGAAGCACAGGCTCAGTTCCTCGGCCTGCGGGTTCAGGCGGGCCAGCATGAAGGGATAGCGGCGGGCGTAGGCGGGAACGTAGACGTTCTCGGCCACGGTGCCCTCGGCGTCGACGAAGACGTTCACGCCCTCGTTCAGGCCCATCAGCGCCAGAGGCACCGAATCGTCGCCCGAAGAGAAGACGATCGGGAAGAAGCGACCGGCCTGGGGGAATTCTTCCACCGTCAGCGGGATGGCGTGCTGGCCCACCAGCCAGTCGGCCTTGTCGACGCTGCGGCTCTTCCAGGTCGCGTGATCGCGGCTGTTGAGCGGAACCAGGTCCTTGTAGAAGATCGGCAGACCGGGATTTTGCGGCGCGCTGGCCATGTCAGGTGTCTCCGTAAGCAAAGCGGGCGCTTGGCCCCCCATTTAAAGGCCGGGTCTTAGAAGGTGGGGCCAGCGCTGGCAAGCGGGTGAGAGCCTAGGCGTTTGGCGGTACGAGTTTACCCGGATTGAGCAACCCTTGGGGATCGATCGCCGCTTTCACGGCGCGCAACAGCGTTAATGCCGCCGGGTCGGCGGTATGGGCCAACTCCTTGATCTTGTTCTGGCCGATGCCGTGTTCGGCGCTGATCGAGCCGCCCCAGCGGGTCACCTCGTCATAGACGAAACCGCTGATGGTCTTGCCCTCGGTCAGATCCCAACCGGGCGCGGCGCCGGGGGCGGCCAGCACATGGTAATGGATGTTGCCGTCGCCCAGATGGCCGAAGGCGACCACATGCGTGCCGGGGAACTTCGCCTCGATCTGCGGGGAGACCTGTTCGATGAAGTCCGGCATGCGTTCCACGGCGACTGAAATGTCATGCTGCACGGCGGGGCCCTTGGCGCGCTCGGCGAAGGGCACTTCCTCGCGAATCAGCCAGAAGGCTGCGGCCTGCGCCTCGCTGGCGGCGATGGCGGCATCCTGCACCAGACCGGTCTCGAAAGCTTCGGCCAGCGTGTTTTCCACGCGCTCGGCCAGCGAATCGGCGCCTTCGGCATCGGCCACGATCTCGATCAGGGCGTGCCAGGCGTGGTCGCCTTCCAGCGGCTTGCGGGCCTTGGCGGTGTGCTCCAGCACGGCCTCGAGGCTGGCCTGAGGCACCACCTCGAACCCTTCCAGCGCGGCGCCAAGGCGGCGCTGGCAATGGATCAGCAGGGCGCGCGCGGCATGGATGCTTTCCACCCCGGCCCAGACCACGCGGCGCTCGGCAATGCCGGGGGAGAGGGCCAGCGTGGCCGCCGTCACCATGCCCAGCGTGCCTTCTGAACCGATGAAAAGCTGCTTCAGATCGAAGCCGCGATTGTCTTTCTTCAGAGGCGTCAGCGCCGACCAGATCGTGCCATCGGCCAGCACCACCTCCAGCCCCAGCACCTGGTCGCGCATATTGCCGTGCCGCAGCACCTGCGTGCCGCCGGCGTTGGTGGAGACCAGCCCGCCCACCGTCGCCGATCCCTTGCCGCCCAGCGTGAGGGGGAAGCGCAGGCCTTGTGCTTCTGCCGCCTCATGCAGCGTCTGCAGGATCACGCCCGCGCCGCAGGTAACCTTCAGCGCATCCTTGTCGATCACGCCGATGGCGTTCATCCGCCGCAGCGAGACCAGCAGGCTGTGCCCGCTCTCGTCCGGCGTGGCGCCGCCGACCATGCCGCTGTTCCCGCCCTGAGGCACGATCGGCACGCCCGAAGCCACCGCCAGCTTGACCACTGCAGACAGCTCCTGCGCATTGGCGGGCGAGGCCAGAGCCATCGCGCGGCCCGTATAGCGCCCGCGCCAGTCGGTCAGCCAGGGGGCCATGGCATCGTTGTCACAGGTCAGTCCGCTCTCGCCCAGAAGGGCGGTCAGCTGCGCTAAAAACCCTTCCGGCGCGGTGATTTCGCTGTTAGCCTCCGCCACAGGGCGCGAATTGGGATCAAGGGTATCGGTCATCCGGCCCCTATGCCACAGCCAAAGGGCAAGGTTAAGTGCGACGGACCGTCATGGCGCAAGAGGCAGGTTAAGCGATGGTTCAAACATTGCGGGCCATAGGACGAGACAACGTAACAGGGACATTGATGAGGTCTGTTGAGCGCCGCCCGCTGCGGGTTGCGCTCGTCCATTAAACGCATGAAAATCGGATATGCTCTTCTTGCCCTCGCGGGGCTGGTGCTGGCGGGAGCGGCACAGGCTGACATGCTGCCCCCGATGGGCGGCGGCATCGGGCCCAGAAGCTTCGGTCCGGTCAGCGGCCCCATGAGCGGTGCCGACAATCCCGAGCAGGTGCGCATCGAACAGCATTTCTCCATCCGCATCGCGCCCGGCGGCCCGGTGATGCCGCCCGACATGATGGACGATCTGATGGACGAGCGGCCCGAACGCTTCGAGGAAAAGCCGATGGGCAAATGCTTCGCCACCGGCGCCGTGCTGGGGGTGCAGAGCGCGGAGGGCAACCGCCTGCTGCTGTTCATGCGCGATCAGCACATCATCTCGGCGGTGCTGGAAAAGGCCTGCCGCGCCCGCGATTTCTACTCCGGCTTCTATGTCGAGCGCAGCCCCGACGGCCAGATCTGTGCCGAGCGGGACAAGTTGCAGGCGCGCAGCGGCGCCAATTGCCGCATCCTCAGATTGCGTTCGCTGATCGCTTTGCCGTGGCGGCGTTATCCTTAAGAGCGCTATTTCGCCCGAATGAGGCGCTGATCGGGCGATTTTCTTGACTTTTATGGTTCTTTGCGATTAGGGCTGCGCACCCGCGCCGGATGCGCCGTGCTGATGCATGGCTTCGGCGAAGCAGGGACGGCCCAACGGGGGGCGGCTATCCCAAGCATGATTGTCCCAATCCTTCTCTATCGGAACATGACCAACCCATGAGTTTTGCCGATCTCGGCCTGTCGGATGAATTGCTGCGCTCGGTCGCGGCTTCCGGATATGACACGCCCACGCCGATCCAGGCCCAGGCCATCCCCACCGTGCTGATGATGCGCGACCTGATCGCCATCGCCCAGACGGGCACTGGCAAGACGGCCGGTTTCGTGCTGCCGATGATCGACATTCTCGCGCATGGCCGACGCCGCGCGCTGATGCCGCGCAGCCTTATTCTTGAGCCGACGCGCGAACTGGCCGCGCAGGTCGCCGAGAATTTCGAGAAATACGGCAAGAACCATGATCTGAAGATGGCGCTGCTGATCGGCGGCGTGCAGATGGGCGATCAGGTGAAGGCCCTGTCGGACGGTGTGGACGTGCTGATCGCCACCCCGGGCCGCCTGATGGACCTGTTCCAGCGCGGCAAGATCCTGCTCACCGGTTGCAGCATGCTGGTGATCGACGAAGCCGACCGCATGCTCGACATGGGCTTCATTCCCGACATCGAGGAAATCTGCTCTAAGCTGCCCGCGCAGCGCCAGACCCTGCTGTTCAGCGCGACCATGCCGCCGCCGATCAAGAAGCTGGCCGACAAGTTCCTGAGCAATCCCAAGTACATCGAGGTGGCCCGCCCCGCCTCGACCAACATCAACATCGCCCAGCACAAGGTGAAATGCGTCTCGCGCCAGAAGCGCGAGGTGCTGCGCCATCTGCTCAAGACCGATAACGTCAGCACGGCGATCATCTTCGCCAACCGCAAGACCACCGTGCGCGAACTGGCCAAGAGCCTGAAGCGCCACGGCTTTTCGGCGGGCGAAATCCATGGCGACATGGACCAGTCGAGCCGCATCGCCG
>NZ_BCZE01000040.1 GCF_001598555.1 Novosphingobium rosa NBRC 15208
ACTTGTCTTTCTCAAACTTTAAATCGCTTCAGCAATCGCCAAGGCCAGCGCCTCGATCCCTTGCGCATCTTCTTCATCGAAACGCGCCTTCTCCGGGCTGTCGAGGTCGATCACCGCGATCACCTTGCCATCCCGCACCACGGGCACCACCAGCTCTGACTGGCTGGCTGCGTCGCAAGCGATATGGCCCGGGAAGGCATGCACATCGGCGACCAGCTGCGTCAGCCCGGAGGCCGCCGCCGTGCCGCAAACGCCCTTGCCGAAGGGGATGCGGATGCAGGCTGGCTTGCCGATGAAGGGGCCAAGGACTAGCTCGTCTTCCACATTGCGGTAGAAGCCGGCCCAGTTCAGCGTGGGCAGCATCTGCCAGATCAGCGCTGCGACGTTGGCCATGTTGGCCACCTTGTCGGGCTCTCCGGCGATCAGGGCTTGGGCGGCCTGGGTGAGGTCGCGATAGGTTTCGGCCTTGGATTGGCCGGGGAGGGGGGCAAAGTCGAACATGGGCCCCGTCATACTGCTTCTGGTGCTTGCCGCCTAGGGCGTGCTGTCCTATCCACATGCGATGAGCCCTTTTCTTCGCAAATTGCTGATCGGCACGGGCATTGCCGTGGTCGGTCTCGGCGCCTTCACTGGCTGGGTGTGGTATGGGAATCCCTCGGCGGAGCCCATCGAGCAGTTCGAGGGCACCAAGCCCCGCATTGTCGATCCGCAGCCCGAAAAGATCCCCAGCATCGCGGTTTATAAGCCCGCTGGCTGGGATGCGGGCGCTGCGCCTCAGGCGGCGCCGGGCATGCAGGTGACTCGCTTTGCCGAAGGGCTGGCGCATCCGCGCACGCTTTACACGCTGCCCAATGGCGATGTGCTGGCCGCGCTGACCGGCCCGCCCAAGGGCAATGACTCGGGCGGGATCTTCGGCTTTATCCAGCGCACGCTGGTGGGTTTTGTCGGCGGTGGCGATACCTCGGCGGATGAGATCGTGCTGCTGCGTGACAGCAAGGGCATCGGCAAGGCCGATCAGCGTTTCGTGCTGCGCCATGACGATCTGCACAGCCCGAGCGGCATGGCCTATGCCGATGGCAAGCTCTACATCGCCAATGACAATGCCGTTCTGGCTTTCGACTACAAGATTGGCGACACCACGCTGACCGGCAAGCCGCACAAGGTCATGGACCTGCCCGGCGGCGGCAACCACTGGATGCGCAACCTGCTGATGGCCCCGGATGGCAAGACGATGTTCGTGGCCATCGGATCGGCCTCCAACATCGGCGAGCGGGGCATGCAGGCCGAGGAAGGCCGCGCCATGATCGAGCAGATCGACATCGCCAAGATCGCCACCGGCAAATGGCCCGCGCGTCGCTATGCGGCGGGCATGCGCAATCCCAACGGCATGGCCTGGAATCCCGCCACCGGCGAGATGTGGACCGTGGTCAACGAGCGCGATCAGCTCGGCCCGAATCTGGTGCCGGATTATCTGACCAACGTGCCCGCCGGCGCGCATTACGGTTGGCCCTGGTACTACTGGAAGGACAAGCAGGACGATCGCGTCGATGCGCCGATCCCCGAGTACCTCACCGATTATGTCCGCAAGCCGGAATACGCCATGGGGCCGCATGTGGCGGCGCTGGGTCTGGTGTTCGGGCAGGATGGTTCGCACCTTGGCGAGCAATATGCCAGCGGCGCCTTCATCGCTCGCCATGGCTCGTGGAATCGCCGCCCGGCGGTGGGTTACGATGTGGTCTATGTGCAGTTCGACGATCACGGCAATCCGCAGGGTCTGCCCAAGCCGATCCTGACCGGCTTCTTCGACAGCAAGGGGGCGCATGGGCGGCCTGTCTGGCTGCAGTGGGCCAAGGATGGGGCTCTGCTGGTCAGCGACGATACGGCAGGGATTATCTGGCGCGTGTTCGCTCCGGGCGCGAAGCCGGCGATGGCGCCCAAGCCTTTGCCGACCGAGCATCTGCCTGCGCCCAAGGATCTGAAGGATCCGAATAGGCAGTATAGTGCCGATTTTCAGGCTGATTCAAAGGTTAAGCAGTAAGGGGTAAGTGCGAGGGTGTTACACCCTCGCGCTCCCATTCGTGTCTACGTTGCGCATCGGGTTCGGCCTTGCGCTTCGTTTGCGCCGCTGTGTGTAGAATCCGTTGGCGTTCTGACCAGAATCTGACTGCCCGCGGCGCAGAGAGGTCAGGCGCAAGGATCGGGCGCCGCTGTCGTTGCGTCGGGAGACGTTCCGGGAGCGCGAGGGGGTAACCCCCTCGCATTGTCTTTCCTTCTTAAATCTGCTTCCCCACTCGTCCCGCCAATTCGGTGATATAGTGCGAAGCGATACGCCCTGACCTTCCACCGCGCCGCTTCGACCATTCCAGCGCGTCGGAGACTTCCCATTCCAGCCCATAGGCCGCCGCATAGCCCCGGATAATTCCGAGGTAATCGTCCTGGCTGCAATTGTGGAAGCCGATGGAGAGGCCGAAGCGGTCGGCCAGAGCCAGTTGGTCATCCACGGCGTCACGCGGGTTGATGGGGTCGTCCTGCTCGGACATGTGGCGTGAGACGATGGCGCGGCGGTTCGCGGTGACGGCCAGACGCACATTGCGCGGGCGGGCTTCCACGCCGCCTTCCAGCCAGCTGCGCAGGGCTCGGGGGCCGGCGGTGTCGCCTTCCTCGAAGCCCAGGTCGTCGATGAAGACCAGGAAGGGCCGGTTCACATCGCGCAGCACCGAGAACAGCGTGGTCAGCGAGGAGAGCGCGTCGGGCGCCACCTGCACCAGAGCGAGATCGGTGCCATGGTCCTCGCGGGCGTGGCGCAGGCTGGCGCGCAGCAGGGCGGATTTGCCCATGCCGCGCGATCCCCACAGCAGCATGTCATGCGCGGCGTGGCCGTGGGCGTGGCGCAGCACGTTGTCGACCACCTTTGCCTTCTGTTCGTCCACGCCATAGATCAGGTCGAGCGAGGCGGCCTCGATGGTGGCGACGGCACGGGGCTGGATGCCGTTCCACACATAGGCTGGGGCGGCGGACCAGTCGATGGGGCTGGCGGTGGGGGCGGCGATGCGCTCCAGCGCGGCGATGACGCGCTCGATCTGGGCAGTGAGTTGATCGCTCATGGTTCTCTCTCAGACGGAGCGTTTTCGAGCCGGATGTCAATCCGGCGGCTCGGAAAACGCGACCACAGACAAATGTCGCGGCACACCTTGCAAATTCGAGCGGGGAGGGGAAGCCTCTCTTGGCGCTTTCGGCGCCTGTGCCTATAGCGAGGCGATGAGCACCCCCATCCTTCTGCCCGCCGATGAGGCCGGGCTGGCGCAGGCCATCGCGCGCCTGACCGCGGGCGAACCCGTCGCCGTGCCCACCGAGACGGTCTATGGCCTGGCCGCGCGCGCGGATCGCGCCGAGGCGGTGGCGGCCATCTATCGCGCCAAGGGGCGGCCTGATTTCAACCCGCTGATCGTGCATGTCAGCGATGTGGCGGCGGCTGAAAGACTGGCTGTGCTGGATGAGCGGGCGCGAGTTTTGGCGCAGGCCTTTTGGCCCGGTGCGCTGACGATGGTGCTGCCGCGCCGCGAAGGCGCTCCGCTGGCTGAGGCCGTGACGGCGGGCTTGCCGACCGTGGCGCTGCGTTGCCCGGCGCATCCGGTGATGCGGCAGATATTGGCGCAATCGGGGTTGGCGCTGGCCGCGCCTTCGGCCAATCGCAGCGGCGGAGTCAGCCCGACACGGGCCGGGCACGTCGCTGAATCGCTGGCCGGACGCATCGGGCTCGTGCTTGATGGCGGAGCCTGCGCTCAGGGGCTGGAATCGACCATTGTCGTGCTGCGTGAGGGCGGGGGGTGGCAGGTGCTGCGCCCGGGCCCGATCACCGCTCAGGCGATCGCGCAGGTGCTTGGGGAGGGTGAACGGGCCTTGTCACCCAATGCCGGGATCGAGGCGCCTGGCCAGATGACCAGCCATTATGCCCCTGGCAAACCAGTGCGCCTGAATGCGCGAGAGGCAGAGGCGGATGAATTCCACATCGGCTTTGGCGCGATTGCCGGGGCGATGAATCTGTCGCCCTCCGGCGATCTGGCTGAAGCGGCGGCGAATCTTTACACCGCGCTCCATGCCTCGGCGCAGGCGGATCAGCCGCGCGTGGCCGTCGCCCCCGTGCCGAACAGCGACATTGGCGAGGCGATCAACGATCGCCTGCGCCGCGCCGCCGCCTGAGTCAGGCCTCGCACACCACCTTGCCGGTGCCCATGGCATGGACCTCGCATTTGGCGCGGCCCTTCACATGCACCGAGCCTGTGCCCAGAATGCTGGCCTTGATGTCGCCATCCGAGGCGAATTCGGCATCGCCCGTTCCGGCGATGTTGATCTCCGCCTTGTCGACCTTCAGATGGCCCATATGGGCGTTGCCGGTGCCAGCGATGTTCAGCTCCAGCCCGCCGGCGGTGCCGCCCGCCTCGTAATTGCCGGTGCCGGCGATGTTCACCTCCAGCTTGGTGACGGCGATTTGCGGCGTCTGGATGGTGCCCGAACCCGCGACAGAAATCTGCGAGTTCTGAGCCAGTGCCACGGCGGTGATGTGGCCCGATCCTGCCATTGTCAGCGATTTGGGCGCTGGCATGGTGACGTCCACCGTGATCAACCCCTGATTGCTGACACCCGGCTTGCGCAGAATGCCCAAAGTGCCATCCTTGAGCGTGAAGCGCAGCACATTGTCGGTGTCGCCATAGACGCGAATCGCCAGCTTTTCACCCTGATGCACGCTCACCGTATCAGGGCCGAGCAGCACCAGCTCATTGGCCTCGGCATGAGTCAGGTCGAGCTCGGCAAGCGGCTTGCCCTTTTCGCCATTGATCGAGATATCGGCTGAGTCACAGGCGGACAGCGCCATCATCAGCCCCAGCGGAATCAGCGCGCCAAATTTGCGGATGTCCATCTTGTGGGTCTCCTCTCGGATGTGTGTTGGTTGTATAATACACATGGGAAGGAAGAACAAGAAGGGGAAAATGCGAGGGTCATCACCCTCGCGCTCCCTTTAATGTCTATGTGGCGCACAGAGGTCAGCCAAAGAGCAACGTCGCCGCCGCCGCAGGCAGATTTCCTTCCATTCCAGATCTGACTGCCTGCGGCGCGGAGAGGCTGGGCGCAAGGATCGGGTGCCGCTGCCTTATCGCCGGGAGACGGAATGGGAGCGCGAGGGGGTAACCCCCTCGCATCTGTCCTCTTCAAAACCAAAAAAAGGGCCACCCTCGCGGGCAGCCCCTTCTTCGCACCGTGGCTGAAAACTCAGACCGCGGCGGCTTCGTAGTACTTGGGCGCATGCTCGTTGAGGATCACGAGGATCTTCTTGAGCGCTGCGGGTTCGTCGGTCTTTTCCATGGCCGCCAGTTCGCGGGCGAGGCGGCTGGAAGCAGCCTCGAAGATCTGGCGTTCGGAGTAGGACTGCTCGGGCTGGTCGTCGGCGCGGAACAGGTCGCGGGTCACCTCGGCGATCGACACAAGGTCGCCCGAGTTGATCTTGGCTTCATATTCCTGGGCGCGACGCGACCACATGGTGCGCTTGACCTTGGGCTTGCCCTTCAGCGTATCGAGCGCCTCGCGCAGCGTTTTGTCCGAGGACAATTTGCGCATGCCGATGGCTTCGATCTTGTTGACGGGCACGCGCAGAGTCATGCGTTCTTTTTCGAATCGCAGCACATAAAGTTCAAGCTTCATGCCGGCGATTTCCTGCTCGAGCAGTTCGATCACCCGACCGACACCGTGCTTGGGGTAAACGACGTAATCTCCAACATCGAAGGCGTGAGCCCTGGCGGTCATCTATCGTCCTTTCGCGCGGCAAGGCTTGCGACCAAGGGGTTGACTCTGAAAGAGAACGGCGCTGTCATGGCGGGAGAAGCCAACAGCGCCTGTCAACGAAGGTCAGCAAACCTGCCTTTCATGGTGTTTGGGTTTCGACCCGGGTATGCGATGGCTGTAGACCGATTTTGGGAAGACGGTTCCAGTCGCGCGGGGTATTATATATCCCATCTGCAACAAAATTGCCAGAGGCAGAACGCTCACCTCAGCGAAAACGCGGATTACGGGGTGAGAGCGCCTTGTGCATGGGCCTGCATGGCCATGGCGCCGATTGGCGGAAACAGGCAGATCACCCCCAGGGCGTGATGAAACGCGCCGGGGGTGCTGCATTTCAAAGTCTGGCTCAGCGCCTGCCGGCAGGCGCTGATGGCAAGCTCAGTCGCCTTCGCCGGGGGCTTCCGAGAACTGGGTTTCGAACTTGCCGTCCTTGCCCTTCCATTCGTCGGCGTCGTCCGGCGCGTCCTTCTTGACGGTGATGTTGGGCCATTCCGCCGAGAACTTGGCGTTCAGCTCCATCCACTGCTCCAGACCGCTTTCGGTGTCGGGCAGGATCGCTTCGGCGGGGCACTCGGGCTCGCAGACGCCGCAGTCGATGCATTCGCTGGGGTTGATTACCAGCATGTTCTCGCCTTCGTAGAAGCAGTCCACGGGGCACACTTCCACGCAATCCATGTATTTGCAGCGGATACAGGCGTCGGTGACGACATAGGTCATGGCTGCAAATCCCCTTTCGCTAGGTAAGCCAAATCAGCGCTAATGCTTGGGGGCGCTGCTAGGGCGGAAACACGCGTTTCGTCAAGCACGCGATAACAGGCCTGGGCTTCGGGGGCGGGGCCGCGACGCGGGGGCAACACCAGAATCTCGATCACGCGCACGCCATGCGGCAGGGGCAGCACCAGAATATCGCCGGATTTGACCGACGCGCCGGGGCGCTCCACGCGTCGCCCGTTGAGCCGCATATGGCCCTCCAGCACCCAGTCATGCGCGCGCGGCCGCGTGGGGGAGAGGCGCAGGAACCACAGCAGCTTGTCGATGCGCATGCTCATCCCGTCACCAATTGTCTGGCCATCAGATGATGGAGCGCGGCAAAGGCGCCGCCGCTGGGAGCCGGTTCCAGGCTGGCCGCTGCTTCAAGGCGCGGTGGCTGCCAGCGCCACACCACCGGAGCGGGCGGCCCGGAGACGGCGTCTCCCAACACGCGCGGCATGATGGCGCGGAAACCGGCGAGCCGCAGCAGATGGGCATAGGCCTTGGTGCTCAGCCCCATGCGCAGGGCGGGAGCGGGATCGAGCATAAAAGGACGATTCCGGGCAGCGACGCGGCGGCCATGGGCTTCGCGCAGCAGGGCTTCGGCGCGGTCGATGCGCAGGGCCTGAGGGCCCAGCAGGCGATAGCCCGGCACGCTACCCTTGCGCGGCGCGGGAATCAGCATCGGCATGGACTCGATTCCGGCGCGGCCATGCAGCGCAGCCCATGCTGACTGCGCGCTGGCCTTCAGCATGGCGGGCACAAAAAGATCGAGCGCCCCTGCCTTCACCCCCAGATGCCGCAACCTCTCACGCTGGGCCCTGTCCAGCCGTTCGATGCCGGAACCGGCGCGGGCGATCATGCCGCCTGCTTCGACCAGCCGGATCAGCAAGGCGCGCAACTCCGGCCCGGCCTGCGCTTCAAGGCTGGCCGCTTCCAGTCGCGCCAGCGGGGCCAGTGGCTTGAGGCGTTCCCCCAGCCAGCCCTGCAAGGCCTCGACCAGCGTATGCCGTTCCGCCGAGGGCATGGGATCGAGCAAAGCGGCAGGGGCCAGATGCGGCGCAAGCAGACGCCGCGTGACCGAGAGCTTTGCCAGCGCTTCACCCTCCCAGAGGATCGCGCTGTTCTCGAACTTCAGGCTGGTCTCTTCGCCTGCCGTGATTTTGGCGGTGAGGTCCCGCGCCCGCCCGGCGATCAGCGCGGGCAGATGCTTTTCGGCGGCGGCCAGCAGCAGCTTGCGGTCGGCCAGGCGCGTGGTGGGATCGACGCGGAAGCGGAAACCGGCCAGCGTGCCGATGGCTTCTTCCTCCACCAACACCGTGTCGCCCTCCAGACGCACCGGCAAAAGCCCCGCATCCGGCCCCAGCTTCTTCATCAGCACGGCGGTGCGGCGGTTGACGAAACGCTCGGTCAAACGGCCATGCAAGGCGTCGGAAAGGCGGGCCTCCACGGCGCGGGCGCGCTCGGCCATCTCCTCCTGAGCCAGCACCCAGTCGCGGCGCTGGCAGATGTAGGACCAGCTGCGCACGGCGGCGATGCGGCCCTGCAGCGTGTCGATGTCGCCGCTGGTGTTGTCGAGCTGAGCGATGGCGCGCGGGGCGTGATCGCTGGCCAAAGGCCCATGCGCCAGCTCCTGCCACAGGCGCTCCACGAAGCGGGCATGGGTTTCTGCCCCCTGCTGCCGGAAATCGGGCAGGCGGCACACATCCCAGAAGCGACGCAGCATGCCCGGCGATTTCAGCGTATCGGTGACAGCCGAGTCCTCCGCAAGCCGCTTCAACACCGCCAGATCGATGGCCTGAGGGGCGGGAATCAGCTCGATACGTTCGGGAGGCGCCTCCAGATCGGCGATCAGCGTGGCCAGAGAGTCGAAACGCGGCTCGGCCTCGCGCCAGAACAGGCGGGCGATCGGTGGGAAGCGATGCTCCTCGATGGCGTAGATTTCTTCATCGGCGAATTCGGCCTCATGCGCCCCGCCTGCTAATGTGCCGAAGGTGCCATCGCGCTGATGCCGCCCCGCGCGCCCGGCGATCTGCGCCATTTCCGCCGGAGTCAGCCGCCGCTGCCGCACGCCGTCAAACTTTGACAGCCCGGCAAAGGCGACATGGGTGATATCCAGATTGAGGCCCATGCCGATGGCATCGGTCGCCACCAGATAATCGACCTCTCCGGCCTGATAGAGCGCCACCTGCCGGTTGCGCGTCTCGGGGCTGAGCGCGCCCATCACCACCGCGGCCCCGCCGCGAAACCGGCGCAGCATTTCGGCCACGGCATAGACCTGCTCGGCACTGAAGGCGACAATCGCGCTGCGCGGCGGAATGCGCGACAGCTTCTTCGCCCCGGCATAACTCAGCGTGGAAAAGCGCGGGCGGCTGACGATTTCCACCCCGGGCACCAGCGCCTTGATGAGAGGCTCCATCGTGGCGGCGCCCAGGAACATCGTCTCCTCACGCCCGCGCGCATGCAGCAGGCGGTCGGTGAAGATATGGCCGCGTTCCCGGTCGGCGCAGAGTTGAATCTCGTCCAGCCCCACAAAGGCGACATCGCGCCCCACCGGCATCGCTTCCATCGTGCAGAGCAGCCAGCGGGCGTTTTTCGGCTCGATCCGCTCCTCGCCGGTGATCAGCGCGACCTGGTCGGGCCCCTTGATCGCCACCACCTTCTCGTAAACTTCCCGCGCCAGCAGACGCAGAGGAAAGCCCATCATGCCGGAGGAATGCGCGCAAAGCCTCTCAATCGCGAGGTGAGTCTTGCCCGTGTTGGTGGGGCCAAGCACCGCCTTCACACGGGATTGACCGGTGTCGCGGGCCGGTGATGTGCCGAGGCCGCGAAAGGGAGCAGGGGAGTGCTTCGCCATGTCTTCCATAAGATGGCAGTGCAGGAGGCAGGCGACAAGGGATGGAGGCAGTTTTTCACAGGGAAGTAAGGCGAAGAGAGAGAATGCGAGGGTCATAACCCTCGCGCTCCCTTTAGTGTCTACGTTGCGCATCGGGTTCGGCCTTGCGCTTGGCTTGCCGCGCCGCAGGCAGGAATGAAGGCCTGCGGCGCGGCGAGGTAAAGCGCTTGGATCGTGTGCCACCGCCGCTTCGCCGGAAGACGTTCCGGGAGCGCGAGGGTGTAACACCCTCGCATCTTCCTCTTCCAAATTCCTTCGCTTTAACTCGTCCTTATCCATTGATTAACCCAACTCATGCAGGGCTAAAGCGGCATCACGCACACAGGCAGACGAAGTGTACGCATTCCGCCATAGCGACGATTTGCAAGCCCCCGGCGGAGCCATGCCCGCCACTGCGGCTGAATCATCGCAAGGCCTGTGGCTGCGCTTTCTGACTCATTACCGCAAACTCGATATCGCCCATGATCTGGCCGAGGACATCGGCACGCCGCGCTGGTGGCGAGGGATGGGCGTGCTGGCCACCGCCATCGCATGTGCCCTCACCTTGGCGCCGGGCCATGCCCGGTTCGAGGCTGCGATGGCGATGCCGCTGGATGCCACTGCCACGAACGAATGGCGCAGCCAGACCTTGCGTCCCATGGCGCTGGGCGCGGAGAAGGGCCAGCGCATGGCCCCGACCCGTGCCGTCACGCCCATCGCCGCCGTGCCGGAACGCCCGAGCATCTCGTTGGTGGCGACTCTGGCGCAGGGGGATTCGCTGGGGCGGATGCTGGAACGAGCCGGGGTTGGCGCGGCGGATGGCGCGCAGGCGCTGTCTCTGATCGCCTCGACCATGCCGCCGGAGGAGATCGCCCCCGGCACGCGCTTCGATATCACTTTGGGCAAGGCATCGGCCCCCGGTCAGCCGCGCCCGCTGGACAAGCTCGATTTCCGGGCTCGGATGGATCTCGATCTGGCCGTCAGCCGGGGCGCGGGCGGGTTGGCTCTGGGCAGCCACGCCATCGCGGTGGACACCACGCCGCTGCGCATTCGCGGTCCTGTCGGTCCTGGCCTTTATCACGCCGCACGGGCTGCAGGCGCGCCGATGAAGGCCATCGAGCAATTCCTCCACGCCATCGACGCGCATTTTAGCCTCGACGAAGTGGCGCCGGGCGACACCTTCGACATGATCGTCGGCTACAAGCGCTCCGCCCGTGGCGAGACCGAAGTGGGCGATCTGCTCTACGCCGGCATCGAGCATGACGGCAAACCGCGCACGCAATTGTTGCGCTGGAGCGGTGCGCATGACTCAGGCGATGCGCAATTCTTTGACGCCCAGGCCATGACCGAACAGCGGACGTCCAACGCGCTGATCATGCCGGTGGCGGGCGCGCGGATCACCTCCAGCTTCGGCATGCGCTATCACCCGATTCTGGGCTTTTCACGCATGCACTCCGGCACCGATCTGGCCGTGCCATGGGGCTCGCCGATCTATGCGGTGGCCGATGCGCTGGTCACCTACGCAGGCTGGCGCGGCGGCTATGGCAATTACGTGAAGCTGGAGCATGGCGGCGCTCTGGCCACCGGTTACGGCCATATGAGCCGCTTTGTCGTCTCGCCGGGCATGCGCGTGCGGGCCGGGCAGGTGATTGGCTATGTGGGCAGCACGGGCATGTCGACCGGCGCGCATCTGCATTACGAGGTGTTCCGCGATGGCGCCTCGGTCGATCCCATGTCGATGCATTTCACGGTGCGGGCGGGCGTGGACAAGGCCGAGATGGATGCCTTCAGGGCGAAGTTGGCGCGCATTTTGACGGTGAAGCCCGGAGCGGCCTTGCAGAGGTTTTCAGGGAAGTAGGAAGAAAGGAAGATGCGAGGGCCATTGCCCTCGCGCTCCCGGAACGTCTTCCGACGCAAGGGCAGTGGTACCCAATCCATGCGCTCAGGCTCCCCACCTGCAGGCGCCGCAGGCAATGAATCTCATGATCTATGGGCAGTGCAGGCGATCCAAAGCCTACGGCGCAGCGGCGTTGCTCTATGGCCGAACCCGATGCGCAAGGCAGACAGTAAAGGGAGCGCGAGGGTCATGACCCTCGCATCTATCCTTCCTTCTTCAAACCGCGAAGGAAGACCCGCACCCGCATCCGGCGACCGCGTTGGGGTTCTCGACCTTGAAGGCCGCCCCGCCCAGCGATTCAACGTAGTCAACCACGCAGCCTGACACCAGATCAAGGCTCGCCGGATCGACCACCAGAGTCACGCCATCGGTTTCCGTCACCGAGTCCTCGGCGTCGGGTGCGTCGGCCAGGCCGAAGCGGTACTGGAAACCGGAGCAGCCCCCGCCTTCCACAGACAAGCGCAGAATTGCCGGCTTGGCCTGCTTGGTGGCGATGAACGCCACACGCGCGGCTGCCGAGGGGCTGAGGGTGAGGGGGACTGCGGTCATGTCTTCCATGTAGGCATGGCGAGCCCGCCTCGCAAGGCGGGCTCGCCGTTTCAGGCCGTCTGGATGTAGTCGCGCATGGCTTGGGCCTCGCTTTGAATCCGCTCGATGCGGTATTTCACGAGGTCGCCGATGGAAACGAAGGCCACCATCCGCCCGGCTTTCAGCACGGGAAGGTGGCGGATGCGCCGCATCGTCATCAGCTCCAGCGCTTCGAGAGCGCCGGTGGAAGGCTCTACAGTGATGGCCGGTGAGGTCATCACCTGCCCGACGAGTTTGTCGAGCATGGAGGGACCATGGGCCCGCAGTTGGTGGATGACATCGCGTTCGGAGAAGATTCCGGCGATGGCGTTGCCATCCATCACCGGCAGAGCGCCGATGCGTTGCGAAGCGAGCAGATCGACAGCTTCCTGGACAGGCGTAGTGATAGAAACATGGATGATGGGGCGATCTTTGTGCCCTTCAATGAGACGCGCAATCGTCACGGCGACTCTCCCTGTTTATCTTTTGGGACCCTGACTATGACATGAGTCGCAGGGCTTGGCGAGGGGGCCGTTTATGGGGCGTGGCGGGGGTGCGATGGCGTGTGTGAAATCCGATTGCCATCACCCTTGGGCAGGCGCATGACGCGGGGATGACGCGGCCTTCCTCACCCTTGGACGATCCGGCGACGGCGGTGGCGATCTGGGCGCGTTTCCGGCGGCTGATGCGCTGGATGTTCCTGATCACGCTGGCCACGGTGATTGGCGCGCTCTCCGTGCTGTATAGGCAGGAGGGGCGGGTCTCGATCCATTTCTACATCGCGGTGGCGGTGGGCGTGTCTTTCGCGATGCTGCTCACGTCCGGGCTGATGGGGCTGGTGTTTCTGTCCAACGCCAGCGGGCATGATGCCGCCGTGGCCAAGCCTGATGAAGCGGAGGGGGATCAGCCGCCCGAAGAGGGCCGCAACCGGTAATCCTCCACCGGCACGCCGCCGATCAGATGCTCCTGAATGATCCGCTCCAGCACCTCTTCGGTGCAGGAGTGATACCACACGCCATCGGGCCAGACGACGGCGACCGGCCCGGCAAAACAGATCTTCAGGCAATCGGCCTTGCTGCGGTGGATGCCTTTTTCAGGCAGGCCCAACTGCTTGGCGCGCTTTTTCAGATAGGACCACGCTGCGCTGCCCACCGCGTGGGAGCAGCATTCGCCCTTCTGCGGCTCGGCGCAGAGGAAGATATGGCGGTTGATGCCGCCGGGCGTTTCCGGATCATGCGCGACCTTGTGAAGCGCGCGCGCGGCCAGAGCCAGCTCATCCTTGCTCATGGCCGTTGCCAGATCAGAGCTTCTTGCCGACGATGCGGGCGATTTCCTCGGCCACCAGGCGTTCCACCATGGCGGGCAGATTCGCGTCCAGCCAGGCCGACAGCGCCGGGCGCAGCAAATCGCGGGTCAGCCCTTCAAGCGAGGTTTCGCCGCTGCGCACGATCTGCGGCTGGGCGGCGGGCTGGGCCATCATCGCCAGAGCGGCCAGCGATTCGCGCATCGAGGAGCGGACATGATCCTGCACCAGCGATTCGACCGAAACCTCATCGGCCTCCTCGGCGTCCACATCGTCGAGGAAGCGCGCGCTGGCGGCCAGATCGAGCACATCATCCTCATCATCGATCAGCGGTTGCTGCGCCACCGGGGCAGCGGCGGGGGGAGGAACCACGGTGTCGGCGCGGCTGCGGCGCGTGTCACCGGCGCGCGTATCATGCGCGATCACCTTCTTGATCGATTCCAGAATTTCCTCGACCGAAGGTTCGCCCGGCTGGCGCATCGCACAAAACTCCCCAAGCGGCTGGCCGGAGAGGTGGCGAGCCGAATCTCAGGGAATTGAACCTGTCTGGGCCGGCGTGTCAACGGTGCGGGTGGCGGTTGGCCCCATTTTGGGGTCTGTCGCCCAATCCCACAGCGTGCCCTTCACGCGCTTGTAATGGGCGTCCGGATCGTAGATCGCGTCCTGCTCGAAGCCCAGATCGCGCGCCTGCGCCCGGCCCATCGTCACCAGCAGGTTGAAGCCCGCCACATAGGCGTTGCGCCGCGCCGTCACCAGCGTGACCTGCGCGTTGACCAGCTCCTGCTCGGCATTGAGGATGTCGAGCACGGTGCGGTTGCCCACGGTGTTTTCCGCGCGCACGCCTTCAAGGCTGAGCTGCGCGGCATCCACGGCGGTCTGGCTGCTGGTGATCACATCATTGGCCGCCGCCCATGTCGCCCAGGCCGAGCGGGCATTGGCGATCACCTGCCGCTCGGTGCCGATGGCGGTTTCCGCCGCCTGATCCTCCCGCGCCTGCGCCTGCCTCACCTGCGCTGCGGGGCGGCCGCCCTGAAACAGCGGGATACGGGCGCGGATGCCTACATCGGCGGCGGTGTAGCGCTGGGGCACGCTGCCCGAGACAAAGCCGATATAGCTGAGCGAACCGAGGTAATCGGTATAGTTCCCATCGGCGAAGAGGCTGACCGTGGGCATGCGGCTGGCCTTGGCCGAGGAGACATCATGCCCCGCCGCCGTCACTCGCTGGCGCGAGGCGGAGAGATCGGGGTTGTTGTCCAGCGCATAGCCCACCGCCTCTTCCACCGTGGCGGGCAGATCGGGCAGGGGCGGGGGCGAGTCCAGCACGCCCGCCGGCTCGCCGATCACCTGGATATAGGTCTCGCGCGCGGAGACCAGATTGGCCTCGGCGGTGCGCAGATTGCCGCGCGCCACCGCCAAGCGGCTCTGCGACTGGGCGACATCGGTGCGGGTGAGGTCGCCGATCTGGAACCGGTCCGAGGTCATCGACAGATCGAATTCCAGCGTCTGCACCTGCGCCTTGTTCAGCCGCACGATGGCCTCGGTGCGCATCACATCGAGATAGGCGGCCACGGTCTGGGCGAAAACCGTGCCCTCGGTGGAGCGCAGATCGTCCTTGCCCGCGCCCACGCGGATCTTCGCGGCGGTGAGGGCATGGCGCACCCCGCCGCCGGAATAGACCGGCACGTTCAGCGTGGTGCTGGCCCCCAGCATGCGCGGCAGATCGGTGCCCGAGACCGGGCTCTGGCGGACAAATTCGGTTTCGGTGACGGTGGTGATCAGGCTGGGCAAGCCGTCGGCGCGGGCGATCGGCACATTTTCATCGATGGCGCGCTGCCCGGCGCGGGCGGCGGCAAGCGTGGGATTGCTGCGATAGGCGGCGCCCAGCGCGCCGCGCAGATCGTCAGCCGCCGCAGGGAAGGCCGGGAAGAGAGCGCCGATGGTGAGCCAACCGGCCAGCAGTCGTGATACGCGCTCTCTTCCAGTCACTCAGAAACTCCAGCGTTTGGGCGCGGCGAATTCGGGCAGCAGCGGAACATTGTCGTCCGCCACGGGGTCGAAAGCCACGGCTTCGGCATGCTTGGTGCCGCGCACGATGCGCGTCATCACCTTGTTGACCTGACCCGTGATGATGCGGCCACCGGCGCTCAGCGCCAGAGTCAGCGCTTCGGGCAGGGCCTCGATGGCGCCGTCGATCACGATCAGCGAATAGGGCGAATTGGGCAGGCCATTGTCGATCTCGGCGGCGTCGACGATGGTCAGCGTGCCGACCAGCGGGCGCAGCACTTCGGCGAAATAGTTGCTGCCGTTGCTCACGATCAGCGCATTGTCATCGCTGGTGGGCGCGGCGGCGGCCAGCATCTTGCCATGCACGGTGGGGGCAGGCAGGAAACGGCCATTGCCCAGCGGCAGAGCGCGGTCGATGTAGGCGGCGTCGCGCAGGGCCTCGGGCACGAAATCCTCGCGGGCGACGCGGGCCATGGCGCCCAGTACATAGGGCTCGTTCACCCCGCTGGTGCGCAGCTGGCTGTCGATCATGGCGCGACGGGCCGAGCCTGGCGCGGCACCCGACACTGCGGCAACGGCGGTGGTGTATTGCGTGGTGGTCATCTGCGTTTCCCCGGGCCTGTATTGCATGCTTAATACAGCAATGCAATGCCTGTGATGATGACCCGCGCGTGGGTGACGCGGGTTTGCGCGCGCTATTAGGGCAAGGCGGGGGGCAAAGCCAAGAGGGCAGTTGGGGGGCAAACGCCCAACTTTGGTGGCATCCGGGGGGTTTGTTGTTGGCGAGAGGCGGCAAAGGCGCTTATGGGGCTTGCCACAAGGGACAGGCGGCGCCGAACCGGGCGCGCAATCAGACTCAAAGGACAAGCATATCATGGCCGATATGGTGACCATTCGCGAAGACGATCTGATCGAGAGCGTGGCCGACGCGCTGCAATATATCTCCTATTATCACCCGATGGACTACATCCGCGCGCTGGGTGACGCCTATGCGGTGGAGCAGGGCCCGGCGGCCAAGGATGCCATCGCGCAGATCCTGACCAACAGCCGCATGTGCGCCGAAGGCCACCGCCCGATCTGCCAGGACACCGGCATCGTCAACGTCTTCATCAAATGGGGCCAGAACTGCCGTCTGGAATCGGAAAAGTCGCTTCAGGATGTGGTCGATGAGGGCGTGCGCCGCGCCTACAACAATCCTGACAACAAGCTGCGCGCTTCGGTGCTGGCCGATCCGGCCTTCACCCGCCGCAACACGCGCGACAACACGCCTTGCGTGCTGCATGTCGATATGGTGCCGGGCAGCAAGATTCACATCGATGTCGCGGCCAAGGGTGGCGGCAGCGAGAACAAGTCCAAGTTCAAGATGATGAATCCCAGCGATTCGATCGTCGACTGGGTGATCGAGATGCTGCCGCAGATGGGCGCGGGCTGGTGCCCCCCCGGCATGCTGGGCATCGGCATCGGCGGCACGGCGGAGCATTGCGTCCTCCTCGCCAAGAAGGCGCTGATGGAGCAGATCGACATGGCCCAGCTGAAAGAGCGCGGGCCCCAGAACGATCTGGAAGCCCTGCGCATCGAGATCTTCGACAAGGTCAATGCGCTGGGCATCGGCGCGCAGGGTCTGGGCGGTCTGGCCACGATCCTCGACGTGAAGATCATGGACGCCCCCTGCCATGCCGCGGGCAAGCCGGTGGCGATGATCCCCAACTGCGCCGCCACGCGCCACGCCCATTTCACGCTGGACGGCAGCGGGCCGACCTTCCTCGAAACGCCCAAGCTGGAGGAATGGCCGCAGGTTCACTGGACCCCCAGCGCCGAGGCCAAGCGCGTCAACCTCGACACGCTGACGGCGGAAGAGGTGCAGGGCTGGAAGCAGGGCGACCGTCTGCTGCTCAACGGCAAGATGCTGACCGGCCGCGATGCCGCGCACAAGCGCATCGCCGACATGCTGGCCAAGGGCGAGGAACTGCCCGTCGATTTCACCGGCCGCGTGATCTATTACGTCGGCCCGGTCGATCCGGTGCGCGAGGAGGTTGTTGGCCCCGCCGGCCCCACCACCGCCACCCGCATGGACAAGTTCAGCGACATGATGCTCGATCTTGGCCTGCTGGCCAGCATCGGCAAGTCCGAGCGCGGCCCGGCGGCCACCCAGGGCATCGCCAACCACAAGAGCGCCTATCTGATGGCGGTGGGCGGCGCGGCCTATCTGGTCTCGCGCGCGATCAAGGAATCGCGGGTCGTCGCCTTCGAGGATCTGGGCATGGAGGCGATCTATGAGTTCACCGTGCAGGATATGCCGGTGACCGTGGCCGTCGATTCCGAGGGCAAGAATGTCCACCAGCTGGCGCCGCTGGTGTGGAAGGACAAGATCGCCAAGGAAGGCCTGCTGGTCTGATGCAGCGGATCGGCGCCATGGGTGGAGATAATCCATGGCGCTGATCCTGCTGTTCGCGATGGGGATCGTGAATTTCGCGATCCATCGCGCGGTAAGTGACAGCGGCCATCCGCTGCTGGCGCAGATGCCCTGGGCGAGCCGCCGCATGGGCTATGGCTTCGGCCTCATCACCGAATATCTGATGCTGCTGGCCTGCATGCTGATGACCGATCGCGGGTCAGGCGGTTGGGTCTGGGGCTATGGCCTCTATACGGCGGCCAATGGCGTGGCGATCTGGCTGATCCTGTCGCGGCGTATCTAGCTTCACCGCTGGCCAGCGCGTAAGACGCTTGCATGGCCACGCTTTTCCATATCAGCGACATTCATTTCGGGGCGCAGGACACCCATGCGCTCGACTGGTTCGCCCGCTCCGTGCGTGAGCAGCGCCCCGATGCGGTGATCTGCACCGGAGACCTCACCATGCGCGGCACCCCGCGCGAGTTCGAGGCGGCGGTGGCCTGGCTCTCCGCGTTGGAGGCCCCGGTCAGCATCGAGCCGGGCAACCACGACATGCCCTATTACTGGGAAATGTGGCACCGCTTGCGCCGCCCCTTCGACCGCTTTCAGGCGGCCCGCGCCAAGGCTCAGAAGGATGTGCAGGTTCCGGGTGTGGCGGTGGTCTCGCTCTCCACCATCGTGCCCGCGCAGTGGCGACTGAACTGGTCCAAGGGCCGGGTGACTCAGCCGGTGTTGGCGCGTGCGCTTCAAGATCTGAACGCGGCTTCGGCGGGGCTGAAGCTGGTGGCCTGCCACCATCCGCTGATCGACGCTGACACCCATGGCTCGGGCCAGACGCGCGGCGGCAAGGCGGCGCTGGCACAACTGGCGGCGGCGGGGGCCGATGCAGTGCTCTCGGGCCATGTGCATGACCCTTTCGATATGACGATCGATGCCGGCGGACGCCCGATCCGCGTCATCGGCGCGGGGACGCTGTCCGAACGGGTGCGCGCCACGCCGCCCAGCTACAACCGGCTGGACTGGACCGTGCAGGATGGGCTGCAGGTGCAGGTCGTCACCGCCAGCTGAATTGCTCCACGTGGAACGCGGGCGCAAAAAAGGGGGCTGAAAAGCCCCCTTTTCCGTATCGGCAGTTGCCGAAGCGACTTAGCGCTTCGAGAACTGGAAGCTGCGGCGAGCCTTGGCGCGGCCGTACTTCTTACGCTCGACGACGCGCGGGTCGCGAGTGAGGAAGCCAGCGGCCTTGACGGCGCTGCGCAGAGCGGGCTCGAACTTGGCCAGAGCCTGGGCGATACCGTGCTTCACGGCACCGGCCTGACCCGACAGACCACCACCCTTGACGGTGCAGACGACATCGTACTGGTCGGTACGGTCGGCCACGCCGAAGGGCTGGTTGATCACCAGACGCAGGGTCGGGCGAGCGAAGTACACTTCCTGATCGCGACCGTTGACGGTGATCTTGCCCGAGCCGGGCTTGATCCACACGCGGGCCACGGCGTCCTTACGACGACCGGTGGCATACGAACGGCCCTGGGCGTCGATCTGCTTCTCGCGCAGCGGGGCAGTGGGAGCGGCAGGGGTGACGACGCCGGTGTCTTCGGCAACGGTGGTGCCGGCCAGATCGGCGAGAGTGTTCAGAGTCTCAGACATTATGCGCCAACCTTGTTCTTGCGGTTGAGGGCAGCAACGTCCAGCAGCTCGGGCTGGGTGCCGCCGTGCGGGTGCTCGCTGCCGGCATAGAGGTGCAGGGCGCGCATCTGATCGCGACCCAGCGGGCCACGGGGGATCATGCGCTCAACGGCCTTCTCGAGCACGCGCTCGGGGAAGCGACCGGCCAGAACCTTGTCGGCGGTGACTTCCTTGAGGCCACCGGCATAACCGGTGTGCTTGTAGTAGGTCTGCTGCTTGAGCTTGTTGCCCGTGAACTTCACCTTCTCGGCGTTGATCACGACGACATGGTCACCGCAATCGACGTGGGGGGTGTAGCTGGGCTTGTGCTTGCCGCGCAGCAGGTTGGCGATGATCACGGCGACGCGGCCGACGACCAGACCTTCGGCATCGATGAGATGCCACTTCTTTTCGACCTCGGCCGGCTTGGCCGACGCGGTCATCTTGGAAAGAGCCTTCATGGCTTTACGATTCCCGTTTTTGAAGGGGAGGGCCCCTATGAACAGCAACCCCACCAGCGCATGCCAGCGGGAGATTGGAGCGGCCAATGTGCGAAAGGCCTTCTGGAGTCAAGGTTTCCGGGCTGTTTTCGTGGAGGTAAAATAATACCGTTTGATTTCATGGCGTGCCGGAGGGGGATTTTTCAGCCTGGCAGCGCGCCTAGCCATGCGGCGGTGGCCGGGGCGGCGGCATCGCAGCGCCAGCCCAGAATCGCGGGCGTATCATAGGGATGGACCGCGGAAAGCCGCGCGATGGCCTGCTCCAGCAGGGAGGCATCGGTTTTCAGCAGCACGCCAACCTCGGTGTCACGGTGGCGCTCGCCCTGCCAGACATAAAGCGAGGTCATGCCGGGCAGGATGTTGCCGCAGGCCACCAGCCTTTCATCCAGCAGCGTGGCGATGGCGGATTCGGCGCGGACGGAATCGGGGAAGGGGCACCAGATCAGGGCGCTCATGCCCGGCGACCCACCGCGTGGGCGCCCCAGGCCGTGGCGGCCACCAGCAAAGCACCAACCAGCTGATGCAGCACGGCGATGCCGATCGAAACGTCGGTCATCACGGTGGCGATGCCCAGCAGCACCTGCGTGCCGAAAGCGCTGTGAATGGCGATGGCGGCGCGGCGGTCTCCGGCGGCCTTCACCTTGCGGGCCAGCATCACCAGCAGCGCCACCACGCCCCAGGCCCACCAGCGATGGATGAAGTGAACGATGGCGGGATCGGTGGTGATGGCATGCAGGAAGCTTTCGCCGTTCTGGCTGGCGCCGGGCCAGAAGCTGCCGTTCATCAGCGGCCATTCATTGGTGACGCGGCCCGCGCGCAGGCCTGCCATCAGCGCGCCCCACACCAGCTGCACGGCCAGACCCAGCCCAGCCAGCGCGGCGAAGGGAGTCAGGCTGGCGGGCTTGGCGGCGGGATTTTTGGAAAGCGCCAGCAGGTCGAGCGCCGTCCACACCAGACCGGAGAGGGTGAAGAGCGCGGTGATCAGATGCGCGGCCAGCCACAGGGGGGCGACCTCGGTCATGCCCTTCTGCAGGCCGGAATGCACCATCAGCCAGCCCAAAGTGCCCTGCAGGCCGATCAGCGCCAGCAGCGCGAACAGCCGCGGTTTATAGCCTGCCGGAATCGTGCCCCGCACCCAGAACCACGCCAAGGGCAGCGCCACGGCCATGCCGATGATCCGGCCCAGCACGCGGTGGATATACTCCCAGAAGAAGATGCCCTTGAACTCGGACAGGGTCATGCCCGCATGCACGGCGGCATATTGGTCGATCTGGCGGTAATGCGCGAATTCCTGATCCCAGGCGTCCTGAGTCAGCGGAGGCAGCGTGCCGCTGATCGGCTTCCACTCGGTGATCGACAGGCCGGATTCGGTCAGGCGCGTGATGCCGCCCACCACCACGATCAGCACCACCAGCGCGGCCACCGCCAGCAGCCAGCGCGCCATCAACCGAGCCTGAGTTGAGGAGGTGGTGCCTGTCGCCGCCATGGCAGCTGTGTCCTTTCGCAGAATGCCGCAAAACGGCGGGTTTGCGCGTTACTGGCGGCAGTTGGCGGGTGAGGCAAGGTGAAAGGATGTCCAAGGGGCCTTGCGAAATGTGATGTTATTACATAAATGCCATGCCATGAGCACCATCGCTACCATGATTCGTGGCCGCATCGATCGCATTGGCGTGCTTCTGTCGGCGCTGTGCATGGTGCATTGCGTTTCGAGCGTGGTGCTGGTGGCGCTGCTTGGCGTGGGCGGCGGTGTGCTGATGAACCCGCGCATCCATGAAATCGGTCTGGCAGCGGCGCTGGTGATCGGCGCATTGGGGCTGGGCATGGGCATGCTGCGCCATGGCAAGCGCGGTCCGCTGGCGCTGGGCGGCTTCGGCCTGGCGCTGATGGGCATGGGTCTGCTGGCGCCGCACGGTCTGGCCGAGGCCGCGCTGACCATCGCGGGCGTCACCCTGCTGGCCACTGGACATATCGCCAACTTGCGCCACGGCGACTAACGCGGCATGGGCGAGCCCATGTCTGAAAACATCACCATCACCGTCAACGGCGAGCAGCGCCGCATCGCATCGGGCGCCAGCGTGGCCGATCTGGTTGCGGAGATTGGCCTCAATCCCGCCAAGGTCGCCGTAGAGCGCAATGGCGAGATCGCCCCGCGCTCGACTTTGGCGCAGGTGGCGCTGGGTGAGGGCGATACTCTTGAAATCGTGCATTTTGTAGGAGGTGGCGACGTGAGCGTGGATGATTCCTGGACGGTGGCGGGGCGCACCTTCAACTCGCGCCTGATCGTGGGCACCGGCAAGTACAAGGACTTCGCCCAGAACGCCGCCGCGCTGGAAGCCTCGGGCGCGGAGATCGTCACCGTGGCTGTGCGCCGCGTGAATGTGTCGGATCCCAACGCCCCGATGCTGACCGACTTCATCGATCCCAAAAAGGTCACCTACCTGCCCAACACCGCCGGCTGCTTCACCGCTGACGATGCCATCCGCACCCTTCGCCTTGCGCGCGAGGCGGGTGGTTGGGATCTGGTCAAACTGGAGGTGCTGGGCGAGGCGCGCACGCTCTACCCCGATATGCGCGAGACCCTGAAGGCCACCGAGGTGCTGGCCAGGGAAGGTTTCCACCCCATGGTCTATTGCGTGGACGATCCCATCGCCGCCAAGCAGCTTGAGGAGGCCGGGGCCGTGGCGATCATGCCTCTGGGCGCGCCGATTGGCTCGGGTCTGGGCATCCAGAATCGCGTCACCATCCGTCTGATCGTGGAGGGCGCCAAGGTTCCGGTGCTGGTCGATGCCGGGGTGGGCACGGCCTCCGATGCTGCCGTGGCCATGGAGCTGGGGGTCGATGGCGTGCTGATGAACACCGCCATTGCCGAGGCCAAGGACCCCATCCGCATGGCCCGCGCCATGAAGCTGGCGGTGCAGGCGGGGCGTGATGCCTATCTCTCGGGCCGGATGGCGACTCGGAAATATGCCGATCCTTCGAGTCCTTTGGCGGGGATGATTTGAGTCAGAAAAAGTAAGGTGCGAGGGTGTCACCCCCTCGCGCTCCCTTTACTGTCTTCGTTGCGTGCCGACTAAGCGTGGTGCCCAGATTCATCTTGCCGCAGGCACTTGAAATCGTTGTCCGCAATCGTTTGAAATCATGATTGATTGCCTTACGCCGTTTTGGCGTCGGGCAGGTGGAGAGGTCGGTCGCAACGATCGGGTGCCACCGCCTTAACGCCGGAAGACGGCCCGGGAGCGTGAGGGTGTTAACCCTCGCTTTTTATCTTTTTCAGCCCTCCATCCCGGGATTCCCCGGATAATGGTTAAGCTGCCGATAACCTCTTTCATGCAATCCTTTGGCATCGACTCCGAAGCGGGATCTTTGGTGAGGGACTTGACGATCATGGCGACGACTTCTTCTGCGCCTCTGGCCATCGCGGAACTCCGTGAATTTGCCGGTTTTACGCCTTGTGAACAGCGCTACATCAAGCGCAGCCTCGACGTCGGGCTGGGGCGTCAGGATGCTTTCAAGCTCTGGGCGCGCGATGTTGACGAAATCGGCAGCATCCGCAGCCAGTACGTCGCCTATCAGGATCTGAAGATCCTGCGCGCCGCCGCGCCGACCGACCAGAGCTTCGAAGCGCTCGACACCTATCTGGGCACGCTGATCCGCCTGACGGCCTTCGATCTGGCGCAGGACCGCCTGACGGGCTTTTCGGCCTTCCGTTTCCTCTATGAGCGTCTGCTGGGTGCCGCTGCCCGCCCTTGGTTGCCTGCTGCGTTTTGCGCTGCCGCCGCCCTGCCGCAGATCCGCCCGGAGCGCCGCAAGAAGTTGCTTCAGTCGATCAGCGAGGCTGCTGCCACAGCGCCGGGCTGGTCAACGAAAGAGCCGCAGTTCTTCCCCGAGTGGGTGGAGAAGGAAGCGGCTTAAGGTTTAAAGGGAAGGTGCGAGGGGATTATCCCCTCGCGCTCCCGGAACGTCTTCCGACGCACTGGCAGGGGCACCGCATCGTAGCGCGCAGGCTCTCCACCTGCACAACATAAAGGCGCCGCAGGCAGTCATGCCTCTGGCGCCTTTTCCCGTTTAAAGGCCTGCGGCGCAGCAAGCTGGGCACAGGGCCGAACCCGAAGCGTAAGGTAGACATGAAAGGGAGCGCGAGGGTGTAACACCCTCGCATTCACCCCTTCCAATTCCCTTTAAAAAACAAACTCCGCCTGCACCCAGATCTTGCGCGTATCGGACCCGAACCCTCGCGCCTGATACTGAGCGAATTTGAGCAACCAGTTGATCGGCTTGGTCGAGAACCCAAGCGAAGCGTTGATTTCCTTGCCGTAATGCGCGCCGCCCAGATCGGCGTCGAACCAGTGGTGCGCCACGGTGTAGGTCACGCGGGGCAGGGCTTCGATCTTGGGCAGCTTGCCGGTCAGAGTCACGGCATGGTCCCGCAGTCCGTTGGCGGGGGTGGTCAGGAACACATCGGCCCAACCGTTGAACTTGTGCAGGCTGGAGAGCGGTGTCTGGAACGACCATGCGCCGCCTTGCGCCCTGGCGTCCGCCCCCAGCACCTCGCGCGTGAGAGTCAGCGTGTGCTGGCCCAGAGTCAGCGCAGGCTCGATGCTGGAATAGGTGGCGGCATAGGTGTTGGGGTTGCGGCCATAGCTGCTCTGCCAAGCAAGGCTGCCCGCCAGCGCCAGCGATGCGTGGTGGCCCAGCGGCAGAGTCGTGGTCGCGCGCAACCCGTAGGTTTGAGAACTGTCCAGCTGCGATCGGGCGCCGGGCTGATTCAGGAAGGGCGTGGACTCATAATCCAGCAGATAGGCGAAGCCTTTCAGCGAGGCCTGTTTTGCCACGATCCCGCCCGTTATGAAGGTGAAGTCGCCGCGCAGATGATCGCGCGGGGCGCCGTCGCTGCCGTTGACGGTGTTCTGGCGGATGGCATGTGTTGCATCCAGCACCAGCGGGCCGAGAGCGGTCTGGATGCGGGCGGCATCGAAGGTCTGCTCGGTTTGGCGCCAGGGGGCGTTGCCGACGAAGCGCTGGTCGTCGAGGATGATGCGCTGGCGGCCCACCGTCGCGGTCAGTGGCCTGGTGGCATAGCGCAGTTGCAGCCGGTTGAGCGCCACGGTGGAGCCATCGGCGATGGTGGCGCGATTGGGGCGGTATTGGTCGCTGGGCGTGGCATAGGAAAAGCCGCTGAAGCCCGATCCGAAATGGGTGGTGCCGGTGCCCTCGACCAGCAGCGAGATGTGGCTGGGCTTGTGAGTCAGCTCGGCCCCGGCGCGCAGGCGCAGGCTTTCGGCATGGGCATCGCGACTGGTGGCATCGACATCCTCCCAGCGGGCGCGGACATCGACGATCGGGGCCAGCGTGAGCTGCTCATCAAGCGCGAAGGGGTGAGTCTGGGCCTGTGCGGTGGTGGCGCAGGTGGTCAGCGACAGGGCAAAGATGGCAGGGCGAAAGCAAGTCATCCGCCTGCCCTGCCTGTGGGGTCCGTGTTGCTTCAAGCCTGATCCGGACGCCGAAACGATTTGTCACGGATCAGCATTCATCAGGCAAAACGCCGGGCCCCACCCACGCAGAGCACCACGGCGGCGGTGGCGGCGATCATGGAGGGTGCCACTGTCTCGCGCAGGAAGAACGCCGAGAGGCCGAGGCCCATGAAGGGCTGCAAAAGTTGCAGCTGTCCGACCTTGGCGATGCCGCCCAGCGCCAGGCCGCGATACCAGAAGATAAAACCCAGCAACATGCTGAAGATCGAGACATAGGCCAGCCCGCCCCAGGCCATCGCCGGCAGGCCGCCGAGGGTGGCGGGCCATGTCAGCAAGGCCAGCAGCGCAGCCACCGGCGAACACACCGCCAGCGACCAGCTGATCGTCTGCCACCCGCCGAGCCTGCGTGACAGCACCGCGCCCTCGGCATAGGCCAGCCCACAAAGCACCACGGCCACCACCATCAGCGCATCGCCCAGCGCCGAGCCATTTGCACCGCGATTCAGGGCAAAGCCCGCCACCGCTCCGGCCCCAGCCAGTGCAAAAGCCCAGAAGGCGGGGTGGGGGCGCTCGCCACCGCGCAGCACGCCGAAGAGCGCGGTGGAGAGCGGCAACAGCCCCAGAAACACCAGCGATCGCCCCGCCGTGATATGCTGAAGCGCAATCGCCGTCAGCAGCGGAAAGCCGATCACCGCTCCGCCTGCCACGATCCCCAGCGAAGGCAGATCCCCGCGCGCCGGGCGTTTCTGTCGCAGCGCCAGCAGCAAAAGCCCACCCAGCGCGGCGGCAATCAGCGCGCGGGCGGCGGTGAGGAACATGGGGGAAAAGCCCATGATGGCGGCGCGCGTGGCGGGCATCGACCCGCTGAACAGCACCACCCCGATCATCCCGTTCACCCAGCCCGACGAGCTGACGCGCATTGTATCCTCCTTACGAAACCTGCGCTCTGGTTAGGGCGAGGGGGCTGGCGAACACAGGGACAGATCGATACAGTTGGCGTAATCTGTATCATCAGAAAGGCCCATACAGATGAGCGATGCCCCTCTCACCCGCACCCAATCGGTGATGGCCGCGATCCGCGCCCGCATCGAAGGCCGCATGCTGGGGGCAGGGGACAAGCTGCCCTCGATCCGCCGGTTGGCGGGCGCGATGGGCGTCTCCCCTGCCACGGTGGTCGAGGCCTATGACCGTCTCGTGGCCGAGGGGCTGATCCGCGCCGTCCCCAAATCGGGCTTTTTCGTTGCACGGCGCGGTGTGGCGCCGATGGCGCTGGCCGAACTGGCCCCGGCGCGCCCGCCCGAGATCGATCCCTTCTGGGTCTCGCGTCAGGCGCTCGATACGCCGGAGGACACCATCAAACCGGGCTGCGGCTGGATGCCCGCCGCGATGATGCCTCAGGAACCCCTGCGCCGGGCCATGCGCGAGGTGCTGCGCGGCGCGGACAGTCTGCTCACCGATTACGGCAGCACGCGCGGCAATCCGGCGCTGCGGCGGCATCTGGCTTTGGGCTTTGCGGGTGAGGGGCTGGCGGTGGATGTCGACCAGATCATGCTCACCGCCTCGGGCACGCAGGCGATCGATCTGATCTGCCGCTTTCTGCTGCGCCCCGGCGACACCGTGCTGGTGGACGATCCCTGCTATTTCAACTTTCAGGCGCTGCTCACGGCGCATCAGGCGCGGATCGTCAGCGTGCCTTACACGGCCACCGGCCCCGATGTCGCTCTGATGGAGCAACTGGCGCAGGCCGAGCGACCCCGGCTCTACATCACCAATTCGGCGCTGCATAATCCCACAGGGGCCAGCCTTTCGCCGCGTGTGGCGCATCGCGTGCTGGGCATCGCGGCCAGCGTGGGGATGACCATCGTGGAAGACGATATCTTCGTCGATTTCGAGAGCCAGCCCTCGCCGCGACTGACGGTGCTGGACGGGCTGGTCGATGTGATCCGCATCGGCAGCTTTTCCAAGACGCTCTCGGCCGCCGCGCGCTGCGGCTATATTGCGGCGCGGCCTGAATGGGTCAATGCGCTGGTCGATCTGCAGGTGGCGACCAATTTTGGCGGCCCCAGCCCGGTGGCCAGCGCGGTGGTGGCGCATGTCCTCTCCAGCGGCACCTATCGCAAGCATATGGACGATCTGCGGCGCAAACTGACCCGGTTGCGCGGCGAGGTCGGTGTGAGGCTGACAGCCTTGGGCATCGAACCATGGCTGATGCCTCAGGGCGGCTTCTATCTGTGGTGCCGCCTGCCCGAGGGGATGGATTCACGCCGTCTGGCCCGTGCCGGGCTTGAGCGGGGGCTGGTGCTGGCCCCCGGCAATGTCTTCAGCCCATCCGAGACGGCGGAACGCTTTATGCGCTTCAACGCCACGCAAATGCCGGATCGGGCATTTGACCACTTGGCCGCCCTTATCGCAGAGTAATGATATAAAATTTCATTATAGGGTCTGGCCTTTCCCTGAATCGTGATATAACGTTACATCCATGCGCGGCGAGACAAGTGGTCCAGCCGTGCGGAGCTTGGGGGAGCATCCGCGCGGGCGATGGGCTGCGCGCCGCGAAGATGGCCTGTGGCCTGCGAAGACGTGAACAAGGGAGTTTCTATGCGTTCGATTCATCTGGCCGGCGCGGCCGTGCTGGCGCTGGCCTATGCCGGTGTGGCCCCCATGGCTCTTGCCGATACGGCAAGCGAAGCCGCTGCCACCACCGAATCCGGCGGCCCGACCACGCGCGGCGATGACATCATCGTGACCGCCACCCCCTTCCGCCATACGGCTGACGAAACGCCGACGCTCTCCACCAAGGTGAATGCCGACCAGATCCTGGCCGCCGGCGGCGCCAGCATTGGCGATGCGCTGCGCGATGTGCCCGGTGTCTCGGTCAGCGGCTTTGCGGCGGGCGCCAGCCGCCCGATCATCCGCGGCATGGATGCGGCCCGCGTGCGCCTGCTGGAGGATGGCACCAGCTCTTCGGACGTGTCCGACATCGGGCCGGACCATGGTATCCCCATCGACCCGCTCGCCGCGCGCAGTATCGAGGTGGTGCGTGGCGCCGCCACGCTGCGTTACGGCAGCCAGGCGATTGGCGGCGTGGTCAACACGCTCAACAACCGTGTGCCCACCAGCCTGCCCGACAGAGCGATCAGCGCCGAGGCCACCGTGGCCCACACCACCATCAATGATTCCAACGAGGCTTCGGGTCTGGTCGATGGCCGGATCGGCAATCTGGCGCTGCATGCCGATGGTTTCTACCGCCACTCTGACGATTACGGCACGCCTGAAGGCGTTCAGCAGAACTCCTTCTTCCACGGGCGCGGCGGTTCGGTCGGCGGGTCGTATTTCCTCGGCGGCGGCGATAGCCATGTCGGCGTGGCGGTGACGCATTACGATGCGCAATATGGCATCCCCAGCGACACCACCTTCATCGACATGCGCCAGACCAAGATCATGAGCCGCAACAGCTTCGATCTGGGCACCGGCCTGCTCAAGACGCTGAATGTCGATGGCAGCTATGCCAACTATGAGCATGCCGAGAAGAACCCCGACGGCTCGATCAACACCACCTTCAAGAACAAGGAAGGCAATGCCCGCGCCGAGCTGCTGCTCAACCGCATCGGCGCGGTGCGCAACACGGCGGTGGGCTTCGAGTATCAGCACCGTGATTTCTCGGCCATCGGCGAGGACAGCTCCTATCTGAATCCCGCCACCAGCGAGAATGTCGCGGGCTATCTCTTCACCGAGGTGGAGATCGCCAAGGCGCTGCATCTGGAAGCCAGCGGCCGCGTCGAGCATGTTAGCATCACCGGCACGCCTGCCGATGATGTGTTCACCCGCCGCAACTTCACGCCCGTCAGCGGCGCCATCGGCGCTTTGTTCACCGCCACGGAAGGCGTGAAGCTGGGGCTGAACTTCTCCAGCACGGGCCGCGCCCCGGCACTGACGGAAATGTTCGCGCGCGGTGGCCATGACGGCCCGCAGACCTTCGAGACCGGCGATCCGAATCTGAAGATCGAGCGCGCCAACTCGCTGGAGCTGAGCCTGCGCATCCGCAAGGGCCCCTTCCGCTTCGACGGCAGCCTCTACAACACCTGGTACAAGAACTACATCTACGGCGATCTGACCGGCCGCACCTGTGACGATGACGGCGATTGCGTCGTGGGTGACAGCGAGGAGCTGCGCGAGGTGATCTACCGCCAGCAGGGCGCCCGTTTCCGGGGCCTTGAGGCGCAGGCCACTTATGATCTGATTCAGGGGCCCCATGGCACGCTGACCGCCAAGGTGCTGGGCGATTACACCCGCGCCACGCTGGACAGTGGCAGCAATGTGCCGCGCATTCCGCCCTATCGCGTTGGCGGCGGGCTGAACTGGCAGAGCAAGCTGGTCGATGCCGGGGTGACCTTCATCCACTATGGCCGCCAGAACGATTACGGCGATTTTGACTCCGCCACCGCCGGTTACAATTCGCTGAGCGCTCAGGCGGCGGTGCGCCCCTTCAAGCAGTATCCCGGCGTGGAACTGGCTTTGATCGGCCAGAATCTGACCAATGACGTTCAACGCCTCGCCACCTCCTTCAACAAGGATCTGGTGATGATGCCCGGTCGCTCCCTGCGTGTCGTGCTGAAGGTTGCCACCTTCTAAGCTACCCACGCAGCACCATGAGCCGGGGTGGAGAGGTGGTCGCCCTCCCGCCCCGGCTCATTCCTTTACGGTTTAGGCGGCACCCCGCGCGGCAGCTTCATGGTGATGAGGATCAGCCGCCCGTTGATCTGGCTGAACCAGTGCGGCGTGCCTTCGGGCACCATCACCATATCGCCCTTGGCGATCGGGCGCATGCTGCCTCCGATGATGCCGGTTCCAGCCAGCTGGGCGGGGGCGGTGCGATGCGCCCCTTGCAAGGTGCCGCCGGTGACCAGCGAGCCGCTGCCATCCACCACCTGAATATACTCCGCATCGGCCTCATGGGTGGCCGCGCCGGACACAGCCTGACGATATTCCAGCATGGCGCGATAGTTGCCCAGCCCCACCAGCGGCTGGAACGCCACCGCCTGGTCCGGTTTGAGATGAGAGGCGATCAAATCGATGGTCTGCTCGATGGCCGCCTGATTCATGAAGAGACCGGGCATGGGAGGGGGCGGGGCCGTGAGGGCGGCCTGCTGCGCGATGGCGGGTGCTGCGATCAACCCCAGAGCCGTCAGCCAGAACCAATGTTTCCCGCGCATGCCCATCCCCCTTTGCGATGCAGGTCTGAACTATGCCAGATCGGCGGCGGACAGCAAGAATCAGCCCTGCGCGGATCACCCCTGCGTTGCCCAGGGCGCGGCGGAGAGATGCCGGGCCAGAAACTCGATCAGCACCCGCACCCGCGCCGGGCGCAATTGCCCGGGCGGCGTCACCAGATGCAGCGCGATATCGGGGATGCGCCAGTCGGGCAGCACCTCCACCAGAGCGCCGCTGGCCAGATGCTCCCACACCATGAAATCGGGCTGCAGCGCCATGCCTTGCCCGGCCAGCAGAGCAGGGGCCAGAGCATCGGCATTGTTGGCGCCCAGACGGCCCTTGATCGTCACCATATAGTCGCCCTGCGTCGCATGGCTGAAGCGCCATGTGCCCGGCGCCTCCAGATTGGTGTAGAGCAGCCCGGTATGGGCCGAGAGATCGCGCGGATGGGCCGGAGCCCCATGCTCCGCCAGATAGGCCGGGCTGGCCACCAGCGGGCGGCGCACGGTGCACAGGCGCCGCGCGCGCAGTGAGGAATCCTCAAGCCCGGCGATGCGCAGCACCACATCATGCCCGCCGCCGACCACATCGACCAGCGAATCGGACAGGTCCACATCCACATTCACCTGCGGAAAAGCGCCCAGAAACTCAGGCAGGATCGGGGCGACATGGCGCAGACCAAAGCTCATCGGCACGGCCAGTCGCACGAGGCCGCGCGGCGTATCGCCCTCGGCGCTGGCCTGCGCCTCGGCGGCCTCGCCATCGGCCAGGATGCGGCGGGCCTTGTCCAGCACGCCGCGCCCGCTTTCGGTCAGCGCCAGACGGCGGCTGGTGCGGTGAAGCAGCGGTACACCAAGCCGCGCCTCCAGCCGCGTGACCGCCTTGGAAACTGTGGGTTTGGAGAGGCCCAGCGCCTCGGCGGCGGCGGCGAAAGAGCCGGTGTCCACCACGCGGGCGAAGATCGCCCAGGCCTCCAGATCGGGCAGCATCGATAAAATTCTTTCACTGGTGAAGTTCCATCATTGCCATTTCTTTCCTCTGCGCAATCTCTAAATTGGCCTCAACAGCCACAGAGACATCTGAGAGACACTCTGGCGGCACGGAGAATACCCATGATCGAACTGCGCCCCTTCGCTTCCATCGGCCATGCCAACCATGGCTGGCTCGACGCCCGCCACCACTTCTCCTTCGCCGATTATTACGAGCCCGACCGCATGCACTGGGGCAACCTGCGTGTGTGGAACGACGACACCATCGCGGCCAAGAGCGGCTTTCCCCCTCACCCTCACCGCGACATGGAAATCATCACCTATGTCCGCAAGGGCGCGATCAGCCACCGCGACTCGCTGGGCAACCAGGGCCGCACCGAGGCGGGCGACGTTCAGGTGATGAGCGCCGGCACCGGCATCACCCATGCCGAATACAACCTTGAGGATGAGACCACCACGCTCTTCCAGATCTGGATCCAGCCCACCCGCACCGGCGAGCAGCCGAGCTGGGGCGCCCGCCAGTTCCCCAAGGGCGAGCGCGCCGGCCAACTGGTGGTGCTGGCCAGCGGCTACGGCGACGACGGCGATGCCCTGCCGATCCGCACCGAGGCCCGCATCGTGGGCGGCACGATCCGCGCCGGTGAGACGGTCGATTACGTGCTGGGCACCGAGCGCAAGGGTTACCTTGTCCCCGCCACCGGCGCCATCGAGGTCAATGGCGTGAAGGCCAACACCCGTGACGGCGTGGCCATCGCCGAGGTCGAAACGATCAGCATCACCGCTCTGGAAGATGCCGAGATCGTTCTGGTCGATACGCTGTAATATCCCCCGGCGCGGAGGCCCCCGACTCCGCGCCACCCGTTTTCTCCACCCACGGAGTACCCCGCCATGAGCCTGTCCCCCGCTGAAAACCCCGTCGATTCGGTTATCCTGCCCCCGGTGCGCGATCTGGGTGACGGCTTTTCCGTCCGCCGCGCGCTGCCCAGCCCCAACCGGCGCATGGTCGGCCCCTTTATCTTCTTCGATCAGATGGGCCCGGCGGCGTTTTCAGGCGAGCAGGCTCTGGATGTGCGGCCGCATCCCCATATCGGCCTCGCCACGGTGACCTTCCTGCTCGATGGCGAGATCATGCACCGCGACTCGCTGGGCAGCCTGCAGGCGATCCGCCCCGGTGAGGTCAACTGGATGACAGCGGGTAGCGGTATCGTCCATTCCGAGCGCACGCCTGACAATCAGCGCGGCGTGGGCGGCAGCCTGTTCGGCCTGCAGACCTGGGTGGCCCTGCCCAAAAAGCACGAGGAAACCGCCCCCTCCTTCCGCCATTACAAGGCCGACGAAATCCCCGTCGCCGAGGACAAGGGCGCGAAACTGACGCTGATCGCGGGCACCGCCGATGGGCTGGTTTCGCCGGTCGAGACCTTCTCGGACATGATCTATGGCGATCTGACGCTGGCCCCCGGCGCCCGCTATGCCTTCGCCCGCGATCATGTCGAGCGCGCGGTCTATGTCGTCTCCGGCTCGCTGCGGATCGAGGGGCAGGAAGGCGCCTTCGGCCAGACTCAGCTTGTGGTGCTCAAGCCCGGCGCCGAGGTGGTGCTGACCACCGAGGAACCCACCCGCCTGATGCTGGTGGGCGGCGAACCCTTCCCCGAAAAGCGCTATATCTACTGGAACTTCGTCTCCTCCGACGCCGATCGCATCGAGCAGGCCAAGGAAGACTGGCGCGAGGACCGCTTCGCCCATGTGCCCGGCGAGGACGAGTTTATCCCGCTGCCCCCCGACGTCCCCGGCGTGAAGCTGAAGTAAGGAGCACGTGCCATGGCCGAGACCCACACCCCGAATGCCAGCGCCACCTCCACCGGCGCCGGCCTGTTCCAGAGCCAGCTCGACATCGCCGGAACCCCGCTGATCGCCGATGAGCCGGTGGATCTGGGTGGTCTCGGCACCGGCCCTGGCCCTTACGATCTGCTCGCCGCCGCTCTGGCCACCTGCACCACCATGACCCTGCGCTTCTACGCCCAGCGCAAGGGCTGGGACATTGGCGAGGTCAGCACCCATGTCACCCACCATCGCGACGCCAAGCAAAGCCCCGCCGACCGCTTCGACCGCGTCATCACCCTGGCCCCCGGCCTGGATGCTGCGACGCGCGAGGAACTGCTGTCGATCGCCAACCGCTGCCCGGTCCATAAGACGCTGACCGCCGGTTCTGCCGTCAACACCGACCTTGTGGGAGACCTGTGATGACCACCCTGACTCGCGAAGACTGGCTGGCCGCCTCGATCGGCGCTCAGGATTTTCAGCGCTATGGCTGCCGTCAGCCGAGCGTTCCACGTGAAACGCTTGGGTTTTTTGGGCGATTGGTGACGTGGGTTTTCGGGGAAGGGGATGCGCCCCGGCCTTTGGCCCATCCCCGCCTGGAGGCTTTGCGCCGGTTTGCCTGCGCCACGCGCGCCGGGCATCAGCCGGGGGTGGCTCTGGTCAGCGAATTGCACCGGTTGGGGGTGCAGCCAAAGCACTTGGCAGCGATTGAAGGTTTTTTGATGGTTTGAGGAATTAAAGGTTCAAAAAGAGATATGCGAGGGTGTAACACCCTCGCATCTTTCCTTCCTTCTCACCCCTTATAAAGCGCATCCAACCGAGCCCCATATCGCTCCTTAAGCTTATGGCGGCGAATCTTCATGGAAGGCGTCATTTCCTCATTATCGATGGCAAATGGCTCATCCGCGAAAGCGAACTGGCGCACCTTCTCCACCACCGACAAATCCGAATTCACCCGATCCATCGCCTCGCGCACCGCAGCGCGGAAGGCGGGGTCGCCTTGCAGGCTCTTCATGTCGAAATGGATCTGATTGGCCTGCGCCCAATCCAGCGCCCATTCGCAATCGGGCACGATCAGGCCCACGACATAGGGCCGCCGATCTCCCACCACCATCGCCTGCGCGATTTCCGGCTGCAGGGTCAGCATGCCCTCGACGCGCTGGGGCGAGATGTTGTCGCCCTTGTCGTTGACGATCATGTCCTTCTTGCGGTCGGTGATGCGGATGCGACCGGCGGAATCGATCAGGCCAATGTCGCCGGTGTGGAGCCACGGGCCTTTTTCCGGTTCGGCGGGGTCGATCTTCAGGACTTTGGCGGTTTCGGCGTCGTTGCGCCAATAGCCGTGCATCACCAGCTCGCCGCGGATGAGGATTTCGCCATCCTCGGCGATGCGGATTTCGGTATCGGGCAGGGGCGGGCCGACGGTTTCCATGCGGATGCCCGCGCTGGGCCGGTTGACGGCGGCGACGGGCGCGCATTCGGTCTGGCCATAGCCTTGCAGCAGCGTCAGCCCCATCGCCTGGAAGAACAGGCCGATCTCGGGGTTGAGCGGCGCGCCGCCCGAAACCAGCGCCTTCATCCGCCCGCCGAAGCGCGCGCGGACCTTGGGGCGCAGCGTGCGCTCCAGCACGGCCTCAAGGATGGGATCGCTGAGGTGCTTTTTGCCCTCGGCGCGGCGGGAGGCCAGATCGATGGCCTTGTCCATCAGATAGTTGGGCAGGCGGCCCTGCTTTTCGATGCCCTTGATGATGCGGGTGCGCAGCACCTCGAACAGGCGGGGGACCACCACCATGATGGTGGGGCGCACCTCCTCGATGTTGGCGCCCAGCTTTTCGAGGCCTTCGGCATAGGCAATCTGGCCGCCCATGCCGATGGGCAGGAACTGGCCGCCGGTATGCTCATAGGCGTGGGAGAGGGGGAGGAAGGAGAGGAAGACCTCATCCCCCCAGCCAAAATCCTCGGCCAGAATGCGCGCGGCGCCTGCCACATTGTGCAGAATGGCGCCGTGGTGCTGCATCACGCCGCGCGGGGCGCCGCCGGTGCCACTGGTGTAGATGATGCATGCGGTGTCGGCGCGGCCGATGGTGGCGATGCGGGCCTCGACGGCCTTGCGGGCGGCGGCGGCATCGCCCTCGAGCAGGGAATCCCAATCGTGGTAGTTCAGCGCGCCGGCCTGAGTCGCGCCAAGCGGCTCCATGCCGATCACATGCCGCCCATGGCCCGAGCGCAGCACGGCGGGCAGCAGCGCCTTACCCAGTTTCGCGCCTGAGACGATCACCGCGCAGGCGCTGGAGTTTTCCAGAATATGGGTGTGATCGCGCTCGGTGTTGGTGGTGTAGGTTGGGACGGTGATGCAGCCCGCCGCCATGATCGCCAGATCGGCAATCGCCCATTCCGGACGGTTTTCGGACACCAGCATCACCGGATCGCCACGGCGCAGGCCCAGTTTGATCAGGCCTTCGGCCAGCAGGCAGACCTTCTGTGCGGTCTCTTTCCAACTGATCGATTGCCACTGCCCGTTGCGTTTGGCGCGCAGGAAAGGCGCATCACCCTTCTCATCCGCGCGGGCCAGAAACAGCGCGACCAGATTCGGCGTGGTGGAAAATTCGGTAAGCTGCACGGTGATGGTCCTGTCCCCCTTGTTCAGGGTTTTAGGAGGGTGGGAAGGGGGAGGCAAGAAGAAGGGGATAGAGGGAGAATGCGAGGGGGTTGCCCCCCTCACGCGCTCATAACGTCTCCCGACGGTAGGTTGGCTTTTTGGGCTGCGTTCTGTCTGAACTCTTGAACGGTGCCCGGGTTGCGCCGCAGGCAGGATTGTTTGTCGCTGAGCAGGGCTGTTGAAAGCCTGCGGCGCAGCAACGTTGCTCTAAGGCTGAACCTTGTGCGCAACGAAGACAGTAAAGGGAGCGCGAGGGCGATGCCCTCGCATTTCTCTTTTTATCTTTATGTTCCAACAGCTTCCTGAATCGAGGCAAACCCATCCCGCCGCATCAATGCCAGCAATCCCTTGTTGATGGCCCGGGCAATCCCCGGCCCCTCATAGACCATCGCACTGTAGAGCTGCACCAGAGAGGCCCCCGCGCGAATCCGCGCCCATGCATCCGCAGCATTGGCAATCCCGCCCACGCCGATCAGCGGCACCGTGCCGCCTGTGGCCTTGCGGAAATCGACGATGCGCTGCTGGGCCATATCGCGCAGCGGCGCGCCCGACAGGCCGCCGGTCTCGCCCGCATGGGGGCTGCGCAGGGCGGGGCGCTCGATGGTGGTGTTGCTGACGATCAGAGCGCCCAGCTGCTTGTCGATGGCGATGCGGGCGATGGCGTCCACATCGGCGGGCTGCAGATCGGGGGCGACTTTCAGGAAGACTGGCGGGCGGTGGCCGGTGGCGTCACGCGCGGCGATTACGCCGTCGAGCAGTTCCTCAAGGGCGGCGGGGTCTTGCAGCGCGCGCAGGCCCGGCGTGTTGGGGCTGGAGACGTTCACCGCCAGATAGGAGGCCAGTGGGGAGAACAGCTTCGCTCCGGTCGCGTAATCGGCGATGCGGTCGGTGGCGTCCTTGTTGGCGCCGATGTTGATTCCGAGGATGCCGCCGCGAGTCCTGCGTTCGGACAGGCGCGCGTGGGCTGCCGTCGCCCCGCCATTGTTGAAGCCCATGCGGTTGATGACGGCGCGGTCCTCCACCAGGCGGAACAGGCGCGGCCTGGGATTGCCGGACTGGGGCAGGGGGGTGATCGAGCCGACCTCGGCAAAGCCGAAACCCAGACCCAGCAGCGCGTCGGGCACTTCGCCGTCCTTGTCGAAGCCTGCGGCCATGCCGACGGGGTTGGGGAAGGTCAGGCCTGCCACGTTGCTGGCCAGCGCCGGGTCGCTGGCAGGCGCGCGCCGAGGGCCGCCATTGCGCAGCACGTTGAGCGCAAACCCGTGCGCCTTTTCGGCGTCGAGTCGGAACAGCAGGGGGCGGATCAGCGCATAGGCGGCGGGGCTCAGGGTCATGGGGTGCCTATGGCAAGGCGGGGGGCTGCTGTCGATGGCGGACATGGTGATGGTGGATGGCAGGCAACAACGGCTTATCGTGGATTACCTAGGGGCTCGTCGCAGGTCGTGACGGATCTTTACAATTATTTGTTCATCTTGGGCCTTACCTCGGACTCGCGACCCGAAGGGCTCGAGGGTTTTTACCCCGAGACCTCGAACTTGACGGCGGCCTCCTTTCCGCGCTTGCGTGGCTAAAGAGGCCGCCTTTTTTCTTGCCTCCTCAGATGCTTGTTTAGGCCGCTTGCCCCGGCCTTTCGTCTGATGCGCGCGGGCCACAGCGATGTTTCCTGTGCTTACCGATAGCTTTGCCCCGTTGCGCGATGAAAAGACTGGGCCTAGGGGCTCGAAATCGGAACGATTCGATCTTATTTAAATCGGGAAGCGTTTCGAGCCGTCTTTTCCAGCCCAGCGGGGTGCCCACATGCGTTTGTCCAGCATGGCCGATTATGCCGTGGTTGCCATGACAGCAGCAGCGCGCCATGGCGACACTGCCGTGGCCGGGGGCAAGCGCGCGCAGATGAACGCTGCTCTGCTGGCCGAGGAATCGGGCTTGCCGGCGCCCACGGTGCAGAAGCTGGTGAGTCGGCTGGTGGCCGCCGGGCTGCTGCGCTCCACGCGCGGCGCGGGCGGCGGGCTGGCGCTGGCGCGCGGAGCGGAGGCGATCTCGCTGGCCGAGATCGTGGAAGCTGTCGAAGGGCCGATCGCGCTGACCCCTTGCGTGGACAAGGGGCGGGCCGATTGCCTGCTGGAACCGGGCTGTGCGGTGCGTCCGCACTGGCCGATCGTGAATGAGGCGCTGCGTGGAGCGCTGGCCAGTGTGCCGCTGAGTCGGCTGGCCGCGCTGCATGAAGTTGGTGAGTTGCATGAACCGATGGCGGCCCCTGCCGTATCGATGGAGTTGAGCGAATGAGCGAGCAGAGTGTGCCCGAAGCCGAGGTCGTCGAGATCCGCGATCAGGCCGCGCGCGATGCGGCGGCCCGGGTGGCCGAGTATGAACACGGCTGGTCTTCCGATATCGAGCAGGAATATGGCCCCAAGGGCCTGTCCGAGGATACGGTCCGCTACATCTCGGCCAAGAAGGACGAGCCCGAGTGGATGCTGGAATGGCGCCTGAAGGCCTATCGCCACTGGCTGACCATGCCCATGCCCGATTGGGCCAAGCTGAACATCCCGCCCATCGACTATCAGGCGGCCTATTACTGGGCCGCGCCCAAGACCAAGGATGGCCCCAAGTCGCTCGACGAGGTCGATCCCGAGATTCTGCGCGTCTATGAAAAGCTGGGCATCCCGCTGGAGGAGCAGAAGGTGCTCGCCGGCGTTGAGGGTGCGCGCAAGGTCGCGGTGGATGCGGTGTTCGATTCGGTTTCGGTCGCCACCACCTTCCGCAAGGAACTGGAAGCGGCGGGCGTGATCTTCCGCTCGATCTCCGAGGCGATCCGCGAGTACCCCGAGCTGGTGCGCAAGTGGCTGGGCAAGGTCGTGCCCATGGGCGACAATTACTTCTCGGCGCTGAACTGCGCGGTCTTTTCCGACGGCACCTTTGTCTATGTGCCCGAGGGTGTGCGCTGCCCGATGGAGCTCTCCACCTATTTCCGCATCAACGCGGAAAACACCGGCCAGTTCGAGCGCACGCTGATCGTCTGCGACAAGGGTGCCTATGTCTCCTATCTGGAAGGCTGCACCGCCCCCCAGCGCGACGAGAATCAGCTTCACGCCGCCGTGGTGGAGCTGGTCGCTCTGGACGATGCCGAGATCAAATATTCCACCGTCCAGAACTGGTATCCCGGCGATGCGCAGGGCAAGGGCGGCATCTACAATTTCGTCACCAAGCGCGCGCTGTGCCAGGGCAAGCGCAGCAAGGTGAGCTGGACTCAGGTGGAAACCGGCTCTGCCATCACCTGGAAGTACCCGTCCTGCGTGCTGAACGGTGAAGACAGCGTGGGCGAGTTCTACTCGGTCGCCGTCACCAACAACCATCAGCAGGCCGACACCGGCACCAAAATGATCCACAATGGCAAGGGCAGCCGCTCCACCATCGTGAGCAAGGGCATCAGCGCGGGCAAGTCGCAGAACACCTATCGCGGTCTGGTCCGCGTCGCCGCTCAGGCGGAAGGCGTGCGCAACTTCACCCAGTGCGACAGCCTGCTGCTCGGCAAGGACTGCGGCGCGCATACCGTGCCCTATATCGAGGTGCGCAACCCCAGCGCCACCATCGAGCATGAGGCCACCACCAGCAAAATCTCCGACGACCAGCTGTTCTACGCCATGCAGCGCGGGCTGGATCAGGAGGCTTCGGTGGCGCTGATCGTCAATGGTTTCGCCAAGGAGGTGCTGCAGCAGCTGCCCATGGAATTCGCCGTGGAAGCGCAGAAGCTGCTGGGCATCAGCCTTGAGGGGAGCGTGGGCTAAACCCCGCCGTCGCCCATTTGTTTTCAGCCCGTTAAAAGGCAATTTTGACCATGTTGCAGATTTCCGATCTCCACGCCACCGTCGCGGACAAGCCGATCCTCAAGGGTCTGTCGCTCACCATCAACGCCGGTGAGGTGCATGCCATCATGGGCCCCAATGGCGCGGGCAAGTCCACGCTGGGCTACACGCTGGGCGGCCGCCCCGGCTACGAGGTGACCGGCGGCTCGGCCATGCTGGAGGGCGCCGACCTGCTGGAGATGGAGCCGCATGAGCGCGCCGCCGCCGGCCTGTTCCTGGGCTTCCAGTATCCGGTGGAAATCCCCGGCGTCTCCAACCTGCAGTTCCTGCGCGAGGCTCTGAACGCCCAGCGCAAGGGCCGCGGCGAGGCTCCGCTCTCGGGCGGCGAGTTCCTGAAGATCGCGCGTGAAAAGTCGGCGCTGCTCAAGATGGATATGGAGATGCTCAAGCGTCCCGTGAACGTCGGCTTCTCGGGCGGCGAGAAGAAGCGCGCCGAGATGGTGCAGATGGGCATCCTCGACCCCAAGCTGGCGATTCTCGACGAGACCGACTCCGGCCTCGACATCGACGCGCTGCGCATCTGCGGCGAAGGTATCAACGCCATCATGCGCCGCCCCGACAAGGCCGTGCTGCTGATCACCCACTATCAGCGCCTGCTCGATTACGTGAAGCCCGATTTCGTCCATGTGCTGGCCGGTGGCCGCATCGTGAAGAGCGGCGGCCCCGAGTTGGCGCATGAACTCGAAGAGCGCGGCTATGAGGCTGTCGAAGGAGCCGCCGCATGATCGTGCTGGCGGCCCTGCTGGCCCTTCAGGGTTTTGCTGCCGACGCGGGCGAGGCGCCCAAATCGGCAGCCCAGACCGTGGCTCAGGCGGCGGAAAGCAATGGCGGTTCCGATCTTTCGGAACTGGAGAAGAAGCTTCAGGTCTGGAAGGGCCGCTGGGGCTACAATGACGGCAAGTTCGGCTGCGAAACCCGCAACACCAGCGGTGATTCGGCGGTGGATTCGGTGGGCTGTCAGGCGCTGATGGCTTGCCTCAGTCCCGAAGAAGAGCGCCTCAACGCGATCGCTCAGGGCGCCGGTGACGACAAGACGCGCGGCTCCGAGATGCAGGCGATTGTCGCCAAGGCGCAGCCTTGCATCGCCGAGAAGCGCCATCAGGGTCTGATCGCTCTGGCCCAGCTCCGCAATTTCGGGGGAGCAGGCAAGTGAGCGCTGTCGCAGAGATCCTTCCCACCCGCGCCGAGGAAGATTGGCGCTATGCCGATGTGAAGGCGCTGGCCGATCTGTGGCCGCTGCCCGAGCGTGAGACCATCACCGTTCCCGCTGGCGGCAGTTTCGCGCGTTCCATCGTGCAGACCGCAGGCGGCGTCACCCGCCTGTCGCTGGTGCTGGAAGCCAAGGCCAGTGCGGCGCTGCATGTGCTGAACGCGGGCGGCCCCTATGCCCGCGTTGAGATCGATGTGGTGCTGCATGAGGGCGCAGACTTCACGCTGGGCGGCGCGCAACTGGCGCAGACCGGTCAGACGGTGGAAATCGTCACCAAGGTCACCCATGCCCATCCCGATGCGGTCAGCCGTCAGCTGGTGCGCTCGGTGGCGGGCGGGCAGGGCGTCGTCACCTATCTGGGCAAGGTCAAGGTCGAGCCCGGCGCGGACGGCACCGATGGCGAACAGAGCGTGCGCGCCATGCTGCTGGACCGCACCGCCACGGCCAACGCCAAGCCCGAGCTGGAAATCTACGCCGACGATGTGAAATGCGCCCATGGCTGTGCTGTGGGTGAGCTGGACGCCAACGGGCTGTTCTATCTCGCCGCGCGCGGTCTGCCGCCTGCGCAGGCCAAGGCGCTGATGCTCTCGGCTTTTATCGCCGAGGCTTTCGATGGCGCCGAAGAAGGCGACCATCTGCAGTCGCTGGCGCAAAAGCTGCTGGAGGAAGCGCTGTGAGCCGTTCGCTCGCCGAGATCCGCGCCGACTTTCCGGGCCTGAAAACCCGTGAGGGCGGCGTGTGGCATTATCTCGACAGCGGGGCGACGGCGCAGAAGCCGCAGGCCGTGATCGAGGCCACGGTGCGCGCGATGGGGGCGGATTACGCCACCGTCCATCGCGGCGTCTATGCCCGCAGCGCCGAGATGACTCTGGCTTACGAGGCGGCGCGCCGCACCGTGGCCCGTTTTATCGGCGGCGATGAGCATGAGGTCGTCTTCACCCGCGGCGCCACCGAGGCGATCAATCTGGTAGCCAACAGCTGGGGCGCGGCGACTCTGAAAGCGGGGGATCGCATTCTGATCTCCACGCTGGAGCATCACTCGAACATCGTGCCGTGGCAGATTCTGCGCGACAAGCTCGGTTTCGAGATCGATGTCTGCCCGCTCACCGAAGATGGCCGCATCGATCTGGATGTTGCCGAAACCATGCTGACCCCGGCGCACAAGCTGGTGGCGCTGGCGCATGTCTCCAACGTGCTGGGCAGCGTGCTGGATGTGGAACGCGCCGTGGCGCTGGCCAAATCGGTTGGCGCGAAAGTGCTGATCGATGGCTGTCAGGCCGTGCCGCGTCTCAAGCTCGATCTGGCCGCGCTGGGTTGCGATTTCTACGTCTTTTCCGCCCATAAGCTCTACGGCCCCACCGGCATCGGCGCGCTGTGGGTGAAGGCGGAGGTTCTCGCCACCATGCAGCCATGGCAGGGCGGCGGCTCGATGATCGACCGCGTGACCTTCGAGAAGACGACCTGGGCCCCGGCGCCCACCCGCTTCGAGGCGGGCACGCCTGCGATCGTCGAGGCGATCGGCTTTGCCGCGGCCATCGATTATGTCGAAGCCATCGGCATGGATGCGATCCACGCCCATGAACTCTCGCTGGTGGACAGCCTGCGCGGAGAACTGCGCGCTTTCAACTCGATCCGTCTGTTCGGGCCCGATCATGCGGCGGGCATCGTGTCTTTTTCCATGGACGGGGTGCATCCGCATGACCTCGGCACTATCTTGGATGAGGAAGGCGTGGCGATCCGCGCCGGGCATCATTGCGCCCAGCCTTTGATGGAGCATCTGGGCGTGCCCGCCACCGCCCGCGCCAGCTTTGGCCTTTACAGCGATGACAGTGACATTGCCGCCCTGCTGCGCGGCATCGAGCGAACCAAGAGGATTTTCGGATGAGCGAGTCCACAGCCGGAAACGGCGCCCCCCGTTTCACCGTGGAAGAGGTTGATGCCGCCCCCACCCCGCCGCGCGCGCGGGTGGAGGATGTGACTCCCGCCCCTTCGGAAAGTGCCGAGGAAAAGGCCGAGCGCAAGCGCGACTATCTCGATGGTTTCCTCAGCCAGCAGCCCACCGGCATGGCCCCCAACGAACCGGGCGGCGAACTGTATGAGGCGGTGGTCGATGCGCTGAAAGAGATCTATGACCCGGAAATCCCGGTCAACATCTACGAACTGGGCCTGATCTACGGCGTGGACATCACGCCCGATGGCGCGGTGGCGATCACCATGACGCTGACCACCCCGCATTGCCCGGTGGCCGAATCCATGCCGGGCGAGGTGGAACTGCGCGTCGCCAGCGTGCCCGGCATCCGCGAGGCCGAGGTCAGCCTGGTGTGGGACCCCGCCTGGGACCCGGCGAAAATGAGCGACGAAGCCCGCCTCGAACTGGGGATGCTGTGATCATGAGCGACACCGAAACCAAGACCCGCCGCGCTCGCCCCGCCGCCGTCACGCTGACGGCCACGGCAGAGGCGCGCATCGCCCATCTGATGGCAAGCGCTCCCGATGGTTCGGTGGGCGTGAAACTGTCCACCCCGCGCCGGGGCTGTTCGGGTCTGGCCTATTCGGTGGATTATGTCAGCGCGGCCAACGCGTTCGACGAAAAGATCGAGACGCCGGGCGGCGTGCTCTTCATCGATGGGGCCAGCGTGCTTTATCTGGTGGGATCGGTGATGGACTGGGTGGAGGACGATTTCACCGCCGGTTTCGTCTTCAACAATCCCAATGCCAAGGGCAGCTGCGGCTGCGGTGAGAGTTTTACCGTTTAATCCTTACCTCAGGCGAGAGTCCCTCATCACTCTCGCCCGCAGCGATCACGCGCCGGTCACGCCCCCCGTCAAACGGCGTTCGTTGCCTTCGGTTGTGATCGCTTCGGCGTCCACCAGCCTGATCTGCATTTCCTGCTGCCGCAGATAGGCCAGTAAAGCCGCCGGCACCGCCCGCGCCTTCACGCAGCATTGCCGCAGCAGCGCCAGAGCCGCGGGCGAGCTTGCCCCGCCCTCATCGATCCGCGCCAGCAGCCAGTGCGATTTGGTGTCATCCATCACGCCAGCGGGCGCGCGCTGTTCCACCAGCCAGGTCGAGATCGTCTCGCCCAGAAACTCCACCCATTCGGGCGAGGGTGAGCGGACATGCATGTTGATGGCCAACAGCGCCTCGGCATCGTCCGGGCTCATGCCCGGCCGGTTCGGGTCGGCGGGGCGGCCCAAAGGGCTGCGATTCGTCTCGTTCATCCCGTGCGTCCTTTCGGTTGCGCCCCCGGAGCCGAGATGCCGTTTTGTCCCTTACAGCAGAGTGAACCAAAAATTCAGGTAGAGTGATGTTTTCATATCACACTCTATGCTGGGTCACCGCTTGCGCAGCGCCGCCACGCAGGCCGCCCGGTCCACATCGCGCGCATCGGTGCCGCGCCGGGCATCGACGTAGGAGGCGCGCGGCGCCTGACCTGGCGCGGGCGGGTAGAGATAGACGTCCAGCACGCAGGCCGTGCCGCTGAATTGCAACTTGCGCGCATCGCCCTCGACCACGTCCAGCCGCGGCGTGCCGAACAGGCGCTGCAATTCGGGCTGCGTGGCGCCGATCACCCCCTGCAGCCCCGGCAGCGACTGCACGCGCGCGGCAGGTGGCGGCGCATGATAGATCGCGGCGGGCGGGGTGGCCGTGCTGCCCCCATGATGCGGCGGGCGCGGCGTGGAGACGGGCCGAACCGGCTCGCTTCCGCAAGCGGCGAGAAAACCCAGCAGAGGAAGCGCGAAAAAAGAGCGATGGAAAGGCAGGTTCATGGCGCGTGTGATGGACTGAGCATGCGGGGCGGTCAATTGCCGCCCATGCGCATTGTCGCGCGCTGCTGGCGTTCCGGCATATCTGCCCATTGCCCTTGCCCCGCCCGCCCGCTAGGCGCTGAAAGATTATTGCCCTCAGGAAAGGCCCTTTGATGACCCAGCCCACCACCGATGTCATCGCCATCGGCAATGCCATCGTCGATGTGATGGCCCCCTGCGCGGATGCCCTGATCGCGGAGCTGGGCCTCTCGCGCGGTGGCATGACTCTGGTCGACGCCGATCAGGCCAAGGTGCTCTACGACGCCATGGGCCCGGCGCGCGAAATCTCCGGCGGCTCGGCGGCCAACACGCTGGCCGGTCTGGCCCTGCTGGGCGCGAAGTGCGCCTTCATCGGCCAGGTCGCGCAAGACCAGCTGGGCGAGGTCTTCGCTCATGACATCCGCTCGGGCGGCATCGCCTTCGACACGCCCGTCGGCCCGGCCAGCTCGCCCACCGGCCGCTGCCTGATCTTCGTGACGCCCGATGGCCAGCGCACCATGAACACCTTTCTGGGCGCCAGCCAGTTCCTGCCCGCCAGCGCGCTGGACGACAAGGCCATCGCCGACGCGCAGGTCCTGTACCTTGAAGGCTACCTCTGGGATCCGGAAGAGCCGCGCAACGCCATGCGCCGCGCGATTGCCGCCGCCAAGAATGCCGGTCGCAAGGTGGCCTTCACCCTTTCGGCCGTCTTCGTGATCGACCGCCACCGCGACGACTTCAACGCCCTGATCAACGAGGGCCTGATCGATATCCTCTTCGCGAATGAGGAAGAACTCGCCGCCCTGACCGGCCTTGAGGACTGCCACGAAGGCCTCGCCTCGCTGACGGGCAAGGTGCCCACGGTGGTGGTGACGCGCGGCTCGGAAGGTGCGCTGGCCGTGTCCGATGGGCAGCAGGCGCAGGTCGCCGCGCAGCCCATCGAGCGCGTGGTGGACACCACTGGCGCTGGCGATCTCTTCGCTTCGGGCTTCTTGTTCGGTTTCGTGCGCGGGCGTTCTTTGGAGGAATGTCTGACTCTGGGCTCGGTTTGCGCGGCCGAGATCATCAGCCATTTCGGTGCCCGGCCCGAGGTGGATCTGAAGGCCTTGGTTTCCGAGAAGATCGGGGCTTAAGGCTTAAAAGGAAAGTGCGAGGGGGTTACCCCCTCGCGCTCCCATAACGTCTTCCGACGAAGCGGCAGCGGCGCCCGATCCTTGCGCCTCGGCTCTCCACCTGCGAGACCTAAGGCGCCGCAGGCTTTCAACCCTATGATGATAGCGCAGCGCTGGCATTTCCTGCCTGCGGCGCTGCAAACTTGGCGCAAGGCCGAACCCGTGGCGCCAACGCAGACATTAAAGGGAGCGCGAGGGTTATGACCCTCGCATCATCTTTTTCCTTTAACCCCTTAAACACCCGGATGTTCTACCGTCCTGCCGTATACGCATAGAATGCCTGAGCGCAGGAGGCACAACCCATGGCCATTTCCACGAGTTCGGTGACATCAAGCACGGTCACCCGGACCCAGTATGATTCGCAGCCGCAGCAGCTGCGCCCGCAGGTTGAGCAGAAGACTCAGTCGCAGAAGGAGCAGGAGACTCCGGCGCCAACCTACAACAGCGATCTCAACCTGCCGAATGACGGCACCGGGGCCAGCTACAGCTTCCTCGTTTAACGATCAGCCTTCCGCCTCACGCGCCACTTCGCGCCAGCCGATATCGCGGCGGCAGAACAGGTCGGGCGCAGTGATGGCATCCACGGCGGCATAGGCGGCCTTTTGCGCCTCTGTCACATTCGCGCCTGTCGCCGTGACGTTCAGCACGCGCCCGCCGTTGATGGTCAGCGTGTCTCCATCCAGCGCCGTGCCCGCGTGGAAGACCTTCGCGCCTGTCGCTTCGGCCTTGTCGATGCCCTCGATGGTGCCGCCCTTCTTGGGCGTTTCGGGATAGTTCTGCGCGGCCAGCACCACCGTCAGCGCGGTGTCCTTGCTGAAGACAGGCGGCTTGGCAGAGGCCAGCTCGCCCGTGGCGCAGGCCAGCAGCAGCTCGGCCAGATCCGACTGCAGGCGGCGCATCATCACCTGCGTTTCGGGGTCGCCGAAGCGGGCGTTGTACTCGATCAGGCTGGGGCCGTTGGCGGTCAGCATCAGACCGGCGAACAGCACGCCGCAATAGGGCGTTCCCTCGGCGGCCAGCGTGCTGACGGTGGGGGCGATGATGCGCTCCATCACCTCGGCTTCCAACTCGGGCGTCAGCACCGGGGCGGGCGAGTAGGCGCCCATGCCGCCGGTGTTGGGGCCGGTGTCGCCTTCGCCCACGCGCTTGTGGTCCTGCGCGCTGGCGAAGGCCATGATGCTGGTGCCATCGGTGAGGGCGAAGAAGCTGGCTTCCTCACCCGTCATGAACTCCTCGATCACCGCTTCGGCGCCCGCCGAGCCGAAGCGCCCGGCGAAGATGTCCTGCACGGCGGCGACAGCCTCATCCATCTTCATGGCGACGGTGACGCCCTTGCCGGCGGCCAGACCATCGGCCTTGATGACCACCGGGGCACCGAAGCGTTCCAGAGCGGCCATGGCGTGGGCCTCGCTGGAAACGCGCTCGTAACCGGCGGTGGGGATGTTGGCGCGGGCGCACAGATCCTTGGTGAACCCTTTCGAGCCTTCAAGCTGGGCCGCTTCCTTCGAGGGGCCGAACACCGGCACGCCCGCCGCGCGCAGCGAATCGCCAAGGCCATCGACCAGCGGCGCCTCTGGGCCGACCACCACAAGGCCGATGGCCTGCAGGTGGCAGAAGGCGACCACGGCGTCGTGATTCGTCACATCCAGCTTCACGCATTCGGCGTCTTGCGCGATGCCCGGATTTCCGGGCGCGGCGAAGAGCTTTCCACCGCTGCGCACCGCTTGGGATTGCGCCAGCTGCCACGCCAGCGCATGTTCGCGCCCGCCCGAGCCCAGGAGAAGGATGTTCATGCCCGCTTACCCGCCTTATGCCGATGATGATGGTCCTGGCGGGCTGGTAGCGAAGCAGACGCCCGGGGACAACGCAGAGGCGCTCTCCATCACCGAGATTTCCGCGCTTTTGAAGCGAACGGTGGAAGATCGCTTCGGTTTTGTGCGGGTGCGGGGCGAATTGTCGGGCGTGAAGCGCGCGGCATCGGGCCATTTGTATCTGGCGCTGAAGGATGAGGGCGCGCGGCTCGATGGCGTGATGTGGAAGGGCAGCGTGGCGCGTCTGGGCTTTCTGCCCGAGGATGGCGTGGAGGTGATCGCCACCGGCAAGCTGACCACCTATCCGGGCCGCTCGAACTATCAGATCGTGATCGAGCGCATGGAGATCGCGGGCGAGGGCGCCCTGCTGGCCCTGCTGGCGAAAACCAAGGCGCGGCTGGAGGCGGAAGGACTGTTCGCCTCCGAGCGCAAGCGGGCGCTGCCCTTTCTGCCCCGCGTGATCGGCGTGGTGACATCGCCCACCGGCGCAGTGATCCGCGACATCCTGCACCGCCTGGCCGACCGTTTTCCCAGCCATGTGATCCTCTGGCCGGTGCTGGTGCAGGGGCAGGGGGCGGCGCAGCAGGTCGCCGCCGCCGTGCGCGGCTTTGGTGCCTTGGCACCGGGCGGGCCGGTGCCGCGCCCCGATGTGCTGATCGTCGGGCGCGGCGGTGGTAGCATCGAGGATCTGTGGAGTTTCAACGAAGAAGAGGTGGTGCGCGCCATCGCCGAGAGCCCGATCCCCGTGATCAGCGCCGTCGGCCATGAGACCGACACAACGCTGGCCGATTTCGCCGCCGACCGCCGCGCGCCCACCCCCACCGCCGCCGCCGAAATGGCCGTGCCGGTGCGCGAGGATCTGTTGGCCACGGTGGGCGAATTCGCCCTGCGTCAGCGCCGGGCCGTAACGCGCGGGCTGGACCTGTCGCGCGAGAGGCTGGCGGTGCGGGCGCAGCGCCTGCCTTCGGCCCGCACGCTGCTGGAAGAGCCGACCCAGGCGCTGGATGAAGCTGGCGAAAAGCTGCGTCGCGGTCTGGCCGGGCGGGCTCAGGTTGCTGGCACGCAGTTGCAGCGCGTCGCCGGGCGGCTCTCGCTGCCTTTGCTGGCGGCGCGACTGGAACGCGCGCGCGAAAGGCTGGCGGCACAGAGGCTCAATCCCGCGCTGCTCTCGGCGCGCCTGCGTGAGGATGGGCGGCGGCTCGATGGCGTGACGCGGGTGATGGCCAGTCTTAATCCTGATGCCGTGCTGGCGCGGGGCTATGTGCGGGTGACCGGCGAGGATGGCCGCACGTTGGTGGGCCATGCTCAGGCCTCGGCCGAGGCGCGGCTGACGTTGCATTTCCGCGATGGCCTGCTCGACGTTGCCCCCTTGGATTCAGAGGCGGTTCAGCCGCGTCCGGCTCCCCGTAAGGCCGCGCCGCGCCGCAGTGAAACCTCGGAAAAGCCCGTACAGGACGACCTGTTCGGCTGACGCGCCCGATGGCATTGGAGCGTGGCGCCAAAGATGGTAGTAAGGTTAGATGTTGATGAATTCTGCCGAACGTATCGCCGTGTTGCGCTATGAACCCAGTGGCTTCCGTATGGTGAGCCCGGGCAGCCATGTTGTCTGCGCTGTTACGGGTGAAAAGATCCCGCTCGACTCGCTCCGTTACTGGAGTGTCGAGTGGCAGGAAGCCTATGCCAGCCCGGAGATCGCCACGAAGCGCATGCTGGGCTTGTGATCTCCCGCCGCGGGGCGCTGGCCGGATTGGGGCTGAGCCTGATCCCCGTGCAGCTTGGGGCAGCCGCCCCGAAAGCGCCTCCTTTGGCCGATCCGATTGGCGTGCTGATGCAAGGTGGCTGGGCACGCGGGCAGGTGACGGGCAAGCCGCGCCTGTCGCTTGGCGGTCAGGCGGTGGATTGCGATCCGGATGGCCGCTTCTTCCTCGCCTTTGACCGCGATGCGCCGCCCACGGCCACACTGACCGCCGATTATGGCGCTGCAGGCATCAGCAGCCGCACGCTGGCCATCGCCCCGCGGGCTTGGCCGATCGAGCATGTGGATGCTCCCTTCCATCCCCCCGCCGTGCCCGATGAGGCTTTCGCCAAACTCCGCGCGGTGGAGCTGGCGCGGATCGAGGTTGCGCGTGCGCAGGTGACCGGCGCCACGGGCTGGCGGCAGGCCTTTGTCTGGCCCGCGCATGGGCGGATTTCAGGACGTTTCGGGTCGCAGCGCATCTATCGCGGCACGCCGGGAGCTTATCACAGCGGTCTGGACATCGCGCCGGGCGCGGGGGCGACCTATGTTGCGCCCGCCGATGGCGTGGTGGTGCTGGCGGCGCAGGCGCCCTTCACGCAGGAAGGCAATCTGCTGATGCTGGACCATGGCATGGGGCTCAATTCGGCCTTCCTGCATGCCCAGCGCCTTTTGGTGCGTGAGGGGGATCGGGTGCCTCAAGGGCAGCCGCTGGGTCTGGTCGGCATGACCGGTCGTGCCACTGGCCCGCATTTGCACTGGAGCCTGCGCTGGCGCGCGGCGCGATTGGACCCGCTGCTGATTTTGCCCTCCGCCGGGTGACGGGCGCTTAATCTTTCAAAAACATGGATATTATGTGTCAATTCGCAGAACGGGCGTTTTGCGCCTTTTCAGCGGATTTTTAAAGCCGTGCTTTTTGAGCAATCCATGCCGATTTGCTCGTTTTCCGACAGTCCATGATATTTTATGTCTCAAAATCGTGACAAAAAATCCAAAGGATGCGGGAATCTATCAAGGCGCTTCCGGTAAAATACCAGATCGCCCTTTGCGTCACATTCATACCAATTGTGTTTTCTGCAATGGATTGTGACAGTTTCGCAACATTATGGCGGTTTTTTGCTGACACCCATGTCAGCATCTTTTCGCGCCAGATGCGCTTTGCCATGATCGCATTTCGTTTTCACGCGGCTTCGGTCGCTTCGTTCCCCGGGATGGGAACGAGGCGAGGGCAACCGGAACCAGACTGATCGTGGGAACAACACCGTGAATGGCGGGGGCGCCATTCACTGGAACAGGGGTGAAACATGAAAGTTGCATTGTACAATGCGCTGCTGGGCAGCGCTGCGCCGCTCGTTCTGAGCGCGTGCCTGATGTCCGGCACGGCCTTCGCACAGGATGCGGCCAAGCCGGAAGAACCCAAGGCAGAAGAAGCACAGACCATCGTGGTGACAGGCTCGATCCTGCGCCGCACCAACACCGAAACGCCCGCGCCGGTCACGACCCTGACCTTCAGCGAACTGTCGGATCGCGGTGTGAACACCGTTTCCGAAGGCCTGCAGCGCATGGCCGCCAACGGCTCGGGCGCACTGAGCGAAGGCTGGAACAACGGCAGCAACTTCGCCACCGGCGCCAATGCCGTGTCGCTGCGCGGCCTGACCGTGCAAGCCACGCTGACGCTGTTCAACGGCCTGCGCATGGCTCCCTATCCCAAGGCGGATGACGGCCATCGCAACTTCGTCGATCTGGGCACGATCCCCGATGCGGTGGTCGAAAAGATCGACGTGCTGAAGGATTCGGCCTCCTCGACCTACGGCGCCGACGCCGTGGCCGGCGTGGTCAACGTCATCATGAAGAAGGAAATCAAGGGCATCCATCTGGACGCCTCCAGCGGCATTTCCCAGCGTGGTGATGGTGGCGAGCGGGCTGTCGATCTGACCGCCGGCTATGGCGACCTGCGCGAGAAGGGCTGGAACATCTATGTTTCGGGCACCTATCGCAAGAAGGACGTCATCAACGTCAACAGCCGCGATTATCCCTTCAACAATGGCGATCTCTCGGGCCTGTGCGATGGCGCCGGTCACTGCGTGGGCATCGCCTCCTCGGGCCTGCAGTTCGGCCAGAACGCCGATGGCACGCTGTCTGGCGGCACCACCACCATCGCGCCGCTGGTCCGCCCGATTACCGTCTCGTCGGCCGGTGCCATCTCCGCACCGGGGATCTATTCGCAGCTGAACACCACGGGCTGCTCGGCCTTCGGTCTGAAGGCTGTGACGCTGACGCCGAGCCAGCAGCTGAATCCCTCGACAGGGGCTCCCCTGTACAATGCCAACCAGTGCCAGCAGGATCTGCGCGCGCAATATCGCACGCTGCGTCCCGACACCGAGCGCTATGGCTTTGTGGTGCATGGCGTCGCCGATCTGGGCGACCGCGCCCAGCTGACCGGCGATTTCGAATATATGCATGTGAAGACCTCCACGCAGCTCGCGCCGCAGGCCTTCGCCAGCCAGACCACGCCTTCGACCAACCCGACCGACCCGGTCAAGCTGACCAACGTCATCCTGCCGGTCTATGTCTGCGCCAATGGCGTGGGCACCATCCGCGGGGCTTCGAACATCAGCACGGGTTGCAGCGCCGCCAATGGCGTGCTCAACCCCAACAACCCCTATGCCGCCGCGGGCCAGACCGCTCAGCTGAAGGGTCTGTATGACCGGCCGGTGGGGATCACCTCGAACACCACCGAGCTGCATGGCGCGCTGGGCGTTCAGGGCCAGCTGGGCAAGGATGACGAGTGGAACTATTCGCTCGATTTCACCGCCTCGCATGTCCGCCTGGGCCTGCTGTATGAAAACTATCTGATCCCGCAGCGCATCGCCGATGTGGCCGCGACGGGCGCTTATAATTTCGTCAGCCCCTGGCTGAACTCGCAGGCGATCCGCGATTACATCTCGCCCGCGGTCAACAACGTCTCGACCTCGGATCTGTGGCAGGTCCAGGCCCAGATCCAGCGCCGCCTGTTCGAGCTGCCCGGCGGCCCGGCCCAGCTGGCGGTGGGCGGCGCCTATCGTCATGAGGCGATCACCAATCCCTCGGCCAATCCGGCCAACGCTGCCGCTCCCTACATGCGCTACTACGGTCTGAACGCCGTGGCCGCTTCGGGCAGCCGCAATGTGCGTTCGGGCTTCTTCGCGCTGGGCCTGCCCCTGCTCAAGAGCCTGGAATTCGACGCCTCGGGCCGTTACGACAGCTATTCGTCGGGCCAGTCGAATTTCTCGCCCAAGCTGGAAGCCAAGTTCACGCCGATCCGCCAGTTCGCGCTGCGCGGCACCTGGTCGAAGGGCTTCCGTATCCCCTCCTTCAACGAGGCGAGCGGCGATCCGACGACCGGCTACACCCAGCCGACCGTCAATTGCGCGGTCTACACCACCTTCTGCGCCGCGCATGGCAACAACGGCTATGCCACCGCCGCCTATTCGCTGGGCCGCACCTCGTTCTCCAACGCCAATCTGAAGCCTGAGAAGTCCACCAGCTGGACCCTGGGCACGATCATCGAACCCAACCGCCACCTGTCCTTCACGGTCGATTACTACAACATCAAGATCAAGGATCTGGTGTCGGGTCTGTCGTCCACGGCGCAGAATGCGGTGCTCGATGCCTATCTGAAGAATGGCACCACCACCGGCGTGGTGCCCGGCGTGACGGTGGTTCCCGGCACCGTCGATCCGGCCAACCAGTCGGCTCAGGCGCTGCCCGGCTTCATCCAGTTCCAGTTCAACAACGCAGGCAAGGAAGAGGTGCAGGGCATCGATTTCGGCGCCAATGCCCGTTACGATCTGGGCCATGGGCTGAAGTGGGCCAGCAGCTTCGACGGCAACTATCTGATCAAGTATCAGCTGACCACCGCCGACAACACCGTCGAGCGTTTCGACGGCACGCTGAGCCCCTGCGATACCTCGTCCTGCTCGGGCTCGCCCAAGTGGCGCTTCACCTGGGCCAACACCATCAGCAAGGGCAAGGTCTCGCTGACGGCGACGACCTACTTCACCTCGGGCTACGATCTGGCCGAAGTGGACTACGGCGGCGTGGCTGGCGACTGCCTCAACTCGAAGAACATCGGCGCGGGCATCGTCTACTACAAGGGCACGACCACCCCGGTGGCATGCCGCGCCAAGGCGACCTGGAACGTCGACCTGTCGGGCAAGGTGAAGGTGACGGACAACTTCACCGTCTATGCCAACGTGCTGAACGTGCTGGGCATCAAGCCGACCTTCGACCCCTCGGCCGCCTACGGCAACTACAACTTCAACCCGACCTGGGGCATGGCGAACATCATCGGTCGCTACTTCCGCATCGGCGCGAAGGTCGATTTCTAAGCTTTCATGGCTTGATCGAGCATTGGGGGGCGGCCTGCAAAGGGCCGCCCCTTTTTGTTTTCAGGGGTGAAGGGATGGAAGCAGGGGGCGTTACGCCCCTTGCACCCCCGTTATGTCTCCCGACACGGATGAAGCGCCACGTGAGGGGGCAGCGCAAACGTCCCTGCCGCCGGAGGGCGCGGGTGATGACCCTCGCATCTTCTTTTTGCTTTCAGGATTCCGGACAAACAAAAAGGCGCGGCAGAACGAATCTGCCGCGCCTTTTTTGCTGGCGCTGAAATCTGCCTTAAGTCGCTCAGGCGGCGACGGCGGCAGCCTTCTTCAGTTCGCGCTTCACCTTGAGGGCGTTGCGGCTCAGCTTGCAGTCAGCCGTCTTGAGCAGCCAGTTGTCCAGGCCGCCGACGTGTTCGACCGAGCGCAGGCCATGCGTCGAAACGCGGAACTTGAAGCCACGATCCAGGGCTTCCGACAGCAGCGTGACGTTCTGCAGGTTAGGCAGGAAGACGCGCTTGGTCTTGTTGTTGGCATGGCTCACATTGTGGCCAACCTGACGGCCCTTGCCAGTCAGTTCGCAAATACGGGACATGATTCTCGCCTTCGAATTTCGTTACCGTTGCCGGAAGAATGGGCGCGCATAGCGATTCTGCCCGGCTTGGTCAAGGTTTTGCACAGGCGAAGAATCGATTCGGTCCTCACGCCGCTGGTGTGTGCTCTTGCCATGATGGCAGCGCTCGCGCTAGCCCCCTTGGGCATGACCCAATGGCCGCTTCCCGAACCCATGGCGCTGGCGCTGGAACAGGCCCGTCTGGGCGCGCAGGCCGGGGAAGTCCCCATTGGCGCGGTTGTGATGCGTGAGGGCAAGGTGATCGCCGCCGCCCACAACCGCCCCCGCGCCCTGTGCGACCCCACCGCCCATGCCGAGGTGCTGGCCATCCGCGCCGCCGCCGCTGCGCTGGGGCAGGAACGTCTGGAAGGCTGCGACCTGTGGGTTTCGCTGGAGCCATGCCCGATGTGCGCGGGGGCGATTGCCCATGCGCGCATCGCCCGGCTCTATTACGCGGCCAGCGACCCCAAGGGCGGCGCTGTGGAGCATGGCGCGCGGGTTTTCGATCACCCCCAGTGTCTGCACCGGCCCGAGGTCTACAGCGGGCTGGGCGGGGATATGGCGGCAGAGATGTTGCGGGCTTTTTTTCAAGAACGAAGAGGGTAGATGCGAGGGGGGTTACCCCCTCACGCTCCCAGAACGTCTTCCGAGGCTAAGGCAGCGGCGTACTATCCCTTGCGCCCTGGCTCTCCACCTGCGCGATCCAGTGCGCCGCAGGCAGGTCATCTTCGATAGGCTAAAGCCTGCGGCGCTCTGAATGCGTGCCCAATGGCTTAGGCAGGGCGCGACGTAGACAACGAAAGGGAGCGCGAGGGCGATGGCCCTCGCATCTTCTTTCCTTCGAATCAGGCCAGAACGAAATCCAGCCCAATATCCGCCGCAGGAGCGCTCTGAGTCAGCCGCCCGACCGAGATATAGTCCACCCCGCTCGCCGCAATCGGGCCGATGGTGGAAAGGTTCACGCCGCCGCTCGCCTCGCAGGGCACGCGGCCTGCCACCAGCGCCACGGCCTCGCGCAGCATATCCGGGCCCATATTGTCGAGCAGCAGGTGAGTCGCCCCCGCCGCCAGCGCGGGCGCGATCTGATCCAGATGATCGACCTCGCAGATGATGCTGGCCACGCCAGCAGCCCGCGCGCGCGACACAGCTTCCGCAACGCCGCCTGCGACGGCGACATGGTTGTCCTTGATCATCGCCGCGTCCCACAGGCCCATGCGGTGATTCTGCGCGCCGCCCATGCGAGTGGCGTATTTCTCCAGATGGCGCAGGCCGGGGATGGTCTTGCGCGTATCCAGCAGGCGCGCCTTGGTCATGCCCATGGCGTCCACATACTGCCGCGTCAGCGTGGCGATGCCCGAAAGGTGCTGCACCGTGTTCAGCGCCGAGCGCTCCGCCGTCAGCAGCGCGCGCGCCTTGCCGGTGATGCGCAGCAGAGGCGTGCCGGGCGCGACCTGATCGCCATCCTGCACCAGCGTTTCCACGGAGATCTCCGGGTCAAGGTGGCGGAAGAAGGCGACCGCAATCGGCAGGCCCGCCACGGTGATGGCGTCGCGGCTGTCCATCACGCCGGTGAAGCGGGCATCTTCAGGGATGACGCTCTCGCTCGTTACGTCCTGGCCGCCACCGGGGAGGCCTTCGCCAAGGTCTTCGGCAAGAGTCTGCGTGACGAAGGTGGCGAGGTCGAAGCCGGTCAGGGTGAATTGGGTCATGGGTCAGGGGTATAAGGATGTGGGAAGAAGGGGGAAGGAGAAAAAGCGAGGGCCATCGCCCTCGCGCTCCCGGAACGTCTTCCGACGCAGGGCCAGTGGCGCCGAAGCCACGCGCCCAGCCTCTCCACCTGCGCCACGCATGGCGCCGCAGGCAGTGATTTATCGATCATGGATTGAGTGCCAGCGTTTAAAAGCCTGCGGCGCGGCGACGTTGCTCCAGGGCCGAATCTGATGCGCAACGTGGACATTAAAGGGAGCGCGAGGGCGATGGCCCTCGTCCTCGCACCTTCCCTTCAAACCTTAATGGACAAACCGCGCCACCACATCGCGATACGAACGCGACACCTTCACGTCCGCGCCCGATTCCAGCACCAAGAAGCATTCGCCATTGGTATGCGGCTTCACCTGGCGCACCAGATTCAGGTTCACGATCCAGGAACGATGCACACGCTGGAACACGCGCGGATCGAGCCGGCGCTCCAGATCCTTCATCGTCTCGCGCAGGATCAGCGAGTTGTCGGCGGTGTAGATGCACATGTAATCGCCGGCGGCTTCGATGCGCTCGATGGTGTCCACATCGACGCGGAAGATCTGGCCGCGATCCTTGATGTTGATCAGCTTCTCGAAGCGGCCCGCATTGGGATCGCCCTGCTCGTCTTCCAGCGTTTCGATGGCGTCGGGCGCCACCTCAGCCAGCACGCTCTTCAGCTTCTCGGCCTCTTCCACCAGCTTCTTGTCCGAAAGGCGCTGGCGCACGCGGTCCAGCGTATCGGCCAGCTTGTCTTCGTCGACCGGCTTCATCAGGTAGGAGACGGCGTTGGCCTCGAAGGCGCGCACGGCGTGTTCCTGATAGGCGGTGCAAAAGACGAAGAGCGGCGGTTCGATCTCCATCACGCCCTTGACCACGGAAAAACCGTCGAAGCCGGGCATCTGGATGTCCAGAAACACCAGATCGGGCTTTTCGGTCTTGATCTTGCGGATGGCTTCGCGCCCGTTGGCGCAGGTATCGATGATTTCGATGTCGGGGAATTTCTGGAGCCGCAGTTGCAGGCCCTGAATGGCCAGTTTCTCATCGTCAACGAGGATGGTGCGGATGGTCATTGGGGCTTTTGCCTTCTCGCGTCAGTCAGGTTGCAGTGGCGCTGGCAGGGAAATCCGCGTCGCGCCGCTCAAAAGGTATTTCGATGGTGACGGCGAAACCGCCCTCAGATGGTTCATAAGTCTCGAAACGATGGGCAGGTCCGTAAGCCTGCGCCAGGCGATCGCGAATATTTGCCAGCCCGACTCCGGTCGAAACCGTCTGCCCCCCGTCGAAACTGACGGCATGCAATCTGTGGTCGCCTTCCTGGTTCTGCAAGCCGGGTCCGGTATCGGAGACGGTGATGCGAAGGTTTTGCCCGACCAGTTGAGCGGCAATGGTGATTTCCGCCCCGCTCTCCTGAGTCGAAACCGCGTATTTGATAGCATTTTCCACCAGCGGTTGCAGCAACAGAGATGGCAGCAACCCGCCTTCGGTGGGTTCGTCGATGCGGAAGGTGGTGCGCAGACGATCCTCGAAACGCATGCGCTCGATGTCGAGGTAGAGCTTCAGCGTCTCGACCTCCTTGGCCACCGTCACCCGCCCTTCGGGCTCGTTGATCAGCGTGTAGCGCAGGAAGGAGGAGAGGCGCGTGAGCATGGCATTGGCGGGCTCGGTCTGGCCCAGCAGCACCAGCGTGGAGATCGAGTTCAGCGTGTTGAACAGGAAATGCGGGTTGAGCTGATAGCGCAGCATGGCCAGCTGGGCGTTGGTAGCCTGCACCTCCAGACGCAGCAGGGCGTCGTTCTGCTCTTCGACGCGCAGGAAGAAGTTGATGGCGTAGTACAGCGCCGACCAGGCGCCGAGCAGCGCGGCATCGAAGAAGAACACGCCCACGAAGAGCTGCGGGAAGCCAACCGTGCTGTCCGGGCGGGACAGATCCACCATCCACGCGTCCATAAAGGCGTAAAGCGAGACCGCCAAAGGCAGCACCACCGCCGTCACGCCCCAGGTCAGCAGGGCGCGGCGGCCCATCAGCTGGCGGTAGATCACCGCGAGGATCAGGCTGATCGAGAAGCCGTTGATCACGGCCACCACCACCAGCGCCAGCGAGGACCATGACTGCCCCGTGGCCAGCAGCGACATGGCGCGCAGCATCAGGGCGCCCGCCCAGCCCAAAACCTGCAACCGCCAGAAAGCGCGATTCTTGTTGGCGAAGAAAGGAGTGGGTTGGAAAGGAAGCACGGCCATCGCGCGGCTCTAACCCAAAAGCGGCCGGTTTGCCATCCGGGGTGGTGGCGCCGTCATCACCCCTTCGGCGTCTCCAGACTCTTGTGCAGCGCCTCCTTGCCCACCGCGCCCAGCAGCAGATGGCCATTGGCCAGGAAGGTGGGGGTGGAGTTGATGCCCAACTGCTTGGTCATCTCCAGATTGGTGGCGATCTCGGTTTTCACCGGCTCGCTGTCCGCATCGGTTTTGGCGCGGGCCAGATCGATCCCGGCGGCCTTGGCGGCGGCTGCGATGCCCGCCTCGTCGGGGCGTTCCTGCGCATACATCGCATGGTGGAAGGCGGGGAACTTGCCCTGTTTCGCCGCAGCCAGCGCCATGGCGGCGGCCACCCGGCTGCCGGGCGAAAGGATCGGCAGCTGGCGGATCACCACCTTCAGATCGGGATCGGCGGCGGTCAGGGCGATGATGTCAGCTTCGCTCTTGCGGCAATAGCCGCAGGCATAGTCCATGAACTCCACCAGCACCTTGTGGCCATTGGGATTGCCCAGCACCGCGCCGGGGAAGGGCGTTTCGACCAGCTGGCGGATCTGGCCGATCTGCGCTTCGGCCTCGCGCTGGCGCAGCACATCCATGGCTTCGGGCAGGATTTCGGGATGGGCCATGATGTAGTCATGGATGGCTTTGTCGCCCGTGCCGTGCTGGCCGATGGGCAGCAGCCCCGAGGCGATCAGCGCCGCCCCCGCCACGCCGCCGATCAAGCCCGCACTCAGGCCGATCAGCAGGCCGCGCATATGGGAGGGCGATGAAGGGGCGGGCCGGGGGGGGAAGTTATCGTTCATAGGGCTGGCGCTTACTTGCGTTTCTTGCCCTTGGCCATGGCGGAGCGCGCTTCCATCGCAATGTCCTGAGCGCGCAGCCAGTCCGGCGTGCCCTGCTTGAGCCCCAGCGCGGCGGCCTCGGCATTGCGCAGCGCGCCGCCGACATTGCCGTTCAGCTCCTGCTGCTCGGCGCTGGCGAGTTCGGCATGAGGCGTATCGCCCTGCTGCGCATAGACCATGCCCAGCACATACCAGGCGAAGGGATTCTCACGGTCGCGTGAGAGGGCGGCTTTCAGCACGCGCTCGGCCTCGGCCATATGGGGGTGTTTGGGGTCGCCCTCATCCTCGGCCAGCAGGGCATGGCCAAAGGTGGTGGCGATCAGCGGCTGGTTGTTGGTCAGCTGGGTGGCGCGGCGCAGCGGATCGATGGCGTCGGCGGGCTTGCCCGCCTCCAGCAGGATCTGGCCTTTCAGCTCAAGGAAATAGGGATCGTCAGGCGCGTCCTTCAGCAGGGCGTCGGTCTCACCCATCGCCTTGTCGAGGAAACCTTCCTTGTGCCAGGCATAGGCGCGGGCATAGCGCGCGGGCACGCCGGTCATATATTCGGGAAAGGCGCGCATGGTGTCCGCCGGGGTGGCCAGATAGCCGTAAAGCTTGGCCTTCACGCGTTTGAAGCGTTCTTCCAGCACCGGATCGACCGGCTTGTTCCAGGCCGGATCCTTCTCATAGACGTCCTGAAGGAACTGGATACGGTCATCGGTCAGCGGGTGAGTCGACCAGAAGGCGTCCTCATCGGTGCGGGTGATGCCGAACTGGTTCTCCATCTTGAGCAGCTTGTGGAAGAACTCCACCGAACCGCGCCCGGACAGACCCGCGCCCGACAGGAAACGCGCACCGGCAGCATCCGCCGCCTCTTCCTCGCCGCGCGTGTAGGAGAGATAGCTGCCCATGGCGGCCTGCTGACCGGCCATGAAGATGCCCATGGCGGCCTCGCCGCCGCCCGCCGCCGCGGCCGCGCCCGCCAGCAGCAGCGACAGGATCGAGATGTTGCTGGCCTGCTTCATGCCGCGCGTATCGATGGCATGGCCGCCCACCACGTGGCCAAGCTCGTGCGCCACCACGCCCTGCACCTCCAGCGCGGAATCGGCGGCGTTGATCAGGCCCGAATTGACATAGACCGCCTGACCGCCCGCCACGAAAGCGTTGATCTCTGAATCATTGACCAGCACAACATCGACATTGTGCGGGTCGAGCCCTGTCTGCTGGATCAGCGGCTGGGCCATATCGTGGAGCAGCGCCTCGGTCTCGGCGTCGCGCAGCACCGATTGCGCGCTGACAGGCGCGGCAGCCAGCGCCAGGCACAAGACCAGGGCGCTGGCCAGAGAGCGAAGCGGCTTGAAGCGGTGGCCGGGCGAATGGAGGGCAGAGTCACGCATGATTCAAAGGGCAGGCTAGCACGCCTGCCGCTGAACCGCGCGTGAAGAATTGTGTCTCTCAGCTTTGCTCAAGAAACTGGCGCAGCAGGCGTGAAAGCGTGGCGGCTGAAGGGTTCAGCGTGCCCAGCGGCTCGACATGAGCCGAGCCCTGACGCACCAGCACCAGCGAAACATCATCGGCAATGCCCAGATCGTCCCAGTCGCGCGCGGGCAGGGCGGCCAGCGCCTGCGCCTCGGGCAGCGGCCGGCGGCGCGGCGTGGCGCTGTTGCTGCGGCGATGCTGGCGTTCGGCGGCGATCACGGCTTTGAGGCCGCCCTGCGTCGCGGCCAGATGCGAGGGCAGCGCGCCCTTGCCGATCCTCAGGCGACGGGCATGGGCCAGCACGGAGGCATATTCGGTCAGCCGCGTCTTGTCGTGACCGGCGCCGAAGACCAACTTCACCACGGGGAGATCGGGCACGCGCGGCTGAGGCGCCAGCCCCTCCGTGGCGAGCAGGGCGGCGAGGCGTTCGGGCGCCTCGGCCCCGGCCAGCGCCAGATCATGCGCCGCGCCGATGGCGGCATAGAGCGCCTGATGATCGCGTGCGGGCGAAAGGCGCAGGCCATCCACCAACTGGCGCGCAATCTGCAGCAGGCTGTCGAGCGAGCGCCCCGGCGTGGAAGGCCAGAAGGCCGGATCGGCCGGCTGGGCGAAACCTTCCTCGCCCTGAGGCCAGAGCGGGTGGCGCGTGGGTGCGGGTTCAACTGCGCCGGGCCCATCGGCCCAGCCCTGACGGTACCAGGGCTGATCGGCCCTGGCCGCCTGATCGATGCGCGAACGCGCGCCCGGAGGCGCCACCGGGCGCGAAAGCGTGCCGCTGGCGGGCGCGGCATCCAGCGCGCCGGCGATGTCCCTGATCAGCTTCTCGCTGGCCTTGGCGTCAAGCTGCTCCTTCCAGTTGATCACGCCCAGAATCTGGCAGATTTTGGCGCGGTGGCTGGAATCGGGATCGTCCGAAAAGGGCAGCAGAATGCCGCGATAGAGCATGGTGGTGCCCACCGGCGTGTTGAACTCAGCCTCGAAGCCGATCGGCGCGCGGTTGGCGAAGATCTGCGCGTAATGCTCGGTAAAGCGCGAGAGCAGCGTGCCGCGCGGCACCATGGACAGCGCGCGGGGGCCGGTGTCGATACCTGCCTGATCCGCCAGCCTCTTGCCGATATAGGTGAGCTGCGGCGTCTCATCCGGCCCGGTGAACTCGATCAGCACCGAACTGGGCGCGAAATCAGGCAGAGCCGCCAGATCGAGCTGGTCGATGGAAGGAAACTCTCGCGATTTCAGCAGCCCGGCCCAGTGATTGTAGGCATGGACCTGCATGCGCCGCTCATCGCGGCCCGGGGGCACGGGCAGAATATCCCCGCCGACCTCATCCTCGTCATAGGTCGAGGCTTGCGGCGTGGCGCCGCGGCTTTCGGCATAGGGGCTGCGCATCGTGTCCATGGAAGGGCTCTCGCAATCGGGGAGGCGGCGGAGGGGCCGTCGGTGATTCTGCGAGGATGATGGCGCAACTTGGTAAAAGGCGCGTTAAGTTGCGCCAGTTGTTCCCTGTGGATAATTGCGGGGATTATGAGTCTTTTAAGCGGGCGTCTCGAAGCTTCCCAGCCCCTTGTCCGTGCCGCAAAGCCTGTCCCACACACGAAAATACAGGCCGTAATTGCAGCGGTAGTTCTGATGATGGCGCTGATGATGCGTGGCGGTGATCAGCCAGTCGCCCAGCGGCCCTTCCACGAGTCGGCGCGGAAAGACCTCCCAGCCCATATGGTTGGTGACGCCCATGACGGTCATGATCGTCAGCACCAGCGCCAGCACGCCGACATGAAGCGGCACGATGAACACCAGCGCCGGGATGATGACGGCATTGGTCAGCGCCTCGATGGGATGGAAACTCATGGCGGCCCAGGCGGTGGGCGGGCGGCTGGCATGATGCACGCCATGGGCAAGGCGGAAGATGCGCGGCTGATGCATCCAGCGATGCGTCCAGTAGAACCATGTGTCATGCGCCAGCAGCACGATGCCCAGCGAGACCGGCATCCACCATAGCGGCATGGCCAGCGGGTCGCGGTAGATCCGCGTCCAGCCATGCACCTGCCAGCCCCAGGCAATGATGCCAGCCGGCAGGCCGAAGATCAGGCAGGAAAGCAGCGACCAGCCGATCTCGGCGCGAATCTGGCGGCCCAGCGGCTGGTAAAGCCCGGGCTTCTTCAGCGCCGTCGCCAAGGCAAAGCCGCCGCTGGAGAGCAGATAGCGCAGAGCGACGATGCCGCTCATCACCAGCGCCGATATGAGCGCCGCCAGGAGCGTGGGCTGGGATGTCAGCAAGGCCATGCCGGAGACTATAGGCTTTGCGCGTGCGATGGCCAGTTGTCGCGGCGCGCTGGCTGTGCTTGGCGTTTGGAATGAGCGACGATGTGCCTTCTCCCTGCCTTGGTCTATGCCGTGTCGATGACAGTGGCGAGATCTGTGTCGCGTGCAAGCGGACGCTTGAGGAAATCGCTGGCTGGGCGATGATGAGCGGCGAAGAGAAAAAGGCGGTTTGGAAGAGGATTGAAGGGGAGTAAAAAGAGACATGCGAGGGGGGTACCCTCTCACGCTCTCATTGCGTCTTCCGACGATAGGGCATTGGCGCCCGAGTGTAGTGCCGCAACTCTCCACCTGCGCAAGGTCAAGCGCCGCAGGCAAGTCACCTTTGATCCATAAGCTGCGTTGGGATGTTAAAGCCTGCGGCGCAGCGACGTTGCTTCAAGGCTGAACCCGTGGCGCGAGGTAGACATGAAAGGGAGCGCGAGGGTTATGACCCTCGCATTCTCTCTTTTCAAACCCCTTCCCCCCAGATCCTTATCTGAGGATCGGCAGCAACCGTTTGCCGCCTCAAGGCGGCACGCGCCAGACGCTCCACCTCCACCTTGCGCCGCGCGGCTGGCAGGGGGCGCAAAGGCGCGGGACGCAAGACTTCGGCGTCATAGCCATCCGCCACGATCAGACCGCAACGCTCCGGCAGGAAGGTGTCGGTGTCCATGCAGGCGCGATCCAGATGGCTGGCCAGCCCCCAATAGAAACGGTCGCAATGGTCGAGGTATTCGGTCCATTTCGCATCGCCGAGCAAATCCGCGCGAGCGACCTTGATCTCCACGATGATGACATGGCCCTTGGCGTCGATGCCCATCAGATCGGCGCGGCGGCCGCCTCGCAGAGGCATCTCGGGCAAACACCAGATATCGTTGCGGGCAAAGAGGCGGCAGATGCCGCGCGCCGTAGCGGCGGCGTTCAGCAGAAGGGGGCTCGATTCGGGCAGGTTCATAGGCCCAGATCATACGAACAGAATGAGAACTTTCAAGCGGGCGGGATCAGCGCCGCCAGCCCTTGCCGGGCGCGCAGGAACTCCTGCCATAGCGCCCTGGCTGCCGGAGCGCTGCTGCCACCGTGATGCTCCACATGCAGCAGCGCGGTCAGGCCGGGCTCCAGCACGGCCAGCAGATCGTCGAGGGCTTGATCCACCAGAGCGCGCCGCTTGCCTGTGATGGTCAGCAGCCCGGCGGGCGGAACGATGGCCAGATCGCTTTGGCCCGCCAGTTGCGCGATCACCTGCGCCGCGCCCGCCAGAGCCGCCCAGCGCTGACCCAGCGGCGTGGTTTCGGCCAGAGCGGCATGGAATTCGGGCGGAATCGCATTCATGAATCCCGATCCTAGGCGGCAGGGCTTGAGAAATTACTAACCATGACATGATTGGCCATGGTGTGGCGGCGCGCGGAGGGCAGATACAAAAACGCGCCCGAACCGCAAGGGATCGGGCGCGCTGAAGGTTGTGATGGATCTTATCAGAACGGGTAGTAGCGCAGGCTCAGGAAGCCCATCTGCTGGTTGGCGCGCGGCGCGCCGCCCACGCCCTGGAACAGGTCGCGCTGGGTGTAGCTGTACTGGATGCCGACCTGGGCGCGGCCGAAGTTGCCGTTGTAGACCTTCTGCCAGAAACCGGCGCTCAGCTGGCGGATGCGGCGGGTGTTGCCCGCGCAGGTGCCGGCTTCGATGTAGCAGCCGCTGTTGTTGGCGGTGATCAGGCCGACGCCGTAGCCGCCGCCGTAATCATGCGCGAATTCCAGTTCCTCGCCAGCATAGCCGTAGATGTCGAGCATCTTGGTCGGGTGCAGGGTGATGCCGCCCAGCAGCATGGTTTCGTGAACGGGGCGGATGCGGCCGGTCGAGTCGAAGGTCACGTCGGGCAGCGAGGAGGTGCCGTAGCGGCCAATGCCCTTGCCGGTCATGCCCGAGAACTGGATGTCCACATAGTTGGGCACCAGCTGCAGGCCGATGCTGCCGCCGAAGCCGTAACCACCGGCGTTCTCGGTGCCGACATTGGCGAGGTGGGCGGTGTAGGTGCGCACCAGGCCGAAGCCTTCGATGTGCAGCTGATGGCCCGCGATGTTGTCCTCATAGGCGGCCTTGCCCACGAAATCGGGCATGTGGTTGAGCGAGAGCGAGTTCGCGCTGTCGAAGCCAGAGGCGGCACCGATGGTGTTGGTGACGTTGCTGGGCACGGCGCCGACGAAGGTGGTCTGCGGGTTTTCAGCCGAGACGGCCAGCCACAGCTTGTGGTCGAAGAAGTCGCCGGTCAGACGGATCTGGGGCTGACGCGCCCAGGCGAAGCCCGAAACGTACTGCGCGTCGATCACCGTCGGCGGGTTCTCGTTGCGGGGCGTGATGCCCTTGGTGTTCATCGTCACCAGCGACCAGTTCTGGCCGGCCAGCAGGTGGATGCCGTGATCAGGCTTTTCCCAGTCGACCTGGCCATACAGCACGCGGATGCGCGGGGTGAAGCTGTTGCTCTCGTTCGAGTTGGCGGTCTGCGCGGCGCCAAGGAAGTCGAACTCGCCATACATGGTGAGCGTCGTGTCCTTGTTGGCCTTGCCCTGCGCCAGGAAGCCGACGCGGCTCTGACGGGCCGAGAAGCGGCCTTCGGCGGTCGAGTAGGTGCGGGCGTTGGGGAAGGGCACCGAGAAGCTGGAGGACAGGTCGTTGCCCTGATAGTGCTGGCGGTAGATGCCGGCGAATTCCAGGAAGCCGACGGGCTTGATGGTGATGCCGCGATAGTCGGCGTGATCCTTGTGGTGCTCCTTCTCGATCGCGGTGTTGATCGAGGTGGCGACTTCGGTGTGGACCTGATCGGGGGTGACCGGCGGGGTCTGGGTCAGCTGGGTGTTGACCGCGGCGACCTGCTGCTGGGTCTGGGTGACCTGGGCCTGCTCGGCGACCTGCTCCTGATGCTGGCTGTTGACCGCATCGTGCAGGGCGGCGACTTCGGCCTTCAGAGCGGCGATTTCGCTGCGCAGTTCGGCGTTGCCGTCATGATGAACGGCGGCGCGATGCTTGACGGCGTGATGCTTGGCTGTGGCGGCGTGAGCGGTCGGCACAACCAAACCGCCGGCAGCAACCGCTGCCAACAACAATACTTTCCTGCTCATGAAATGTCCCCTGATGAGGTCTTGTGATCTGAACGCAAGAGGGGATTAAAAATCTGCTATGACAGTTTCGAGACACTGACATAGTTTTTTGATAGCAATTTTATACGCTTTCAAATCAATATTTTGGTGCGGCAAAATAGCAACAAGGGCGGAAGGTTTTTACGCCTTCCGCCCTTGTCTGTGTCATAATTCCCTCACCCCGAAACAGCGGATGCGAGGCTTTGGATTTTCAGACAATGCCCGAGGTCGAACGGGCGCCCATCGCAATGCCGGTCAGGCTGTAATAGGTGATCTCGGCGATGTTGGTGGCGTGGTCACCCACGCGCTCCAGATTCTTCGCCACGAAGAGCAGATGCGTGCCGTGCGCGATGCGATCGGCCTGATCGGCGCCGGGCTCGGTGATGTCCTGAAGGATGGCGCGTGACAGGGCGTTGTAGGCCTCGTCCACCACGCTATCACGTTCGATCACATCGCGGGCCAGCTCGGCGTCGCGCTCGATATAGGCGCGAATCGCATCCTCGACCATTACTGCAACCATGTCGGCAATCGTCGGGATATCGCCTTCGGACGGGGCCACGGGGGCCTCGGCCAGAGCGACGGTGCGCTTGGCGATGTTCTTGGCGTAATCGCCCACGCGCTCCAGATCGCCCACGATCTTGATGGTGGAGAACAGCTCGCGCAGGTCGTCCGCCTGGGGCGAGCGGCGCGAGATGGTGTTGATCGCATCCAGCTCGACCGCCGATTGCAGCGCATCGATCTGGCCATCGTCGGCGGCGATCTGCGCGGCGGCGGCGGTGTCGCGGCGCACCAGCGCCTCGACAGCATCGCTGATCTGGCGGGCGGCCAGATCGCCGCTGGTGCGGATCAGGTTGCGGATGCGCGAAATGTCGCTGTCGAAGGCGCGCAGCGTGTGCGGAGGCAGAATCTCTTCGCTCATGATGCTGGTTCCTTAGCCGAAGCGACCGGTGACATAGTCACGGGTGCGCGGATCATGCGGATGGATGAACATCTGCTCGTGCGGGCCGACCTCAACCAGATCGCCGTTCAGCATGAAGGCGGTCTGGTCGGCGATGCGCGCGGCCTGCTGCAGATTGTGAGTCACGATCACGAAGGTGAAGTTGCGCGCTTGCTCCAGCACGAACTCCTCGATGCGCGCGGTGGACTGCGGATCGAGCGCCGAGGTGGGCTCGTCAAGCAGCACCACTTCGGGGCGCACGGCCAGCGTGCGGGCGATGCACAGACGCTGCTGCTGACCGCCAGAGAGGGCGAGGGCCGAGCGGTCCAGCTTGTCCTTCACCTCGTTCCACAGGGCGGCCTGAGTCAGCGCGATTTCCACGCGCTCCTGCATTTCGGCCTTGGAGAGCTTCTCGTAATGGCGCAGCGGGAAGGCCACATTCTCGAAGATCGACATGGCGAAGGGCGTGGGCTTCTGGAAGACCATGCCGATGCGCGCGCGCAGATTGGCCAGCGAATAGTTGCTGGCCAGAATGTTCTCGCCATCCAGCTGGATCTCGCCGGTGGCCTTCTGCTCCGGGTACAGCTCGAACATGCGGTTGAAAGTGCGCAGCAGCGTGGACTTGCCGCAGCCCGAGGGCCCGATCAGCGCCGTGATGGCATTGGCGGGCACATCGAAGTTCACCCCATGCAGCGCGCGAGTCTTGCCATAGAAGAACTCGAGGTTGCGGACGGAGACCTTGGTGGGGCGCTGGGCGAGGTCCTGCGACCCCGTCTGCGCAGGACGATCGGTGATAAGAGCGCTCACTTGAAACTCCTTGGCCGCAGGAACAGGCGGACCGCAATGCTGAGGGCAAGAACGAAGGCGGTGACGACGAAGGCGCCGGCCCAGGCAAGGGCGTGCCAGCTGTCATAGGGGCTCATCGCGTACTGGAAGATCACGACCGGCACGTTGGCCATCGGGGCCGAGAGGTCGGTGCTCCAATACTGGTTGTTGAGGGCGGTGAAGAGCAGCGGAGCCGTCTCGCCGCTGATGCGGGCCACGCCCAGCAGCACGCCGGTGGCGATGCCGGTCGACGCGCTGCGATAGATCACGTAACCCACCACCTTCCACTGGGGCAGGCCAAGGGCGAGCCCGGCCTCGCGCAGCTGGTTGGGGATCAGGCGCAGCGCTTCGTCGGTGGTGCGCACCACGACCGGCAGCAGGATCATGCCCAGCGCCAGACCGCCCGCATAGCCCGAGAAGTGGCCGGTCGTCGTCACAACCAGCTCATAGATGAACAGGCCGACCACGATCGAGGGCGCCGACAGCAGGATGTCATTGATGAAGCGGATGGTCTCGGCCAGCACCGAGGTCTTGCCGAATTCGGAAAGATAGGTGCCCGCCAGAATGCCGATCGGCGTGCCGACCACGATGGCCAGCAGGATCATCACCGCGCTGCCGTAAAAGGCGTTGAGCAGACCGCCCTCCTCACCTGGAGGCGGCGTCATCTGCGTGAAGAGCGCGGGGCTGAGGGCGGACGCGCCTTGAGTCACGGTCGTCCACAGGATCCACACCAGCCACAGCAGGCCGAACAGCGTGGCGCCGGTGGCTAGCACCAGCGCGATGGCATTGGTGATCTGGCGGCGGCGAACGATGGGGTTCATGGGTTGACGGCTCATCGACCCTTCCTTTCGATGCGGAGCAACATGAACTTGGCGATCGCCAGCACGATGAAGGTCACGACGAAGAGCAGGAAGCCAAGCGCGATCAGCGCGGAGTGGTAGATCGGCGAATCGGCTTCGGTGAATTCATTGGCGATGGCCGCGGCAATCGAGTTGCCGGGCATCAGCAGCGAGAGCGAGAAATCATGGGCGTTGCCCAGCACGAAGGTGACAGCCATCGTCTCGCCCAGCGCGCGCCCCAGGCCCAGGAAGATGGCGCCCATCACGGCCGAGCGGGTGTGAGGCAGGGTCACCTTGCAGACCACCTCCCAAGGGGTGGCGCCCAAGGCGAAGGCCGATTCGCGCAGCGCGGGCGGGATCGCCTGGAACACGTCGCGCATCACCGAGGAGATGAAGGGGATCGTCATGATGCCCAGGATGATCCCGGCGGTCAGCATGCCGATGCCGATCGGCGGGCCATCGAACAGCACGCCGATGACGGGCAGGGTGGCCCAGTGCTCGGTCACCCAGGGCTCGACATGCTCGCTCATGAAGGGGGCGAAGACGAACAGGCCCCACATGCCGTAGATGATGCTGGGCACGGCGGCCAGCAGCTCGATGGCCATGCCGATGGGGCCGCGCATCCAGCGGGGCGCCACTTCGGCCAGGAAGGTGGCGATGCCGAAGCTGATCGGCACGGCCACGATCATGGCGATCACCGAGGAGACGATGGTGCCATAGATCGGCACCAGAGCGCCGAACTGATGGCCGACAGCGTCCCAGTCCTTGCTGGTGATGAAGCTCCAGCCGAAGGTCTGGAAGGCCTCTCGGCCGCCCCAGGCCATCGATCCGGCAGCCCCCAGCAGGAGGATGAGGACCAGCCATGCCGCGCCGCCCGTCAGCAGTCGGAAAAGCCTGTCGCCGGTGGCGGCGGCGGGTTGTCCGGTGCGCTCCGGCGTGGCCGGAGCGCCCTGTTCGGACGTGATTGTGGCGGATGACATCGCTGGTCCTTTTGTCCGGCTCTTACTTGATGTTGGCGGCCATGTAGGTCTCGATCTGCTTCACCAGCGCGCTGGGCAGCGGAACGTACTGCAGGTTGATCGCCTGCTGACCGCCATGCTCAAGCGCCCACTTGAAGAACTTGATCGCCGAGGCCGACTGGGCGGGGTTCTTGGGGTGCTTGTACATCAGCGCGAAGGTGGTCGCGGTGATGGGGTAGGAGGTGGCGCCCGGGGCGTTGGTCATGACAAGGTAGAAGTCCTTGGCATGGGCCCAGTCGGCGTGGCTGGCAGCGGCCTGGAAGCTGGCGCCGTTGGGCGAGATGAACTTGCCGGCGGCGTTCTGCACCTGCGTGTAGACCATCTTGTTCTGCACGACATAGGCATACTCGACGTAACCGATCGAGTTGTTGACCTGGTTCACGTAGGCGGCGACGCCTTCGTTACCCTTGCCACCGATGCCGGCGGGCCACGAAACGGCGGTGCCGTCCTTGCCCTTCCACTGCGGGCTGACCTGGCTCAGGTAGTGCGTGAAGTTGAAGGTGGTGCCCGAACCGTCCGAACGGTGCACGACGGTGATCGCGGCGTTGGGCAGGTTCACGCCGGGGTTCAGCGCCTTGATCTTGGGGTCGTTCCAGCTCTTGATCTGGCCGCCATAGATGTCACCGAGCACCGAGCCCGAGAAACGCAGCTGGCCGGGGCGGATGCCCGCCAAGTGAACCACGGGCACCACGCCGCCGATGACGACGGGGAACTGGGCCAGACCGGCAGCGTCCAGCTCGCTGGCTTCCAGCGGCTTGTCGGTGGCGCCGAAAGTCACGGTGCCGGCCTTGATCTGGGCGATGCCGCCGCCCGAACCGATCGACTGATAGTTGATCTTCTCGCCGCCGTGGCTCGAATAGTCGGCCGACCACTTCGACAGGATCGGGTAAACGAAGGTGGAACCGGCACCGGTGATGTCAGCCAGGGCGGCGCCGCCCGTAGCCAGAGCGGCAACCGTGGCGACAACGGTCAGCGACTTGGAAAACTTGCTCATCGAAACCCCCATTGGGTGAAAGGCGAAAACGCCTGATCGGACGACACGATTCCGTCCTCATCGCTCGCCCTAGATTTCCTTCGTGACAGATTGGTGACAGCTGTCACGATCGAGCAAAGATGCATTTAAATTGGCGGAATTCCGCTGTCATGGATCGGACACAAGGGGGCGATAGGCTTCCCGGCATGAACGACTTTGTGACAGACATCGCCCGCATCAAGGCAGAACTCGCCGACAGCTTCGATGAAGAGCTGGAGATGGAGTTGGAGGAACGCCGCCTCGACGCCCTGATGGAACAGATGCCCGGCGATCAGGATGGGGAACTGCTCGAAAGAGACCCCGCCGGCACGGCGCTCGACCGCCGCGTCTACTTCAAGGAGCTGTTCCGCCTGCAGCACGAACTCGTGCGCCTGCAGGACTGGGTGCAGAGCCAGGGTCTGAAGGTGGTGGTGGTGTTCGAGGGCCGCGATTCGGCGGGCAAGGGCGGCGCGATCAAGCGCATCACCCAGCGCCTCAACCCGCGCGTCTGCCGCGTCGCCGCTTTGCCCGCCCCCAACGATCGCGAAAAGACCCAGTGGTACTTCCAGCGCTATGCCGCGCATCTTCCGGCGGCTGGCGAGATCGTCCTCTTCGACCGCAGCTGGTACAATCGCGCGGGCGTGGAGCGCGTGATGGGCTTCTGCTCGAAGGACGATGTGGAAGAGTTTTTCCGCTCCGTGCCGGAATTCGAGCGGATGCTGATCCGCTCGGGCATCATCCTGATCAAATACTGGTTCTCCATCACCGACGAAGAGCAGCAGTTCCGCTTCAACATGCGCATCGAGGACCCCCTCAAGCAGTGGAAGCTCTCCCCCATGGACGTGGAATCGCGCCGCCGCTGGGAAGACTATACCGCCGCCAAGGAAGAGATGCTGGAGCGCACCCATATCCCCGAAGCCCCGTGGTGGGTGGTGGAGGCCGTGGACAAGAAGAAGGCGCGCCTGAACTGCATCGCTCACCTGCTGGAGCAGATTCCCTACGGCGACGTGGAACGCGCCCCGGTGGTGCTGCCTCCGCGCGTGCGCCATGAGGATTACGAGCGCCATCCGGTGCCGCGTGAGATGTATGTGCCTGAGAAGTATTGAAGGTTTAAGGTAGATTAGGAAGGGAAGATGCGAGGGGGTTACCCCCTCGCGCTCCCGGAACGTCTTCCGGCGAGAGGGCAGGGGTGCCCGATTCTTGCGCCTAACCTCTCCACCTGCGTGACCTAAGGCGCCGCAGGCAGTTTCACGTATGATGGATATTTCATGCCTGCGGCGCAGCGACGTTGCCCTGCAGCTGAACCCGAGGCGCAACGCCGACAAGTAAAGGGAGCGCGAGGGCGATGGCCCTCGCATCTTTCCTTCAAACTTACTTCCTTCTGACCAGCCCCATAATCCGCAACAACCACCAGGTCAGCGCGCCAGCCAGAAGCGCGACCAGCGTGGCCATAAAGGTCCCCGACGCTCCCTGGGCGAAAGGCAGCCCCCCGGTGTTCATGCCGAAAAAGCCGGTCACCAATGTCGCGGGCATCATCAGCGCCGTCAGCACCGAGAGCAGATAGACGTTCTCATTGGTGCGCTGCGCCGCCTGCAGATCCAGTTCGTCGCGCAGCTGGCGCAGATGGTGCTGCGCGGCGACGATATCGGTGTCCATATCCACAAGACGCGGCAGCAGGTTGCGCGCCATCAGGCAGACGCTTTCGGGCAGGCGCGGCTCGCGTTCCATGCGCTGCATGGTGGCGCGCAGGCCCACGGTCATGCGGTGGAGCTGGGCGGAGAGGCGGCGGGCCCCCATCAGCTCGCGCGAGTCGGGCATATGGTCATGCTCCATCAGCTCGGTCTCGGCTTCGAGGAGCTGTGTGCCGAGATCGGCGACAAGCCCGGCCAGTCCGTCGATATGGGTGTCGAGCAATAAGGAGAGCGCCTGGGTGGCATCCTGAATGTCCGGGCCCTGCTCCAGCTGGGCCCGGACCAGATCGGCGCCACGCAGCGGGCGGATGCGCCCGGTGATCAGCAGCCCCGGCCGCATCATCACATGCAGCGCGCCAACGCGGTTGGTGGTGTTCAGCTCGAAATCACGCTCGAAATCATGGATGGTGAAGGCCAGCGCATCGCCGACCATCTCGAAGCGCGGCGCGCCCTCGCGGCCATGCATCACCGCCAGCAGCCTTGGCGGCGCTCCGGACTGGGTATCGAGCCAGCGCAGGCTGCGCTGGTCCGCCATGTTGAGATGCAGCCAGCGGAAGGGCAGGTCGGCGGGCGGCTCGCGATGATCCAACTGGTAGACGCCCTGATCGGCCTGACTGTAGCACCAGATCGCCGCGGGGTGCTGCACGCTTTCGCGCAGGGCTTCGCTTTCATCCATCATGGGCGGTCCGTTGGTCGCGAGTGCATAGAAAGAGGGCGGCTGGCCCGAGTGATCGGATCAGCCGCCCCAAATATCGATCTTATCGTGCTTTTCCAAGAGGCCGGATGGCTCATCCGGCCGCCTGGGGCGCTGTTTAGAAAACCGCCGACAGGATCACATAGAGCACGCCCGCGATCACGATCGAGCAGGGCAGGGTCAGGATCCAGGCCAGCGCCATGTTGCGCAGCGTGCTGGCCTGCAGGCCCGAACCGTTGGCGGCCATGGTGCCCGCCACGCCCGAGGAGAGGACGTGCGTGGTGGAGACCGGCAGGCCGAAGGCGTCGGCCATGCCGATGGTGGCCATGGCGGTGATTTCGGCGGCTGCGCCCTGAGCATAGGTCAGGTGGGTCTTGCCGATCTTCTCACCAACGGTGACGACGATGCGCTTCCAGCCCACCATCGTGCCCAGGCCCAGGGCCAGAGCGACGGCGACCTTCACCCAGGTGGGGATGAAGCGGGTGCCCTTGTCGAGCGAGCCCTTATAGTCGGTGAGGGCCTTGGTTTCGGCTTCGGAGAAGCCGATGCTCTTGTCGGCGGCGATCAGCTTGAGGCCTTCCGAGGCGAGGTACATGTCGTTGCGCATGTTGCGGGTCGCGGAAGCGGGCACGCGGGCCAGCGAGCCATAGCCCTTCACCTGGCTGTCGATGTCGTTCACCAGACCGCCCAGCGAGGCGAGCGTGGCGGGGGTCTTTTCCTTGGTGGCGATATAGGCCTCGATCGCCTTTTCATTGTCGCCAGTGGGCTTGGCATTGCCGGCATGGGCGGCCAGAGCGGCGGCGGCGGCGGCAGAACCGGTATGGAACTGCGCCTCATAGGCCGAGGGCACGGCGCGGTTGAGGGCATAGGCGGTGGGCACGGTGCCGATCAGGATCAGCATGATCAGGCCCATGCCCTTCTGACCGTCGTTCGAACCGTGGAAGAAGCTGACGCCGGTGCAGGTGCCGATCAGCAGGATACGGATCCACAGCGGCGGTGGGTTGCCGTTCTGGGGTTCGCGATAGAGGGCGGGCACGCGGACCAGGGCACGGGCCAGGAAGAACAGCGCGCCGGCCATGATGAAGCCGAGGATGGGCGAGAAGAGCAGGGCGCGGCCGATGTTGGCGGCCTGCGTCCAGTCCACGCCCGAGGTGCCGCTGCGGCCATGCAGCAGGGCATTGGCGACGCCCACGCCGATCACCGAACCGATCAGCGTGTGCGAGCTGGAGTTGGGAATGCCGAAGAACCATGTCGCCAGATTCCACAGGATCGCCGCGATCAGCAGGGCGAAGACCATGGCGAAGCCCTGACCCGCGCCGACCTGCAGGATCAGCTCGACCGGCAGCAGCGAGATGATGCCGAAGGCCACCGCGCCGGTGGAGACCAGCACGCCAAGGAAATTGAAGAAGCCGGACCAGACGACCGCGACATTGGCGGGCATCGAGTTGGTGTAGATCACCGTGGCGACGGCATTGGCGGTGTCATGGAAGCCGTTCACGAATTCGAAGCCCAGCGCGATCAGCAGGGCCAGGAACAGCAGGGCATAGGGCAGAAAGGCGGTGGCGTGGACGCCGGCGGCGCTGGCATCGCTGTAGACGCTGGAGGCGACATAGCCGATGCCGACCAGAACGGCGGCCAGAAAGCCCAGCTTCCCGGCGGTGCCGAGCCCCTTGTCGAGGTCGGCCCGGCCGGCAGGCGCGGTTGGAGTGGCAAGGGTGGCATTCATCGGGAGTTCTCCTTCGGGCCGAAAGGATAGTCCCCCGATGTGACAGATTTGCGAGAGTCGAAAAGAGGCGTGTTAAAAAGAAGTTAAATCGGGCTTCCGAGAATTCGGCAGGGTTTTAGACAAGCGACTCGAGGTTGTTGGGAGGCGCTTCTCACATGGCTTCAACATGCTTCGCAGGCAGTCTCGTCGCTTCCATCGCGTGCCTCCAGCCGCATCGCCACAATCAGGATCAGCAGGCCGCCGACCGCCAGCGCTGCGCCAACAAGACCTGTCGAGGCCCAGCCATAGCCCCCGGCGATCGCCAGACCGCCCAGCCATGGCCCCAGCGCATTGGCGGTGTTGAAGGCCGAATGGTTGAGTGCGGCGGCCAGGCTCTGCGCCTCTCCGGCCACATCCATCAGGCGGGTCTGCAGGATGCTGCCCATGGCGCCGCCGCAGCCGATCGCGAAGATCACCACAACCATCGCCCACAGGCTATGGACCGCCAGCGGATAGAGCGCCAGCCACACCGCGCTCCACACCAGCAGGGCCGCGGCGGTGGGCATCAGCGCCCGGTCGGCAAAACGCGGCACGAACATGTTGCCCAGAGTCATGCCGACGCCAAAGATGGCGAAGACCAGAGAAATCGCCGCCGGAGAGGCATGGGTCACATTCTCCAGCGCCGAGGCGAGATAGGTGTAGACGCAGAACATGCCGCCAAAGCCGATGGCGCCCACGGCCAGCGTCAGCCAGACCTGCCCGTTCTTCAGCGCATCGAGTTCGCGCAGCGGGTTGATATCGGCATCGGGCTTGTCGCGTGGGACGAAGATGGCGACCATCGCCGCGCAGAGCAGCGCCAGAATGGCCACCACGCCAAAACCCCAGCGCCAGCTCATCACCTGACCCAGCCAGCTGGCCACCGGCACGCCGACGGTGGTGGCGATGGTCAGCCCCAGCATGATCCGCCCCACGGCCTGAGCGCGCTTGCCCGTGGGCACCAGCGAGGCGGCCACCAGCGCGGCCACGCCGAAATAGGCGCCATGCGGCAAGCCGCTCAGGAAGCGGAAGGCCAGCATCCAGTGATAGTCGGGTGCGATGGCGCTGAGCGCATTGAACAGGCAGAAGGCGGCCATCAGCAGGATCAGCAGCGTGCGCCGCGCCAGCCTGGCGCCCAGCACGGCCAGCAGCGGCGCGCCGATCACCACGCCCAGCGCATAGGCGCTGATCACATGGCCCGCCGTGGGTGCATCGACACCCAATCCGGCAGCCATGGGTGGCAGCAGGCTCATGGTGGCGAATTCGGTGGTGCCGATGGCGAAACCACCCATTGCCAGAGCAAGATGCACCAGACCGACAGGCACGCCGCGCGCGTCCACCTGAGCGATGGGGGTGTCGGGGAGGGGGCTGTCCATGGCTCAGTCCTTTCCGACAAGCGCTGCGGTGGGCCGGTGGGCGGAACCATGGGGGCCAAAACGACGGCCAAAAGGATGGGGCGCGGCGACCGGGCGGAACCCGATCGGCATGAAACGATCAAACTGCACTGGCTATCCGTTCATCGAGCGAATGGGGGGAATTCGCAGGCGCCGCGCTATCACCGGCCCACAAGGGTCGGGTGTTACCGGGCTGCCTCCTTCGAAGAGCCTCCTTATAGCTCTTTTCGCGGTTGCAGCATAGAGGGCAGGGGCATTTTCCCATGGCCGCGCCGATTTTGCGCGGCGTGAGCCTCGTCCTGGCCCGGCCGGGGAGTGGTTGAATTGGTCGCGCCACGCGGGCAAGGCAGGCATGTGCTATGCGGGGGCCCGAATGAAGACACCGAGTTCGACACCGACCTCCCTTGCGGATCGCTGCTTCCGGCTGGCCTTTGTCGCGATTCTTCTGCTGGCGGTGGCTCTGCGGGTGCTGGCCTTCTCGCCCTTCGACACCATCGCCCATGACGAAACGCTGCAGTATCAGGAACGCGCCTATCGCATGGTGTTCGGCTATGGGCTGGTGCCCTGGGAAAGCCGCCATGGTATCCGCAATGCGCTGCTCCCCGATCTGATCGCTGGCGCGATGGCCGTGGCGAAGCTGGTGTGGCACGATCCGGGCATCGCGGTTCTGGCGGGGCGGATCGTGACGGGGTTGGTCGGTCTGGCCCTTGTCCCGGCGGCCTATGCGCTGGGCAGCGTGCGGTCGCGCGGGGCCGGGATCGTCGCCATGTTCATTGCGGCGACATGGTTTGAATCGGTGATCTTCAGTGTCCATGTGCTGACGGAAAGCGTGGCGCTGCCCTTTGCCTGCGGCGGGGCGGCGGCGTTGTTGCGGGCACGGCAAAGCCATCGCGCGGGGCTGCTGGCCGGTTTTCTGCTGACGATGACGGTCTTGCTGCGGCTGCAGTTCGCGGTCTTTGCCGGTGTGCTGGTGGTGCTGAGCCTGCGGGGCGACCGGGCGCTGTATCGCTCTCTGGCGCTGGGGGCCCTGCCGGCTCTGGCCATCGGCGCGGTGAGCGATCTGGCGGCGGGCATGGCGCCCTTCGCTTGGGTGGGCAAGAACATTGCGATCAATCTGTTTCAGGGCAAGGCCGCCTATTTCGGCCAGTCAGGCCCGCTGGCCTATGTGCAGGCGGTGTATCTGCGCCTGTTGCCGTTTTCGGTGCCGATCCTGCTGGGCGCCGTCTGCGTGGAGCGGCGCTATCGCCCGTTGCTGATCGCGGCCATCGCCAACATCGCGGTCCACAGCCTGATCGGGCATAAGGAATACCGCTTCATCTGGCTGTCGATGTTCATCTTCGTGATTCTGGCGGGTTTGACCTCGGTGGAGATGGTCGAGCGTTTTCGGGCGCGCCGTCAGGGATCGCCGTTAGGTCGGGCGGTGGCTTTGGCGCTGCTGTGTCTGGTCTGGGCTGGGCTGTCCTGGGGGAGTCTGATCGCGACCGGCGGGGCGCAGGCGCTGCGCGATGGCGGCGGGATCGCCAAAGAGACCGTGCTGGCGGCGCGCGATCCCGGCATCTGTGCCCTCGGCGTGGGGGCTGCGCTGCGCAAGGGCGTTTCCTATGCCTATGTCCGGCGCCCTTTGCCTTTCTACCTTGTGCCGGAGTCGATCGAGAGCGGGCAACAATCCTTTCCCGCTCCGCTGGCGGATGCGGTCAATGCTCTGGTGCTGACAGACAAGACGCGCCCGCCTGCCGGTTTCCGCCGGTTGAACTGCGAGCAGGATGGTGCGAGCAAGGTCTGCCTCTATCGCCGTGCCGGGGGCTGCCGCGCAGGCGAGGCGTCCGCGCCTTACAGCTATGAGGCCATGCTGCTGCACAACGATATGTGAATCCCCGGCGCAAACCGGGGCCAATGGCTATCGAGAGATGGGAAGCACCGATCTGGGAAAACGCCAGAGCCTTCATCGCAAAGGCTGTGGCGGAGACGGAGGGATTCGAACCCTCGGTGCCGAATTCTCAGCACGACGGTTTAGCAAACCGTTGGTTTCAGCCACTCACCCACGTCTCCGGATCGCAGCGGCGAGGGGGCGCTATAACCATGCCTTTTCACCTCGGCAAGAGGGGGCAAGGCTTTTCTTTCAACTTTTCCCATTCCACGCTTTTGTCCCCCATTCGGCCCGGCGTTCAGCTTGGCGTTCATCATGCCGCTGCTATCCATCGCTTCGGTTGGTCGCATCGGCGACTCCGCCTGTCGAAGCGGGCGGATGGGTGGTCTTCCCGAATGGCGGGATCATCTGCGATGCGGCATAGTTACGGGCCTTGCCTAAGGATCGGGCAAGCATCATCGCGGCGTTCATGCTGGGCATGGATGGCATGCAGGAAACGGATGGGATGCAATGGTGCTGAATGTGCGAAAGATGAAGCGCTCTGTCGCGCTGGTGGCCGGGATGGTCGCGCTCAGTCTGGTGAGCGGGCCGGTGATGGCGCAATCCTATCAGGGCGGCTCCCAGCAGGGGATCGATTCCGATCTGGTCAAGCCCGGGCAGGATGACACGCAGGCCCAGCAGCCCTTGCCCCCCGCCAGCCCGGCACCGCAGGGCGGTTATAACCAGGGCGGCTACAACAGTCCCACCTACAACAATGCCCAGCCCAATTCGGGCCAGCCTTATGCTCCGCAGCAGCAGGCGCCCGGACAGGCCATGCCGCCCGCCAACCCCACCGGTCCACAGGGCCCCGGCGGCACCTATCATGAGGACGATCTGATCGGCGCGGCCACCGGCGTCTTCGGCACCGGCGCCAAGGGTCTGGCCGAGATCATCCGCGACATCCTGAAAAAGCAGGGCGAGCCCGATGGCTATATCGTCGGGCGCGAGGCGGGCGGCGCTTTCGTGGCCGGTCTGCGCTATGGCTCGGGCACGCTGTATCACAAGATCGAGGGGCAGCGCCCCGTCTATTGGGCCGGGCCCTCGATCGGCTTCGATGCCGGGGCCAGCGCGGGCAAGACCTTCGTGCTGGTCTACAACCTCCACAACACCGACGACCTGTTCCACCGCTATGGCGCGGGCGAGGGGCAGGCCTATCTGGTGGGCGGCTTCCACGTCTCTTACCTGCGGCGCGGCGATGTGGTGCTGATCCCGGTCCGCATGGGCGTTGGCCTGCGGCTGGGCGTCAACGGCGGCTATATGAAGTTCACGCAAAAGCAGACTTGGCTGCCGTTCTGAGGCCTCTTGCGGCGCTGGAACAAGATTGCGCTGTTATAGTAACGAATTGAGAGAAACTTGCGCAGGGGTGAGCCTTCAGGCTTGCCCCTTTCGCCCCTCAAGGCTAAGGGCGCGCGCATGCTTACGAACCTCCAGCAACAGCCCGCCGACGCGCTTCTGGCGCTGATCAAGCTCCATAATGCGGACCCCCGCCAGGACAAGATTGACCTGGGCGTGGGCGTCTACCGCACCGACACCGGCGCCACGCCCGTGTTTGAGGCGGTGAAGGCCGCCGAGAAAAAGCTGCTGGAGATTCAGGACTCCAAAGCCTACCTCGGCCCCGAGGGCGACATGGGCTTTGTCCATGCGCTGATGCCCTACATCTTCGGCAAGAACGATCCCAGCATGGGCGGCCGCATCGACGGCATGCAGGCCCCCGGCGGCACCGGCGCGGTGCGCCTTGCCGTGGCTCTGGCCAAGAAGGCCGGTGTGAAGCGTATCTGGATGGGCACCCCCAGCTGGCCCAACCACGCCCAGATCGCCGCCGATGTCGGCGTCGAGATCAAGGGCTACAACCATGCCACCAAGGCGGGCGTGGCCGACATGCAGGCCCTGCGCGACGCCATCGCCGCCGCCGAGCCGACCGACGCCATCATGCTGCATGGCTGCTGCCACAACCCCACCGGCATCGATTACACCAATGCCGAATGGGACGAGATCACGGCTCTGGTGAAGGCCAAGGGCATCCTGCCCATCCTCGACCTGGCCTATCAGGGCCTGGGCAAGGGCATGGAAGAGGACGCCTATGGCATCCGCACCGTGCTGGCCGCCGTGCCCGAAGCGCTGATCGCCTACAGCTGCGACAAGAACTTCGGCTACTACCGCGACCGCGTGGGCGCGCTCTATGTGCTGGCGGCTCAGGCTGACCAGATCGGCGCGATCCTGTCGAACGGCTCCGCGCTGGCCCGCGCCAACTGGTCGATGCCGCCCGATCACGGCGGCGCGGTGGTGCGCCTGATCCTCGAGGATGAGGCCCTGACCGCCTCGTGGCTGAACGAGCTGGACGTGATGCGCGCGCGCATGAGCGAAGTGCGCGCCAAGCTGGGCGGTGCGGGCACGCAGGGCTCGGTGGACTTCACCCCCTTCGGCACGCAGAACGGCCTGTTCTCGATCGTTCCGCTGACGGGCGAGCAGGTGCTGGCCATGCGCGAGAAGCACGGCGTCTATATGGCCGGCTCGGGCCGCATCAACGTGGCGGGGCTGACGATGGGCAACATCGACAAGTTCATCGCTGCCGTGGCGGATGTGACCAAGTAAGAAGGGTTGAAGCAGGGGGTGTTACGCCCCCTGCACCCCCGGAACGTCTTCCGGCGATGGGGCAGTGGTTCCGCATCGCGGTGCGGGAACGCTCCACCAGCACAGAAAAGGCGCCGCAGGCAGGATGCCCCGGCGCCTTTTCTCGTTTGAAAGCCTGCGGCGCGGCGTGCTTAGCTTTATGGCCGAACCCGATGCGCTAACGTAGACATTCAA
>NZ_BCZE01000041.1 GCF_001598555.1 Novosphingobium rosa NBRC 15208
GCATTTTCCTTTAAACCCCTTCAGCGTCCCTGATCACGGCAACCCCGGCCTTCCTCTGCTCGGCCAGTTCCCGCTTCAGAACCGCGGGATCGCGGGCGATCACGAAACCGAAGGACACCCCGCCTTCCTTGCCCACCGTCGCGTGATGCAGCTTATGCGCCTGCACCAGACGCTTCGCATACCCCCCGCGCGGCACGTAGCGGAACCAGCGCTGATGGACCAAACCGTCGTGGATCAGCGTGTAGACCACGCCGTAAGCCAGCACGCCCAGCCCAATCCATGTGCCGGGCCACCATGCCCCCACGCCCATCACCAGCGGGCTGCCCAGACTGAACGCCCCGATGCTGATCGCCGCGCCGAAGACGGCGTAGAGATCGTTGCGTTCTAGGAAGCCATCGTGGGGTTCGTGGTGATCGCGGTGCCACGCCCAGCCGAAACCGTGCATGATGTATTTATGCGCGCTCCATGCGATCGCTTCCATGGCCAGAAAGCTGACGATCACGATCAAAAGGGCAAGAACGGCGGGCTGGCTCATCGAAAAGAGCATAGGCCGCCAAGGTGTTGCAGCAAAGCCCCACTTTGGCGTTTTCCTGAAAAGCCCATGAAACCAATCCTCTTTTCGGGAGTCTAGCAGGCATACCCATCCTGACGGTTCTGCTCCCCCGCAGGCCACCGATTCAGGCTCGTGGGGCGGTGTCCGGGCCTTCGGGCCCGGGCACCGACATCGTGGACCGGCACTCTGCCTTGCCACCGATTGGGCAGGGTGCCGGTCCCTTATGGTTCCGACCAGCGGACTCTTTCGCGCAAACCTTGCATTCAAGCGCCCGGATGCCTAGGTGGCGAAGCATTATGACCAAACATCCGCGCACGCTGTACGAAAAGATCTGGGACGCCCATGTGGTGGAAACCCGGGATGATGGCACCAGCCTGATCTACATCGACCGTCACCTCGTTCATGAGGTGACGAGTCCGCAGGCTTTTGAGGCACTTCGTGTCTCGGGCCGCAAGGTGCGTCGCCCCGACCTTACGCTCGCGGTGCCCGATCACAATCTGCCCACCACGGCGCGACTCGATGGCGCGGGCCACCGCCTGCCGATCACCGATCCCGAGAGCGCGCAGCAGCTCGCCGCGCTGGAGCGCAATGCGCCCGAGTTCGGCGTGCGCCTGATCGGCGCCACCGATGCCGAGCAGGGCATCGTCCATGTCGTGGGGCCCGAGCAGGGCTTTTCGCTGCCCGGCGCCACCATCGTCTGCGGTGACAGCCATACGGCCTGCCACGGCGGTCTGGGCGCGCTGGCCTTCGGCATCGGCACCAGCGAGGTCGAGCATGTGCTGGCCACGCAGACCCTGCTGCTCAAGCGTTCGAAGACGATGGAAGTGCGCGTCGACGGCACGCTGGCTCCGGGCGTTACCGCCAAGGATGTCGTGCTGCATATCTGCGGCACTTTGGGCGCCAGCGGCGGCACGGGCTATGTGATCGAATACACCGGCTCGGTGATCCGCGATCTGTCGATCGAGGGCCGCCTGACGGTCAGCAACATGGCCATCGAGCATGGCGCCCGCGCCGGCCTGATCGCGCCCGATGAAAAGACCATCGCCTACGTCAAGGGCCGCCCCTACGCGCCCAAGGGCGAGGCATGGGACAAGGCCGTCGACTGGTGGCACAGCCTGACGAGCGACGCGGGCGCCATCTATGACAAGACCATCGTCATCAATGCCGCCGACATCGCGCCGACCGTCACCTGGGGCACCAGCCCGGAGGACACGATCTCGATCAGCGGCAGCGTTCCGGCACCGGAAGATTTCGCCGATGCCTCCAAGCAGGAAGCCGCGCGCAAATCGCTCGATTACATGGGCCTGACGCCCGGCCAGCGCATGGTCGACATCGAGATCCAGAACGTCTTCATCGGCAGCTGCACCAACAGCCGCATCGAGGATCTGCGCGCCGCCGCCGCCATCCTGAAGGGCCGCCGCAAGGCCGAAGGCGTGAAATGGGCCATCGTCGTCCCCGGCTCGGGCCTGGTGAAAGCTCAGGCAGAGGAGGAAGGTCTCGACAAGATCTTCACCGACGCGGGTCTGGAATGGCGTGAGCCCGGCTGCTCGGCATGCCTGGGCATGAACCCGGACAAGGTGCCTGCGGGCGAGCGCTGCGCCAGCACCAGCAACCGCAACTTCATGGGCCGCCAGGGCCCGGGCGCGCGTACCCATCTGGTCAGCCCCGCCATGGCCGCCGCCGCCGCCGTCACCGGCCATCTGACCGATGTGCGGGATCTGAGCGAAGCCTGACACCATGATGGCGGCGCCCGCCGCGGCGCCGCCATCACAGGTTAGGACTGGTTCGTCTTGACGAAACTTTCCACCGCTTGGACCATCTGCCTACTTGCCCCTGCGGCGAAAAGAGCCTTCGATCCCCGTCCGTCCATACCGTGTAAAGGTAGGCCGTGGCACAAAGAGTGGCTCAACACTCAAACTTGCCTGCCCATGCGCAGGGGATCAAAGGAGGACCGATGACCAAGCAGAACGACACGCAAGCCGAAAAGGCAAGCTGGGCCGGCGCCGCCGCGCTCGCCGGGGCCGCGCTCGGATCGGCAGCTCTGGCCGCTGTCCTGCTCTACTCGTCGCGCGGCAAGAGCAAGCCTGCCGCCCCCATCCACCCCGAAGACGCCCCCGAAACGGACTAAGGCGCCGGAAGACCGAAAGCATATCCATGACGCCGATTTCGCAGGTGACCGGACGGGCCATCCCCTTCGGACTGAAAAATGTCGATACCGACATCATCATCCCCGCCGCCTTCCTCAAGACCATCACCCGGTCGGGGCTGGGCAAGGGCGCCTTTCAGGCGATCCGCGCCGAGCCGGGCAACATCTTCGACAACCCCACCTATGCCGGTTCGCCCACGCTGATCGCGGGTGACAACTTCGGCTGCGGCTCCTCGCGTGAGCATGCCGCATGGGCGCTGCTCGATCTGGGGATCACCTGCGTGATCGCGCCGAGCTTTTCGGACATCTTCTCGGGCAACGCCTTCAAGAACGGCATCCTGACCGTGGTGCTGCCGCAGGAAGCCATCGACCGCCTGATGGAGGTGGCCAGGACCGACGAGATCACCGTCGATCTGGAGACGCAAACCGTCACCACCCCCTTCCAGGACCGCTTCTCCTTCGAGATCGACCCCTTCCGCAAGCACTGCCTGATCAACGGGCTGGATGAGGTCGGCCTGACTCTGGCGCGTGACGCTGCCATCGGCGGGTATGAGGCCAAGGCCAAGGGTTCGCTGCCGTTTCTGGCGGTGGTGGAGCATTAAGAAGGGGTGAATGCGAGGGTGTTACACCCTCGCGCTCCCTTTAGTGTCTGCGTTGCGCACAGGGTTCGGCCTTGAAGCATGGTCGCGGCGCCGGACGCTTTATCGTTCCAGACCAGTGCAAGGCGCCGGGGCTTTCTGCCTGCGGCGCCTTTTCGTTGCGCAGGTGGAGAGCTTCGGCGCGCCGATCGGGAACCCCTACCCTTTCGTCGGAAGACGTCATGGGAGCGCGAGGGGAGAACCCCCTCGCATTTTCTTTCCTGCCCCTGTCTGATCTTCCTTGCGCCAAACCAAAGACACCCCCAATGCACCACGCGCATAGCGGGATTGCATCCCGTCTGTTACAATCCTATCTGCCGGGATTACCGCTTTTACTGCGAAGGATTCGCAACGCATGAACAGCTTTGCCGACCGTGAGCACGCTCAGGGTGCTCAAGAGGCGGAAATGGCCTTTCGCATCCATGCGAGGCGCAACCGGCTGCTGGGCCAGTGGGCGGCTGTCCGCATGGGCCTTTCGCCGGAAGAGGCCGACACTTACGCCCGCAGCGTCGTCCATGCCGACTTCGAGGAAGCGGACGACGAGGATGTGGTCCGCAAACTGCTGGGCGACCTGCTGCGCGCCGGTGTCGAGGCCGAGGACACAGAGGTCCGCAACGCCATGCATGAAAAAGAGGCCGAGGCCCGCCGCTCGCTGATGGGCCCCGCCTGAACCTTTTCGAGGAATTACAGACAATGCCGATGCTGGCCCAGGATATCGAAACGCTGATCCGCGCCGCCCTGCCCGACGCTCAGGTGACCATCACCGATCTGGCGGGCGATGGCGACCACTACGCCGCCGAGGTGATCTCGGCCGCTTTTGCGGGCAAGCCGCGCGTCATCCAGCACAAGATGGTGATGGAGTCGCTGGGCGGCCGCATGGGCGGCGAACTTCACGCCTTGCAGATCAAGACCGGCGTCCCCACCTGATCCCCCACAAGCAGTTTACCCCCAAATTCGAAAGCGAAGCCGCCATGTCCGACACCAACGCCCGCATCGCCGACATCGTCAACGGCAATGACATCGTCCTGTTCATGAAGGGCACGCCGCTCTTCCCGCAGTGCGGCTTCTCCAGCCGCGCGATTGCGATCCTCGACCGGATCGGCGCGCCCTATCATACGGTGGACGTGTTGCAGGACCCGGAAATCCGCTCGGGCATCAAGGACTTCTCGGAGTGGCCGACCATCCCCCAGCTCTACGTCAAGGGCGAGTTCCTGGGCGGCAGCGACATCATGATGGAAATGTATGAGGCCGGCGAACTGCAGACGCTGGTCGAGGAAAAGGGCCTGGTCGCCAAGGCCTGAGCCTTTTCAATTGAAGGTTACGAAAAAGCCTCCCGGTGTTGTCCCGGGGGGCTTTTTTGGTTTCGTGAAGGGGTTGAAGAGAGGAATGCGAGGGCCATCGCCCTCGCGCTCCCGTCAATGTCTACGTCGCGCTTCGAGTTCAGCATTACAGCAAGGTCGCAGCGCCGCAGGCTTTAACATTCCAAAGGCGCCGGGGCTTTCTGCCTGCGGCGCCTTTCTGTTGCGCAGATCGAGAGCCAACGCGCAACGATGCGGCGCCCTGCCCGATCGTCGGAAGACGGAATGGGAGCGCGAGGGTGTAACCCCCTCGCATCGTCCCTTCTTCCACCCTTGAAACAGAAAAGGGCGAATCCGGAAGGAGACTAATCGTCCGGATTCGCCCTTTCATGGGTCGGGTAGACCGGCGGGGCCGAGGAGACCGGGTAAGGCCCCGCCTACGGGAACACGGGATCGAAGAGGGTAAGGACTTTGCCGGGAGACTGATCGGCATTGTCCGCTTCGAGACCGTTTGGGTGATACTAGCAATGCACACCCCGTGCCAATTTACGAAAACCCTGCATTTCCGTGAGTTACAACTAAAACACAGCTTCCACATCCCGACCGGACTGTTAAAAATTCCGACAGGTCTTGCCGAAACCATGCCGCAAGGGTGGAAAGTTTTCCGACAGGTGCCCGGCATTGCGCACACTCTTGCCAACCGCGCCGCATCGCGCAAACTGGTCCCATGACCGAGAACGAACCACCCCGCCCCGCCGCCACGTTGATCATCTTCCGCCACGCTCCGGAGGGTGGATCGCCTCAGGTGCTGATGCAGGTGCGTGCCGCGGAGATGCGCTTCGCGGCGGGGGCCTGCGTGTTTCCCGGCGGGGCGGTCGATCCAGCGGATGCGGCGCTGGCCGAAACCCTGCCCGCGCCCGAAGGCTGGGACGGCTTGCCCGATCTCACCGCCCGCATCGCCGCGATCCGTGAGACGCTGGAGGAAACCGGCCTCGCCATCGGCCTGACGCGTCACGATGGCCAGCCCATCGATGCGGCGCAGGCCACAAGGGCGCGCGCCTTGCTGGGCCGGCACAATGCCCTTCATCCGGTGCTCAAGGAGATGGGCTGGCATATCGACGTAGCGGCCCTCACGCCTTTTGCCCGCTGGTGCCCGCGCTTTGCCCGCCCGTTCGACACGCGCTTTTACCTTGCCGATCTGGGCACTGGCGCGGTGGAGGTATCGCATGAGGCGCATGAAAGCCAGCGCCTGCTGTGGCTTTCACCTGCCGGAGCGCTGGCTCAGGCGGACGCTGGGTCGCTTTCGGTGATCTTCCCCACGCGGCGCAATCTGGAGCGGCTGGCCCGCTTCTCCAGCTTCGATGAGGCCCGCATCCATGCGCTGGCCAGCCCGCTCGACACCATCACCCCCGCCATCGTGAAGCGCGAGGGCACATCATGGCTGACCATCCCCGAAGGCATCGGCTACCCGGTCACAGAAGAAAGGCTGGAAACCGTTCAGCGCGGCTGAACGACAGGCATAATCGCGTTAACGCTCAGTGCCTTGCGTGGCGGAGGCCCAGATTTTCGACCACTGGCGCGTAGAGCGGGCTGTCGAATTCGATGCCCGCGCCATCCTCGCCCAGCCAACGGACGACGCCGCTGAGGCCTTCCATGCCATCGGGCTTGATCGTCACACGCATGCCCACCGAGAGATAGAGCGAGCGCGTCACCATCCGACAACCATGGGTCGAAATGTCGCAGAGATAGGCGTCATCCCGCATCCCGCCCATCGTGCGGCATTTTGCGGCAAGCGTCACAGGCATCCTGCTGGCCCGGCGGGATTGAACGGGTGTCTCCATGGCCCCAGAATAAAGGCAACGAGGTTAATAATTTTTCCGATTTTACGGTAAACAGGATCTTTAGCATAAATTGCCGCAATCATCTTGCCGCTCGCCGCAAAAAAGCGCGCCTGCGCGCCAGAGTGAGGCACACGAGCGACAGGCCCTCTCCAGCCCGCAGAACCTTGCGCCGCATCCGAAGTTCAGGACGCGCCCATCCCGCATGGGCGGCGAGGCCTGATGCAGGGACAAATAACGGGGTGCCTTGCCCCTGATCCCTGCTATGAAACCCCGGTCCGGGCTTGCTGGCGCCCGGCGCTCCCCATCCGCCAGCGCCGCTTTCGTCCCCCCACAGGGAGCCTCATATCTTGCCTCATTCCCCCCAATCCGGTCTGCGCCGTCCCCTGCTGGCCCGCGCGATCTCTGCCCTGACGCTTGGCGCCATGGTTGCCGCTACGCCGCTGCCCGCGCTGGCCCGCCCCCTGCCCGCCAAGACCGCGACTCCGACCAAACCCGCCGCCCGCGTCCAGTCGGGCGCCTCAGCCCATGCCATGGTGGCAGCCGCCAACCCGCTGGCCGTGCAGGCGGGCATGCGCGTGCTCAAGGCCGGTGGCAGCGCGGTGGATGCCGCCGTGGCGATCCAGGCGGTGCTGGGTCTGGTCGAGCCGCAAAGCTCGGGTCTGGGCGGCGGCTCCTTCATGGTCTTCTACGACGCCAAGACCCGCAAGGTTTCCGCCTATGACGGGCGCGAGACGGCGCCCGCAGGCGCCAACCCCAAGCAGTTCATGCATCCCGATGGCACGCCCATGTCCTACGCCGAAGCGGTGACGGGCGGCCAGTCGAGCGGCGTGCCCGGCGCCATCGCCATGCTCGATATGGCGCAGAAGGAACATGGCAAGCTGCCGTGGAAACTGCTCTTCGGCCCGGCGCAGCAACTGGCCACCGAAGGCTTTATCGTCTCGCCGCGTCTGGCCAGCATGATCACCAGCCGCGCGCCTCAGGCGCATATGACCGATGCGCAGGCCTATTTCCGCAATGCCGACGGCACGCAGATGAAGGCCGGTGACCGCCTGATCAACAAGGATTACGCGAAAAGCCTCGATCTGATCGCCGCCAACCGTTCGGCAGGCCTGCTCTCGGGCCCGCTGGCCGAGGCGATCCTGCAGCGCATCCACACCGGCCCCTATCCCTCGCCGATGACGCTGGCCGATATGGCCGCCTACAAGCCCCGCAAGACAGAGGCGCTCTGCCGCCCCTACCGCGCCTATATCATCTGCACCCCTCAGGCCCCCTCGGGCGGTCTGCCGGTGCAGGAGGCGATGGGCATCCTTGAGCATACCGACATCAACAAGCGCAGCGCCAAGGACGAAAAGGGCTGGTATCTGCTCTCGCAGGCCAGCCGCCTCGCCTATGCCGACCGCGACAAATATGAGGGCGACCCCGCCTTCGTGCCCGTGCCCACCGCTGGCCTGCTGGCGCCCGATTATCTGGCCAAGCGCGCCGCGCTGATCGGTGAAAAGGCTCAGCCCGTCACCTACGGCATCCCCGCAGGCGCCCCCAGGGTCGGCCCCGATCACACGCTGGAGCCGGGCGGCACCAGCCATATCGTGATCGTCGATGCCGACGGCAACGCGCTGTCCATGACCACCACGGTGGAAAGCATCTTCGGCAACGGGCACTTCGTGGGCGGCTTCTTCATGAACAATCAGCTGACGGACTCGTCCTACACGCCCGACAATGCCGACGGCACTCCCTCGGCCAATGCCGTGGCGCCGGGCAAGCGCCCGCGCTCCTCGATGGCGCCCACCATCGTGCTGGACAAGGCGACCGGCCACTTCGCGGCGGCCACCGGCTCGCCGGGCGGCGGCGCGATCGTGGGCTATGTGGTGAAGGCGCTGGTCGGCATCCTCGACTGGAAGATGAGCCCGCAGGACGCCGTTTCGCTGCCCAATCTGGTGGCCAACGGCAACAAATACTCCGCCGACACCTTCCCCGCCGACATCACCGCCGCTCTGGCCGCGCGCGGGGAAGTGCTCGACACGCAGCGGGGCGAGAACTCCGGGCTTCAGGCGATCGTCTATCAGCCCAAGGGCGCGGCAGGCATCCGCTATATCGGCGGTGCGGATCCCCGGCGTGAGGGGATTGCTCGCGGGTTTTAAGGGATGAAGAAGGGATAGGTGCGAGGGGGTTGCCCCCTCGCGCTCCCATGATGTGCCGGCGTTGGCGCTTCAGGCCGCGCAGGTGGAGAGGCTGGGCGCACCATTTGGGCGCCACTGCCCTGTCGTCGGAAGACGTAAAGGGAGCGCGAGGGCGATGGCCCTCGCTTTTCTCTTCTTAAACCCCTTCAAAACCCCAAAACGAAATAAGGGCCCGGATCTTCCGACCCGGGCCCCTTATTCCAACCACGGCTGCGATGATCGGCTGCGGAGAACAAGCCCCCCTGTTCCGCCCGGGAGAAAGTGCAGATACGGCGGATCGCATGGCCCCCCATTCGATCACGCCGCAATGCCCCCGGCCTTTCGGCACCGATCAGAGCCAATAGCTGGAATGTTAGTCCAGAAATCCTGCCAGAAGCTGGCGGCCCCGATGTTGTTATTGTCGCTCACCTTGCTGGTGATCAACTGCGTTCAGCTTTGGTGAAAATCGCACTTTCGTCAAATGCATTGTGGCGCGGATCGAGACAAAATGGGGCATTTGTGTCATTCAGGCACTAAAAATTTCATAGTAATTTCACGCCTTTCCCGGTGTTATGCTGCCGGGATTGCACGGCGCATGATAAATTCCTCGTCGAACCAATCACCTACCGCAAAGCGATACTCGCCGACCACCTCGAAGCCGCGCCCGGCATAGACATGGCGCGCACGATCATTGCCCTGCCACACCCCCAGCCAGAGCGCGCCGGGGCGCTGCGCCTCCATCCAGCCCAGAGCGATATCGAGCAACTGCTTGCCAAGCCCGCCCCCTTGCGCCGCGCGGCGCAGATAGAGCTGGTACAGTTCAAGGTCGCCCTCACGCACATCGGCATGCGGCAGCTTGGAGGGACCGGCATGGGCATAGGCCAGCAAGTTCCCCTCGCCATCGTCCGCCACCCAGCTCATATGCGCCGGGTTGGCCAGTTCGCGCGCCACGGTCGGCTCGCCATAGGCCTCCACCTCGAAGCGGGCGAGATCGGCGGCGGGATAGGGGATGGCGAAACCCTCCGCCCCGAAGGTCTCGCGAAAGCAGGCCAGTTTCAGCGCGCTGAGCGCCGTTGCATCCTCCGGGCGGGCGGGGCGAATCGTCAGCGCGGGGGCGGTGGTGGAAGCAGTGGTCTGGTTCATGGTGTCCGCGATAGCCTGCGCCCTGCCATCAGGCAAACCTTCACCAGCCGCAACCGCCATTCCCGTACTTGCCCCTAGGCGCGCGGGCACCGCTCCTGAGTCATTCTGCTTTACCCCCAGCGCGGGCGCCGATCCTGTCTGGCGAACTGGGGAGATTAACGTTGTCGCGCTTTGGGATTTCGACCCGGCTGCTGACCGCTTTCGCCATCCTGCTGGTGGCAATGGCCAGCTTCGGTGTGTTTTCAGTGATGAAGATCGGCGAGGTCAACGCCCTCTCGCTGGAAATGCGCGCCCGCTGGCTGCCCGCCACGCAGGAGGTCGGCCAGATTCACGCCTTCATCTCGCAATACCGCATCCGCCAGAGCGAGATGATCGCCGCCCCCATCAAGGACAAGCCCCGCGCCGCCAAGCTGGTGCGCAACGCGGGCATGGCCATCGACGGGCTGATGATCCATTACGAAAAGCTGATCAACACGCCCCCGCAGCATGAGGCCTTTCACCGCGTCTATCACAATTGGCTGGCCTATAAGGCGCTGAACGAGAAGATGCTGGCGCTGGACGCCCACTATGGCGATCAGGACGATACCGCCGTGCGCGATCTGTTCGAGGGCGATGTGCAGCAGAGCTTCTACACGGTCGAGGATTCGATCATGGCACTGGTGGACGTCAACACGGCGGGCGCGAACAAGGTATCCGCGGAATCGAGCCAGATCCATGACGCCGCCCGCCGCACCACGCTGATCGCGCTAAGCGTCACCGTGGCGCTGGCGCTGGCGCTGCTGGCGATGCTGATGCAGACCATAGCCCGCCCCGTGCGCCGCCTGGCCGAGGCGGTCACGCGGCTGGTCGATGGCGATATGGATGTGCGCGTGCCCGCCACGCATCGGCAGGATGAGGTGGGCGCGCTGGCCCGCGCGCTGGATTCCTTCAAGCAGCTTGTCGCGCATGACAAGGCCCGCGCCCAGGCCGAGCTGGAGCATGCCCGCAACACGCAGATCACCATCGATGCCATCGGCAGCGGCCTTGCCGCGCTGGCCGAGGGCAATCTGACCCATCGCGTGCCGGAAAACGGCCATGGCGCGCTGGGCGAACTCCATGTCAATTTCAACGAGGCGGCCCAGCGCCTCTCCGATGTGCTGAGCGAGATCGTCGAGGGCTGCGACACGATCAGCCGCGGCACGCAGGACATCGCCGTGGCGGGCAGCGATCTGTCGCGCCGCACCGATCATCAGGCCAGTTCGCTGGCCGACGCCGCGCGCACGCTGGGCGAGTTGACCGGCATGGTGAAGCTCACCGCCGACAATGCGCGGCAGACCTCCACCCGTCTGGCCACCACCCGCCAGACCGCAGGCGGCATGGAAAGCCAGGCCAATGACGCCATCGCCGCCATGCGCGCCATCGAGGACTCCAGCCGCCAGATGGCCGAGATCATCGGCGTGATCGACGGCATCGCCTTCCAGACCAACCTGCTGGCGCTCAACGCCGGGGTGGAAGCGGCGCGCGCCGGGGATGCCGGGCGCGGCTTCGCCGTGGTCGCCACCGAGGTGCGCGCGCTGGCCCAGCGCAGCGCCGATGCCGCCAAGGACATCAAGGCGCTGATCACCACCTCCAATGGCCAGATCGGCGACGGGGTGGCGCTGGTCGCCTCCAGCGGCGGCGCCTTGCGCCAGATCGTGGGCGAGGTTTCGGCCATTTCCGAACTGGTCGAGGAAATCGCCCAATCCGCCAGCAAGCAGGCCAATGCCATGGCGGGCATCAGCACCATGGTCAGCGAGATGGATGAGTTCACCCAGCAGAATGCCGCGATGGTCGAACAAAGCTCGGCCAGCACCGTCAATCTCTCGACCGAAACCGAGCGGCTGGTCGACCAGCTCAGCACCTTCCGCCTGACAGGGCGGCGGCAGGCCGAGGTGATCATCGCGCCATCCCATGCGCGTTTGCACGCCTTGCCCAGCGCGCGGGGCAATGCCGCGCTCAAGCTGGCGGATGAGGATTGGTCGGCGTTCTGACCCCCCACGCGCCCCGCAAAAGCATCTAGGTATTTCCTACGGAGCCGCGTCAACGCTCCTTTTGATGCTTTTTCCTAGAATGCTGACGATTGCAAAACCTCCGCATTCGATTCGACACACGATGCATCCAGCACCATGAGGCCGATGATGAAGACTGTTCGCCGCTCCGCTCACCGCCTGCTGGCCCCCGCCCTGTTTGCTGGCGCCATGCTGGCTGGCATGCTGACCGCCTCCCCGGCCATGGCGCAGAGCGACTGGAGCCGTCAGGCCGCGCGCATCATCAGCTCCAAACAGACCTATCCCACCACCGCCCAGATGCGCGGCGAGGAAGGCACCGCGAGGGTCAAGGTCTATGTCAGCGCCGATGGCAGCGTGCAGCGCACCGAACTGGCCGCCGGTTCGGGCTCGCCGCTGCTTGACCGCGAAGCGCTGGCCATGCCGACGCGCGCTGGTCGCCTGCCCGCGCCTCCGGGCGGCGCCACGATTCTGACAGTGCCGGTGACCTGGAAGCTCATTTAAAGCAGCGCCTGCAACGCAAGACATTCTCCACGTAATTTTCTTGCTATCCACAACAAAACGGTCTAAGGGCCGCCCCAAGCGTGACCGGCGAACGAGGGCTTTCCCCCAGCCGCAGGCCTCGCCCAGCAGGATCAGGCCGCGTGAAGTCAGCGCCGATGGGAACCCTTTTTATGGGCCATCGCAGCGCCGTCAGCCTCCCTGCCGGGCAGAAGCCGCTCGGTCACATCATCGCCACAGCGCCACCTCGTCACGCAAGGTTGCAGGAACCATTCCTCACCTTCCCGTGCGTCGCGCGTGCGCGCGCCGCATGGCGCTTCATGAAAGACATCCATGTCCTATTTTTCCGACCTTAACCTGGCCGAGCCCATTCTGCGCGCACTGGCCGAAAAAGGTTACACCGACCCCACCCCCATCCAGCGCCAGTCGATCCCCTCGCTGATCGAGGGCCGCGACCTGCTGGGCCTGGCCCAGACCGGCACCGGCAAGACCGCCGCTTTCTCGCTGCCCTCGCTGCACCGCCTGGCGATGGACCCCAAGCCGCGCCGCGCCGCCTCGTGCCGCATGCTGGTGCTGAGCCCCACCCGCGAACTGGCCGCCCAGATCGCGGACAACATGAAGTTCTACGCCAAGCACCTGCCGCTGAGCATCCAGTGCATCTTCGGCGGCGTGCCCGCGCCCAAGCAGGCCCGCGCCCTGGTCGGCGGCACCGACATTCTGGTCGCCACGCCGGGCCGCCTGCTCGACCTGATCGACCAGCGCGCGCTGACCCTGCGCGACGTGGAGATCTTCGTGCTCGACGAAGCCGACCAGATGATGGACCTCGGCTTCATTCATGCCCTGAAGCGCGTCGCCCGCCTGCTGCCCGCGCAGCGCCAGAGCCTGTTCTTCAGCGCCACCATGCCGCAGGACATCGAAGCGCTGGGCCGCCAGTTCATCAACAACCCCGTGAAGGTGGAAGTGGCCCCGCAGTCCACCACCGCCGAGCGTGTCGAGCAGTTCGCCACCTTCGTGTCGCAGGCTGAAAAGCAGGCCCTGCTGACCATCAAGCTGCGCGAAGGCCTGGCCAGCGGCGAGATCGACCGCACGCTGGTCTTCTCGCGCACCAAGCATGGCGCCGACCGCATCGTGCGCTTCCTCACCCCCGCCGGGGTCGAGGCCGCCGCCATCCATGGCGACAAGTCGCAGGCCCAGCGCACCGCTGCCCTGAAGGGCTTCCGCGATGGCAAGGTCAAGGTGCTGGTCGCCACCGACATCGCCGCGCGCGGCATCGACGTGACCGGCGTTTCGCACGTCTTCAACTTCGACATCCCCAATGTGGCCGAGCAGTATGTGCACCGCATCGGCCGCACCGGCCGCGCCGGGGCGAACGGCATCGCCCTCTCCTTCGTGGCCGATGACGAAAAGCCCTATCTCAAGGCCATCGAGCGCCTGACCGGCGTGAAGGTGCCGATGAAGCCCCTGCCCGAGAACTTCCTGATCGAGGCCGCCCGCCTGCCCGCCCCCGCCAAGCGCGGCAACGGCCAGCCCGAGCGTCCCGACCGGGGCGCCAGTGCCGGTCGCGGCGATGGTCGCGGTCGTGGTGGCGCGGGTCGCCCGCAGGGCCAAGGTCGTGATGGGGGCCGCGATGGTGGCCGTGGCGGCCAGCAGGAGCACAACCGCCACAACAACCGCCGCAAGGAGCCCGGCGCGCAGGACCGCATCGCGCGTGACGGCCAGCGCTCCGGCCAGCAGCGCGACAGCGATCGCGCCCGCGCCGAGCGCCGCCAGAACGACCCGCGTTCGACTGCACAGCGCCCTTCGTCGGGCCCGCGTTTCGATCCGCTGAGCGATGCCTCGGGGGATGAGCGCCGGGATCGTACCGTCCGTCGCGGGCGTTGATGTTTAAGAAGTAAAGGGAAGGTGCGAGGGTGTTACACCCTCGCGCTCCCATGAATTGTCAGCGTTGGCGCTTCGGGTTCAGCCTTAGGGCAACATCGCCGCATTGAAGTCTGAACAGACTGTATCCTCAAACGATGCCTGTTGCGCTCAGATCCCACCGGAATAGAGCCACCTCTTCTTCGAGACCAGATTCCTCCATCTGATCTAAAATCCACTGCCGCGAAGATTTTTCGAAATCCGGATTCCAGCGTGTCAGCAGTGCAAGGCATTGCGACCCAAGACACGCCCAAACGAACAGCTGAATATTCAGCCTTAAAAAGCCGCGTTGTACAGGTGGAGAGACCAGGCGCGACATTTGGGCGCCACCGCCCTATCGTCGGAAGACGTTATAGGAGCGCGAGGGGATAATCCCCTCGCTTTTCTCTTCTAAACTTCCTGAAACCTTCAAACCGCGGCGGTAAACACGCCCAGTTCGGGAATCCCCACAGACCGCCGACCGCCGTAATCGGTCTTCACGACGATATGGCCTTCCTTCTCCAGATGCTCCAGCAGGCGGCGGATGCGACCTGAGGACGAGGTGCCATAGACCCGCGCCAGCTCATTGTCGTCGGGGCAGGCCTCGCCCTCCATCGCCGCGCGGGCGAGGACCAGAAATGGCGCCAGCCATTCGTCGGAGACGGCGCGGGCCAGCCCCATCAGCTCGGCCCAGCGTTCTTCCTGCGGGGCGTAGATGCCCGCGACAGCCATCGCGAAACGGCGGCGGAACTGCGCCACATCGCCCGCGTGATGGCCGATGCGCTTCATCCGGCAACGCAGCGTAAAGTCCTGATAGAGCGAAGCAAGCTGCTGATAGGTCGCACCGGGCTCACTGGCCATGTCTTCCATGATGGAGGCGATCATGGCGTTGATCTCATCGGGCGCGATCGCCGGCGGCGCGGAGACCGAGGCGGCGGCGAACAGATTGTCGCCCCCTGCCAGCGGGTCTTCGGGCTCCTGATCGGTGCCCGGCGCCACGGCCATCACATAGGAACCGATCTGCTCCATCAAATCGCCAGCATCGGGCATCGCCGGGCGCGGCGACGGGCCGTCCACGGCGGTCAGCTCCTCCAGCGTCGGCGCGGCATGAAGCAGATCGTGCAGATCCTGCCCCGTGGCGGTCGGCGGCGGCAAAAGCCCCGTGGAGACCGCGCGGCTGGTGGTCTGCACCCCGCCGATGCGTACCGCGACAGGCCGCCGCGTGATCGCCGGGCCCAGCGCCAGAAACTGCCCACGCTCCAGATCGCGGATGGTCTCGGCCTGGCGGCGGTCCATGCCCAGCAGATCGGCGGCGCGCGCCATATCGATGTCGAGAAAGGTGCGGCCCATCAGGAAGTTGGAAGCCTCTGCCGCCACGTTCTTGGCCAGCTTGGCAAGGCGCTGCGTGGCGATGATCCCCGCCAGCCCGCGCTTGCGCCCACGGCACATCAGGTTCGTCATCGCCGAAAGCGACAGGCGGCGCACCTCGTCGGTCACATCGCCAGCGGCGGCGGGGGCGAACATCTGCGCCTCATCCACCACCACCAGCGCGGGATACCACTGATCGCGCGGGGCATCGAAGAGCGTGTTGATGAAGGTGGCGGCGCAGCGCATCTGCGCCTCGATCTCCAGCCCGTCCAGCGCCAGAATCACGCTGGCGCGGTGCTGGCGCACGCGGTTTGCCAGCCGGATCAGATCATTGTTCGAGTAAGCCGCGCCATCGACCACGATATGCCCGAACGGCTCGGCCAGCGTGACGAAATCGCCCTCGGGGTCGATCACCACCTGCTGGACCAGCGCGGCGCTTTCCTCCAGCAACCGACGCAGCAAATGGCTCTTGCCCGAGCCCGAGTTGCCTTGAACCAGCAAACGGGTCGCCAAGAGTTCCTCGATGTCGATTTGCAGGGGCTTGCCGCTCTGCTGTTCGCCGATGATGACCGATGCACTCACGGTTGCGGGTCTATCGGCTGGGCTGTGTCCGGCCTAGGGGCGGAAGGCGGGTTTTCCAGAGGTTTTCGGCAGAAGGGCAAGAGAAGATGCGAGGGCCATCGCCCTCGCGCTCCCGTTACTGTCTACGTGGCGCATCGGGTTCAGCCATGGAGCAACGTCGCTGCGCCGCAGGCGGGATTTCCAATGCCTGCGGCGCCTTAGGTGGCGCAGATGGAGAGTTGGGGCGCAACGATACGGCGCCACTGCCCATGAGCCGGAAGACGTTATGGGAGCGCGAGGGTATAACACCCTCGCTTTTTCCTTCTTACTTCACCAACTCGGCAGCCAGAGCTTCCGCCACCCGAATCCCGTCCACCGCCGCCGACAAAATCCCGCCAGCATAACCGGCCCCTTCACCCGCAGGATAAAGCCCGCGCGTGTTCAGGGATTGCAGATCCTTCCCACGCGTAATGCGCAAAGGAGAAGATGTGCGCGTCTCCACGCCGGTCATAATCACATCGGGATGGTCATACCCCGCCACCTGACGGCCAAACACCGGCAGCGCCTCGCGGATCGAATCGATCACATAATCGGGCAGACATTCGCGCAGGTCGGTGAGGTGGACGCCCGGCTTGTAGCTGGGGATCACCGCGCCGAAATCGCCGGAGGACGCCCGCCCGGCCAGCAGATCACTCACCTTCTGGCCCGGCGCCTGATAATTGCTGCCCCCGGCGATATAGGCCAGATCCTCCCAGTGGCGCTGGAAGGCGATGCCCGCCAGAGGCCCGCCCGGATAGTCCTTGCCCGGATCGATCGTCACGACCAATCCCGAGTTGGCGTTGAACTCCGCGCGCGAATACTGGCTCATGCCGTTGGTGACGACGCGGCCCTCCTCGCTGGTGGCGGCCACCACGCGTCCGCCCGGACACATGCAGAAGCTGTAAACCGTCCGCCCGTTGGAACATTGGTGAGACAGCGAATAGGCCGCCGCGCCCAGAATTTCGTTCCCGGCGCAGGCGCCAAAACGCGCCTTGTCGACCCAGCTTTGCGGATGCTCGATGCGCACGCCGATGGCGAAAGGCTTGGCCTCCATGGTGACGCCCGCCTCATGCAGCACCTCGAAGGTGTCCCGGGCGGAGTGGCCCACGGCCATGATGACATGGCTGGTTTCGATATAGCCGCCATCGGCCAGATGCAGACCGCGCAGCTGGCGATCTTCGCCCTCGCCCTGCACATCGAAGCCCGAGACGCGGGTGCTGAAGCGATATTCGCCGCCCAGCTTCTCAATGGTGTCGCGCATGCTCATCACCATGGTGACGAGGCGGAAGGTGCCGATATGGGGATGCGCCTCGTAGAGGATATCGTCGGGGGCGCCGGCCTTCACGAACTCCACCAGCACCTTGCGGCCCAGATGGCGCGGATCCTTGATGCGGCTGTAGAGCTTGCCGTCGGAGAAGGTGCCTGCGCCGCCCTCGCCATATTGCACGTTGGATTCCGGGTCCAGCACGCCCTTGCGCCACAGGCCCCAGGTGTCCTTGGTGCGCTCGCGCACGGCCTTGCCGCGTTCCACGATGATGGGCTTCAGACCCATCTGCGCCAGAATCAGCGCCGCCAGCAGACCGCAAGGCCCCGCGCCGATCACCACCGGGCGCGGGCCGCTGTAATCGGCAGGCGCCATCACCGGGAAGTGGTAGGACGTGTCGGGCGTGGCCCGCACATGCTGGTCCTCGGCGAAACCGGTCAGGATGCGCGCTTCGTCCTCCACCTCGACATCCAGCACATAGACCAGCTTGATCGCGCTTTTCTTGCGCGCGTCATTGCCGCGGCGGACCATATGCACGCGGTGCAGCGCGGCAGGCGCGATGCCCAGCTTCGCGCAGACGGCGCGCTCCAGATCCTCGGGGGCGTGGTCGAGCGGCAGGATGATGTCGGAGAGGCGTAGCATCGCCGCCCCATACGCCGCTTGCCCCTTTTTCGCCACCCCTGCCTGATCCCTGGCGCTTGACCCAGGCGCCCAACCCCCATAGATGATGCATATGCATCAAAGACTCTGCGTCTGCACCACCATGCGCCGCGCCACCCGCGCCCTCACCCGCGCCTATGACGAGGCGCTGGCGCCCTTCGGCATCACCGTGCAGCAATTCGCCATCCTGCGCGACATCCAGCGCGCGGGCACCATCCCCCTGCCCCGCCTTGCCGAGGGTCTGGTGATGGACCGCACCAGCCTCTACCGCGCCCTGCCCCCGCTGGAGCGCGAAGGCCTGCTGCTGCTGGAAAGCCCATCTCCGCGCAGCCGCACCGCCACCCTCACCCCGGCAGGCCAACAACGCGTCGCGGAGGCAGGCCCCGCATGGGAAGCGCTGCAGACCCGCATCCTCAGCGCCATGCAACCGGGCGAATGGGACCAGATGCAAGCCAGCGCCGATCGCCTCGCCACCCAGCTCGTTTCAGGAACCCTCTGACCATGCCCATCACGCAGACCGCCACCCGCACCAAAGCGCTGGCAATACAGGTCACCGCCATCACCTTCCTTGCCCTGCTGGTGTCGGCGGGGCTGCGCTCGGCGCCCGGCGTGATGATGGTGCCGCTGGGGCTGCATTTCGGCTGGGACCGGGCGACGGTGTCGCTCACCTCGGCCATCGGCATTTTTCTTTATGGGCTGGTCGGGCCCTTTGCCGCCGCGCTGATGCTCTCCATCGGCATCAGGCGCACCATGATGGGCGGGCTGGCGCTGATGGCGGCTGGCACACTGGCCAGCCACGCGATGAGCCAGAGCTGGCACTATCTGCTGACATGGGGCGTGATCTCGGGCCTTGGCAGCGGAGCCGTCGCCAATGTGCTGGGCGCCACCGTCACCAACCGCTGGTTTGCCAAAAGGCAGGGTCTGGTGATGGGGCTGTTCTCGGCCTCCACCGCGACGGGCTCGCTGGTGTTCCTGCCCTTTCTGGCATGGCTGACGCGTGACGGCGCATGGCAGCCGGTGGTGGACACGGTGGGCCTTGCCAGCCTTGCGATGATCCCGCTGGTGATGCTTCTGCTGCCCGAAAGCCCGGCCTCACGCGGCATTGCCCGCTTTGGCGAGGCCCCCGGCACGCCCCCGCCACCGCCACGACAGGCCAGTGCGATGCTCGCGCTGGAAGCGCTGGCCCGCGCCAGCAAGTCCGGCACCTTCTGGCTGCTGTTCGGCACCTTCTTCGTCTGCGGGGCGACCACCAATGGCCTCGTCGGCACGCATCTGATCGCCTATTGCGGCGACCATGGCATTGCGCCCGTCGCCGCCGCCGGCCTGCTCTCCACCATGGGCATCTTCGACCTGTTCGGCACCACCGCCTCGGGCTGGCTGACCGACCGTTTCGATCCGCGCCGGTTGCTCTTCGTCTATTACGGCCTGCGCGGCCTCTCGCTGATCGTGCTGCCCTTCCTAGACTTCGGCCCTATCGGCCTTGGCGTCTTCGCGGTGTTCTACGGGCTCGACTGGATCGCCACCGTGCCCCCCACCCTCGCCATAGCCAACCGCGCCTTCGGCGAGCGCGAGGCGCCGATCATCTTCGGCTGGGTGGTCGCCGGGCACCAGCTGGGCGCAGCCTGCGCGGCGCTGGGCGCGGGGCTGGTGCGGCAGGAATGGGGCTCCTACGGCCCCGCCTTTGCCGGAGCGGGCGTGCTGGGGCTGATCGCGGCGCTGGCAGCGCTGGCCCTGCCCTCCGCGCAAGTGCGGTTGCGCCCGGCCTGATCCCCGCATCTCTGGTGTCACATCACTTTTGCGAAAAACCGGTTCCCACTTTTTCGCGCGATGCTCTAAAGGCCCCTCAGCTTTCAGGGGAACGGACACCATGGCACAGATCATCGACGGCAAGGCCCTCGCCGCAAGGCTGATGGAAGACACCCGCAAGGGCGTCGCCGACATCATCGAGGCCACCGGCAACCCACCGGGCCTCGCCGTGGTGCTGGTGGGCAGCGATCCCGCCAGCGAGGTCTATGTCGGCCGCAAGATCAGCCAGTGCCGCAAGGCGGGCATCAACTCGATCGAGCATCGCCTGCCCGCCGACACCACCCAGGCCGATCTGCTCGCCCTGATCGACAGCCTGAACGCCGACGCGAGCATCCACGGCATCCTCGTCCAGCTGCCGCTTCCCAAGGGCCTCGACGCCGCCCCCATCCTCGACCGCATCAGCCCGGACAAGGATGTCGACGGCTTCCACCCGGTGAACGTCGGCCGCCTCTCCACCGGCACCGGCGGGCTGGTGCCCTGCACCCCGCTGGGCATCATGATGTTACTCGACAGCGTGATCGATGACTATCGCGGCCTCAACGCCTGCGTCATCGGCAAGTCGAACATCGTGGGCAAGCCGGTCTCCATGCTGCTGCTTGAGCGCGAAGCCACCGTCACCGTCACCCATATCGAAACCAAGGATCTGCCCGATGTCGCCCGCAAGGCGGACATCATCGTGGCGGCAGCCGGCGCGCCGCACCTCGTGCGCGGCTATTGGGTGAAGCCCGGCGCGGTGGTGATCGACGTGGGCATCACCCGCATCACCGATCACGACGGCACGACCAAAATCGTCGGCGATTGCGCGACTCACGAGCTGGAGCACGCCCGCGCGGTGACGCCCGTGCCCGGCGGTGTGGGGCCGATGACGATCGCTTGCCTGCTGGCCAATACGGTCAAGGCGGCGAAAATGGGCTTGAAGTAGGAAGAAAAGAGAAAATGCGAGGGTGTTACACCCTCGCGCTCCCGGGTTTTGTCAGCGTGGCGCCACGGGTTCAGCCACAGCCAACCTCGCTGCGCCGCAGGCGGGAAAAATGATTGCCTGCGGCGCCTTGGCGCGTGCAGGTGGAGAGCCTGGGCACCGCATTCGCCTCCCCCCTGCCTTGTCGCCGGAAGACGTCATGGGAGCGCGAGGGGGTAACCCCCTCGCATCTTTCTTCGTCCCTTTTCCCTCAGCAACACTTCGTCACACACGGGACGATCAAGGGCAAAGCGCAGGCTCTATCTCCGTAGTCATCACGGAAATGGAGTTCACCCCATGTTGTTCACACTCTTCGCGACGATGGCGCTGAGCGCCTCCGCCCCCATCGATCAGCCCCTTCAGGCCATTGGTTGCCATCCGCAGCCGGGCAAGGTGATGGGCTGCGTCACCAACAGCCATGTCGTGGCGCAGCAGCGCGCGATGGGCACCGCTCCGGTGATGGTGGCCAAAGCGGATAACGCAAACGTCGAGCGCACCATCGCTTGCCATCCCGATCCCAGCCGCAACCGTGGGTGCTTCCGCGCCGCGCCTGCGGCTCAGATGAAGCCCGCCGTGGCCCGGGCCAAGGCCCAGCCCGCGCAGGAAAGCGCCGAGGCCGACACCGCAACCGCGTCCCAGGGCAGCAGCCTTCCCAAGGTCGGCTGATGTCCTGCCGGGCGGCGGCTGATGCCGCACTGCCTCCTTCACAAGCGTCGTGCCCTGACGCCAGGTGCGGCATCGCCGCCGTCCGGCTATTATCTCTTTCCCTTGAAAAGCGAGCGCAAGCGTGACACTTCGTGCCCTGATGCCTGATATCGCCGCCCCTGACGCCATTCCCGGCTCGGCGCCCTCGATCCTGCTGGTCGAGGATGACACCGCGCTGCGCGTGCTGACGGCGCGTGCCCTCAAGGCGCATGGCTATGACGTGCGCACGGCCTGCAGCGGCGCGGAAATGTGGGTGGCACTGGAAGCCGCCCCCGCCGATCTGCTGGTGCTGGACATCATGCTGCCCGGCACCAATGGCATCGAGCTGTTCCGCCGCATCCGCAAGACCAGCGAAGTGCCGATCATCTTCGTCTCCGCGCGCGGCAGCGAGGAAGACCGCGTGCTGGGCCTTGAACTGGGCGCGGACGACTATCTGGCCAAGCCTTTCGGCACGCGTGAGCTGATCGCGCGCATCGGCGCGGTGCTGCGCCGTGGCGGCGGCAATGGCGGTGAAAACACCAGCGGCGAGCGCGATCTGGGCCGCCGCGATGTGGAGTTCGATGGCTGGCGCCTCTCCATGGCCCGCCACGAACTGACCGCGCCGGATGGCACCATCGTCGATCTGACCGGGGCGGAGTTCGACCTGCTCTGCACCTTCGTCAGCCAGCCGCAACGCGTGATTGGCCGCCAGCGGCTGATCGAACTGTCGCGCACCCGCATCGGCGATTCCTCGGATCGCTCGATCGACGTGCTGGTCAGCCGCCTGCGCCGCAAGCTGACCGATACGGGCGGCACGGCTCCGCTCGTGACGGTGCGCGGCGTGGGTTACATGTTCAACCTGCCGGTCACGCGTTCTTGATCCATCGCTTGCGCCAATGGGCGGGCCATATCGGCCTGTTCGGGCGCCTGCTGGCGCTTTTGGTGCTGGTGATGATGGTGGATTTCGCCGCCAACGCGCTGATCTTCGAGAAAGCCAGCGATTTCGCCCTGCATCAGGAGGATGCCGCCCGCCTTGCCGAAAGGCTGGTGGTGGCCGATCAGGTGCTGGAAACCGAGCCGCTGATCTCCCGCCCGCGCGTGGCTGGTGAACTGAGCAGCGATACGCTGAAGATCACCTGGTCTCCCGGGCGCGAGCGACCACTCGCGGCGCTGACACTGGCCGCCTTGCAAGGCCAGATTCTCTCCGCCCAGCCCTCTCTGGCCCATCGTAATCTGCAGTTGCATCTCTCCACCTTCTCGGAGGATATCGGGGGGTCGCTGACCTTGAGCGACGGATCGCTGGTCAGCTTTCACAACCACAGCCGCAGGGCATGGCCGCTGAAAGCCGGGCGGCTGATTTCGCTGGTGCTGCCCTCGCTGGTGCTGGTGGGGCTGGCGCTGGTGATGATGCAGGCGATCCTCCATCCGCTGCGCCGCCTTGTGCTGGCCACGCGCCGCGTCGGCACCTCGCAATCCTCCGCGCTGGAGCCCGCCGGGCCCGCCGAGGTGCGCAATCTGATCCACGCCTTCAACGCCATGCAGAGCCGCATCGACAGCCTGCTGGCCACCGGCACCCAGACCATGCTGGCCATCGGCCACGATCTGCGCACGCCGCTGGCGCGCCTGCATTTGCGCCTCGACGAAGCCCCGCTGGACCCCGCCGCGCGTGAGGCGATGCAGGGCGACATCGGCGAGATGCGCGATCTGCTTTCCTCACTCCAGACCTTCGTGGAACCGCGCAGCGCGGAGCCGCCCCGCCGCATCGATATCGCCGCCATGGTGCAGACTCTGGTGGACAACGCGCAGGATCAGGGCAGCAACGCCAGCTACACCGGGCCCGACACGCTGGTGGTGATGGGCCGCGCGGTGCCTTTGCGGCGGGCCCTGTCCAATCTGGTGAGCAATGCCCTGCATTACGGCGGCAATGCCGAGGTTGCGCTGTCCGTGGTGCAGAACCGCGTGACGGTGGTGATCGCCGATCGCGGCCCCGGCATTCCCGAGGAAGAGCTGGCCCATGTGATCCAGCCCTTTGTGCGGCTCGACCACGCCCGCTCGCGCGATACGCCGGGCATGGGCCTGGGGCTGGCCATCGTCGAAAAGTCATTGAGCGGTGAAGGTGCGAGCGTGGCGCTGACCAACCGTGAGGGCGGTGGGCTGGTGGCGACGGTGACCTTGGCGGGTGGGGCTTGCTAGGGGGTTAAAGCAGGCCTCCGGCGGGCAAAGGGTCATCCCTCTTTGCAATCCCTTTCGTGTCGGCCTTGCGCTATTGGTTCGGGGTCAGGTGCCGGGCGCAATGGCCCGGAAGCCACACCTGCGCGGATAGAAGGCAAGCTCCTGTCTTCGCGCTTGCCTGGCATACACGTCCGCGATACATGCCGCAGAGCCCTCCTGTAAGGAGGATCAGGAGATGGATCTCTCCTTATTAACCGCCTTTTGGCTGCGGACACGCCCTCTCGACGTCACCCGGAACGGTGAGGCCCTAGGTGTTGGCCAGGCTGGCGAGCCAATTCGAGAACGGATTGCGGATTGCCCCCGATATCCGATGGACCAGGTCATGAGCATCCATAAAACCGTCCAGCTTTTCTACAATCCGCAGGCCGGAAGCTACAGCGACGCGACCATCGACCGCCTGCAACAGGCCTTCCGCGACACAGGCGCACGCGTCCACCTCACCCCCAGCGTGGATACGCCGCCAGTCATCGACCCTGCCGCCACCCATATCTGCATCGCCGGGGGCGACGGCACGGTGCGGCATGTGGCGGAAGCCGTGGTGCGCGCCAACCGTGAGCTTCCCGTCGCCATCTATCCCGCCGGAACGGTCAATCTGCTGGCGCGGGAAGGCAAGCTTGGCCGGCGCCCCGCACGTCTGGCGCAGGCGCTGGTCCATGGCACCACGCGGCGGCACAGCCCCGTCAAGGCGGGCGACAATCTGTTTTTCGCCTGCGCCAGCGTGGGGCCGGACAGTCTGGCGGTTGCCTCCGTGGCATCCTCCGTTCTCAAGCAGCAGCTTGGCCGCTTTGCTTATGTGGCCGCCGTCGCGCGGCTGTTGCACAAATGGCCAAGGCACCGGATCACCCTGCGCGCCGATGGCCGCTCATGGGACTGCGAAGCGGTCTATATCGCCAAAGGGCGCTACTATGCCGGGCCGTGGAGCTTTGCGCCTCAGGCCAAGGGCGATGATGGCCAGCTGCATGTTGTCGCGCTGCGCCGGGCTGGCCGACGCGAATTCCTCCGCTTTTACTGGCGCCTGCTGGGTGGCGCGGATGTGGCTCGCGACAAGAACGTGATCGCCTTTTCCTGCACGCAGCTGTCGCTGCAGTCGGACGATCCGCTGCCCGTGCAGGCGGATGGAGATGTGGTGGCGTCTTGCCCCATCGATGTCTCGATCCATGAGACTCCAGTCCACATCTGCTGAAGCGCCATCAGCCCCGCGAACACGTAACAAACGCCGGCGACAGGACACCCACGCCGCCAATCAAAGGGAGCGTGAGGGCGATGACCCTCGCATTTTCTCTTTAATTTATATTGTTTTTCAACATTATAGATCTCTGCCGCACCGCAGCAACACTTCCTTACACATCAGCGGATCGCGGGCAAAACACGCACCCTAAATTCATGGACAAGGCTCGGGTGGGAGTACCCCATTTCCCCTCTCATTCGGGCCGCCCCATAGATAATACATAAGAGGTGCTACCATGAACGACCTCATCGGCCGCGTGTTCAGCTTCGAAAAAACCACCTTCCCCGCCAGCGGAGAGCTGTTCGCCAAACTCACCAGCGAGGGGCAGGAGCCCAAGGCGCTGATGATTTCCTGCGCGGACTCGCGCATCGTGCCCGAGCAGATCCTGCAGGCCCAGCCCGGCGATCTGTTCGTCTGCCGCAACGCGGGCAACATCGTGCCGCCCTATTCCACCATGAATGGCGGCGTCTCCTCCACGGTAGAATATGCCGTGGTGGCGCTGGGCGTGCGTGACATCATCGTCTGCGGCCATTCGGACTGCGGCGCGATGAAGGCGCTTTCCAACCCCGTCGGTCTGGAGGCGATGCCCAATGTCGCCGCCTGGCTGCGCCATGGCGCGGCGGCGGAGCATATCGTCAGCAACACCTCGCCGCATCTGCATGACAAGGCCCGCGTGCGCGCCGTCAGCCTTGAGAACATCATCGCCCAGATCGCCCATCTGCGCACCCATCCCTCGGTGGCCTCGGCCATCGCCAAGGGCGAGATGGCGCTGCATGGCTGGTTCGTGGACATCCACGCCGGCCAGGTGCTGGGGCTGGACGGCGACACCGGCCAGTTCGTGCCGCTGCGCGAGGATCAGCCGCTGCCCGTGGCTCTGCATGCCGCCCGCCGCATCGCGACCGACGCCCAATTGGCGGAAGCCGCCGAATGAGCGGCGACCCCGCTTCATCCGCAACCCAGAAGCCCGGCATGAAAGTGCCGGGCCTTTCGGTGCGTGACCTCACCGCATCCATCGTGGTGTTTCTGGTGGCCATGCCTTTGTGCATGGGCATCGCCATCGCCTCTGGCGTGCCGCCCGAAAAGGGCCTCGTCACCGGCATCATCGGCGGCATCGTCGTCGGCATGCTGGCCGGTTCGCCGTTGCAGGTCAGCGGGCCTGCGGCGGGTCTGGCCGTCATCATCTTCGAATTCGTGCGTGACCATGGGCTTTCGGCGCTCGGGCCGATGCTGGTGGTGGCCGGCGTGATCCAGTTCGTGGCCGGCGTGGCGCGTCTGGGCGGGCTGTTCCGCGCGGTGTCGCCCGCCGTGGTGCATGGCATGCTGGCAGGCATCGGCGCGCTGATCGTGGCGGGCCAGTTCCACATCCTGTTCGACGCCAAGCCGATGTCAAACGGGCTTGCCAACCTCTCGGCCATGCCGGGCCGCGTGCTGGGCCTCAACTTTTCCGACGCCCACTCCACCGAGATCGCCCTTGGCCTTGGCCTGCTGACCATCGCGGTGATGCTGGGCTGGGAAAAGCTGCGCCCCGCTTCGCTGAAGCTGGTGCCCGGCGCGCTGCTGGGCGTGGTCGCCGCCACGGCGGTCGCCGCTTCGCTGGGGCTCGAGGTCGCGCGCATCAGCGTGCCGGAATCGATTTCGGCGGCCTTCGCCATGCCCGGCGCGGGCTTCTTCGCGCCGATCCTCGCCAACCCCGCGATCGCCACGGCGGCCATCGCCATCGCCTTCATCGCCAGCGCCGAAACGCTGCTCTCCGCCGCCGCGGTGGACCGCATGCATGACGGCGTGCGCACCGATTACAACAAGGAGCTGCGCGCGCAGGGCGTGGGCAACCTGCTCTGCGGTCTGGTCGGCGCCCTGCCGATGACCGGCGTGATCGTGCGTTCCTCCGCCAATGTGCAGGCCGGGGCCCAGACCCGCGCCTCGGCAATCCTGCATGGCGTGTGGATTCTGGCCCTTGTCGCGCTGCTGCCCTGGGTGCTGCGCGAGGTGCCGATGGCCGCGCTGGGCGGCATCCTTGTGGTGACGGGCTGGCGCCTGATCAGCCTCAAGCATGTGCGCCATCTCTTCGAGAACTACGGCCCCGTGCCCGCCGGGATCTGGGCCGCGACCTTCGCGCTGGTGGTCACCACCGACCTGCTGACCGGCGTGCTGGTGGGCCTTGGCCTCTCGCTGATCGAGGTTGTGCCGCATCTCTCGCGCCTCAAGCTGGGGATCGAGCATGGCACCGCCTCCGAAGGCGAAGCGCGCCTGGTCCGCCTTTCCGGCGCGGCCACCTTCCTCACCCTGCCGCGCCTGACCCGCGCGCTGGAGGATGTGCCCGCCGACAAGCCCGTCCACCTCGATCTCGATTCCCTCGCCGGGCTCGACCACACCAGCGCCGAGATGCTTGGCGAATGGCTGGGCCGCCGCCGCCGCGCGGGGCTGGCCGCCTCGGTCAGCGGGCGCGAGGAGATGGTGCGGACCTTCGCGCATGCCTGAAGCATCGTGCGAAAAAGTGGGAACCGGTTTTTCGCATCAACGATGCGACAACATATCTGATTTCAAGAGCTGAACCCGGCACGGCCCATCGACTTGCGTCAGGGCCGTCTCGCAACTCAAGGCCATCCCCGCCAGTCCGGGGGTGGCCTTTTTTTGTTTGTTCCAGGAAGAGAATAAGCAGGGGGCCATCGCCCCCTGCACCCCCATGACGTCTCCCGACACAGAGGAAGTGCAACGGGGCCACCATGCGCAAACGTCCTAACGCCGGAGGCAATCATTCCCTGCGAGGCGGAGAGGTTAAGCGTTACGGCGCAATCACACATGCAGTTTCGTCGGGAGACGTTCCGGGGGTGCAGGGGGTGTAACACCCCCTGCTTTCAACCTTCTTCAACCCCCTTCAAACACCGACCACCCGGCCCCGGCAGCCAACCTCTCCAGCGCCAGAGACCCGAGCAAGGAGTTCCCCTGAGCATTCAACCCCGGCGCCCACACCGCGATGGAGGCCACCCCCGGTGCCACCACCAGAATCCCGCCCCCGACCCCGGACTTTCCCGGCAGGCCAACCCGGAACGCGAACTCGCCGGAATTGTCGTAATGCCCGCAGGTCATCATCAGCGCATTGATGCGCCGCGTGCGATGCGCAGACAGCACCTGACGTCCCGTTTCCGGATTGCGTCCGCCCAGCATCAGATATCGCCCGGCCAGCGCCAGCTGGCGGCAGCTCATGGCGATGGAGCAGCAGTGCGAATAGACGCCCAGCACGCGATCGACATCATTGTGCAGATTGCCGAAGGCCTTGGTGTAATTGGCCAGCGCCTCATTGCGAAAGCCGGTGTCGAGTTCGGCGCGGGCGACATGCTCATCGATGGCGACGCTGTCCTCTCCCGCCAGATCGCGCACCAGACGCAGCACCTGCCCGATGGCCTCGCGCGGCTCATGGCGGGCCAGGATCATGTCGGACACCACGATGGCCCCGGCGTTGATGAAGGGGTTGCGCGGCACGCCTTTCTCGTTCTCCAGCTGGACGATCGAGTTGAAAGCGCTGCCGGACGGTTCACGCCCCACGCGCCGCCACAGCTGGTCGCCCGCCGTGCCCAGCGCAAGGGTCAGGGTGAAGACCTTGGAGATGCTCTGGATCGAGAATGGCTCCTCGGCATCGCCACCGGTCAGCATCTGCCCATCGGCCAGCACCACCGCCATGCCGAACTTGTCGGGCGAGACCTGCGCCAGCGGGGGGATGTAATCCGCAACGCGGCCCTTGTCCTCCATCTTGCGCATATCCGATACTATGCAATCGATCAGCGGCTGCAGGGCGGTCATCAGGGGCTCTTTCTCAAACGCGGCGGCGTGATTAGACGCCCGCACCGCGCCGGATCAAGGGCGAAGCACAGCCTTGCCAGCAGCAGCATCCCCTACATTTTCACCGTTCAGGGCCAACATGCTTTCCCAATTGTTAACCTTCCTGACGGCAGGGTTCCCTAGCGGACCGGCCCGTGTGTGGCGGTGATTCGGTCCTTCGGAACCCTTGATGCCCTCTGTCTATCTCTGCCTTGTCGATCAGCATCAACCTTCGCTCGTCCTGCTGGCGATCATCATCTGCCTGTTGACCGCCACGGGCGGGCTGACGCTGCTGCGCCATGCCCATCAGCATGGCAGCGAATTATGGGCGCTGGCGGCCGGCGTTTCGACCGGCTTCGGCGTCTGGGCGGTGCATTTCGTGGCCATGCTGGGCTACACGCCGGGGCTGGACATGGCCTATCGACCGGGGCTGACGGTAGCCTCGCTGGTGGTGGCGGTGGCCGGCGTGACCCTGGGGCTGACGCTGGCGCTGCGCTTTCCCTCGCGCAGCGGCCTTGCGGTGGCGGCCTGCGTCACCGGCCTCGCCATCGCGGCGATGCATTATATCGGCGCCAGCGCGCTGGATCTGCCCGCGCGGCTGGTGTGGCGGCCGGTGATGGTCGGCGGCTCGGTGTTGATGGTGGTGGGGCTGCTCTATCCAGCGCTGCGTCTGGCGCTGGGGCAGGACCGATTGTGGCAGGCCTGCCTGCTGCTCAGCCTGGCGGTGACAGGCACGCATTTCACCGGCATGGCCGCCTTCACGCTGGTCCCCCAGCGAATGACCGCGCATGAGCGCCTGCTGCTGATGCCCGAAACGATCGCCACGCTGGTGGTGCTGGCCACCTGTCTGGTGCTGCTGGCGGCGATGGTGGCGCTGCTGCTGAGCCGGCGGGCCACCGCCGCGATCCACAACAGCGAGCGCGCCCTCTCGATTCTGGTCGAGGGCATTTCCGATTGCGCGCTCTACATGCTCACCAATGAGGGGCGCGTGGCCTATTGGAACCCCGGCGCGCAGCGGCTGAAGGGCTATACAGGCGCCGAGGCGATCGGCCTGCCGCTCTCCGCCTTCTACACGCTGCAGGACCGCGCGGCGGGCCTGCCCGAACGCGCCTTGAGCCTGGCCACCACGCAGGGCAAGTTCACCGGTGAAGGCTGGCGCTGCCGCAAGGATGGCAGCCAGTTCTGGGCCCATGTCACGCTGGAGCGCATTCTCGACAAGGATGGCGCGCCGCTGGGCTTCGCCAAGATCACCCGCGACATGACACGGCTGAAGGAGGAGCAGGACGGCCATGCCGCGATGCGCGCCCAGCTCAACACCGCGCTGGACAACATGCATCAGGGACTGGCCCTGTTCGACAGCGATCACCGGCTGGTGCTGGCCAATTCGCGGCTCTGCGCCATGTGGGGCATTCCGCAGGGCATGCTGCTGCCCGGCACCGGCTGCGGCCCGATCATCGAACAGCTGATGGAAGGCCAGCGCGTGGTCGAGCGCGGCGCCATCCGATCTCTGCTGGAACAGGCGCTGCACACCGCCGACGGCCAGCGCATCATGGTGGAATGCCACGCGGATTTTCATGTCGGCATCACCAGCCGGGCGCTGGAGGATGGCGGGCGCGTCGTCACCTTCGAGGATGTGACCGAGCGCCGCCGCCAGATGGCGCGCATCGCCCATCTGGCCGCGCATGATCCGCTGACCGGCCTGCCCAACCGCGCCCGTTTCAACGAATGGTGCGCGCGCGAGATGCCGCATGCCGCGCGCCATGGCCGGCATGTCGCGGTGGTGGCGCTGGATCTGGACCGCTTCAAGGAAATCAACGACCGGCTTGGCCATGCCGCCGGGGACCGCGCCATCATCGAGGCCGCGCGGCGCCTGTCCGCCGCCTGCCGCGAGGGCGAGATCGTCGCGCGGCTGGGCGGTGACGATTTCGCCGCCGCGCGCCTCTACGCCAGCGAGGCCGAACTGGCCGATTTCGTCGAGCGGCTCTCCGCCTGTTTCCGCGACAGTGAATCGGATATGCCTTTGCGCGCCAGCTTTGGCGTCGCCATCTTCCCCGAGGACGGGCGTGACCGCGAAGCGCTGCTCAACAATGCCGATCTGGCGATGCAGCGCGCCAAGACCAGCCGTGGCGAGGCGATCTGCTATTACGAACAGGGCATGGACGAGCATGCCCGCACCCGCCGCCGCATCGCGGGCGATCTGCACAATGCGCTGGCGCATGATGAGCTTTGCCTGTTCTACCAGCCCCAGCATGCCATCGGGACCGGCGCGCTGACCGGCTATGAGGCGCTGGTGCGCTGGCGCCATCCGCTGCGCGGCATGGTGCCGCCGCTGGAGTTCATCCCCGTGGCCGAGGAAACCGGCGCCATCTTCGCCATCGGCGAATGGGTGCTGCGCCGCGCCGCGCGCGACGCCGCGCGCTGGGCCAGCGACATCAAGGTGGCGGTCAATGTCTCGCCCGTGCAACTGCAGCAGCCCGATCTGGCGCAGCGCATCGCCCAGATCCTGATCGACACCGGCCTGCCCGCCCACCGGCTGGAGCTGGAAATCACCGAAAGCGCCATCATCGCGGACAAGACCCGCGCGCTGCATGTGCTGCGCCAGATCAAGGCGCTGGGCATCGCCATCGCCATGGATGATTTCGGCACGGGCTATGCCTCGCTCGAAACGCTGCACGCCTTCCCCTTCGACAAGCTGAAGATCGACAAGTCGCTGCTGCACAGCGCCGCCGCCAGCCCGCAGGGCGCCGCGATCATGCGCACCGTGCTGGCGCTGGGCCGCAGCCTGGACATCCCCGTGCTGTGCGAGGGTGTGGAAACCGAAGAGCAGCTCGAACTGCTGCGCCGCGAAGGCTGCGACGAGGGCCAGGGCTATCTCTTCGGCTATCCCAAGCCCTTGACCAGCGCGCCACGGTCGTTGGCCGCCAACACGTCGGATCAGGCCGCGCCACAGGCCGGTGTCGCCGCCTGATTGCGCTACCTGCAGACCTATTCCTGACGCAATAAGGGCACCTTAGCCAAGAAAGCTCTGGCCATCCTCCGGCAAACGGGCGATGTGATCGGCGAAACCGACCATGGACGAGACCATGGCGAGCAGCATGATCCCCGGTGGCCCCGCGCCCGCCGGGCAGAGAGGAGTAACCCCGTGGCCCTGATGCCCAATGCATCGTCCAGCACCGATCCTTCCGTCAGCGATGAGGACAGCGGCAACGTCAATGCGCCTCAGCTGCGCCTGTTCGTGATGGGCCTGTTCTTCATCTTCGGCGGCATCACCAGCCTCAACGATGTGATCATCCCCAAGCTGAAGGAACTCTTCACGCTCGATTACATGCAGGCGATGTTCGTGCAGACGGCCTTCTTCGCCGCCTATGCCATCATCGGCCTGCCCGGCGCGGCGCTGGTCAAGCGCATCGGCTATATGCGCGGCGCGGTGGTCGGCCTGCTGACCATGACGGCGGGCTGCCTGCTGTTCATCCCGGCCTCGCAGCATGCCACCTATGGCCTGTTTCTGGCCGCGCTCTTCGTGCTGGCGGGCGGCGTGGTGATGGTGCAGATCGTCACCAACCCGCTGATCTCGCTGCTGGGCCCGGCCAAAACGGCATCGAGCCGCCTGACCTTCGCGCAGGCCTTCAACTCGCTGGGCACGGTGCTGTTTCCGCTGGTGGGCGGCGCGCTGATCCTGGGCCAGCTGGCCAAGGTAAAGGCCGAGGATCTGAGCGGCGAGGCGCTCGACCTCTATCGCATCGCCGAGACGCAGACGGTGGTGCACACCTACATCGGCCTTGCCATCGCGCTGGCGGTGGTGGCGCTGGTGGTCTGGGGCAACCGCAACGCCCTGAAGAACGAGCATCACGCCCACAGCAGCTTCCTTGACGGGCTCAAGCTGCTGGGCCAGCCGCGCTTCGCTTTCGGCGCGGCCTGCATCTTCCTCTATGTGGGCGCGGAAGTCTCGGTCGGCTCGCTGATCGTCAACTATTTCCAGCTGCCCACCGTATTGGGCGTGACCGCCGCAGCGGCGGCCACCTACATCCCCTGGTACTGGGGCGGCGCGCTGGTGGGCCGTTTCGCCGGCTCGGCCGTGCTGCGCATGGTGAGCCCCGCCAAGGTGCTGGCCTGCAACGCGGTGGGTTCGATCCTGCTGATCGTGATCTCGGCCAACACCAGCGGCCCGGTCGCGGCGTGGAGCCTGCTGCTGATCGGCCTGATGAACTCGATCATGTTCCCTACGATCTTCAGCCTCGCCTGCGAAGGCCTTGGCGAAGCCGCCGCCGACGGTTCGGGCATCATCAACGTGGCCATCGTGGGCGGCGCGATCATCCCGCCGCTGACCGGCAAGTTCGCCGATGTCACCCACAGCCTGCCGATGGCGCTGGCCCTGCCCGCCCTGTGCTATGCGATCATCGCGGCATTCGGCGTCTTCGCCAGCCGGAGCCGTGTCAACGGCTGATCCCCCTTCCCTCGCGTTGGCTCAGGCAGGCGCGGGGCAGGTTTCAGAAAAAGCCCCCGGGTCATCCCCGGGGGCTTTTTTGTGCCTGCCGACATTAATGCCATCAGGGCAGCGCCCTGCTCCTCACCATCTCGGCGATGCGGCCCGCCATCGGCAGATGGCCGCCGCGCAGCCTGTCGAACGTGTCCGGCTTGAGCCGGCCATCCCAGCGCCAGACCTCATTCTCGGCATCCCAGTAATGGCCCATCAGAAAGGCCAGAGCCGTGGCATCGGGCACACGCGCGTGGAACAGGGTGACGCCCAGAACCCGCACCGGCGGGCGCGACAGGCGTTTGAGGCCCGGAGGCATGGTGGCCCAGATGCGTCTGGCGTGATCGTCCTGCATGGGCGCCATCCCTACCCCACACACATCAACAAGCCCCTGCCAGACGCATAAAAGAGGGGCGGCCCATCGGACCGCCCCTCCCTTTGTCAAAAGCTCAAGCCTTGTGGGCCGAGATTTAGAAGTCGATCTTCGCGCCGACGCGGAAGAAGCGACCGATGTAGTTCGAGTCACCCCAGGCCGGGTTGAACTGATACAGCTGATAACCAGCAGCCGGATCGTAGACCGGACCAGAGTCGAGCAGATTCTTCACATCCATATAGATGAGGAAGTTCTTGTTGACCTTGGCCTGCGTGTGCAGATCGATCGTGAAGGTGGGGTGCGTGTTGCAGATCACCGGGTTGTTGGTGCCGCTGTAACCCACCACGTCACCGGCGCCCACTTCGCAGACCTTGTAGGTGTCACCGTCGTCGGTGGCGGTCTCCGAATAGCCGCTGGTGTAGTTGCCGGTCAGCGTCAGGCTGTACTTCTGCTCAGGGCCGAAGTCGAAGGTGTTCGCCCACACCGCGCGGAAGTGCGGAGCACCCGAGCAGGAGGTGGTTTCACACGGACCCAGCGTGCCGTCGTAACGGAACTCGGTCCCGCCCGAGGTCAGCGCCAGCTTCGTCAGCCACGAACCGTTGAACTGGCTGGTGAAGCGCACGCCATGGCCCAGATCGTAACGCGCCGAAGCACTCACGTCGATGCCCGAAGCGACTTCGGAGTCGGCGTTGGTGTAGGAGGCCACGATGGTGCGGATCAGCGGCAGAGCATTGGGGTTCTGCGCGTCAGCACTGTTCTGGGTGACCGAGATGCCCGGAATGTTCACCACGCCATTGTTGGTGAAATACTGGGTCAGCGCCGGCGTCGGGTCGCTCACCGACACGATGATGTCGGTGATCTTGGTGTGCCAGAAGTCGGCCGTCAGGGTCAGGTGACGGTTCGGCGTGAAGACCGTGCCCACCGTGAAGGAGGTCGACTTCTCGGGACGCAGATTGGGGTTGCCCACCGCGGTCACGCCCAGCGAATAGGTGCCCGTGCCCTTGGTCGGGTCGTTGGGATCCGTGCCCACACCGTTGAAGTAGGTGGGAGCGCTGGCATGCGCCGCGCAGAAGGCGGTGTAGATCGGGTTCGAGCAGGTGATCGTCTTGGTCGAATAACCCGTGGTGGGCAGACCGTTCGACTGGTTGAAGCTCGGGATGCGGAAGCCCTTCGAGAAGGTGCCGCGGAACTTCAGCTCCTTGATCGGCTGGAACTGCGCCTCGAACTTGGGCGAGAAGTTGCTCTGACCGCTCGAATAGCTGTCATAGCGACCGTCGGCCTTCAGCTTCAGGCTCGAGAGGATCGGCGCGGTGACTTCGTAGAAGCCCGAATAGACGCGACGCGAACCGGCGGTGCTGACCGCGTTGATGCCATAATAGGCGTCATCGGGGTTGGCGCTGGGCTGGTTCAGGCTTTCGAAGCGATAGGCCGCACCCACGGCGATGTTCAGGTCGCCGCCGGGCAGCTTGAAGAAGTCGCGGTTGATGGTGCCCTGGAACTGCGTCAGCTTCGAGCGGTTCACCGTGTGGACGGCGGGCGCCAGATAGTCGCGCGCGGCCTGGGTGTTCTGGCTCTGGTCACCGAAGTTGTAGCCGCCTGTCGCGATCAGGTTCAACAGGTGCTGGGCGTTGATGTAGTTGAGCTGCGTCAGGTCCATGTTGACCCACGAGGTGGTGCCTTCGAGGTCGAAGTTCCAGCCCTTGCCGAAGTCGCCCGAGATACCGCCCGAGAAGCGGTAGGTCTTGGCGTCGGTGTAGCTCTCGATCGGGCGGTCATAGAGACCCGAAACCTGAGCATACTGGCCGTTGGCGGCATAGGGGTTGTTGGGGTTGAGCGTGCCGTTGCCGGCATTGCAACCCGTCAGCGAGGGGTTCTTGTTGCCCACGCCGGTGGGGCAGACATAAACCGGCAGCAGCAGCGTGCCCAGATCGGTGGTGCCCGATGCGGTCTTGGAGCTGAAGTTACGCGGATTGCCCGAGCTGAAGGTCTTGGCTTCAGCGAAGTTGAACATGCCATAGACCTGGATACGGTCGGTCAGGTTCGCCGTCAGACGCGCGTTGGCGCCGATACGGGTGATCTCGGGCGAATACATGCCGTATTGCTTGGTGAGATCCTGCTGGCACACCGTGCTGGGGCTGATGGTGCCCTGCTGGGTGGGGGTCAGCGCCTTGGCGGTCAGGCCCTGGCAACCGGTCGCGGGCGAAATCTGCGACCAGCGGCTGGCGCTGTTCGCGGCCGTGGCTGCGGTCGTGCCGCTGATGTCATAGGCGCGAGCGAAGCCGACCGTGGTCGCGCTCTTGGCCGCGTCGAAAGCGGTGTAGGCGCCATTGCCCTGAATGCCGTTGATGACGCCATTCTTCAGGCACGAACCGACCGCGTCGCAGATGTTGCTCTGATCGGCAGTGCCCCACTTGCCGCCGCGCTGGTTCATGTAAACGGCGGCGTTATGCTGATACTCGCCGTTGACGTAGAAGTTGTAGCCGTCTTCTTCCAGGCGGCCCTTGCCCCAGGTCGCGTCGAAGCGGCCTTCGGCGCCATAGCCGCGCTGGGCGATGCCGCCCGAAGCGTTGACGTGCAGACCGACGATCTGCTTCTTGACGATCACGTTGACCACACCGGCCACGGCGTCAGCGCCATAGGTCGAGGAGGCGCCGTCCTGCAGCACGTCCACGCGATCGACGATCGAGTCCGGAATGGTGTTGAGGTCGACGAAGTTGCGCACGCCGTCGTCAGCCATCGGGAACAGGGCGCTGCGCAGACCATCGAAGGTGGTCAGCGTGTAGCCGTTGTTCAGACCACGCAGCGACGGAGCGCTGGCGCCGGTGGCGAAGCCATGGCTCGACCAGCTGCTCGGCAGCGTGCCGGCGTTGTTGGCGGCGATGCTCTGCAGAGCGCCCGAGACGGTGTTGATGCCGCGCGAGGTCAGGGTCTCGGCCGAAAGCACCACCAGCGGCGATGCCGTGGCGGCCGCGGGGTTCTTGGTGATGGAGCCGGTGACCACGATGGTCGGGCCGGTGTCCTCAGCGGGCTTGTCAGCCGAAGCGCCCTGTGCCGCCGGAGCAGCGTTTTGTGCGAAAGCCGAAGTGGCGATCAGCGCAGTGCCCAGAACGAGCGTAGCGACGCCCGTCTTAAGCGCATGATTCATGCGAGTATTCATTGTCACCTCATGAAGTGGATAGAGTCCCAAGTCTCTTCCCGCCCCCTGTTAACCCTTCCCGCACATCGTTGAATGATCACGATCTTTGGCATGTGCCCAGCATGCCGGATCGAAATCCGAGTCCGTTCAGGTCCGTGACAGCTTTATGGCTTACTCTAATAGGCTTACGCCAGCGACTTACATCACTGTCAGTTGGTTGATCCCGTTCATGTTGCGCGATTAACACAGTGCCTGACAGGGCAGTCACACTCGCATGCCTTGCGTTATTTCACAAAGTTGAAATAAAATTTCCATCGCTGGGTCATTTGTGTGTCAATTTTAGACATTTCGTCCTGAAAATGTCACTTTCCACCGCTCATGCGATTTGAAATGTCGGCGATCTTTCGCGCAAGCGGCGCTGCCCATTTGTTGCTGTTGCATGAAAAATTGCAACTCTGCACAAAATACCAATTGACATTGATTTCCGAGCGGGATCGCCCCTTAGTCGATGCCCCCGAGTCCGACAAGCATTTATTGCGCCGCAACATAAAAAGCGCATCCTTTCGCCCGGCCTGCAACCTTGACGCCGAACGACTGGTGAGGCATGTGCCGCTCCACGGCGATGGATTTCCGCCGGGCATGACGCCGAACCGCTCGTCGAACCACCCTTTGGCGAGCTGATGATTCCTACCTTTCGCCGTTCGGCAACAAGGAGGACTCATGCGCGCGACCTTTCACCAGCTGTTCCACGCTCTGGCCCGGATTGGCCTGCATCGCGCCCTGCAAGCCTTGCGCCTGCTGCTGGTGCTCGTCGCCATGGCGGCGGCGGTCGGATCGCTGTGCGCCGCTTTTCTGTGGAGCCTCGACGCCGTCACCCACATGCGTTTTGCGCATCCGTGGTTGCTGTTTTTGCTTCCTTTGGGCGGCGCGGCGGTCAGCCTGCTCTATCGCTGGCTGGGCCAGAGCGTGGAGGCAGGGAACAATCTGCTGATCGATCAGATCCATGAGCCCGGCACAGGCGTGCCTCTGCGCATGGCGCCGCTGATCTTCGCGGGCACGGTGATCACCCATCTGTTCGGCGGCTCGGCGGGGCGTGAAGGCACGGCAGTGCAGTTGGGCGGGTCGCTGGCCAGCACGGCGGCGCGGCTGGCGCGGCTGAATGCGCGGGGGCTGCGGCTGATGCTGATGGCGGGCATCGCGGCGGGGTTCGGCGCCGTGTTCGGCACGCCGCTGGCGGGCGCCGTCTTCGCGCTGGAGGTGCTGGCGGTGGGGCGGATCGAAATGGCCGCGCTGATCCCGTGCATGATCGCGGCGCTGGTGGGCGATTGGGCCTGCGGGCTGTGGGGCATTCAGCACACCGCCTATCGCATTCCCTTTATGGCATGGCCCAATGGCGCGGCGCCGCTCGATCCACTGCTGGTGGGCAAGGCGGGGCTGGCCGGGGTTGCTTTCGGGCTGGCCGGGCTGGCTTTCGCCGAGGCCAATCATGCCTTGGGCGGCTGGCTGAAGAAGGTGATTCCGCATCCCGCGCTGCGCAGCATCGTGGGTGGGCTGGCGGTGATCGGCCTGACCTATGCCGTGGGCACAAGAGCCTTTCTGGGGCTGGGCGTGTGGTCGCCCGATCCGGCCATGCCGACGATTGCCGGCTTCTTTGCCGCCCCCGCCAACCCGTGGGATTGGGCGTTCAAGATGCTCTTCACGGTGGTCACATTGTCATGCGGTTACAAGGGCGGCGAGGTGACGCCGCTGTTCTTCATCGGCGCGGCGCTTGGCAATGCTCTGGGCGTGGCGATGGGGGCGCCGGTGGATCTGTTCGCGGGGTTGGGCTTTGTGGCGGTGTTCGCGGGAGCGGCCAACACGCCGCTGGCCTGCACGATCATGGGGCTGGAGCTGTTCGGCGCGACACATATGGTGCCAATCGCGGTGGCGTGCTTTGTGGCCTGCCTGTGTTCGGGCCATAATGGCATCTATCTGTCGCAGCGGATTGCCCTGCCCAAATTCATGGGCCGCCCGGTGCCGCAAGGGACAACCCTGCGCGATGTCCGGGGCCGCAGACACCACCGCAAGACCTGACGGACAGGATGGACGGAACGATAGCGAACCGCTGCGGTTTCGTCGGGAGACGTCATGGGAGCGCGAGGGGATAATCCCCTCGCATTTTCTTTCCTTCTTACTTGCCTATCCCTCCCCTTCTTCCCAAAACCATCCTTCCTCCCGATTGCAGGATCTGAACACATGCGCCTCGACGATTTCGACCCGAACGATGTGGATGTCGAGGATCAGCGCGGCAAGGGCGGCGGCTTTGGCGGCTTCGGAGGCTTTTCCGGACAGGGCTTCCAATTGGGCGGCGGAGGCCTTGGCCTTGGCACGATTGCCCTGCTGATGGTGGGCGCCTGGGCGCTGGGGATCAATCCGCTCAGCGTGCTGGGGCTGGTGAGCGGCGCCGGACAACAGGGGGGACAGCAAGCCTACGCCCCCGCCCCGCAGCGCGCTCCGGTGGAAAGCGGGAAGGACGCCGCCAGCAGCTGCACGGTGGACGCCTTCAGCAAGGAAAGCTGCAATGCGCTCTCCTCGCTCAACAAGACATGGCGCACGCTGTTCACCGCGCGCAACCACAGCTTCGACAAGCCAAGGCTGGTGTTCTATGCGCAGCGCGGCTCCTCGGGCTGCGGCGCGGCGCAGAGCGCGATGGGGCCGTTTTACTGCCCGGCGGATCAGGGCATCTATCTCGATACCGATTTCTACCGCGAGATGGAGCAGAAGCTGGGCGCAGGTGGCCAGTTCGCGCGCGATTACGTGATCGCCCATGAATATGGCCACCATGTGCAGCAGTTGCTGGGCACCTCAAGCAAGGTGAACCGCCTGCAGCAGGCCAATCCCGATCAGGCCAATCCGCTCTCGGTGCGGCTGGAGCTGCAGGCCGATTGCTATGCGGGCGTCTGGGCCGCGCGCAACAAGGACCGGATGGAGGCGGGCGATATGGAAAGCGGGCTCAACGCCGCGCATCAGATCGGCGACGATGTGCTGCTGAAGGCGGCGGGGCGCACCCCGGTGGAGGCGGCCTTCACCCATGGTTCCTCGGAGCAGCGGATGCGCTGGCTGCGCAAGGGGCTGGAGACCGGCGATCCGGGCCAGTGCGACACCTTCAAGGCGTCCAGCCTGTAGCCCCCAAAAAGAGAGGCGGCCCGGCAGCAGAACCGGACCGCCTTTCAGTTGGGGGGATCAGAAGTGGAAGATCACACCGCCCATCGGGCGCAGGCTGTGGAAGTCCACCGTATCAAGCTGAAGGCGCAGGCGCGGCCCGGCGCGGCCGGTGGCACCTTTCAGGCCGATGTCCTTGGGGCCGACTTCGACACCCACGCCATAGACCCAATTGCTGTGATCGGCGAAACCACGGTTGTTGTGGGGGTTGATCCACTCATAACCGCCCGAGACATAGATCAGCCCGCTGTCACCGGCACGCGCGCCGATGCGGCCCTTCACGCCATATTCCCAGTTGATGTCGTTGAAGCCCTTGGTGCCATTGCCTTCCACGCCGACGAAGACCGGCCCAAGCGGCACGTTGACACCCACCACGCCGCTGATCAGCGCGCCATTGAGCGTGCCATGGTTGGGCGAGGCACCGAACTGGCTGCGATGATCAAAGCTTTCATAACCGCCCAGCACGCCGACATAGGGCTCGATGCCGAAAGCCTTGGAGCCGTCGGGCGACTTGGGGCCGCTGTCATCGGGCGCAGCGGCCGGGGGCGTCTCCGAAGCAGAAGCGGGGGCGCTGTCCTGCGCGAAAGCGGCAGCGGGCACGAGGCTGACGCATGCAGCCGCCAGAAGAGCGAATTTTTTCATATGCACAACTCCAATAACGCCGGACCGAGTCCGGCATCCTGCGAATTACCCAGATCATCTGGTGTCTTGTCGGGGTGGAAAGAGAGCGGTCCTGTCAGCGACCAGTCTTTCCGGCAGGCGCATCCGCCAAACCTCAAACCTGTTTCATGCCTTGCTCCAAAAGCACCACTTCATCACTGAATTGGTGAGCCGGGCCATCGGGACCGTCATGGGGATGAAGCCTATCGGAGGGCAGCGGTTCCCCCCTGACATCAAGCGGCGCGCAACTGTGACATTTATGCTTCAACCACGATTCCAGCTGAAAAACTTGGAAAAGTTGGCGCCGGCCGATCGATGAAACCCCCGTTTCCCGGGCGGAAACGGCGCTATCGCCGCCATCGCCTGCCGAACGGAAAATCCGAATTATAACCTGAACGGCTCGTTGTACTGCACGGAAAGCGCGGCGGACGGATGGAACCTTCGGGTGCCGGAGAAAGACGCATATCAGCGATTTGGCACTGCTCTGGCGATTGCACGGCGGCGCGGGGCCGGGCATAGCAGGGTTCGTGAAACGCTTTACGCCCCCCCATCGCTCGATGAGCCTGGCCCTGTGCCTGATGGCTCTTTCCGTCACCGGCGGCTGCGCCCATTTCCGCGAGGGCGCCGAACGCGCGCGGGGACAAGACGACAGCGCGGTCCGGCCCGTGACAAGGCCTGCGCCTACCCCCGCGCCGGAACCGGCGCCAGCGCCGCCGCCGCGCCGGGCCGAGCCTGCGCCGACACCGCCTCCTCCCCCGCCCGCTGCTGTGGCGCCAGCGCCTGCGCCCGCTCCGGTCGCACCGGCTCCGGAACCCGCCCCTGCCCCTGCCCCCGACACCAGCAAGGCAGACGCCGCCGCGCGCAAGGCCGAGGCGCGCGACCGCAAGGCTCAAGCCGCAGCCGAGGCCAAGGCCCAGCGCGCTCAGGACGCTCAGGACAAGAGGGCTGCGCGCAACGCCGAGAAGACCGCGCCCGAACCCGCTGCCCCGGTGCGCGAACCCATTCCGCAAAACGCTCCGACCGTCGATCGCACGCCTGCGCCGCCACCGCCTCCCGCCGCTCCCGTGGCAGAGGCCGCGCCCGGCAGCGCCAGTGCCATCGTCACCTTCGCCAGCACGCCCGGCACGCAATGCGGCGCCTGCGAGTCGCTGAAAATCTCCGTCTCGCCCGGCGGCAAGGTGCTGATCGAGCGCGGCCACTTCACGGGCAGCAACACCGACTGGCGCTATCGCCGCTATACCGCCCGCGTGACCCCGGAGCGCGCCGCCGCTTTCTCCGCCAGGCTGGCCGCCTATCGACCGCAGGGCCGTCAGCTTGCCGCCTGCACCGCTCCGGCGGGGAGTGACAGCGGCGTGATCGTGGAATGGTTCGAGATGGGCCGCCACGACCAGCTCAACGTCAGCTTCGCCTGTAACGCCCAGATCGCCGAGGCGATGCGTTCAGCTCCGGACCTGCTGGGGTTGAAGCAGTTGGACTTCCCCTGGAAGAGTTCGCGTTGAAGTAAGAAAAAAGGGAAGATGCGAGGGGATTATCCCCTCGCGCTCCCGGAACGTCTTCCGACGAGATGGCGGTGGCGCCGAAATGGAGCGCCCGGCCTCTCCACCTGCGCAGCGTAAAGCGCCGCAGGCATGAAAACATCATTTCTGCCTGCGGCGCGGCAATCTGGGCGCAAGGCCGAACCCGATGCGCGACGTGGACAGTAAAGGGAGCGCGAGGGCGATGGCCCTCGCATTGTCTCCTTCAAACCCCCTTTAGAGATACCGCGCCAGCTCACCCAGCTTGGCCAGTTCGTCACGCGTGGCACGAGGCAGCGGGCCGACCAGATCTTCCAGATGGTGCTCGATATGGTCGGTGACCAGCAGCGTCTTGGTCTTGTCCAGCGCCGAGACCACCGCCTGCATCTGCTGCGCGATCTGCAGGCCGTCGCGCCCTTCGCTGACCATTTCGATGATCTTGGCGAGATGGCCCTGAGCACGCTTCAGCCGGTTCAGCAGATCGGGGTTGGAGGCGTGGCTCATGGTTGCTCTCGTCAGCGGGGGATATCGAGCCAGCCATGCACCGCGACATAGAGGCCGACAACCAGAATCAGCAGGCCCGAGGCATAGGGCGCGCGGCGCACCAGATCGCCGAAGCCGTCCCAGCGGCGTGCGATATGTTTGATGCTGAGGGCGGCGATCACCCCCGAGCTGACCATGGTGAGCGCAAGTCCGACGCTGAAACCCAGCACCAGCACCGCGCCCAGCACCAGCCGCTTGAGTTGCAGGCACAGCAGCAGCACGGTGATCGCGCCGGGGCATGGCACGAGGCCTCCGGTCAGGCCGAAGATCACGATCTGGCCGGTGGTGACATTGCGGCTGGCGAAGCGGCGGCGAATGTCCTCGGCATGGGCGCGTTCATGGGCATCGGCGTGATGGCCGGTGACGAGTTCGAGGCCGTGTTCTTCATCCGCGGTCATGGCCGGGGCGTGATGATGATCGTGATGTTCGTGATCATGGTGGTGATGGCCGTGGCTGCGCCCATGGTGATGATGGTGATCATGCTCATGATCGTGGTGATGATGGCCATGCTGCTCGCGGCGGATGCGCCACAGCATCCACAGCGCCATCGCCGCGATCATCAGGCCTGAGGCGAGCTGGAAATAAGGCTCGGTGCTTTGCGCGTTCAGCCCGCCCAGCAGCCACATGCCGCCCAGCGCCACCAGCCAGACCACCAGCGTATGCGACAACGTCGCCGCCAGGCCCAGCAGCACCGCCTGCCGCACCGTGCCGCGCACGGCGATGATAAAGGCGGCCATCATCGTCTTGGAATGGCCGGGCTCCAGCCCGTGGAGCGCGCCCAGCAGGATGGCGGTGGGAATGAACAGCCAGCTATGCGTGGCGCCCTGTTGCAGAAGCTCGGTCAGATTCGTCATGCCGGCTGCCTAGCAGCATCATGACGGGAATCCTATCCCCCTGGGGGGGATGTATCCGCAGGCCAAAAAAAACTCCGGAGCGGCGGAGGGATGCCGCCCCGGAGCCTGTTTACGCGCCGCCCGCGCTTTACCGCACAGCGGCGGGAAGCGTGGCCTGCGTCAAATGCAGGGTCTTGGCGGCCTGCTCGTCACCGGCCTGAGCGCCCAGAGTCAGGCGATAGTCGCCCGCCTCGATGCGCCAGTTGCGCGCGGCCGCCTGCCAATGGGCCAGCGCATGGATCTCGACCGGCAGGGTCAGATGGCGCGTCTCGCCCGGCGCCAGCTGCACGCGGCCATAGGCTACCAGACGCGCAGTGCCGCCGCCCGGCAACGTGGCATAGACCTGTGGCACGGCGGCGCCAGCCACCTGCCCCTTGTTGGTGACATCGAGGCTGACCATCGGCCCCTTCGCGCCCTGCGTCACGGCAAAGCCACCAAAGGCGAATTGCGTGTAGCTCAGGCCGTAACCGAAGGGGAACAGGGGTTTCAGGCCCTGCTTGGCGTACCAGCGATAGCCGACATCGGCGCCCTCGCGGTAATCCACCACGAAGCTCTTGGCCTGCCCGCCCGCCGAACCGGCGTTGGAGGCGGCGTCATCCGCCTTCACGATCTCCAGACCGATGGGCGCGGGACGCGGGGCTTGTCCCTCGCTGGCCGGGAAGGTGATCGGCAGATGGCCCGAGGGGTTGACCTTGCCCAGCAGGATATTGGCGATCGCCTCGCCGCCGCGCTGGCCCGGATACCAGGCGGCCAGCACCGCGCCCACCTTGCCCAGCCAGGGCATCAGCACCGGGCCGCCGCTTTCCACCACCACCACGGTTTTGGGCTGGGCCTGCGCCACACCGGCGATCAGGGCATCCTGATTGTCGGGCAGCTTGAGGTCGAGAATATCCTCGGCCTCGGTGCGCCACTGGGTGGCGAAGACCAGCGCCAGATCGGCCTGCCCAGCAGCCTGTGCCGCCGCAGCCGGATCGCTGCCATCGACATAGGTGATCTGCGCCGAGGGCAGCAGCGCGCGCAGCGCCTGCAGCGGCGAGGAATTGTGCCACGTCGTGCGTGCAAAGCCGGCAGCCGGGCCACCCTTCAGCGGAATTTCCACCGGCACACCGCCGACCGAACGCACCTGCGACGACCCGCCGCCCGATAGCACGCCGACATCGGCATGGCCGCCGATCAGCACGATCTTCTTGACGCTGGCCGCCAGCGGCAGCACGCCCGCGTTCTTGAGCAGCACGATGCCCTCTTCCGCCGCCTTCTGCGCCACATCGGCGTGAGCGGTGTAATCGATGGGCTGCGCCGTCACCGGCGTGGGATTGTCATAGAGGCCGCTGGCGAAGATGCCGGTCAGCACATTGCGCGCCATGGCGTCCAACTGGCTGGCGGGCACGTCGCCCTTGGCCAGCGCAGCCTTCAGCGGTTCGCCGAAGTAGATTTCCTTGTCCAGCTCCTCGCCCGACTGCTGGTCGAGGCCGGACATGGCGGCCTTCACCGTCGAATGCACCGCGCCCCAGTCGGACATGACGAAGCCCTGATAGTGCCAGTCGCCGCGCAGCACGGTCGTCAGCAGCTCATGGCTTTCGCAGGCATGCTCGGTGTTGACCAGATTGTAGGCGCACATCACCGAGGCGGGCTTGCCGCGCGCAATGGCGATGTTGAAGGCCAGCAGATCGCTTTCGTGAAGCGCGGTCCAGTCGAGATGCGAATCCGCGATCATCCGCCCCGTCTCCTGCGCGTTGAGCGCGAAATGCTTGACGGTGGAGATGATGTGGTTGCTCTGCACGCCCGCGATGCTGGCCCCGGCAAGATTGCCCGCCAGCACCGGGTCTTCGCCCAGATATTCGAAATCGCGGCCACCCCACGGATCGCGCGTCAGGTTGACGCCGCCGGCCAGCAGCACGTTGAAGGTCTTTGCGCGCGCCTCGGCCCCGGCCATGCGGCCACCGGCATAGGCGACATCAGCGTCGAAGCTGGCGGCGGTGGCAAGGCTGGAGGGCAGCGCCGTGGCGACGTCGCCCTTGCGCTGCTCGACCTGGTTGGCGACGCCGAGGCTGGCGTCGCTCTCACGCAGGGTCGGGATGCCCAGATGCGGGATGCCCGGCATATAGCCCGCCGAGGGGATCATGTCCGTCGGCATGCCCGGCTTGCCCATGGTGAAGGGCGGAAAATAGGTGCGGACCAGCTGAAGCTTTTCAGCCTGAGTCATGGCGGCCAGCAGAGCGGTGGCGCGGGCTTGCGCGTCCAGCTTGCGGTCCTGCCAGATGGGGTTGGTCTTCGCGGTGGAAGCGGGTTTGGTCGCAACGGCCTTTGCGGCAACCGGGGTGGCGCCAGCAGGCAGGGCAATGGCCAAAGCGGCCAGCGCGATGGAGGCGAAAGTGATCGCGGGCAGGCGCATGGTCAGGCCTCATGGGAAGATTTTGGAAGAAAAAGCTCTCCGGCCCAGATCTGGGCCGGAGAAAGGGCACAGCCACCGCCGACGGGGGGGATCAGAACGGCGGTGGCTGTGCGTGTCATCCGGAGTTGCTGGGCGCGCTCCGGATGAAACAGCAGGTTAGAAGCTGCCGCGCAGGCGAACGCCCCAGGTGCGCGGCGGCTCGTAGTTCGACAGATAGACCGGCGGCAGGTTGTTCGTCGGGCCCGACACGCCGCCGCTGGTGCGGATGTGGTGGTCGGTCAGGTTCTGGACGAAGGCCTCGACCATATATTTGCCGCCGGGCATGGTGTAGGCCAGACCCATGTCGATCTTGGCGAAAGCCTTCTGCTGATCGAAGCCGGTGCCCAGCAGACCCTTGCCCGCCTGATTGGCGGCGGCATAGCGGCTGGCAACGTCGCCGTTGAAGTAGCTCAACCAGCTGCGGGTCTCATAGTGCAGGGTGAAGCGGGGCGTCAGCTTGCCGCCATTGTCCATCACAACATCATGCTCATAGGTCGCGGTTGCGGAGAAACGCGGCGCATGCGGCAGCTCGTTGCCCTTGAGGTTCTCAAGGTTGGCGGGCGTGTTGTTGTAGATGCGGTTGTCGACGGTGATCAGGTCGTCCAGCTTGGTCTTCTGCACCGTGGCCGCCAGGTTCAGGCGGTCGTTGCGGGTGATGTTGGCCGTCAGTTCCGCTTCGAAGCCGTAGGACTTGGCGCCCTTGGCGTTGGTGGTGACGATCTGGCTGCCCACGATGTTGCCATTGGCATCGCGCGTGGTGATCGCCTGATTGACCTGATAGCCGGTGAACTTGCTGTAATAGGCGGCAAGGTTCAGCGTGGCGCGGCCACCGAAGAAGCGCGACTTCGAACCGATTTCATAGTTGGTCAGCGTCTCGGGACCGGCGAGCAGGCCGCCGTCCTCGATGTTGCCCGACTTGAAGCCGGTGCTCACGCTGGCATAGGCCAGCGTGCTGTCGGTCACCTGCGCGTCGGCGCGGGCCAGCCAGGTCAGCTTGTTCCACGAACCATGGGTGTCGTTGTTCGAGATGCCCCAGAGGTTGCCATACTGCGCGGTCTGGGCGTTCAGCTGGTTGACCACATCCTGCGCATTGCCCGCGCCGTTGAGGTCAAGGTTGAAGATGCCCGGAATGTTGGGAATGGCCGCGGCGCAGGCAGCGGCCTGAGCGCCGGTCAGCGTCGAGGGGCAGCCGCTGAAGGTCACGTTGCGGCCACCGACGTCGCGCTTCTGGTCATGGGTGAAGCGCAGACCGCCGGTGAAGTTGATCTTGTCCGTCGCGTGCCAGATGGCCTGACCGAAGGCGGCGGCGGAGTCGATCGAGCGATCGGCCTGGATGAAGGTGCCGGCCCAGTTGAAGGTGCCGTCACGATAGCCGTTGCGCTGGTCGATGTCGAAGCGGATCTTGTTGACCTCATGGCTGTAATAGCCGCCCAGAATCCAGTCGATCGCGTTCTTGCCGGTCGACTTGAGCTGAACTTCATGGCTCCAGAAGTCATAGCGCGAGAAGGCGGTGCGGTTCTCGCCGAAGGCATCGACGGGGGCCGTGGGGCCGGTGGGCGGGAAGGCGCCGGCATCGGCGTCGGAATCCGCCGTGCCGCCCACGCGCGACCAGCCCGCGATGTAGGTCAGGCCGATGTGATCGGTCAGATCATAGCCCATGTTCGAGCGGATGCCCACCGAGTAGCGGTTGGTCTCGGGCGCGGTGTCGATCTGGGCCGACCAGAAGGAGGTGCCGGGGCGCGGCGTCTGCAGCAGCGACAGGATCGGCGAACCATCGTCCTTGTAGTATTCGGCGGTCAGATCCCAGTGGAACTTGGGCAGTTCCCAGCGCGCGCTCAGGCGGGCCGACTTCTGGTCGCCGGCGTAATAGCGCTTGCCGCTGGTGACATAGGCCGAGGGGTTGATGCCGGGGCCGGTGGGCGCGGGCTGATAGGCGATGTAGCCGTCATGACGATCGGTGATGAAGGCCGCGCGCAGCGCGAAATTGTCGGTGACGGGGATGTTCAGCATGCCGCGGATGCCGAAGCGGTTGTAGGCGCCGCCCACCACCTCGACCTCGGCCGAAAGCTTGTCGAACTTGGGCTTGGCGGTGACGAGGCTGACCGCGCCGACGGTGGCGTTGCGGCCGAACAGCGTGCCCTGCGGGCCGCGCAGCACTTCAACGCGCTCCATGTCGTACATCAGCGCCGAGGCGCCCTGGGCGCGCGGGCTGTAGATGCCATCGACATAGATGGCGACTTCGGGGTCGGCCACTTCGGTGTAGGCGCTGTCGTTGCCGATGCCGCGCATGGTCAGCAGGATGGCGCCCTGGTCGCCCTGCTGGGCGAAGTGCAGGCTGGGCACATACTGGGCCAGGCCGGTCACATCCTTGACCTGCTGCTTGTTGAGCAGATCCTGGCTGAAGGCCGAAATGGCGATCGGCGTCTTGGACAGGCTGGTTTCGCGCTTGGTGGCGGTCACCACGATTTCGGCGACCTGCGTGCCGTCATTGGCAGTCTGGGTGGCCGGAGCAGTCTGGGCGTGCAGAGCGGGCGTGAAAGCCACAACAGCCGCAAGCGCCGTGCTTGCGGCAAGCATATGCCGTACCATGTATCATCTCCCTGTTCCATGCCCGTTGGCATGTCTGACCGGCGATCTGTCTCGATTTGACATCGATGTCAACATCGGCGCATACGTTTCCGACATCGATGTCAAACATTCGCCGCAAAGCGATGCAAAGCTGCCACACCGCTTGCACCGCGCCACAAAGCGCCTAATCTGGCCGCGCCTGCCCTATAATGGGCACGGGCGGGCGCCAGAAACGGCTCATAGGAAAGCATCGGGTCTATCGTGATCGTTACCATCAAGGATGTGGCTGAGCGCGCCGGGGTCTCGCCCAAGACGGTCTCGCGCGTGCTCAACAATGAAACACATGTGCGCCCGCAATTGCGCGAAACCGTGCTGCGGGTGATCGAGGAGCTGAATTACAAGCCCAACATGTTCGCGCGCGGGCTTTCCAGCGCGCGCTCCTATCTGATCGGCCTGTTCATCTACGACCCCTACTGGTCGGGCTATGCCACGGATATCCAGCTGGGCGCGCTGCGCCGCTGCCGCGAACTGGGCTATCACCTGGTGATCGAACCCATCGACCCGCATATCGAGGGCGCCGCCGAGCAGGTGGTGGACAGCGTGGCCGGGCTGCGGCTGGACGGGGTGATCCTGCCCCCGCCGCTCTGCACCTTCGAGCCGCTGCTGGCCCGGATCGAGGAAATGGGCATGGCCTATGTGCGCATCTCGCCGGGACAGGACATGGACCGTTCCGCGCTGGTGGAGATCGACGAATACGCCGCCGCCCATGAGATGACCCGCCATCTGATCGAACTGGGCCACCGCGACATCGGCTTTGTGGAAGGCATCCCCACCCACGCCGCCGCCGCCCGCCGCTATGCCGGTTTCAAGACCGCCATGGCCGAGGCGGGCCTGACCGTGAACCCGGACTGGGTGCTGCCCGGCATGTTCACCTTCCAGACCGGCTTTGCCGCCGCCGACGAGCTGCTCTCACGCAAGGGCCCCCTGCCCACCGCCCTGTTCTGCGCCAATGACGACATGGCGCTGGGCGCGGTCTCCGCCGCGCGCAAGCATGGGCTGGAGGCGCCCGCCGACCTCTCCATCGTCGGCTTCGACGATGCGCCCGCCGCGCGCTTCTCATGGCCGCCGATCACCACCATGCGCCAGCCGGTCAGCGATATGGTGGCCAGCGCGGTGGACATGCTGGTCGATCCCAAATACCGCCGCGATGCGGGCAAGGATGGGGGCAAGCCAGCGCCACGTCTGCAACTGCCCTTCGCGCTGGTGCAGCGCCAGAGCGCCGCCACGCCGTGATTCCTGCCGAGGCGACGCCCCAGCCCCGCCAGCTGCGCTTCCTGCTGGCTTTCGCGCTGGCCTATGCCGGGGGCGTCCTCAGCTATATGCCGCTGCTCGGCTTTCTGCTGCCCGAGCGGATCGAGGCCATGGCGCATCAGGGCCGCATCGAGGCGCTCTCCACCGTGCTGGTGGCGGGCGCGGTGGTGGCCAGCCTGTCGAACATCGCGGCGGGCTGGCTGAGCGACCGCAGCCTTGCCGCAGGGCGCAGCCGTCGCGGCTGGATCGGCATCGGGCTGGTGGGCACGGTGCTGGCCTATGGCTGGGTGTGGCGCGCGCAGGGGGCGACGGAGCTGCTGCTGGCGGTCTGCGCGGTGCAGGCGGCGATCAATGTGGTGCTGGCCCCGCTGCTGGCGATGCTGGCCGATGAAGTGCCCGATGCGCAAAAAGGTCTGGCCGGAGGGCTGACCACCGTGGCCCAGCCGGTCTCGATGGGGCTGAGCGCGGCGCTGGTGGCACTCGAACAGCACAGCGAGGCGCTGGCCTATCTGGCGCTGACCGTGCTGATCACCGGCATGGTGCTGCCGCTGCTGGCCACGCAGGCAAGATTGCTGCCCGCCGCCCCACAAGCAGAGCATGCGCAACAGCCCTTCCAACAACAGGTCTGGCTGTGGATGGCGCGCTTTCTGCCGCAGACGGCAATGAACGTCCTTTCCTATTACCTCATCTATTACTTCGAGGATGTGACCCATGGCATGCCCGCCCCCGCGCTGGTGCAGCAGGTCAGCCTGCTGAGCGCCATCGCCACAACGCTGTCGGTGCCGCTGGCGGTGGTGGCCGGGCATTGGGCGCGCCGGCAGTCGCGCCGCCGTTTGCTGGCCCAGATCGCGGTGCTGGCCGCTGCCGCCGGTCTGCTGGCGATGCGTCTGGCGGATGGCTGGCAGGGCGCGGCGCTGGGCTATGGGCTGTTCGCGGTGGGCACCCATGTGTTTCTGGCGATGCATGCCGCGCTGCTGGTGCAGGCCCTGCCCTCGCCGCGCCATCGCGGGCGGGATATGGGGCTGCAGAATCTCTCCAACACCGTGCCCTCGCTGGTCGGCCCGGCGCTGGCGGTGTCTCTGGCGAGCGGCGGGCATTTCGCCCTGTTGCTTGGCGTGCTGGCGCCGATGGTTGTGCTCAGCGCCTTGTCGCTGGGGCTGGCGAAGGTCTGACCCCGCCAGCCCCACGCGGCATTTACACCAGAGCGTTGCGCCTGATGACCTCGCGATACCATGCCGCGCTCAGCTTGGGGGTGCGCTTCTGGGTGGCGAAATCGACGTAATGGATGCCGAAGCGCTTGGTGTAGCCATCGGCCCATTCGAAATTGTCCATCAGGCTCCACAGGAAATAACCCTTGAGCGGATAGCCCTCATTCGCCGCGCGGCGGAACTGGCCCAGATAGTTGCGCAGATACATGATGCGGTCCACGTCATCCACGCGGCCTTCATGCACCGGATCATCCGCCGATGCGCCGTTTTCCGAAATGTAGATCGCCTTGGGCTTCCACATCTCGCTGACCTGACGCACGCCCCAATAGGCGACCTCCGGCCCCACCACCAGCCAGGGCGAGGCCATGCGCGGCGAGGAGGCGATATGCGGGATCACCTCGTAACCCTTGGCATTGTCGGCAGCGCGGGCCCATTCCGGGGCGTAGACATTGATCGCCAGAAAATCGAGCGGGCTGCCGATGGCCGCCATATCGCCCGCCTGCACCCTGGGCGCATCCGCCCCGGTCTCGGCCAGATAGGAATCGAGATAGCGTCCTTCCATGATCGCGGTGAGGAACATGGCGTTGCGCTCCCGCGTGGCACGCTTGGCGGCCTCGATATGCTCGGGGGTTTCCATGACGGGCACGTGGAAGACGGTGTTGTCGGCCAGCCCTACCTGCACGTCTTTCGGCGCATGGGCGCGCACCGCCTGCACGCCCAGACCATGCGCCAGAATGCCATGGTGGCGCACCTGATTCACCGCCTTTGCGGGCAGCTTCAGCCCCGGCGCATGGATGCCGTCCTGATGGCCCAGATCGGTGAAGCAGCGCAGCTCATTCACCGTCATGAAGTTCTTCACCCGGTCGCCCAGCGCCCTGGCCATCACGGCGGCGTAATCGGCATAGGCATGGGCGGTGTCGCGGTTCTGCCAGCCGCCGGGCAGCGCCTGAGGCAGATCCCAGTGGAACAGCGTGACGTAAGGGGTGATCCCCGAAGCCAGCAGCGCGTCGACCACGCGGTTGTAGTAATCCAGCCCGCGCTGGTTGAGCGTGCCCTTCCCTTCCGGAAAGATGCGCGACCAGGCGATGGACATGCGATAGGTCGAGACGCCCAGACCTTTGAGCAGCGCGACATCCTCGGCCAGCCGGTGATAGCTGTCACAGGCGACATCGCCCGTCGCGCCCTCGGCGATCTTGCCGGGCGTGTGGCTGAAGGTGTCCCAGATGCTGGGGCCGCGCCCGTCTTCCTTCACCGCGCCCTCGATCTGATAGCTGGCCGTGGCGCAGCCCCAGCGGAAACCCTCAGGGAAGCTCTGGGGCGCGGCGGCGGCGAAAGCAGCAGGCCCATCCAGCGCCAGCCCCGCCGCCCCGGCAACGCCCAGCGCGCGGGCCATATCGCGGCGGGTCAGCATGGTGGAACGGGCAAGGTTTTCGGGCAGCGCGCGAGACGACATCAAAGGCATCCTTATTCTTATGGGGAACGGGTCGCCGGATGGCTCCGCGAAATTGACATCGATGTCAAGATTTGATTGATGTGCAGGATCGGGCCTGACGCAGGAACAATCGGGCGGGAACAATATGGCCCGTCACCCCCTGTTCAGATCGGGGGGTTAGAAGGCAGCCATGAATGGAGGTCTGCTCATGCGCGGTGTGATCTTTGCCTTACCGCTGTCTCTCGCTCTCTGGGCGATGATCTATGGCATCGCCCATTGCGCCATCCCCGCGCCAGAGCGCCATGCCATCGTGGCGCAGGCTCATGACGATCTGGCCATGGCGCGCCATGATATGCATCTGATGCTGATACCCGGAAACTCATAGAAAACCGGCCCCGCATTGTCTGCAGGGCCGGTATTTCAGATCAGGGGCAGAGCGGAGCGAGCGCATCGCGCCGGGGCTCCGGAACCGGTTCAACGGCCGGAAGGGAAGACAGCACCGGGTCCGGCAATTCCTCATCCACCGTCACCGGATCGTCGCCGATCACCAGCGCCAGCGCCTCGGCGCGGGTTTCCACCGCAGGCGGCGATCCGCGCAGCGGCAGACCGGCGGTTTCCCGCACCGTCAGCATCGTGACCAGACCGATCAGCGCTGCGCCCATCATGTAATAGGCGGGCATCATCGGATCGCCGGTCCGCTCCACCAGCCATGCCGTGACCAGCGGCGTGGTGCCGCCGAACAGCGTCACCGAGATGTTGAAGGCGATCGACAGCGCGCTGTAACGCACCGGCGTGTAGAACAGCGCGGGCAGTGTGGAGGGCATGGTGCTGGTGAAGCACACCAGCGCCAGACCCAGCACCATCAGCCCCAGAAAGATCAGGGCATCGTTGCCCGATGCGATCAGATGCATGCAGGGAATGGCCAGCAACAGGATCGCCGCGCAGGCGCCGATCACCATCGGGCGGCGGCCCAGACGGTCGCTGAAGAGCCCGCCCAGAATGTTGAGCGGCATCAGCACCAGCATCACCAGCACGATCAGCAGCAGCCCCTTGCTCTCGGCATAGCCCAGCGTGACGCTGAGATAATTGGGCATATAGGTGAGCAGCATATAGTCGGTGACGTTGAAGACCAGCACCAGGCCCATGCATTTGACCAGCTGGGGCCAATGGGTGGTGAACAGCTCGCGCAGGCGGGGGCGTTCCAGCTCGCGCTTGTCGGCTTCCTCGCTATAGGCCTGAAACGCCGGGGTTTCCTCCAGCTTGAGGCGCATATAGAGCCCCAGCAGACCCAGCGGCCCGGCGATCAGAAAGGGAATGCGCCAGCCCCAGGACAGCATGTCTTCGGGGCTGAGCATCATTTGCAGCCCCGCCACCATGGCCGCGCCAAGGATGAAGCCGCCCAGCGTGCCGAATTCCAGCCAGCTGCCCATCAGGCCGCGGCGGCGGTCGGTGGAATATTCGGCCACGAAGGTTGCCGCGCCGCCATATTCGCCGCCGGTGGAAAAGCCCTGCACCAGCCGCGCCACCAGCAGCAGCACAGGCGCCGCCACGCCGATCCGCGCATAAGAGGGGATCAGGCCGATGGCGAAGGTGCCCAGCGCCATCATCACCATGGTGAGCGCCAGAATCTTGTGTCGGCCATAGCGGTCGCCCAGCGGCCCGAAGACAAAACCGCCGAGCGGGCGGGCGACAAAGGCGGCGGTGAAGGCGCCCATGGTGGCGATCAGCTGGATCGACGGGCTGCTGGAGGGGAAGAACACCTTGCCCAGCGTGACGGCCAGATAGCCGTAAACGCCGAAATCGAACCATTCCATCGCATTGCCCAGCGCCGCAGCGCCCGCCGCGCGGTTGAGGGTGGCGCGATCGACAAGGGTGACTTCATGAAGCTTGAGCTGGTCGCTGCTTTTGAACCAGCCGAAATGCGCGCGTCGTTTATGGTGCCTGGACGCATTTTGGGCGTGACGTGTCGACGCGCCAGGCGCGTGGATGGCGGACATGCATATCTCCGGCTCCGCCGAAAGCCCGCGCAAAAGGCGCGAGACACATGGCGGAGAGGGCCGAACACTCGACCGTGAATGAAGCGACGCCGAATGCGGCATCAAGCGGTGTGGGCAGGCGCTTAAACCGTTCATCGATCCCATGGGGAAAGAGATGGACGAACTGTGCATCAGGCAGGGCGGGGTGTGCCCAAACGGTCCAATTCGCGCCTTCGACTCGCATTTTCGCCGCAATGCAGCAAGCTCAACGCCTTTATTTGATGGACAAAGGCACGGCTCGGCGCGATCTCTTTCGGCACCGCAACCAGCCCCGAACGTTGGATCATGATGACCGACACCATCGAAACCTTGCAGGCCCGCATGGAGGCCGCCGCCGCGGCCCTCGATTTCGAGGAAGCCAAGCGCTGTCGCGACCAGATCAATCTGATGCGCGGCGGCGCCAGCGCGGATGAGGCGCGGCAGGCCGACACCTCGGGCCTCACCCGCCAGCAACCCGGCGCGATGGGTCTGGGCACCAGCCAGCAGCGCATGACACCGCCGCCCGGCTGGAAGAAACCCGCCAAGCCGGACCCGATGACGAAGGGCCGCAACCACCGCCCGTCACGCGGCGCGAAGGATCAGGATTAAGGTCGTTCCGTCAGCACTGCGCCATCGGCGCCGCCGAGGCACAGCGTATGCACTTCGTCCAGAAACAGGCCGTGGCCCAACAGGCCGGGGATGGCGTCCATCCGCGCGGCGATCGCCCGCCAGTCCTGATCGCCGGTGAAGCGGGCGTCTAGAATGATGTTGTCCTGATCGGTCTTCACCAGAGCGCCCGCTCCATCGATGCGCGGCACGGGATCGCCGCCCAGATCCTGCACGGCCCGCGCCACGAAGGCCTGCGCCAGGGGCAGCACCTCCACCGGCACGGGATGGCCGCCCAGCCGCGCCACCGCCTTGCTGTCATCGGCGATGGCGATCATTCGCGTGGCCATGCCCGCCACGATCTTTTCGCGCAGCATCGCCCCGCCCGCGCCCTTGATGGCAAGGAAGGATGGATCGATCTCGTCCACGCCATCGATGCACAGATCGATCCGCGACACCGTATGGGGCCGCAGCACCGCAATGCCCAGCCGCGCGGCATGGGTCGCCGTGGCGCGCGAGGTGGCCACGGCGCGGACATCGAGTCCGTCCGCCACCGCCCGGCCCAAGGCTTCCACCGCATGGGCCGCCGTGCTGCCGGTGCCCAGCCCCACCAGCATGCCGGGCTTGATCAGTGCGACAGCGGCCTGCGCAGCGGCACGTTTGCGATCATCGGGCGTGGGATAGGCCTGGGTCATGCTGCATCCTGCTGCGGGGGATGGGCAGGAGATGGGCCATCCTCGCGCCCGCCTCAACCCCGGCGATCACGGCATGGCGCATGGAGCGCTCCGCTGGCCCTGATGGGGGAACACCGGCTGGCCCCGGCGCTTGGACAGGACATGCCGCAATTGCTGCAACGTCAGCGCTCTTTACGCCAGATCACAGGGATGCCCATCATGCCCAAGAAGCCTGCCCAGCCCGCCTTCGACACCAAGATCGGCGCGGGGGGTGAAACCCACCAGACCGTTCCGCCCAAGGGCGCTCACGATCAGGCCGAAGCCCATCTCACCACCAATCAGGGCATCCGCGTCAGCGACAATCAGAACAGCCTGAAAGCGGGCCCGCGCGGGCCCGTGCTGCTGGAAGACTTTGTGCTGCGCGAAAAGATCTTCCATTTCGACCATGAACGCATTCCCGAACGCATCGTCCATGCGCGCGGTTCGGGCGCGCATGGCGTCTTCGAATGCACCGACCCCATCCCCGAACTGACCAGCGCCGGGCTCTTCGCCGAAAAGGGCAAGCAGACGCCGGTCTTCACCCGCTTCTCCACCGTGGCGGGCGGCGCGGGCAGCGTCGACACCCCGCGCGACGTGCGCGGCTTCGCGGTGAAGTTCTACACCGAGGAAGGCAATTGGGATCTCGTCGGCAACAACATCCCGGTCTTCTTCATTCAGGACGCGATGAAATTCCCCGATCTGGTCCATGCCGTGAAGATGGAGGCCGACCGGGGTTACCCGCAAGCCGCCAGCGCGCATGACACCTTCTGGGATTTCGTGGGCCTGATGCCCGAAACCCTGCATATGATCATGTGGGCGATGTCCGACCGGGCGATCCCGCGTTCGCTGCGCTTTATCGAGGGCTTTGGCGTTCACACCTTCCGGCTGGTCAATGCCACGGGCGAAAGCAAGCTGGTGAAGTTCCACTGGAAGCCGGTGCAGGGCATGCAGTCCACCTGCTGGGACGAGGCGGTGAAGATCGCCGGCGCCGATCCCGATTACCATCGCCGCGACCTCTATGAAGCCATCGACAGCGGCGATTTCCCCGCCTGGGATCTGGGCGTGCAGATCTTCGAGGAAGATTGGGCGATGGAACAGGCCTATGATGTGCTCGATGCCACCAAGCTGATCCCCGAGGAGGTGGTGCCGGTGCGGATCATCGGGCGCATGACGCTCAACCGCAATCCGGACAATTTCTTCGCCGAAACCGAGCAGGTGGCCTTCTGCCCCGCCAACATCGTGCCCGGCATCGACTTCACCGCCGATCCGCTGCTGCAGGGGCGGCTGTTCTCCTATCTCGACACGCAGAAGTCGCGGCTGGGCACGGCCAATTTCCACCAGATCCCGGTCAACGCCCCCAAATGCCCCTTCCACAACTTCCAGCGCGACGGGATGATGCAGACGCAGGTCCCCACGGGCCGCGCCAATTACGAGCCCAACAGTCTGGCCGAAGCCGGCGAGGCGGGCGGCCCGCGCGAATGCCCGGCCACCGGCTTCACCTCCTTCCCGCGCAATCTGGGCGAGAATGAGGGCGATACGCGCATCCGCATCCGGCCCGATCTATTTGCCGATCACTACAGCCATGCCCGGCTGTTCTACCGCTCGCAAACGCCCATCGAGCAGGCGCATCTGGCCAGCGCCATCGTCTTCGAACTCTCCAAGGTGGGGCTGGACCATGTGCGCAGCCGGGTGCTGTCTCGCCTGCGCAATGTGGATGAGGATCTGGCCAAACGCGTTGCCGACGGACTGGCCACCGACCTGCCCGAGGCCGCCGAAGCGGCGCGCAAGCCGGTGGATATGCCGCCCTCGCCCGCGCTCTCGATTCTGGAGCAGGGCCAGCCCTCGCTCCCGGGCCGCAAGGTGGCGATCCTCTTCGCGGAAGGATCGAACCTCGAGGCCATCGAGAAGCTGAAGGCCCAGATCGAGAAGGCCGGCGGCACCGCCTTCCTCGTGGCGCCCAAGGTTGGCGGCCTCAAGGTGAAAGGCGGCACGCTGAAGGCCGATGGGCAGTTGGCGGGCAGTCCCTCGGTGCTGTTCGACGCGGTGGCCTCGATCATCATGCCCGATGCCGCCAAGGCCATGGCCTCATGCAGCACCACGCAGGGCTGGTTCGCCGACGCCTATGCCCATTGCAAGACCATCGGCGCCTGCCCGGCCACCAGGGCCCTGCTGGAGCAATGGGGTCTGAAGCCCGACGAGGGCGTGGTGGAGATCGACGCTTTCACCAAAGTCGCTCCCGCCCGCCATTGGGACCGCGAGCCGAAGGTGCGCATGCTGGCCTGACGCGCCGCGCCCCGCGACCGGCCGCCATGCCCCCAAGGGGTGGCGGCCGGTTTTCGCGTTTCAGGCCTCGGCGGTCTGGCGATAGCGCGGGGCGACCTCGCGGCGCGACAGGCCGGGGCCCATGGCAAGGCGTGCCGCCTGCAGCGCCTCCCACTGGCCCTCATCCGCCAGCGGGGGAATCGTCACTGTCTCGCCGCGATCCAGACCAACCAGCGCGGCATCGACCAGATCGCCGACCTCCATCACGATTTCGGCGGGGAAGGCATCGACATCCTTGCCCGAACGCTCCCAGATTTCGGTGCGGGTGGCGCCGGGTAGCACGGCCTGCACATGCACGCCCTTGTCGCTCAACTGCTGCGCCATCGACTGGCTGAGGTTGAGCACATAGGCCTTGGTGCCGCTGTAGACGCCATCGAACATCTCGGGCGCCAGCGCCAGCACCGAGGCGATGTTGACGATGGTGCCCTTCCCGCGCGCGGCGAAAGCCTTGCCCGCCACCGCGGCCAGACGCGTGGGCGCGGTGATGTTGAGGGCGATAATGCGCTCAAGCTGCTCGGGCCCATTGTCGAGAATGCCGCCCTTGAGCGACATGCCCGCGTTGTTGATCAGCAGGGTGATGTCATTCCCGCCCAGACGCTGCTCCACGGCGGCCAGATCGGCCTGAGCGGTGAGATCGGCGCGCAACACCTCCACCGTCACGCCCTGCTCTTCGCGCACTTCACCGGCCAGCGCCTGCAGCCGGGCCTCGTCGCGGGCCACCAGCACCAGATCGTAACCGCGCGCCGCCAGAGCGCGGGCATAGGTGGCGCCAATGCCCGTCGAGGCGCCGGTAATCAGGGCTGTTCCAAGATTTTTGCTCATGATCGTTCTCCTGCGAGACCCGTTCATTCCGAGTCACTTGCAAAATGATAGTAACGTCGCTATCATTCTGCAATGGACAATGAGAAATTTTCGCAAGGCCCCTGCCCCGTCGGTCGCGCGCTGACGCTGGTGGGCGATGCCTGGAGCATGATGATCCTGCGTGACGCGGGGCTGGGCACCACGCGCTTCGACCAGTTTCGCGCCGGTCTGGGCATCGCGCCCAACATTCTCACGCGGCGTCTGGCCGCGCTGGTGGAGCATGGCCTGCTGGAAAAGCGCCGCTATTGCGAGCAGCCCCCGCGCGATGAGTATGTGCTCACGCCCAAGGGCCGCGATTTCCTGCCCGTGCTGCTGGCCATCGGCGCCTGGGGCCGCCAGCATTGCGAGGCCCCGGCCACCAGCACCATGATCGACACCGACACGCAAAAGCCGGTCGACCCCGTGGTGATCGACCGGCTTTCAGGGCGCCCGCTGGCGGAGATGAGCCTGAAACTGGTGCCGCCCGCCGGCTGACGATCAGTCCGCCTTCAGCCGGGCGGCATGCCAGTCGACATGGTCCTCCATAAAGCTGGAGATGAAGTAGTAGGAATGGTCATAGCCCTGCTGCATGCGGATGGTGGCGGGCATGCCCGCCGCCGCGCAGGCCTGAGCCAGCAGATGGGTCTTCAACTGCCCTTCCAGAAAATTATCCGCCTCGCCCTGATCGACAAGCAGATCGGGCAGGCGCGCGCCATCCTCGATCAACGCCACGGCGTCATAGGCGCGCCAGTCGGCGCGATCATCACCCAGATAGGCGGTCAGCGCCTTCTCGCCCCAGGGGCATTGCAGCGGCGCGACGATCGGCGCGAAAGCACTGACACTGCGAAAACGCCCGGGATTGCGCAGGCCGATGGTCAGCGCGCCATGGCCGCCCATCGAATGACCGGTGATGCCCTGCCGCGACAGATCCGCCGGGAAATGCTCGCCCAGAAGCGCGGGAAGCTCCTGCTCGATGTAGGAGCGCATGCGGAAATGCGGGGCCCATGGCGCCTGCGTGGCATCGACGTAAAAGCCCGCGCCCTGCCCCAGATCATAGGCCTCGTCATCGGCCACGCCCTCGCCACGCGGAGACGTATCGGACGCCACGAAGATGATGCCATGGCGCGCGCAGGCCCGGCGATACTCGCCCTTTTCGGTGACATTGGCATGGGTGCAGGTCAGCCCCGAAAGATACCACAGCACCGGCAGCTTTTCGCCTGGCCCATGCTCCGGAACGAAAACGGAAAAACGCATCGGCGTGCCCGTCTCGCGCGCGATATGCTGCCACACGCCCTGCTCGCCGCCGAAAGCCTTGTTCAGACTCACCTGCTCCAGCACCATCCTGTCATCCGCCTTTCATCCTGGGTTCACGCCAGCCCCCATAGGCCAAAGCCGCGACAGGGGCTACCTCGCCAAACCTCGGGCCTCGCCCGATCCCCGCCCCATCGCAAACAGCGGGCCTTTTCCCCAAAGTCCGCGCCCTGACGTGGTTTTTGCCATTGCCTTTGCGCGCCATTCAGTGCAGCGGATGGCGCCATATGTTCATTCATTCGGGGTTCACGCTCCGGACGCCACTCGGCTGGGTGCCGGGATGGCGACACAGTAAGACAAGGGACACGACGGGTAATGGCAAGGTCCACCTCTCGCATGCGCGCGGCTCGCCGCGTTGCCGCGACCACGATTACCTCCACGGCGCTTCTGCTGCCCGCTGCCGCATGGGCACAATGCTCGGCCAGCGGCTCTAACGTCACCTGCTCGGGCACCTCGACGTCCTACACCTACACGGGCACGTCGGCCGCCAACATCACCGTGAATTCGGGCGCCACCGTCACCGCGCCGCTGACGGCGGCCGTTTCGGGCTCCACGCTGACCAACGCCGGCACCATCAGCAACACCGCCGCCGCCGGCGGCGTTGTGCTGGGTGACAGCGCCACCGTCACCAACAACGGCACGATCACCTCGACGGGCACCACCAGCGGCGCGACCGCCATCACCGTGGGCGCCAACAGCACGGTGACCAACAATGGCTCGCTGACCGCCACCGCGGGCACGCCCGCCGTGAACTTCACCGGCGTGAACGGCAAGTTCGTCAACAATGCGGCGGCCACGGCTGCCGTGACCGGCACCATCCAGTTCGGCACGAATTCGGGCAGCAACCGCGCCTCTTTCTCCAACAGCAACACCACCTACGGCATCACCGGTTCGGTCACCGCCTCGGGCAACATCGATGCCTATAACAACGGCATCTTCACCGGCAACTTCCAGCAGTCGGCCGTGTCCGGCACCACGGTGACCTTCGTCAACGACACGTCGGGCACCTTCGCCGGCATCATCAACACCGGCAACGCCACCACGCTGACCAACAATGGCACGATGAGCCTGTATGGCACCACGGGCTTGGCCAGCGCCCTGGGCACGCTGCAGGACGCCAACTCGACGCTGACAAACAACGGCACGCTCTACATCGGCACGCAGGCCGCGCCGACGCAGGCCACCGTCTACGGCAATGTCGTGCTCAACAGCGGCAGCACGCTGAACATCGCCGTCGCCTCGGCGGGGGCCTCGCTGCCCACCGCTGGCACCAGCTACAGCCAGCTCTACGCCTCCAACGCCAGCGGCGCGCTGGCCAGCGGCGGCAACATCACGCTGGGCGGCACGCTGAACGTCAATGTGGCGGCGGGCTTCTACTCCACCGGCTCGAAGTACAATCTGCTGCTGGCCGACAAGTCGATCACCGGCAGCTTCTCGACGGTGAACGCCACCACCACGGTGACCACCAGCACCACCGACAGCTCGGGCGTGACCACCACGACCACCTCGTCCAACCCGCTGGCCTTCGTGACCTTCTCGACCGGCAGCGTCGTGACGCTGGGCACCCAGCAGGCCTATCAGGTCACCGCCACCCACCTGCTCTATTCCGACGTGATGAAGGCAGCGGGCGCCACCACCAATCAGCTGGCCGTGGCCAAGGGCCTCGATCCGCTGATCACCACCGCCACCAATGCGGTGAACAGCTCCACCTCGGATCCGTCGGTCACGCTGCTCTCGATGGTCGACGTGATGGACACCACGCAGGCCAAGGTGTTCTTCGACACGGTCTCGCCTGAAGGCTACTATGGCTACGCCACCGCGCTGCGCGATCAGGCGAACTCCTTCGCGCGCACCGTCGATCTGCGCATGAACGACCAGAACTCCAACCATCCCGAGGATGGCTGGTGGATGACCGGCCAGGGCCAGTTCCAGGTCGGCGGCATCAAGGACACGTCCAAGGGCTTCAAGACCAAGGACAATCTGTTCGGCTTCTCCGCCGGTTACGACCTTTCCGGCCCCAACCACGTGATCGGTCTGGCCTTCAACGCCAGCTTCGATTCGCTGACCTTCGGCGCCAACAACCTGACCGGCACCAACCGCGATCTGGCGATCGCCGCCTATGCCGCCCAGAACTTCGGCAAGCTGCGTCTGTCGGGTCAGCTGGCCTATAACTACGGCCACCTGAGCGCGACCCACATCGCCACCATCGGCTCCTACTCGACCACGGCCAATGCCAGCGCCAGCGAAGGCCTGTTCAAGGCCACCGCCAATCTGGGCTACAACATCGAGGCCGGCGGCTACAAGCTGACCCCCTTCGTGGGCATCGACTTCAACAAGGGCCAGGTGAACAGCTTCACCGAGCAGAACGCGGGCGCCGCCGACCTCACCGTCGGCAGCATCAAGGCCGACCGCACCGACGCGCTGGCCGGCATCAGCCTGACGCGCAACAAGGGCATCTTCCGCCCCTATGCGCGCTTCGCCTATCGCCGCAAGGTCGGCGGCGGCGACAACAACATCATCAACGCCTATTTCGACAGCGATCCCAACACCGCCTTCCAGGTGACCGCTCTGGCCACCGGCAAGAGCGAGTATGACGCCAACCTCGGCGTCAACTGGGTCTTCGACGACGCCGGTGCGCTCTTCGTCGGCTATCAGGGCACGATGCGCGAGAACAAGTACAGCGCCCACGGCATCAATCTGGGCATCCGCCTGGAGTTCTGATCCGGCCTAACTTGTTACGATCAGGGGCGACGCCGCAAGGCGCCGCCCCTTTTGCATAAGGCATCTTGGCCCCCATTTGCGTGACAGCGCCCCTGTCATCATCGCGCCATAAGACGCGCGTTTGCCATCGCCCCGTCACATCACCGTCGCTTTTTCCCGCCCCTCTGTCACAGAGGGTTCACGCGATGGACGCTGCCCTGTCACATCCCCCTGCTAACCCATGGGGATCAGGAGGAGCCCGATGGCCGAGCCGCAGACTTCGCTTCAGTCCGCACCCAATACCCGTGGAAGCCGCCGCCTTTCCGTGCGGCTTGCCCGCGATACGCAGGATCTGGCCGCCGTGCAGCGCCTGCGCTGGCAGGTGTTCTTCACCGAGATGGGCGCGCATGCCGCGCATGACGCCCCCACCCCCGGCCTCGACTGCGACGCCTATGACGAAGTGTGCGACCACCTGCTGGTGATCGACGAAGGCGCGCCGGAAGACATGCAGGTCGTCGGCACCTACCGCCTGCTGCGCGAAAGCGTGGCCCGCCGCGCCGGTGGCTTCTATTCGGCGGGCGAGTTCGACCTCACGCCCCTGATCGCCAGCGCCCAGCCGGGCCGCGAGCTGCTCGAGCTGGGCCGCTCCTGCGTGCTGCCCGCCTATCGCACCAGCGCCACGATCCAGCTGCTGTGGCGCGGCATCGCCGATTACATCGGCCAGCATTCCATCGGCGCGCTCTTCGGCTGCGCCTCCTTCCCCGGCATCGACCCCGATGCCCATGCCGAGGCGCTGTCGTGCCTCGCCCACCACCACCTCGCGCCCGCCGAATGCCGCCCGGTGGTGAAGGACGGCGTGGCTCTGGAGCGCCTGCCGCGCGGCAGCTATGACGAGCGCCGCGCGCTGTTCCTGCTGCCGCCGCTGGTGAAGGGCTATATGCGGGTGGGCGCGCAGTTCGGTGACGGCGCCTATATCGATCGCGCTTTCAACACCGTGGACGTCTGCGTGCTGATGCCGGTGGAAGCCATCGCCGGGCGGTATGCATCGCGGTTTAGTGTTGCGGCCTGAAGAAGGTTTGAAGGGATAAATGCGAGGGCCATCGCCCTCGCGCTCCCTTTAATGTCTTCGTTGCGCTTCGGGTTCGGCAATAGGGCTAAGTACGCCGCGCCGCAGGCTTTAAGATTCCCAGCTATCACAAGGCGCCGAGGCTTCTCTGCCTGCGGCGCCTTTCCGTTGCGCAGGTGGAGAGGTTGAGCGCAAGGGTGCGGAACCACCGCCCCATCGCCGGAAGACTGAATGGAAGCGTGAGGGGGTAACCCCCTCGCATCTTCTTTATTTTCTGCTTTCTTCCAACCGACTTTCAATCACCCCGAAACAGGCCTTGGTCAAAGCCTTGCGCTCCCCGGCGGGGATGGGTTCATCGAACCACAGCCTCGCCACCAAACCGTCGCGCTTGGCCAGAGCCAGCGCATGGGGCGCCAGCTCATCGTCGCCGATCCATGACACCGCGCGGCGCTCGGCGGCATCCAGCGGCGAGCCGTCCGCGTGGTAATAGCGCAGGGTCACCGGCTGCACGGGCGTGCCGGGCGGGATCAGCGCAAAGAGGCTGGAACGGAAGGGCAGGCAGGTGTCGCCCTCGCCGGTGGTGCCCTCGGGAAAGAGGATCAGGCTGCGGCCGTGCGACAGCAACGCCGCCAGCGCGCCTGCCTGCTCGCCTGCCTTGCCGCGCGCCTCGCGGGAGACAAAGAGGCAGCCATAGGCGGCGGTGAGGCGGCCGATCACCGGCCATCCGGCCACGTCATCCTTGGCGACGAAACCGGCATCCACCGCGCGACCGAAGACAGGGATATCGCTCCATGAGACATGGTTGGCGACGATCAGCGCGCCGGGCATGGGCGTGCCATGCATCTCGATGCGGATGTTGAAGCCGCCGAGCAGGCAGCGCCACGCCAGCACGGCGGGCCACCGCCCGATGCGCATTCCGGCCGGCAGCAGCAGCCATGGCCAACCGATGGCGAGCAGCCCCAGCAGCCCCAGCGCGGCCCGCGCCAGCCTCAATCGATCCCTTAGTGCCGCCACTGGCCCCTCTTCACCCCATCGAACCAACGCCAAGCGGCATCAGCATGACAGGCGTATGACAGCAAACCGTAAACGATCAATCCGTCGCATGCGGGCGGGCGCCCAGCCGCGGGATCGCCTGCGCATGGGCAGAGCGCATCGCCAACCCTTCCTCGATAGCGTGGAGGGCGGCCCAGGCGTCCGCGCCCTCGCCGCAGACGAAGATGTCGATGGCGGCCACGCCTTCCTCGGGCCAGCTGTGGATCGAGATGTGGGATTCCGCCAGCAGGGCCACGCCGGTCACGCCCTGCTCCGGCCCGAAATGGTGGAGATTGAGCGCCAGCACATGCACCCTGGCCGCCTCTGCCGCCGCGCGCAGCACGCGCTCGATCAGGGCCGGGTCGGACAGGGCGGCAGCAGCGCCGCCCTCCAGATCGGCGATCAGATGGACGCCTTTGGCTGGGTGATGGGGGGCGTTCACAGCAGGCTCTCGTAAGGCGTATCGAGGAAAGACAGGGTGGCTTCGGCGGCCAGCACCCCGCGATAATGCGCTTCCTCGAACAGCGACAGGCCGGAGATGTCCGAATGGGCGTGGAACACCGGGCCAGACAGCGCTTCGCCCGCCAGCCGCGCCGGGTTGGTGAGGAAGCCGGGCGTGGGGCGGATCATGGCATGGCCCCAGCGCCAGACATCGATGCTCTGGATCGCGCCTGTCAGATCGGGGTTCATGGCCAGCAGATCGGCGGCGATCAGGCGCTGCCATTCGGCCAGCGGGCGGGTGAGCATCATGCGGCGCTGGTCTTCCGGCTTGCCCTGAGACAGCGCCGTGTACCATGTCAGCACCGTGGGCCCATCGGCGCCGGAGGCGGTCTGATGCGTGGCCACCACATAGCCCAGATGGTCCGAGGCTGCGGACACATTGTCCCATGCCAGCGGCACCCCCGGCCCCTCTGGGCAGCGTGAGGTGGTGATGTTGGCCACCACCCAGGGCGCATAGGTCAGGCCCTGCGCGCTGATCCCCGCCACCAGATGGCGGGCCACAAACTGCGGCATGGCCAGCACCAGCGCATCGGCGCGGTAGCGGCGCAGGGCCTTGGCCTTGTGGTCATAGGCCAGCGCCAGCACGCCGCCCCCCTCTTGCGGCGCGGCATGAACAAGGCTCTGCGCGGGGCAGATATGCGGGGCGATGCGCTTGGCCATGTCGTGTGAGAGGCGCGTGTTGCCCTCGGGCCAGACCAGTTCGCGGTCGCTGACGTTGCGCGCGGCCCAGCCCCGGCGGCAGGCGAAATAGCGGATGCCCGCCCATGCCGAGACATGCTCCAGCTCGGCCCCGTAGTCGTCGCGGCAGCAATAGCGGATATAGGCGCGCAAGGGCCCGCTGGTGAAATGCTGCTGGTCCAGCCATGCGGCGAAGGTGCCGCCATCCAGCGCGGTGTAGGTTTCATCCCGGCTGGAGAGCGCCATGGGGCTGGCGAAAGCCGGGCGGCCATCCCTGCCTGTCGCCCTGGAGAAAGCCGCCATGGCCGCGCTGAAACGGTCGCGCTGGGCGCTGTCATCCGCCGAAAGGCCGGTGGCGGGGTAGAGCCCTTCCTGCCATGCTCCTTGCCAGAACAAGCGTTCCTCCAGATCGGCGCAGATCTGGTAGGGGTCGTAGAGCGGGGCGCCGCCTTCCTCGCCGATGATCATGCCAAATTGCTTCAGCATATGGATCAGCGCCTTGGCCTCCCGGTTGGGGATCGGAAGGTAATGCGCGCCCCATGGAAAGGCGCTGACCGTGTTGGCCCCGCCGCGCGCATTGCCGCCGGGCTCGTCTTCCAGCTCCAGCAGGGTAAAATTGTCGAAACCGGCTTCGGCCAGTCGCCAGCCGGTGGCGAGCCCGGCCACGCCGCCGCCCGCGATCAGCACACCGACACGTTCTTCCGGGCCCGTTTCCGCCAAAGCCCGCGCCGGATCGAGATCGCGCAAGGCATGGCCACGATCGAAATCCGCGCCCAGCAGCTTACCCGGCCACCTCTTGTCCCCCTCGCCCGCGCATCCGGCGAGGCTGGCCGCCAATCCTCCGGCCAGCACGCCGCGACGGCCAATATCGAGGGTCATGCCTCAACCTTCATAATGCGACCATTCTTCCGAAAAGCTGCGCACCAGAGCCTGATTGTCCAGCCGGTTCACGGGCGTGGCGCGGCGGGCCATATCGGGGGGGAAATCGAACATCAGCCTTTCCGCGGCGGGCGTCAGGAATTTGAGGCCTGCAGGCAGCACCGCCGCGCTGGCCAGCCGCGCCGGATCATGCGCCGCCAGCGTATAGCCCCACTCGCCAAAGCTGGGGACATAAACATGGTAGCCCCGCGCGGCCAGACCCGAGGCCTCCAAGGTGCTGGCCACCGTCCAATAGGAACGCGGCGCGACCAAAGGCGAGGTCGACTGCACCACCATCACCCCATCGGGGGCCAGCAGGCGCGACACTTCCCGATAAAAGCTTTCGGTGTAGAGCTTCCCCAGCGAATATTCGGTGGGATCGGGGAAATCGATCAGCACCGCATCGTAAGACCCGCGCGCCTGCCTCACCCAGCGGAAGGCATCGGCATTGGTCACGCTCAGCCGCGGGTCCGACAGCGATCCACGGTTGAGTGCCACAAGCTGCGCTGTCTGGCGGAACATGCGGGTCATCTCCGGGTCCAGATCGACCAGATCGATATGCTGGACGCTCTTGTCCTTCAGCACCTCGCGCGCGGCAAGGCCGTCGCCGCCGCCCAGGATCAGCACATGGCGCGGCGCGGCAACCCGGCCCAGCACCGGCCAGACCAGCGCCTCGTGATAGCGGTATTCGTCGCGCGAGGAGAATTGCAGATTGCCGTTGAGATAGAGCCGCAACTCGCCCCCGCGCCGCGTCAGCACGATGCGCTGATAGGGCGTGGAGCGGGCATGGATCACCCCTTCGCCATAATAGGCGACTTCGGAATAGCGCTGGATGCGCTCGGCCAGACACAGGCCAACGATCAGGCTGACCGCCACCAGGGCTGAGGCCAGCAGATCGCCGCCCACGCGCCTTTGTTCGCGCAGCACCAGCAACAGGGCAATCGCCACCGCCACATTGGCGAGGCCGAACACCATCCCCGTGCGGATCATCCCCAGATGCGGCACCAGAAACAGCGGGAACGCCAGCGAGGCAATCAGCGCGCCGACATAATCATAGGTCAGCACGTTCGACACAAGCTCGCGAAAGGCGAAGCGCCCGCGCAGAATGCGGATCAGCAGCGGGATCTCCAAGCCGACCAGCATGCCGATCAGCAGCACCAGCGCATAGAGCAGCAGCCGGAAATCATCCGCCAGCGGATAGGCCAGAAACAGCCCCGCCGCGCTCCACCCGCCCAGCATGGCGATCATCACCTCGACGCGGATAAAGGTGCCCAGCTCGTCGCCCCGCACGAAGCGCGAGAGGTAGCTGCCCACCCCCATGGCGAACAGATAGGTGCCGATCACCGTCGAGAATTGGGTGACGCTGTCGCCCAGCAGATAGCTGGCCAGCGTGCTCGCCAGCAGTTCGTAGATCAGCCCGCAGGTCGCCACCACCAGCACGGAAAGCAGCAGGATCGCGGCATGGGTGCGCGACCAGCCCTCGGCAGGAACGGGGCTATCGGACGCCGGAGCAGGCGCCTCATCATCGGAAAAAACGCTCATGGTTTCACTTATGCATCGGGCCGTACCAATGGCCGCCATAATAGCCGCCATGGCTGCCCCCGCCATGCGGGCCACTGCGCGCCCCGCCATCGTCGTCGCTGTAAGGCGACCAGCCCGTCCACGCCGCCGCGCCGGAGCCCAGCACCAGCAGTGCGCACCACAGGAAGAACAGGATCATGCGCTGGCTCATCGGCGCCCTCCCCTGCTGACGCGAATGATCAGGATCACGCAGGGCACGCCCATGATCAGCACGGCGCAGGTCCACCACAGCGGCCAGTCCACCCCGCCATCCTCCACGGCAAAGGTAACCTCCTCGGCCTTGAGCAGCTTTTCATCCGCCCCGAAAGGCTTGCCGGAGTCAGGCAGCAGACCGGGCAACAGCGCCGGAGTCAGCACCGTGGACTGCGCCGAAGAAGGATCGTTGGGATCATGCCAGCTATGCCCCTGCCCCTCGATCAGCAGATTGTAGCTGCCGCGCGGCACATCATAGAGATGCAGCGTGGCCGCATGATCGCCGCTGGTCCAGCTGCCATCCGAATCCGATCCGCTGTAGCTTTCCAGCGTGGCGACGCCGGGGATCGCCTGATGCGTGGCGCGGTTGACCAGCGACAGCTTCATATCCGCCCATTCGTTGATCAGTCCGGGCCCGTCCAGATGAATGGTGAGCATCTGGCTGGCGCGTGTGACGGTGACCGGGCCATATTCGCCGCGCGCCACCGGGCCATCGATCACCACCACCATCGTGCCCGATATGCCCGCGCGGTCGCCCGAGAGCGTGGCCATCACCGCCAGCATCACCACCAGCGCGGCCAGCCCCCAGCCGAACATCCGCCGCACATCGCCCTTGAGCGAGAAAGGCCGGTCCGACCAGCCCTTGTAACCGCCCGGCGGGGGACCGGGGGCAGGCTTGGTTCCGCCCTTGCCTTTGGGCCCCGGCTTGCCCGTCAGCCCGAACGCCTCGCCCACCTTGCGCCCGGCGATGGGCACCATCTGGGTCCACTGGGTTTCTTGCGGGTTCCATTCGCAGGAAAGTTGCTCCTGCCCGCGCGCGAAACTCGCGGCATCGACCTGATCGCCCGCCCGCACCCGCCAGTAGAACTCGCCCAGAACCCGCCGGGTTACGATGCGATAAGGTTCGTCATCCAGTTCGTAAGGGTTGCCGCGCCACACCACGGTCTCATTGGAGACGGTTTCGGGCCGGTCGGTCAGCATGGTGCCGAACTGCCACTGGCCCTCGCTCAGCACCAGCCAGCGATAGCCCGCGTAAGGGTTGAAGAGCAGATACTCCTGCCACGCCGCCCCCGCGCCCGAGCGCTCCAGCCAGCCGATGGCTTCCCATTCCACGCCGAACAAGGCGCCGCGCGTGCCCAGCGGAATGTCGAGCTTGGCCACCGCCTGATGGTATTCGGCGATGACGCGCACATTGTCGCCGGCGACATCCAGCACCGTGCCGCAATAGAGGCAGGCCACCGACACCGTATAACCCGCCGCCTTGATGCCGATGCTGCCCCCGCAGGAAGGGCAGGTGATGGCGCGTGCCGACGTGGGGGCGGCCTGCTGTTTTTGCGGGTCGGTCACCGGCCAGCCTCTCCAAGACTCTCCGGCAGGGTCCAGCCCTCGATCCGGCGCAGGCCCCTGGGTTTGAGCGCCGCCAGATCGATATAAGCCCCGACATAGGCCGAGACGCCATCGGGATCGCGCTGGATCGAGAGCGCCGCGCCCATGGGTTCACGAAAGTCGATGCTGTCGATGGCCAGACCGATAGGGGTGGCGAAAGGCAGATCGCCCTCGCCGCCAAGGCAGGTGGCGCGCTTCACATCACTGGCGGTGAAGATGCGCCTGTCCAATTCGATCACCGCGCCGAGCGGCAAGGAACCGCCCGCCGCGACATCGCGCAGCAGCGGGTGATCGAGCAGGTCCTTGCGCTCGGTGAGATATTGAAACTGCCCCATCGCCTCGCCCAGCCAGGCGTGGCCGCCATTCGGCAAAGCCAGCAGCCATTCGTTCCACGCGCCATCGTCCCACCCCCAGCGCACGCGCCCGGCCACCGAGAAAGGCGCGCCATCAGGGGCCGTGCCCCGCATGCCCAGTTCGACGGGCGAGACATCGAACGGCAGGCTGGCGGCCTCGCCGATGCGGGTCGCTTCATCGCCTTCGCGCAGGATCACGCTCTGGCAATGGCCGCAGACGGCATAGGGCATGGCGGCGCTGCGCAACGGCACCGGAGCGCCGCATTGCGGGCAGAGAAGCTCGGACATGCTCGCCTGTTACTTTACGCGCGACAGGATTTCGGCCTTCTTGCCGTCGAACTCTTCCTGACTGATCGCGCCAATGGTCAGCAGCTTGTGCAGCTTTTCCAGCAGGGCGAAGGGGTCTTCCGCTGGCGCAGCAGAGGCCTGCCCGAGGCTGGCGCTCATGGCCCCGCCCAGCGCGGCAGCCGCCGCAGCCCCGGCGCCGATCCCCGCCACGCCGCCATCGCTGGCGGCAGCGGCCTCGATCGCCTCGGCCGCCTGAAAGCGGGTGTAGCTGCCGATGTCGCCCAGCACGCGCATGGACGAACCCTTGTCGAGATGCGCCTGCACCTCATCGGGCAGCGACACGCTTTCGACATAGAAGGTCAGGCAGACCAGACCCCATTGCGCAAAGGCCTTGTCGACCTCCAGCTTGATTGCATCCGACAGCTTCTGTTGATTGGCCGCCAGATCGAGGAAGGGAATGCCTCCGCCGCCCAGGGCCGTGGCCATCGCGGTCACAATGGCCGAGCGCAACTGGTTCTCCAGCCCCTGCGCCCAGACCTCCGTGGTGGTGCCGAGCACACGGTCGAGGAACAGCTTGAGATCGCCGACCTTGAAGGAATAGCTGCCAAAAGCGCGCAGACGGATCGCGCCAAACTCCGCATCGCGCACCGTCACCGGCTGGGGCGTGCCCCATTTCAGCCCGGCCTGCTCCTTCAGGCTGACGAAGACCACATCGGACTTGAAAGGCGAGTTGAAGCCCTTGTCCCAGTTCATCAGGCTGGTCAGCACCGGCAGATTGCCGGTTTCCAGCGTGTGCAGGCCGGGGCCGAAATAGTCGCCCAGCTGGCCCTCGTTCATGAAGGCGGCGATCTGGCCGTCGCGCACCGTCAGCTGCGCGCCATTCTTGATCTCATGCCCCTCGAAGGGCACGCGCCAGGCCACCTGACCCGGGCTTTCATGCCATTCGATGACATCAATGAACTGTTTGCGCAGGAAATCGAACATGGTCGCATCCTTGGATCAACGTGTGCATGGGCAAGGCCCTTGGCAAGGTGTCATCCTAGGGCAACACACCCCACCCGCCAAGCAAATTGCGACAGGACGGACAAGGGATGCCATGCTAGGCAGGCCCCCATGTCCACTCTCCCCGATTTCGAAGGCTGGGCCATTTTCGCCAAGGTCGCCCAGCGCGGCAGCTTCTCGCGCGCCGCGGAAGAGCTGGGGCTGGCCAAGACCACCGTCTCCAAGGCCGTCGCGCGGCTGGAGGCGCGGATGCGCACCAACCTTTTCCAGCGCACCACCCGCAAGCTTACGCTGACCGAAAGCGGCCGCCTCTCGCTCGCCCGCGCCACCCGCATCCTCTCCGACGGGGCCGCCATCGAGGCCGACATCATCGAGGAGGCCGTCTCCCCGCGCGGCCTCGTGCGCCTCGCCACCCTCAGCGCCATGGGCATCGAGATCATCGCCCCCGCCTTGCCCGACTTCATGGAGCGCTACCCCGACATCGAGGTCGATCTGGTCCTCACCGAAAGCCAGGTCGATATCGTGGCGGAAGGCTTCGATGCGGCGGTGCAGCTGGAGGTCGTCAGCGCCTCCACCCTGCACGCCACGCGCCTGTGGACCCTGCGCCGCCCGCTCGTCGCCGCGCCCAGCCTGATCGAGCGCCTCGGCATGCCCGAGGGGCCAGAGGATCTGGCCCGCTACCCCACCATCGTCGCCAGCCATATCCCCGATCCCACCGAATGGACCTTCGCGCACCAGAACGCCGCCGCCAATAGCGACCCCATCAGCATCCGCGTGCAACCGCGCTTCCGCGCCAACAATGCCGACGCCATGATCCCGGCGCTGCTCAGCGGCATCGGGATCGGGGTGATGGCCGATTACTTCATCATGCCTCACCTGAAAGACGGCCGCCTGATCGAGCTGCTGCCCGAATGGAGCGTGCCGCCCCGCCCGCTCTATCTGGTGACGCCTCCGGGCCGGGCGCGACCGGCGCGCGTGCGGGTGCTGCTGGATTTCCTACAGGAGCGGCTGGCGCATGAGGTGTTGGTCAATCAGGCGCGTAAAGGGAACTAGGAAGGGGCGATGCGAGGGTCATGACCCTCGCGCTCCCTTAGAGTGTCCACGTTGCGCATCGGGTTCGGCCTTGCGCCCGGATTGCGGCGCGGCGGGCATGAAAGCCTCGGGGAACAACCCATCGTACAAAGGATTACTGCCTGCGGCGCAATTGCCTTCGCGGATGGAGAGACTGGGCGCATGATTTCGGAGCCACAGCCATCTCGTCGGAAGACCTTATTGCGGCGCGAGGGCCCGGGGCATTTCTTTCGAGAGATGCGGTCAACCCAAGACTGCGCCCTCGCATTGTCCTTCTTCCCACCGTGATTGGTGAACAAATATCATTTCTATTATGACGCCGTGGGGGATAATCATCCTTCGTTCCATCTCCTATAGGAACATTGCGCCTCACTCCCCCCTTCACGTGGCGCACGCGGCTGAGCGTCCTGCCGTCGCCTGACAAACGGAAACCCGTGTTGATGACCGATCCACACTCGCGCCGGGCCGGCCTTCCCCCCGTGGCCCGGGCAACGCCCGCCAGCCTGCGGCCCCTCACCGCGCTGGCGGGCGTCATGTTGCTGGCCGCCTGCGCGGCGGTGCCGCATGACCAGCCCAAGCTCAAAGTCGCCGACGCCCCAAGCATGGGGCTGGCCGGGCCCGAGGCCGCCACCATCGCCCCTGACTGGTGGACCGCGCTGGATGATCCGCAGCTCAACCGCATCATGGGCGATGCGCTGGCGGGCAGCCCCACGCTGGAGCAGGCCATGGCGCGCATCGATCTGGCGCAGAGCGCGATCCGCTACACCAGGGCCGGGCTGCTGCCGCATGTCAGCGCGCAGGGCTCCTTCACCGAGGAACGTTTTTCCAACCGCTCGATCTATCCGGCGCCGCTGGGCGGATCGTGGAATTCGATGAACAATCTGGAGGCGGATCTCTCCTGGTCGCTCGATCTGGCGGGCAAGCAGAAGGCGCTGATCGGCATCGCGAAAACCTTCGCGCGCGGATCGGCGCTGGATGTGGCGGCGGCACGGGTTGCGCTGTCGGGCGCGGTGACGCAGGCCTATGTCAATCTGGCGCGGGCCGAGGCGCTGACCCAATTGTCGGTCGATTTCGTAGCGGCGCGGCAGAAGCAGCTCGATCTCACGCAGGCGCGGGTCAATTCGAAGCTGGCCAGTGAACTGGACATGGCCGCCGCCCGCACCCTGCTGGCCGAGGCGCAGCAGGCCCAGACCCGCGCCGAGGGGCAGCGGCTGATGGCTGTTCATGCGCTGGCCGCCCTGGCCGGGCGCGGGGCGGATTATTACGCCACGATCCAGCCCGCGACGCTGCGCTTCGACAGCGCCCTGCCCGTGCCGGACGCTCTGCCGATCGACATGCTGGTCCGCCGCGCGGACATCGCCTCGGCCCTCGCCCATGTGGAGATGGCGCAAGGCGGGGTGAAATATTCGCGCGCCTCCTTCTATCCCGATGTGAACCTGCAGGCCTTTATCGGCACCAGCGCGCTGGGCCTTGCCCATCTGCTCACCCCGGAGGCGATGACCGGCGGCGGTGGCCCGGCGATCCATCTGCCCATCTTCGAGGGCGGCGCGCTGCGCGCCAACTATCGCGCCTCGGTCACCGGTGTGGATATCTCGATCGCGCAATACAATGAGGCGGTGGTGAAAGCGGTGAAGGAAGCCGCCGACGCCCTCTCCACCGTGACCACCAACAAGGCCGATCTGGAGGAGCAGGGCCGCGTGGTCGCGGGGCTGGAACAGACCCAGCGGCTCGATCAGGTGCGGTTGCGCAGCGGCCTCGGCACGCGCTTCGACACGCTGTCCTCCGCGCAGCGCCTGCTGACCGCGCGTCAGGCCCAGACGGGTCTGGCCGCCGATGGCCTGTCGGCGCGCGTGCAGCTGGTGGTGGCGATGGGCGGCGGCTTTACGCCGATCCCCGACACGCCCGCCCCAAAAGCCAACCCATAACAGGGCGCCCGCCCTCTCAACCGTTCAGACCAAATCCATAAAGGGGCCAACCCTGTGAGTGACGAAACCACGCAGTCTTCCGCCAAAACTACCCGCAAGCGCGGCCTGCTGCTGCTGGGCGCCGCCGTGGTGATCGCCGGGGTCGTCTGGGGCGGCTACACGCTGTTCTTCGCCCCCGCCAGCGAAGAGACCGACGACGCCTATGTCGCGGGCGATATCGTGCAGGTGACCGCGCGCGAGCAGGGCACCGTCATCGCCCTCCACGCCGACAACACCCAGAGCGTGAAGGCGGGCGAGCCGCTGGTCGATTTCGACCCGGCGCTGGTGGGCGCGCAGATGGCCGCCGCCGAGGCCGATCTGGCCAAGGCCGTGCGCGGCGTGCGCGGCGGCTTTACGCAGGTGGATGAGGCCGATGCCGAGATCGCCCGCGCTCAGGCCGCCCTCGCCACCGCGAAAAGCGACCTTGCCCGCCGTCAGGAGGCGGTGAAGCAGGGCGCCGTCTCGGGCGAAGAAGCCGCCCACGCGGCCGACGCCATCCGCACCGCTCAGGCCGGACTGGCATTGGCGCAAAGCCACAAGGCCAATGCGCTCTCCGCCGTGCAGGGCGCCGATGTGGCGCATAACCCACAGGTGCTGGCCGCCATCGCCCAGGTGCGGCGCATGGCCATCGCGCAGGGCCACTTGCGGCTCTCCGCGCCGGTCGATGGCGTGGTGGCGCAACGCTCGGTGCAGCTGGGCCAGCAGGTCGGGCCGGGCACGCCGCTGATGGCGGTGGTGCCGCTCAACAAGGTCTGGGTCGACGCCAACTTCCGCGAAACCCAGCTGGCCGATATCCGCGTCGGCCAGCCCGTCACGCTGCATTCGGACGCCTATGGCAAGAAGGTGACCTTCCACGGCAAGGTGATCGGCCTGTCGGCGGGCTCGGGCAGCGCCTTTGCCCTGCTGCCGGCCCAGAACGCCAGCGGCAACTGGATCAAGATCGTGCAACGCCTGCCCGTCCGCATCGGGCTTGACCCGAACGAGCTGGCCAGGACTCCGCTGCGCATCGGCCTGTCGGTGACAGTGGATGTCGACACGCGCGACACCTCCGGCACGCCGGTGGCCGCCGCTGTCGCCAACAAGCTCTCGGTGCAGCAGACCGATCAGGCCAATCCTGAAGTGGAAGCCCGCATCCACCAGATCATCGCGGCCAACGGCGGCGCGGCCAAATGAGCGAAGACGCCGCTCCGCCGCCCCTCCACGGGCTGGAGCTGACCATGGTGGCGCTGGCGCTGGCGCTGGGCACCTTCATGCAGGTGCTCGATTCCACCATCGCCAACGTTTCGCTGCAAACCATCGCCGGCAACCTTGGCGAGAGCAGTGACACCGCCACATGGGTCATCACCGCCTTCGCCATGGCCAATGGCGTCACCGTGCCGCTGACCGGCTGGCTGATGCGCCGCTTCGGCGTGGTGACCACCTTCATCACCAGCGTCACGCTGTTCACCATCGCCTCGGCGCTGTGTGGTCTGGCCTGGTCGCTGCCCTCGCTGGTGATCTTCCGCCTGATTCAGGGCGCGGTCTCCGGCCCGATGATCCCGGGCAGCCAGGCGCTGCTGATGGCGGTGTTCCCGCCCGAAAAGCGTGGGCAGGCCCTTTCGCTCTGGTCGATGACCGCGCTGATCGGCCCGGTGATGGGCCCCATTTTGGGCGGCTATATCTCGGACCACTATCACTGGGGCTGGATCTTCCTGATCAACGTGCCGATCGGCTTCCTCACCGTGGCCGTGCTCATCCCCAAGATGCGCCCCTACAACACGGCGCCCATGAAGCTGCCCATCGATATCGTCGGGCTGGCGCTGCTGATCACATGGGTCGGCACGCTGCAGGTGGTGCTGGACCTTGGCAATGACCGCGACTGGTTCAACAACCACATGATCGTCGCCATGGCGATCATCTCGGGCATCAGCTTTATCGGCTGGCTGATCTGGGAGCTGACCGAGGAGAACCCGGCGGTCGATCTCTCCCTGTTCAAAGGCCGCAACTTCGCGCTGGGCACATTGTGCTTCACGCTGGGCTATGCCTGCTTCTTCGCCAACAATCTGCTGATGCCGCTGTGGCTGCAAAGGGAGCAAGGCTACACCGCGACATGGGCCGGGCTGGTGGCAGCGCCCGCCGGCGTGGTTTCGGTGCTGATCTCGCCGCTGAACGCGCGCCTGTCGAACAAGATCGACATCCGCTGGCTGGCGAGCTTCTCGCTGGGCGCTTTCGGCGTCTCCTTCCTGATGCGCACCGGCTACACATCGGACACCGACCTCTGGCATTATATCCTGCCGATTCTGGTGCAGGGGCTGGCGATGGGGGTCTTCTTCATCTCCATGGTCACCATCTGCCTCGACAAGCTGCCGCCCCACCGCATCCCGGCCGCCACCGGTCTGGTGAACTTCGCGCGCATCACCGGTGGCGGCTTTGCCGCCAGCGCCACCACCACCTTCTGGGACCGGCGCGAAACCTTCCACCAAAGCCGCCTTGCCGAAGCCGCCAATCCGGGCAACCCGGCTTATGAAGCCTCGGTCAGCCATATGCAGGCGATGGGGATCGATCATGCTCACGGGCTGGGCGTGATGACGCAGGAACTGATCCATCAGGCCTTCGTGCTGTCGTCCATCGACATCTTCTGGGTCAGCGGCATCGGCTCGCTGGTGATGATGGGGCTGGTGTGGTTCACCCGCCGACCCGCGCCGCCTTCGGGGCCGATTGCGGCGGATTGAGTTTTGG
>NZ_BCZE01000042.1 GCF_001598555.1 Novosphingobium rosa NBRC 15208
GTGGCGCCCAATTGTTGCGCTCAGACTATCCACCTGCACCACTTTGGGCGCCGCGGGCTTTCAATCATCATCCTGCCTGCGGCGCGGCGATCCAGGCGCCTTGGCCGCATCCGATGCGCAACGCCGACAACGAAAGGGAGCGCGAGGGCGATGGCCCTCGCATCTTACTTTTCCTGCTTCAGAACTGACTTCAAGCCGATCGCCCGAGCCACGCCCGCCAGACGATCGCCAGCCGCGCGCTAAGGTAATTATAAGCCAGCATACCCACTGTGGCTGTAGGCGCGGCCACCCACATCGGCAGGCCCAGCCCCGATTTCAGCCCCGCCAGCATCGCCAGCGCCAGGGGCACGCCCAGCGCCACTCCGGCCATGAAGCGCGCATAGGCGCCCCAGCCATGCGCCCGGCGAAACGTATGCCGCGCATGCAGCAGATAGCCCGCCGTACCACCCACAAACCAGCTGAGCGCCATGAGCGGCCCATAGCCCAGCCCGGCCCGGTCCCCGCCGATCAGCACGATGTTGTTGAGCACTGTCACCACCGCGCCCACACCCAGATAGCGCATGGGCTCGAAGTGGGTCAGGCGTCGGGCGGCGGCATACAGCTTCATGGTGCCGTGCCGGTTTCCGGAACGATGCGAAAGGCATAGTTGTTCGACCATGGGGCAATGGCCGCCTCGTCGGTGATGCATCCTGCGCCGAATGCCTCCTCCAGCACGCGCCGCGCCTCGCTTCGGGTCAGATAGGCAACCCGGTCACCGGTCAGGAAACGATCCGAGCCCCAAACCATCCAGGTCATCGGCGTGGTATCGCGGTGCCAGTCCTTGAAGGCCAGAACGCCGCCGGGGGCCATCAAGCCGCGGATCGCCGCCAGCAGGGATGACCGCGCACCGGCCGGCACATGGTGCAGCACATCGGACAGCACGATCAGATCGAAGGCGCCGGGCATCTCCTTGGCCAGCTCCTCGGCATACATCTTACGGAAGCGGACGCGACCCGGCGGCCCGGCGTAAAGCCGGCCGATGGTTTCGGCGACATCGATCGCTTCGATCGCCGCGCCGGGAAAGGTCGCCACAAGGCGCTCGGTGCTGTAGCCCTCGCCACACCCCAGTTCCAACACGCGGGCGGGCGCCGGCTGCCAGCGCGCCACAAGCTGGGTCCAGTCCGCCAGATCGAGGAACATCGCCCGCCACAGTTCGGACACACGCCTTTCATGCCGCCCGAACGCCCGTCGGACCAGCGCGCCTATTGCCATCTCACATATCTCCCGCAAGCTTGAGCCGCACGCGCGCCGCCACCCGGTCATACAGGCTGGTTTCACGCAAGAAGCGTCGCCAGCCCGCCGGGCCCAACGTCGCAACCTGAGCTATCGCCCGCGCCAATCCACCGGGACGGCCACGCGATGCCTCGGCCAAGGCGCAATTGACCGCCACCGAAGCCATCGCCCGGGCCTCGCCTCCCTTGGGCAGGGGGCGCAGGGCGGGCAGATGGCGGTCCAGCACAAATTGGTTTTGGGCGCGGAAATCGGCAATGTCGCGGCTGCCGGTCATGGTCAGCGACTGGCCATGCAGGCGAAAGCCGGTGGTCGCTCCGTCACGCACCAGCACATCGCCCGCCAGCGCCAGTTTCAGATAAAGATCCCAGTCGGCGGTGTACCACAACGCATCGTCCATGCCGCCCACAGCCAGAAACGTGTCGCGGCGAAAGATCGGCGAGGGCACGGCAATGGTGTTCTGCACGATCAGCGTGGCTGCAAGGTCGCGGCCCTTGTGCCGCCCGGGCGTGAAAGGCATGCGCCACGGCCCGACATTCTGCCCTCGAGAGCCGATCAGGCGTGAAGGGCCGATGGACAGCGCCGCATCGCCCATCGTCTTCACGGTGTCCGCCAGCGCCCGGTGATGCCCGGCCAGCCACAGATCGTCTTGATGCAGCATGGTGATATGAGCCCCGCGCGCCTGTGCCACGCCCCGGTTGATTTTAGCCGTCCATGGGCCAGTTTCGGGGGTATCGGTCCATATAATGTTCAGACGGTCGGCATGGCGCATGGCGATGGCGTGCGAAGCGCCGCCATCCTGGCCGGAATCATAGAACAGGAATTCCATGCCCGAGCAATCGCCCGCCGCCGCGCTGGTCAGGGTTGCATCCAGAAAGGCTGCGCCCTTGTGGATCGGCAGGATGACACTGAGCCAGGGAGTCATTTCAGACCGGTGAAAAAGCGCGCCTCATGCCCGGCCATGATTGCCATCAGGAAACCACCCAGGGCGTTCTGCAGCCCAAGCTGCACCAGCATCACGCCCATGGCCGCCGGCCATAGCGAGGAAGCCGCCTGATATTCACGCGCGACCCAGCCGTAGGCCACCAGCGCCAGCGCCAGCGCGCCCAACGCCATCAGCCCCAACCCTGCCAGCAGCATGCTTTCCAGACTGGCTACCCCATTGACCATGCCCGTGACCCATGTGGCGCGGCGATAGCCCTGACGGATGGAATAGAGATGGGTGGCCACCGCCATCAGCAAGGCCAGATGCCCCATCGCCACCAATGCTCCGCCCAGCAGGGTCCAGTAGCTGCCGATCTGGGGAAGGGTGTTGGGGCGGAAGAATTCTGTGCCCGCCCCACCCATCAGCACCAGTCCGGCGAGCAGCGCCAGCAGCGCGGGCACGCCGAAAACCCATGTCGGGCTGAGCATCAGCAGATAGCGCAAGTGGCGCCAGCCATCGCGCCATGGGCGCAGATGGGGCGCTCGGTCGCGCAGGTCGGGGCCGAGGGTGGCCGGCACCTGCTCGATGCGCTGGCCCAGCAGGGTGGATTTGATCACCATCTCGCTGGCGAATTCCATGCCGGTGGACGACAGGCCGCAAGCCAGAAAGGCTTGCTTGGTGATGGCGCGGATGCCGCAATGCGCATCGTCGATCCCGGCGCGGAAGAACAGGTTCAGCACGCCGGTCAGGATGGGGTTGCCGATGTAGCGGTTCTTCCAGGGCATGGCGCCCTTGGCGATGCCCCCGGCAAAGCGGCTGCCCATGCAGAGGTCCGCGCCCGCCACCAGTCGCCCGATCATCGCCACGCCGTCGAGGAAATTGTAGCTGCCGTCGGCATCGGCCATCAGCAGATAGCGGCCATGGCCGCCCTCGCACCCGCCGATCAGCGCCGCGCCATAGCCGCGCCGCGCCACCGGCACCACACGCGCGCCCTGCGATTGCGCATAGGCCTGGCTGCCGTCTGTCGAGCCATTGTCGGCGATCAGGATTTCGCTGGTCAGGCCGTATTTGGCGTGGATCGCCTGCGCCGCCTCGCGCGCATTGGCGAGGCAATGCGGCAGGGATTCGATCTCGTTGAGGCAGGGCATGATGATCGAGACATCCGGTTGTGTTGCCGGAATGGCCTCATCAGTCTGGCTGGATGTTATGGTATCGCTCAAACCCGGCTAGCTCCCGATGGGGCGCGTGAGCGGGTAGGTTGTACCATCCCCTGTCTTGCCCCACGGCCTGCCTAACAGGCACAAAGCGGCAAGAACAGAGAATGTTAGCCGAGTTTACCCCGTGTTTCGCCCGTTCAGGCGAATTCCTCGGTCTCGATGGTGGTCTGGGTCTTGGCGTCGTAGCGGCCGCCCGCCACCGTCTGCTGGTTGATCAGCGCATCGACCTTGGCCGAGAGCTCCGCATCGGGGCGCCAGTCCGCGCGGGTGACATTCTCTTCCAGATGGGCGATGCTGGTGGTGCCGGGGATGACATGCACATGCTCCCCGCGTGACAGCACCCAGCCCAGCGACAGCTGCGCGGGGGTGACGCCCGCTTCCTCAGCCAGCACGTTGAAGGCATCGACCAGCGCCAGATTCTGGTGCCAGTTCTCCACCGAGAAACGCGGCATGGGGCGGCGGATGTCCTTTTCCGCCAGCAGATTCGGGTCGCGCAGCCCGTTGGCCAGCACGCCGCGCGCCACCGGCGAAAAGGCGACCAGCGCGGTGCCAAGGCGCTTCGTGGCCTCCAGCACGGCGATTTCGACATTGCGCGTCCAGGGCGAATATTCGGTCTGCATTGCGGCGATGGGATGGGTGGCCACGGCCTTTTCCAGCGTCTGCGCACTCATTTCCGACAGGCCGATGGCGCCGATCTTCCCTTCCGCGATCAGATCGGCCATCGCGCCGACCGACTCCTCGATGGGTACGGTGAAATCGCGGCGGTGCATGTAATAGAGGTCGATATGATCGACCTCCAGCGCGGTCAGGCTCTTCTCGACCTCGGCGCGGATGGTCTCCGGCTTGCAGTCGATGCGGCGACCGGCATCATCGACGATGATGCCCATCTTGCTGGCCAGATAGACCTTGTCGCGCTTGCCCTTCAGCGCCTGCCCGACAAGGATCTCGTTACGGCCCAGCCCATAGAGCCGGGCCGTATCGAAGTGGCGGTATCCCAGATCGATCGCGCGGTGGAGCAGCGCGATGCCCTCCTCCGTCGAGGGTGGCAGGCCATAGGCCCATGACAGGCACATGCATCCCAGCCCGATGGGGGGCAGCGCCGTGCCCCCCAGATTCCGTTCAACCGCCACAGCTTGCATCATGACCAACCGTCCTGCTCTTCCAGACTGGCGGCCAGTTCGCCCAGCACGCGGTAGCAGTCAAGCACGCCGGCGACCGAGCTGTTGGGCTCGCGCCCTTCGGTGATGGCGGCGATGAACTCGCGGTCCTGCAGCTCGATGCCGTTCATCGAGACGGCCACGCCCGACACGTCGACGGGCTCTTCCTTGCCGTTCACCAGATCGTCGTAGCGGGCGATGTAGGTGCCGGTGTCGCCGATGTAGCGGAAGAAGGTGCCCAGCGGGCCATCGTTGTTGAACGAAAGCGCCAGCGTCAGGATCTGGCCCTTGTCGGTCTTGAGCTGGATCGACTGGTCGAGCGAGATGCCGAGTTCGGGATGCTTGGGGCCCTGCAGGATGTTGGCCTTCACCACCTTGGCGCCGGTCATGTACTGGAAGATATCGACCGAGTGAGCGGCGTGGTGCCACAGCAGATGGTCGGTCCAGCTGCGCGGCTCGCCCTTGGCGTTGATGTTCTTGCGGCGGAAGAAGAAGGTTTCCACGTCCATCGCCAGCACGTTGAACTCGCCCGCGTCGATCTTGTTCTTCACCCACTGGTGGCTGGGGTTGAAGCGGCGGGTGTGGCCCACCATGCAGACCTTGCCGGTCTCCTGCTGCACGCGCAGCACTTCCTGAGCATCGGCCCAGCTGTCCGCCACGGGGATTTCCACCTGCACATGCTTGCCCGCCTTCATCGCGGCAATCGCCTGCGAAGCGTGCATCTGGGTGGGGGTGGCCAGAATCACCGCGTCGATGTCGTCGCGCTGCAACACGGCGTCATAGTTGTCGCTGGCCTCGGTGATGCCGAATTTGTCGGCCACCTTCTGCGCGCTGTCCAGCGAGTTGGAGACCACCACGGCCACTTCGGCGTGGGGAATGTTCTTCAGGCCATCGATATGCTTTTCACCGAAAGCACCGGCGCCAACGACTGCGATTCTCATGTTACAGGCTCCAAAACGATATGGCCGACGGCCGTGTTGCTGCATGGCACGTGATAATGACGGTGCAGAAGACGGGTTTCGGCCCCCAGCGCGCCGCGCATGATGAGCCACATCACCATCTCGATCCCCTCGCTGCCGGTTTCCCGCAGATATTCGATATGGGGGATGGTGCGGTTCTTGTCGGAGGTGCCGACAAGCCCGTCCATGAAGGTGTTGTCCCAATCCGCGTTGATGAGACCTGCGCGCGGGCCCTGAAGCTGGTGGCTCATGCCGCCCGTGCCCCAGATCTGCACGTTGAGATCTTCCGGATAGCTTTCCACGGCGCGGCGGATCGCCTCGCCCAGCAGCCAGCAGCGGTTGCCGGTGGGGACGGGATAAGTCACCACGTTGACCGCCAGCGGAATGACCTTCACCGGCCACGCCTCGGGCTGGCCGAACATCATCGAGAGCGGCACGGTGAGGCCATGATCGACATCCATCTCGTTGATGATGGTCATGTCGAACTCGTCGAGGATCAGACTCTGGGCGATATGCCAGCCCAGATCGGGCTCGCCGATCACATCGGGCACCTCGCGCGGGCCCCAGCCCTCATCGGCGGGCTTGTAGCGCTCGCCCGTGCCGATGGCGAAGGTGGGGATGATGTTGGCATCGAAGGCCGAGGCATGATCGTTGTAGACCAGAATGATGACATCGGGCTTTTCGCCCTTGATCCATTCCTTGGTCCACTCATAGCCCGAAAAGATCGGGGTGAAATAGTCGTCCGTGGTCTTGCCCTGATCGACCGCCACACCCAGCAGGGGGATATGGCTGGAGCCGACACCGGCGGTAATCCGCGCCATATCAATAACCTCCTTTGATGGACCGCACGCCTTCGGGGCTGCGGCCACCGGCATCCATCATCGCCTTGTACTCAACCACGCTCATGCCGGTCATGGTGGAGACCGCCTGAAGGAAGCTGAGCCCGTCGGTCGAGAAGACCTTGGCGAGGAAATAGATGTTGCCGCCCAGATCGAGCAGGCGGTTGTAATCGCGGTCGAGCAGTGCCTGCTTGACCGCGTCCGAAAGCTGCCACTCATCGAGATAGGCCTTTTCGTCGGCGCGCCAGCGGGTGCGGTTCTCTTCCTTCATCAGGCTCATCGCGAACTGGTTGAGCCAGTAGCCCTTGCGGGCGCGCGCGGCGGTGTAGACGCGCGTGCCGGGGATATCCTCCAGCTCTTCCAGATATTCGGCGATGTCGCCCTGATTGCCGACGGGGCCGATGGCGCCCGTGGCTTCACCCTTGGGCTCGCCCAGATCTTCGGGGGTATCAGACGCGCCCTTGTCACTCATGGCCAATGGCCTTCAGCTTGGCATCCAGACGCGGGAAAACGCGGCGGGCATTGCCTTCAAAAATCGCATGGCGCTGCTCATCGGTGACGGGCAGGGCATCGACATAACGCTTGGTATCGTCGAAATACTGGCCGGTGGTGGGATCGATGCCACGCACCGCGCCGACCATTTCGCTGCCGAACAGGATGTTCTTGGTCTCGATCACCTCGTTGAGCAGGTTGATGCCCGGCTGATGATAGACGCAGGTGTCGAAGAACACATTGTTCATCAGATGCCCATCGAGCGCGGGCTTCTTGAGCATGTCGGCCAGCCCGCGATACCGGCCCCAGTGATAGGGCACCGCGCCGCCACCATGCGGAATGATGAAGCGCAGATTGGGGAAGCGGCTGAACAGATCGCCTTCCAGCAGCTGCATGAAGGCAATGGTGTCCGCCGCAATGTAGAAGGCGCCGGTGGCGTGCTGCGCGGGGTTGCAGCTGCCCGAAACGTGGATCATGGCGGGCACGTCCAGCTCGCTCATGGCCTCATACATGGGGAACCAGTATTCGTCGGTCAGCGGCGGGCTGGTGAAGTGGCCGCCGCCCGGATCGGGGTTGAGGTTGCAGCCGATAAAGCCCAGCTCCTCAACGCAGCGGCGCAGCTCCTTGATCGAGACCGACAGATCGCTCTGCGGGTTCTGCGGCAGCTGGCAGACGCCGGTGAAGGTTTCGGGGAACAGCTCCACCACGCGGGCGATCAGATTGTTGCAATGGATCGACCAGCTTTCCGACACCTGCTGGTCGCCCACATGATGCGCCATGGTGGAGGCGCGGGGGCTGAAGATCGTGTGATCGGCCTTGCGCTCCTTGATGAGGCGCAGCTGGTTCTTCTCGATCGTCTCGCGGATTTCATCGTCGCTGATGGCGGGATAGGCGGGGGCCGCCTCACCAGCCTTGAAGGCGGCCTTTTGCGCGTCGCGCCATGCGGTATGGGCGTCTGGCGCGGTGGTGTAATGCCCGTGGCAGTCGATCACCAAAGTCACGTTGCTATCCTTCCCTTCGAAATTGCTGTCCTGTCGGTCGGCCTTGCGCGCAACCGGAATTAGATGAGGCGATCCTTACGCCCGGCCATCTCGCGCTGGCGGGCCACCGTGCCGGTGGTCATCAGCGGCTCGATGCCGAGGCCTTCCAAAGTCTTGGCCGATTCTTCCATTTCGGCGGCGCGGCGGGCGCCGTGAGTCACCATGCGCTCGATGTTGTAGGCGGCCTTTTCGGCCCAGGGCTTGGGCTTTTCGCTGGCGTCGAGCGAGGCAAGAACCTCATCCACCACGCCTGCCTTTTGCGCGCCCAGCATCATCTCGGCGGTCAGCGCTTCCACGCCTTTCACCATCACGGAGCGGATCATCTTGATCGCGCTGGCGCGGCCCACCTCGTCACCCACCACGCGGATGTTGCGGAAACCGGCGCGGGCCAGAAGCTTTGCGGCATCGTCGGCCGCCGCGCCGCTCAGCAGCAGCGGCACATCGAGGCGCGCGGGATTCACCGGCGCCAGAATCGCCATATCGACATAGATGCCGCCCGCCTTCTCGATGGCCTCGGCGGCGGCGCGCTTGGTGCCCGGCGCCACCGAATTGCCATCGCACCAGATCGCGCCCTTGGGCAGCAGGGGCGCGGCGGCCACGGCAGCGGGCAGCGCCTCATCGGCGGTGACAAGGCACAGCACCAGATCGGCGTCGCTCAGCACGGCTTGCGCATCGCCCGTGCCCAGCCCCAGCGTCTGGGCCTGAGCCAGTCGCTCGGACTTCAGATCGCAGGCCCCGGCATTGAGTTCGTTGCCCGCGCGCCATCCGGCGGCACTGGCAAAGGTCTCGCCCGCCTCGCCAAAGCCGATCAGGGCGAGCGATAGGGGCAGCGAGGTGGCGGGGTTGAGCGTCATGCCGCCGGACCTGCCCCCGATCGCGGGAAACAGCCAATCGGAACTGCCCGCTTGCTATAAGATCATGCTAATCCTGTTGCGGATCGTGATCCGGATTGGAAGAGGTAAGCTGATGCAGTTGTTCGATAAAATCGACCTGAACCTGCGTGGGAACCCACGAAGCGCGCGTTGTGACGCCAATCATGCGCGCCAGCCCCGGCGGCGCGGCGCACAATGTGGTGAGCCAACCGGCCTCCAGCTCCACGGAAACCTGATCGGGGGACAAAAGGGTGAGGCAATCGCTTTCGATCAGCAGTTGGCGGATGGTCATCACCGATCCGGCCTCCACCAGCACCTGCGGCTGATCGAGCCCGGCGCGGGCGAACATCTGCTCCCACGCATCGCGCAAAGGCGCTCCCTGGGCGGCAATAATCCACGGCCATTGCGCCAGATCCTCCAGGGAGGGAGCTTGCCCCGCCAGGGGATGATCGCGCCGCCCCAGCACCACCGGATGGTCGAGGAACAGCTCGGTCTGCACCAGATCGGGCTCCATCAGCGGCTGGCGCAGCGCACCGATCATCAGATCGATGGCGCCATTGCGCAAAGGCTCGACCAGCTCGGCGCGTGAACCCTCCACGATGCGCAGCCGCACCTGCGGATGGCGCCGCACAAAGCGAGTCACCGCCGCCGGCAGCACCCGCGCGCGCGACAAAGGCATCGCCCCCACCGCCAGACTGCGCTGCTCATCCCCCTTCAGCGATGCCAGTTCGGCCAGCGCCGTCTCCAATTCGATCCGCCCGAGTCGCAGCGAGCGCGCCATGGCCCGCCCCGCCTCGGTCAGCATGATCGCCTTGCCGCGGCGCGCCACCAACTGCCGCCGCAGCGAAAGCGACAGATCGTTCACCGCGCGATGCAGCGACGGCAGGGACAGCCCCGTGATCTGCGCCGCCCCCACGTAAGACCCGGCATCGGCCAGCGCCAGCATCGCCCGCAACCGCGACATGGTGACATGCGGCGAGCCGATATGATCCAATGCCGCGCGGAATCGCGGCACCAGCAGCTGCGCCGCTTCGGTCTCCACCATGCCATTGTGCCGCCGCTCGAACAGCGGCAGGCCGAGCTGTTCTTCCATCCGTCCTAAGGCCTGTGTTATGGCCGGTTGGGTCAGACTCACCGCCTCGGCGGCGGCAATCATCGTGCCAAGCTCCGAAATCCGCACGATGGCGGCCAGATGGCGCAGGTTGAAATGCCAGATCTCCATCGCGCCATCTTAGCGAAATCTAATAGCCACGCCAGACTTCCGCTTTCCATCATCGGCGCCAAAGGCCCATCCCACGCCCCAAACAGATTTGAGGAGAACCCCCATGGGTGTCGTCGTCCAGAATATCCTCCGCGCCGATCAGGATGTGATCGACGGTCTTGCCAAATGCGGCGTGGCCACCGTCCATGAAGCCCAGGGCCGCACCGGTCTGCTGGCCGCCTATATGCGCCCCATCTACGCCGGCGCGCGCATCGCGGGCAGCGCCGTGACGATCAGCGCCGCCCCCGGCGACAACTGGATGGTTCACGTTGCCATCGAGCAACTGAAGGAGGGCGATGTTTTGCTTCTCGCCCCCACCAGCCCCTGCGAGGACGGCTACTTCGGCGACCTGCTGGCGACCAGCGCCCAGGCGCGTGGCTGCCGCGGCCTCATCATCGACGCCGGTGTGCGTGACGTGCGCGACCTGACCGAGATGAACTTCCCCGTATGGTCCAAGGCCGTTTCGGCGCAGGGCACGGTGAAGAACACTTTGGGCTCGGTGAACGTGCCGGTGGTTTGCGCCAATGCCGCCGTGCAGCCGGGCGATGTGATCGTGGCCGACGATGACGGCGTTGTGGTCGTGCCGCGCGAGAAGGCCGCCGAGGTGCTGAAGGCCGCTCAGGCGCGTGAGGCCAACGAGGGCGAGAAGCGCGAGAAGCTGGCTTCCGGCGTGCTGGGCCTCGATATGTACAAGATGCGGGAGCGTCTGGAGAAGGAAGGCCTGAAGTATATTTAAGGGATGAAAGCAGGGGGCCATCGCCCCCTGCACCCCCGTTACGTCTTCCGACACGGATGATGCGCAAGGCCCGATGGCAGCGCAAACGTCCCACCGCCGGAGGCTTGATTGCCTGCGGCGCTGCGGGCCTCGCTCCAAGGCCGAACCCGTGGCGCGAGGTAGACATTAAAGGGAGCGCGAGGGTTATGACCCTCGCATCTTATCTTCCTTCTCATAATCCAAAGAGAGGACACCCCATCATGACCACCGGATTTTCCGCCCCCTGCCTGTGGATGCGCGGCGGCACGTCGAAGGGCGGTTTCTTCCTGAAGAGCGACCTCCCCGCCGACACCGCCGAGCGCGATGCCTTCCTGCTGGGCGTGATGGGCAGCCCGGACGAGCGCCAGATCGATGGCATGGGCGGCGCCGATCCGCTGACCAGCAAGGTGGCGGTCGTCAGCAAATCCGCGCGGGAGGGGATCGATGTCGATTACCTGTTCCTGCAGGTCTTCGTCGATCAGGCGATTGTGACGGATGCGCAGAACTGCGGCAACATTCTGGCGGGCATTGGGCCCTTCGCCATCGAGCGCGGTCTGATCGAGGCCACGGGTGACGAAACCCGTGTGGCGATCTTTATGGAGAACACCGGGCAGGTTGCCGTGGCTACCGTGCAGACGCCGGGCGGTGTGGTGACTTACAACGGTGACGCGAAGATCGATGGCGTGCCCGGTTCGCACGCCCCCATTCCGCTGGAGTTCCGCGATACCGCCGGGTCGTCCTGCGGCGCGCTGCTGCCCAGCGGCAATGCGGTGGATGTGATCAATGGCGTGCCGGTCACGCTGATCGACAATGGCATGCCCTGCGTGGTGATGAAGGCGCAGGATGTCGGCATCACCGGCTATGAGGACCGCGACAGCCTCGACGCCAACACCGAGCTGAAAGCCAGGATCGAAGCGATCCGTCTGGCCGTGGGCGAAACCATGAATCTGGGCGATGTGAAGGAAAAGTCCGTCCCCAAGATGATGCTGGTGGCGCCTCCCAAGAACGGCGGCGCGGTTACCGTGCGCAGCTTTATCCCGCATCGCGCGCATGCCACCATCGGCGTGCTGGGCGCGGTTTCTGTCGCCACGGCCTGCCTGATTCAGGGTTCCCCCGCCGCCGAAGTGGCCGATACCCCCGATGGCAACCGCAAGATGCTCTCGGTCGAGCACCCCACCGGCGAGATGAGCTGCGTGCTGGAGCTGGACGACAAGGGGCAGGTCGCCACCGCCGCCCTGCTGCGCACCGCGCGCAAGCTGATGGATGGCATCGTTTTCGGATGAACACCTTCCAGCAAGTTTTCGGCTGAAACATGCCAGAGGAGAGTTTCAATGACTGACCGTATCACCTCGTGGCACAGCGCCCCGTCCAAGCCCGCCTTCACCCCGCCCCCCGGCGCGGTGGACGCCCATTGCCACGTTTTCGGGCCCATGGCGGAGTTCCCCTTCAGCCCCAAGGCCAAGTATCTGCCCGAGGATGCCGGGCCGGACATGCTCTTCGCCCTGCGTGACCATCTCGGCTTCTCGCGCAATGTGATTGTGCAGGCGTCGTGCCACGGCACCGACAATGCCGCGACTCTGAACGGCATTGCGCTCTCCGGAGGCAAGGCGCGCGGTGTGGCCGTGGTCGATCCCGATATTTCGGCGGAAGATCTGGCCGATCTGCACGCCAAGGGCATGCGCGGCGTGCGCTTCAACTTCCTCAAGCGCCTGGTGGACAACGCCCCCAAGGATAAGTTCCTCGATCTCGCTGCCCGCCTGCCCGAAGGCTGGCATGTGGTGATCTATTTCGAGGCCGATATCCTCGAAGAGCTGCGCCCCTTCATCGCGGCCATCCCCGTGCCCGTGGTGGTGGATCATATGGGCCGCCCCGATGTCTCCCAGGGCCCCGATGGCGAGGATCTGAAAGCCTTCCGCCGCCTGCTGGAAAGCCGCGATGACATCTGGTTCAAGCCCACCTGCCCCGACCGCCTCGACGCCAGCGGCGATCCGTGGAACGACTTCGCCGCCGCCATCGCGCCGCTGGTGGAGGACTATCAGGATCGCGTGATCTGGGGCACCGATTGGCCGCACCCCAACATGGAAAAGAACATCCCCGATGATGGGCATATCGTGGATATGATCCCGCGCATCGCGCCCACGGAGGAGCTGCAGCAGAAGCTGTTGGTGACCAATCCGATGCGGTTGTATTGGCCCGAAGAACTTTAAGCTTAGGGATTAAAAGAGACATGCGAGGGCCATCGCCCTCGCGCTCCCTTTAATGTCTGCGTTGCGCTACGGGTTCGGTCATGGAGAGAAGCTCGCAGCGCCGCAGGCCATAAAGCCTCCGGCGGTGGGACGTTTGTGCTGGGATCAGGCTTGGCGCTTCATCTGTGCCGGAAGACGTAACGGGGGTGCAGGGGGCTTTGGCCCCCTGCTTCAATCCCTTAAAAACCTTTGGTGCGGACGGCGGGACTCGAACCCGCACGAGCAAGGCTCAGAAGATTTTAAGTCTCCGGCGTCTACCATTCCGCCACGTCCGCGCACATCGTGCCTGTGGCAGATCATGCCAGACGGAGCAAGTGCCCCGAAACAGTCGCGAATCAAGCCTCGACGTTGAGGCGCGCGCGCATTTCCTTGCCGGGCTTGAAGAAGGGCACGCGCTTGCCGGGCACGTCCACCGATTCGCCGGTGCGCGGGTTGCGGCCCTTGCGGGGCTCACGCTCACGCGAGGAGAAGGCGCCGAAGCCGCGCAGTTCAACGCGGCCGCCTTCGGCCAGACGCTGTGCGATTTCGTCGAAGAAGACATCGACCACACGCTCGACATCGTCGGCGCGCAGTTCGGGGTTCGCCTTGGACAGAGCCTGAAGCAGTTCCGATCGGATCATTCAACTTCCCCCAACCCGTGAAAGCTACCGATGCCTCCGCCGGTCCCACTTCCGGCCGGCGGCATCATTCCATCAGTGCAATGCTTATAAGTGCCATAAGTTGCGGAACAGTCAAGAGTTCTCGCCAATCCGGAAATGGGACAGGCCCATTTTCCGCAGCAGATTCTCAGCCCGTCTGCTTCGCCAGCAATTCCTGCGCGTCCAGGCCCAGGCGGTCGATGCGCTGGCGGATGGCGGGCCACTCTTCTGTCAGGAACTGGTCGCGCTCGGTCTTGCGCAGGCGGGTGGCGGCGTTGGGGGCCACCAGCATGCCCACGCCGCGCTGCACTTCCACCAGACCGTCCAGCTGGAACTGTTGGTAGGCCTTGGCCACGGTGAGCGGGTTGGCGCCCTGCTCCGCTGCCAGCGCCCGCACCGAGGGGAGCAATGTCCCTTCCGGATAGGTGCCATCGATGATGGCTGCGGCGATCATGTCGCGCAGCTTGAGATAGACGGGCTTGGGTGATGCGACCATGGTGCATGAGTGCCATAATACAGCCTCTCACGCAAGCTTTCCTGCGGGGTTTGGCCTTTGGTCGTAATGCAATCGGGCGCTTTTGGCGGTCGATCTGACGTTTCGTTACTTCATCGCCTTTTGCGAAAATCCGGTTCCCACTTTTGGGCGCAATGCTTTAATCCTGCCGCGATGAGAGATGCTTCGAACGCCGCCCCGCGCCAATGGATGGGGCACCCCGTACAGCTTGCCCGCCTGTTCTCCATCGAGATGTGGGAGCGTTTCGGCTTCTACGGCATGCGGGCGCTGCTAACCCTTTATCTGACCAAGCATTTCGTGCTGGGCGATCACGCCTCGACCGGGATCTATGGCGGCTACACCGCGCTGGTCTATCTGACGCCGCTGGCGGGCGGTCTGGTGGCGGACCAGTTTCTGGGGTCGAAACGCTCGGTGAAATTCGGCGCGCTGGTGATGGCCGCGGGCTATTTCGCGCTGGCCTTCGGCGGCGCGGCAGCGAAACCATGGGTCGAATTCGATGGCGCGCGCCACGATGTGGTGATCGAACATTTCCACGATGGCCCCACCAGCGGCGCGCAGGAGCGCCGCGTGGTGATCGTCAATGGAAGCCCCGAGCAGATCCGCGGCAATGACGATGGCAACATCGACCTGCTGGCCGGTGATGGCCAGGTCGCCCGCCATCTGGCCTCCGGTACGCTGAAGGAAGGCGCGCAACGCGAAGGCTGGCGCGTGGCGCTGATGCTGATGGCGCTCTCCGCCGTGGCGGTGGGCAACGGCTTCTTCAAGCCCAACATCTCCACCATGGTCGGCGCGCTTTACGAGCAGGGCGACAGGCGGCGCGATGCCGGTTTCACCATCTTCTACATGGGCATCAACCTCGGCTCGATGATCGGGCAGACGGTGGCGCCGTGGCTGGCTGACGCCTATGGCTGGCCCGCCGGTTTCGGTTCGGCAGGCGCGGTGATGCTGCTGGCCTGGGGCATGCTGCGCTTCGATGGCGGGCGTCTGGCCGGCTATGGCGAAACCCCGCAGCGCGAGGGCGGGGATCGCGCATGGACGATCTATGCGCTGGCCGTGCTGGCCATCCCGCTGTTCTACCTGCTCTTCGTCAATCTGATGGACACGCCGGAGCCCGTCGCGGGCGCGGGCCTTGCCGGTTACCTGCTGGGCCTGCCGCTGATGGGCAAGTTCCTGTGCGGCACCTTTGCGGTGGCCCTGCCCGCGATCCTGATCTGGTCATGGCGGGTGGGCAGCCGCATCGAATTCCAGATGATGGTGGCGGCCATGGTGCTGATCACCTTCAACACCGTATTCTGGAGCCTGTTCGAGCAGGCCGGTTCCTCCCTCACCCTCTTTGCCGACCGCAACACCGACCGCACCATCTGGGGCAGCCTGAGCATGTCCGCGCCGCAGACTCAGCAGTTCAACTCGGTGGCGATCGTCGTGCTGGCGCCGGTGATGGGCGCGCTATGGGGCTGGATGGGCCGCCGGGGGTGGGAACCCTCGATTCCCGTGAAATTCGCGCTGGGCCTGATCGGCGTGGGGGCAGGCTTCCTGTTTCTTGTGCTGGGCGCGCAATTTGCCGGGCCCAGCTTCAAGGTGGGGCTGATCTGGCTGGCGGGGCTCTATGTGATCCATTCGATCGCGGAACTGTGCCTCTCGCCCGTGGGGCTTTCCATGATCACCAAGCTGGCGATCCCGCGCGTGGTGGGCCTGATGATGGGAACATGGTATCTCTCCATGGCGCTGGGCGAGTATGGCGCAGGCCTGCTGGCGCAGCTGGCCACGGTGAAGACCGTGGGGGGCGAGGTGACCAACCTCAAGCTCAGCCTTGAAACCTATATCGCCACCTATCGCCAGATCGGCTGGTCATCGGTGGGCGTGGGCGTGGTGTTGCTGGCGATTGCGCCGCTGCTCAAGCGGCTGATGCACGGTGTGCGTTAAGCACCCAAACCAAGAGTCCTGCGCTGAAGGGTTTGACGGCAGGCTCAGGCGGTGAGAGATTGGCAAGGTTCCAGCCATGGAGCCTGCCATGACCTTGCCGCCCAGCGCCCATCCCATCGGTTTCGTCTTCAGCATCAACCCTCAGGCGCTCAAACCTTTCTACGCCGATGTGCTGGGCCTGCCGCCGACCGGAGAGGACGATTTCGCCATCGCCTTCGATCTGGGCCAGGGCGCGATGTTGCGCCTGACCAACCTGCCTAGCCATAAGCCCGAACCCCACACCGCCTTCGGCTGGAGCGTGGTGGATATCCGCGCCACCATCCTCGCGCTGAAAGCCAAGGGCGTGGCGTTCAAGACCTATGAGGGTTTCGGGCAAGACTCGGACGGCGTCTGGACCGCCCCCGATGGCCGGACCATGGTGGCATGGTTCCCCGACCCCGAAGGCAATCTGCTCAGCCTGACGCAGTTCTGAAGCATCGTGCGAAAAAGTGGGAACCGGTTTTTCGCTTAAAACGATGCGACAACAAAAGCTTAAGGTTCTTATTCGGCCCCGGCGGTGCAATCGGCGCACATGCCGCGCAGCTCCACCACGGGGCGCACATCGGCAAAGCCCGCCGCCTTGGCCGCCTCGACCAAGGCGCCGGTCAATTTGTCATCGTCGATATGCACGGCCTTGCCGCAGACTTCGCAGATCAGGAAGATGCAGTCGTGGCGGCAGCCTGGATGCGGGTTGGCGATATAAGCGTTCGCACTTTCCACCCGCCGCGCCAGATTGGTCCGCACGAACAGGTCCAGAATGCGATAGACGCTGTTGGCCGCCACGCGCTTGCCGCGCAGCTTCGAGACCGCCTCGGCAATGTCATAGGCCGAGGCCGGTTTGCCCTCACCAGCCAGCGCATCATACACATCGCCGCGCATGTCGGTCCATTGCTCGCCGGCCAGCTCCAGCGCAGCGCGGGCGGCGTGGACAAGGCCGTCGCCGGAGAGTTCGTGATGGTGGTGATGTGCGGACATGAGCTTGTTGTAGCCGGGTTAAGAGGAAGAAGGAAGAAAGATGCGAGGGGGTTACCCCCTCGCGCTCCCATGAGTGTCTGCGTTGCGCACAGCGTTCAGCCTCGGAGCAACGTTGCAGCGCCGCAGGCCATAAAGCCTCCGGCGGTGGAACGTTTGTGCTGGGATCTGGCTTTGCGCTCCATCTGTGTCGGGAGACATAATGGGGGTGCAGGGGAGCCAACCGATTTCTCTCGAGAAATCGGCACTTAAAACGCCGCCCTCTGCTTCAATCCCTCAATTCCTCGTAAAATCAGCTTTATAGGCCTGAGGAAACAGCTTCTTCAGCCCTTCCACCTTGGCCACGTCCCAATACTGGATGTAGGGATGGCCGGGGTTTTTCAGCATGAAATCCTGATGATAGGTCTCGGCGGGATAGAAGCCCTTCATGGGCTCCACCCGGGTGACCACGGCGCCCTTCCACAGATGGGCGGCATCCAGCTGAGCCAGATAGGCGCGGGCGACTTTGTCCTGCTCCGGGCTCTGAGGCACCAGCGCGCTGCGATATTGCGTGCCGCTGTCCGGGCCCTGACGGTTCAACTGCGTGGGATCGGCCACCACCGAGAAGAAGATGCGCAACAATTGGTCATAGCGCACCACCGCGGGGTCATAGGTGACGCGCACGCTCTCGGCATGGCCGGTGTCGCCCTCGCTCACACTATCGTAATTGGCGGAGGAGGCGCTGCCGCCCTGATAGCCGGAAACGGCGCTGGTCACGCCCTTCACATGCGAGAAGACGCCTTCCACGCCCCAGAAGCAGCCGCCGGAGAAGATCGCGACCTTCTTGCCGGGCGCTTCCTGCGCGGGAATCCTGGCTTCGGGAGTCAGGAGGATGGTTTCGCCCGCAGGCGCGGTGGCCTGCCCCCTGTTTTGCCCACCGGCGTTTTGCCCACCGGCCTGCGCCGTATCGGCTGGCGAACACGCTGCCGCCAGCATCAGCATCGCAACAGCCAGGGCGGGGCGCATGGTCAGGGCATCCTTAGCGTGAGGGAGCAGCCACCGCAGCGGGAATCACCGAGTTGCTGGCACCGTTATGGGTGGTCAGGAACAGGCAGATCGCAATGGCGCCCAGCGTGAAGCCGACGGCGAAAGAGCGGAACAGGTCTGATTTGAAAAGGCTCATGGGAGGGGTCGACTTGTCTGGCGGGCTTTGGGGAAGCCCTTTGGGGGGAGGCCCTAAATGGTGCTGCCGTCAAAAAGTTCCAGCCCCTCTTTGGTCTGACACAGTTTCCTGCGCGACAAAAAGGCGTGGCGCTGCGACGAACGGCTCGTCGCAGCGCCTGATTAGCGTGGAGTCGATGAACCCGGCCTTTCGGCGCGGTTCACCTTTGTCGTCATTAGTGTCGGAAGTGTCGCATGCCGGTGAAGACCATCGCCAGACCGGCCTCGTCGGCAGCCTTGATGACCTCATCGTCACGCATCGAGCCGCCCGGCTGGATCACCATGGTGGCGCCGGCTTCGACAGCGGCCAGCAGACCGTCGGCGAAGGGGAAGAAGGCGTCCGAGGCGACCGCGCTGCCCTTGGTGTGGACATCGGCAAAGCCATGCGTCTCGGCGGCTTCCTTGGCCTTGGCGGCGGCGATGCGGCTGGAATCGCGACGGTTCATCTGACCCGCGCCGATGCCCGCCGTGATGCCGTCCTTGGCATAGACGATGGCGTTGGACTTCACATGCTTGGCCACGGTCCAGGCGAAGAGGGCGTCGGTCAGCTCCTGTTCGCTGGGCTGGCGCTTGGTGACGACCTTCAGATCGTCCAGCGTGATGCTGCCATTGTCGCGGTTCTGCACCAGCAGGCCACCGGCGATGGGCTTGACCGTCAGGCCCTCGCGCTTGGGATCGGGCAGTTCGCCGGTCAGCAGCAGGCGCAGGTTCTTCTTCTTGGCGAAGACTTCCTTGGCGGCGTCATCGGCGTCGGGGGCGCAGACCACTTCGGTGAAGATGCCGCTGATCGCCTCGGCGGTGGGGCCATCGAGCGGGCGGTTCACGGCGATGATGCCACCGAACGCGCTGACCGAGTCGCACTTCAGGGCAGCCTCATAGGCCTCCACCAGCGTGGCGGCGGTGGCCACGCCACAGGGGTTGGCGTGCTTGACGATCACCACCGTCGGCTCGGCATCGCGGAATTCGGCGACCAGCTCCAGCGCGGCGTCGGCGTCGTTGTAATTGTTGTAGCTCAGCTCCTTGCCCTGCACCTGCACGGCATTGGCGATGCCCTTGGCCGCCGGGCCCTTGGGCAGGTACAGCGCCGCCTTCTGATGCGGGTTCTCGCCATAGCGCAGCGTGGTGGTGCGCTCGGCGGTGATCGCGAGGGTTTCGGGGAAGATCTCGCCCTGATCGGCATGGGCGAACCACTGGCTGATCGCGCCGTCATAGCTGGCCGTCAACGCATAGGCCTTGGCGGCGAACTTGCGGCGCTGGGCCAGCGTGGTCTCGCCAGCAGCCACAGCGGCATAATCGGCCGGATCGGTGACGATGGCGACGAACTCATGGTTCTTGGCCGCGCTGCGCACCATCGAGGGGCCGCCGATGTCGATGTTCTCGATGATCTCCTCGCGCGTGCCGCCCTTGGCGACCGTCTGCACGAAGGGATAGAGGTTCACCACCACCAGATCGATCGCGCCGATGGCATGCTCGTGCATGCTGGCGACGTGTTCGGCATTGTCACGCACCGCCAGCAGACCGCCATGGACCTTGGGGTGCAGCGTCTTCACGCGGCCATCCATCATCTCGGGGAAGCCGGTCAGCTCGCTGATGTCCTTCACAGCCAGACCGGCGTCGCGCAGCGCCTTGGCCGTGCCGCCCGTCGAGACCAGCTCAACACCCTTTGCCGCCAGAGACTTGCCCAGATCGACCAGCCCGGTCTTGTCCGAAACGGAGAGCAATGCGCGGCGAATGGGAACGATATCGGTCATCTTGCGGCCTTTCCTGCGGAGGCGGATGGGCGGGTTGTCGTCGCCCTGCTGTTGCGCGCCCCCATAAGGATTTTGGCCGGTTTGGCTAGGGGGCCTGCGGGGTTTTGAAGGATTCGAGAAGGTAAAGGGCAGGAAGGAAAAGATTAAATGCGAGGGTCATAACCCTCGCGCTCCCTTTATTGTCTGCGTTGCGCTTCGGGTTCGGCCATAGAGCAACGCCGCCGCGCCGCAGGCAGGAACGAGCGCGCGGTGCTGGAGGATTTAAAGCCTGCGGCGCCTGAGGTGGTGCAGGTGGCTCGTCCGGGCGCAAGGATCGGGAACCCCTGCGGCTTCGTCGGGAGACGGAATGGGAGCGCGAGGGGGTAACCCCCTCGCATCTTCCCTTCAAACCTTCACCCCATCTTCTTCAACAACCAGGCAAAATTCCCGCCCCCGCGCGAGACCATGCCCTGAATCACGATCTGCTGCACCGGCACCGGGCGCCCTTGCCCGTCACACCAGATTGATTCCTCGATGGCGATCTCGCCCGAGCCGACGCGGAACTGCCAGTAGGAACCATCGGGCAGCGCCAGACCCACGCCCTGCTTGTCTTGGGACAGGCCGACGTCGATCCCGGGGCCAAGGTGGAAGCGGATGGCATAGCTCACCATCCCGCGCTTGCCTTTGCGGCCTTGCGGCACGAGCAGGTCTTCGCCGCGCAGTTCGGTGCCATCATCGCGCAGAATGAGGATGCGGCGGTGGATCAGGCCATAGCGGGTGGAATAACCGTCATGGCTGGCTTCCAGACGGGTGGCGCCCCAGCTGCCGGCGGTGCCTTCGCCCTCCAGCGTGCGGCGATCGACCTCAACCTCGGCCACGCCATTGCCAAGGCCGCCGTTGATCAGCACGGCTGTGGAGTTGGCATCGTCGAGCACCAGCGTGGAATGGGCTGCCGTAGCGCGCAGCCCCTGCTCCAGTCGCACCGGCATCAGGCCACCGGCTGCCGCCGCGCCGCCGCAATTGACGATGATGCGCTGCCCGGCGTGGCTCAGCTCAAAAGCCAAAGTCGAGGCGCAACCGGTGCGGGCGTGGCGCGCCAGCGGCGGGGGCGCGGCATCGAACTGCAGCAGGCTCTTGCCCGCGCTGACGCGCTGATAGCCCCACTGCCGCACATCGCGCAGCGGGCGGGTGCGCACGCCCGTCGCCGCGATCATGCGCGACACCGCATCCGCCGAAACCGCCCAGCTGCCCTGCCAGCTGCCCAGCGAGCCATCGCCATGCGCCAGCGCCAGCAGCGGCGGCACCATCAGCTGCAGGATCGAATCGAGCGCACGGGGCGGCTCACGGCGGGTGGCGCGATAGCAGGCGATCAGGCGGACAAGCGCGCCCATCGCCTCCATCTGGCCGAGCGGGCTGCGGCTCATCACGCCGCCATCGTCACCCAGCAGCTCGCCCAATGCAGCGATCAGGCCCGATTCACCATAGAGGCGGCGCGGGCGGCCATCGGGCAGCAGCAGACCGGCGGCGACAATGGCCGACCAGCCCGTCACCTGCGCCAGCAGATCCTCGCCTCGGGTCACATTGCGGTCGAGCCAGCGGGCGGTGTCGGCGATCACCTCCATGATGCGGTGGCGCTGCGCCCGGTCCGGGCCGGAGAGGATCAGCGGGGCATGCACCAGCCAGTTGAGCAGGCGGTTGCCGGCATTGTCCACGCTCCACGCCGGGCCTTTGCCGGGGCGCGAGGGCGGCTTGGGGTTGGCCTGCATCCAGGCGCCCAGAATGCGTTCGGCGACGGGGGTGATCTGGTCGCGGCCATCGCGGCTGTTACGGTCGGCCTGGCCCAGCGCTTCCAGATCGGCCAGCCAGCCGAAGCCATGCACGGCCTGCTCGACGGGCGGCGCCAGACGCGCCACGCCCGCGAAATCGACCTGCATGATCGGCAGTTTCAGCCCATGCACCAAAAAATGACCCGAGCGCAGGGCCATGCCCGAGGCGCGGTCGCCCGGCAGCGGATTGGCGACGGCGGCCAGCAGGCGCGGCTTGGCGGGCTTGCGGAACGGCGCGGCGAGCATTCCGCCCGAAACGCCCATGCGATAGGCCATGCGGATCAAGCGCTCGCCCGCGCCCACCTTTGGGGGCCCGAAATCGGCCAGCGCCAGAGCGCGGCTGGGTTCGATCAGCTTGGCATCGCGGCTGCGGCCTGATCCCTGTCGCTCATCGGCGAGCAGGGCGGTTTCCTCATGCGAGGGCTGGGTGGAGGTCAAGGGAATGGCGCGCGTACGCACCGTCCCTTCACGGGAACCCGAAGGATCAGCACCTGACGTTCCCCCGACCTCCCACATCGTTCATCCGGCCCTTTTCAGCGCCGCGATGTTCGCGGCATAATGCTCCGGCCCACCCCGGAAACTGGACGTTCCCGCCACCAGCACATCCGCCCCCGCGGACACGCATTGGCGTGCGGTTTCCACATCGACACCGCCATCCACCTGAAGGTGAATGGCCTTGCCGGTGGCTTCGATCATGTTGCGCACCGTCTCGATCTTGCGCAGCTGGCTGGAGATGAACTTTTGCCCGCCGAAGCCGGGGTTCACACTCATCAGCAGCACGATGTCGAGATCCTCAAGCAGATAGTCGAGGCAATCGACCGGCGTGGCCGGATTGAGCACCAGACCCGGCTTGCAGCCAAGCGCGCGGATCGCCTGCACCGTGCGGTGCGGATGCGGACCGGCCTCCGGGTGGAAGGTGATGTGATCGGCCCCGGCCTCGGCGAAACCTTCCAGATAAAGGTCCACCGGCGAGATCATCAGATGCACGTCGAAAGGCTTTTGCGTGTGCGGGCGCAGCGCCTTCACCACCATCGGGCCGATGGTGATGTTGGGCACGAAATGCCCGTCCATCACATCCACATGGATCCAGTCCGCCCCGGCGGCGTCGATGGCGCGCACTTCCTCGCCCAGCCGCGCGAAATCGGCCGAAAGGATCGAGGGAGCAATCAGGGGAATGGTCATGACGGGCAGGCTCTCGACGGAAATCGACTTGGCTTAACCCCCGATTCGCGGCCACTCAAGCACCGACCCTGCCATTTTCCACACAGTTCGCCGCCACCGGGCCTCAAGTTGCGGGTGTTTAAGGAGAATTACGTTGCCATACTGTTGCCAAGAAGTGCTGGCACCACAGGCTGCACTCCTGTATTGCCCCGCCCGACCAGTCAGGCCCGGGGGGGATGGCAGGAAGGTTAACCCTGTTGGAGGCCCCTCGCTTGCGGTGGGCCAGTGTTGCTTGTTCGACTGGATGCCAGACCAGATGCCTTTTTCGCCCCTCCCCCTGCTCGCCCGTCGGCTGCGTGTTGCAGTCGCCGCCGTGGCTTTCGCAGCTGCCTTGCCTGCCACGCCCGCTCTGGCCGATGGAGCGCCTCCGGGATGCACCGGCCCCGCCAGCCCGCATTGGATCAATGTGGTGGTGGAAAATGTGCGCAACGATTCCGGCCAGATCGCCATCACGCTCTATGCCGATGATTCCAGCAAGTTTCTGGTGAAGCACGGCTCGCTCTATGTGGGGCGGACCAAGGCTGTCGCCGGGACCACCAACACCTGCATTTACCTGCCGAAAACAGGGGTGTGGGTGCTGGCGCTGTATCATGACGAGAACTCGAACCAGAAGTTCGACCTGACCAGCTTCAAGATGCCCGCCGAAGGCTATGGTTTCTCGAACAACCCGCCCACCTTGCTGGGGCTGCCGACGTTCAGTTCCGTGCGCCTGAACGTGACGCGTGACGGGCTGACGTCGCATATCAAGATGAAGTATCCTTGATATTTTAAGCAGGTTTTGAAGGGGCTTAAGGAGGGAATGCGAGGGGGTTACCCCCTCGCGCTCCCATAACGTCTTCCGGCTCATGGGCAGTGGCGCCCAGATGGGGCGCGCAGCCTCTCCACCTGTGAAACCTGCGGCGCTGCAAACTATGCGCAAGGCCGAACCCGACGCGCAAGGCAGACACTAAAGGGAGCGCGAGGGCGATGGCCCTCGCATATCCTTGTTTACCTTTGAAAATACCCAGCCAGATACCGGGGCGCCAAAGCCTCGGCCAGCTCATGCGCGCGGGGATCGTCGACATCCATCCACCACGCGTCGTTCTCGTCCTCGCCGATATCGAAGGTGGCGGCGCGGCCACGGTTGGCCAGCACCTGCATGCCTTCCGACAGACTGCCGCCCTTGCCCTGAGCGATGGCCTCGCCAATGGCCTCAGCCAGTTCCGGCGTGGCGAGGAAGGCGCCGCAGTCCACCACGTTCCAGATGGGAATCGTCTTGCCGATGGCCTGAATGAAGCCCCGGTCGTCGGTTTCGACCCATGTGGCGTCGTCGGGATCGATCAGCGGGCTGTCGATGCGCTGGTCCACCGCCAGAGTCACACCGCGATCCGTCCCGCCCTGTTTGGCGAGGCGCTGCAGGATCGAGGGGGCGAAGATATGGTCCGCCATCATCAGCAGGTAATCACCCGCGATGCGCTCGGCCCCGGCCATCACCGACCAGCCGTTGGGCTTGGACCAGTCGCCGATTCGCACCGGCTCCACGGCGATGCCCACGCGGTCCGACAGTGCGGGCAGCGCGCCTTCGAGGCGGTCCGCCGCATGGCCTGTCACCACCACCACCTTGCCCGCGCCCGCCGCCTTGGCGTTGCGGATGCCCAGTTCGATCAAGGGAATGCCTGCGATGGGGGTCAGCGGCTTGCTGGGTGAAATGTCGGCAAGGCGGCTGCCGTAGCCGGCGGCAATGATCAGGGCGTCCATTCGGGGCTTTCGGGTGGTTTTGAAGAAAAGTGAAAATGCGAGGGTCATCACCCTCGCGCTCCCTTTAGTGTCTGCGTTGCGCTCTGACTAGGCCGGGGTTTTCGCCCGTAAAGCGCCGCAGGCAGAAAAGGTTTTAAAGCCTGCGGCGCCCTTGGGTGGCGCAGGTGGAGAGGTCTTGCGCAACGATGCGGTGCCCCTGCCCTCTCGTCGGAAGACGGAATGGGAGCGCGAGGGGGTAACCCCCTCGCATCTTCCTTGCTTCCAATCCTGCAAAAACAAAACGCCGGCTGGGCAAACCCAACCGGCGTCATGTTGTTCAAAAGCGAACAGCTTACTCGGCAGCGATGGCCTGGTCAGCGATGTAGCTCTCGACCATCTGCGCGGCGACATCGTCGCTGAACTGCACGGGCGGGTGCTTGCAGAAGTAGGCCGAGGGGCCGGTCAGGGCGCCGCCCTCACCGCGCTCCAGCGCGACCTTGCAGCAGCGGATGGCGTCCATCACGCAGGCGGCCGAGTTGGGGCTGTCTTCCACCGAGAGGCGCAGCTCCAGGTTCATGGGCACGTTGCCCCACTGCGCGCCTTCCAGACGGAGGAAGCACAGCTTGTTGTCCTTCTGCCAGGGAACATAGTCCGAGGGGCCAACGTGGATGTTCTCGTCTTCCAGGCGCGTGGCCAGCATGGCCTGCACGGCTTCGGTCTTCGATTCCTTCTTGGAACCCAGACGCTGGCGGTCGAGCATGTTCATGAAGTCGGTGTTGCCACCGGTGTTGAGCTGGTAGGTGCGCTCCACGGTCACGCCGCGGGCGGCGAACAGGCTGGAGAGCACGCGGTGCACGATGGTGGCACCGACCTGGGCCTTGATGTCGTCGCCGACGATGGGCAGGCGCTTGTCAGCGAACTTCTTTTCCCACTCGGGGCGGCTGGCGATGAACACGGGCATGCAGTTGACGACGGCAACGCCGGCCTCAAGCGCGCATTCCATGTAGAATTCGGTGGCGGTCTGCGAACCGACGGGCAGGAAGTTCACCAGAACCTCGGCGCCGCTGTCCTTGATGGCGGCGATGATGCCGTCCTTGGTGGCTTCGGGCTCGTCGGCCAGGATGAAGCCCTTGTCGCCCATGCCGGTCATGTGGTCGGCCACGCCGTCCAGGATCTTGCCCATGATGACCTTGGTGCCGCTGGCGGGCACGTCGGCATGGAACACGGCCGTGCAGTTGGGGCCTGCGAAGATGGCTTCGGAAATGTCCTTGCCGACCTTGCGCTTGTCGACGTCGATGCCGAGCACGAAGTCCACATCGCCGGCGCCATAGCCGCCGATGCGGTCATGGATCAGACCTTCCGACGAGTTGTTGGCACGATAATAGGCAACGCCCTGAACCAGCGAGCTGGCGCAATTGCCCACGCCGATCACGGCGACCTTAATCGGTTTCATCAATTCAATTCCTCCAGGCGAGACGCGGGGGGACGCACTCCGCCTTGCGCGTTTCTCGGTAAATCACAGGTCCAAAGCAAGAAGTTGGGCCGCGGTCAAGCGGCCAGATAGGCGTCTCCCGCGCAAAACTGTCGCAGGACCGCCACAAAGCGGTGTTACGCCAAGCATTTTAGCGATATGCTGCTTTGGTCGCGATAGCGCGGGTTTGCGATGAGTTGCAGGCCAACGCCCCGTAGATCTAAGTATTTTTATGCGATTTTTATATCGCTGGCAAAGGGCATTCGCAAGCGCATGGCATCGGTCGGGGGTAAGGTAGCGACAGATGGCGCACCGCAGATGAATACGTCACGAGAGTCGGGGCAGGAGCCCGGGAGCAAAAGGCCTGCGCGCCCGATGCGCCCGCGTGAGCTGCAGGACGGCCTTAACCATTACCTCTATCACCCGCTGGCGTGGCGGCTGGCGCTGCTGCTGGCCAAAACGCCGCTGACGCCCAACATCGTCTCGGTGATCGGGGCGATGAATGTGGTGGGCGCGGCCTTCGTCTATGGCTGGGGCTTTGCCCATGGCTGGGGGTGGAAGGGCGCGGCTGTCGGCATGGTGCTGCATATGGCGTGGCATGTGTGGGATGGCGCCGATGGCGATCTGGCCCGCATCACCGGCCGCGCCAGCCCCATCGGCGAGATGGTGGACGGCATCTGCGACTATGCCAGCCATGTGGTGATGTATTTCGTGCTGGGCTGGATCGCTTACGAGCAGATCGCGGGCTGGACCGGCTCCTCGCTGATTGCGCTGCTTGCCTGGCCGCTGATGCTGGCGGCGGGCGTGAGCCATGTGGTTCAGGCCAACCATGTCGAGGTGCAGAAGCGTTCCTACCAGTGGTGGGTCTATGCCAAGCCGTGGATTCGCCAGACCCGCGAAAAGGCCGATGCCAGCACCAAGGAGGGCGCCTCGGGCGCTTTGGTGTCGCTCTATATGTATGTCGGCGGCAAATTCGCGGGCAACACGCCGCAGATCGACGAGGCGGTGGATCAGGCTCAGGGCCATCCGGCGCGGCTGGAGGCGATTCGCGCCGCCGCGAAGAAGGAAGCGCCACGCCTTCTGGGCATCCTCAAGGTGCTTGGCCCCAATCCGCGCGCGGTGTTGCTGGGCTTCTCGATGCTGGCGGGCAGCCCGATCTGGTTTTTCCTGTGGCTGGTGATTGGCCTCAATCTGACGCTCAAGGCCTCGATCCGCATGCACAATGCCGCAGCTCTGCGGATTCTGAAGGCCATCGGTTAAAGGGAGGGCGGCATGGCGACGCTTTACGATGAAGCGCAGGATCTCTCGGAACGCCTGACCATCCTGCGCCGCGCCATCCATGCCGAGCCCGAACTGGGCCTGCACACGCCCAGAACGCTGGCCAAGGTGAAGGCCTCGCTGGCTCATCTGCCGCTCGCATGGCGCGAAGGCCCCTCCACCACCGGCGCCGTGGCCTTTCTGCGCGGCGGCGCGGGGCCCGAACAGAACCGCCGCGTGGTGCTGCTGCGCGGCGATATGGACGCGCTGCCGATGGGCGAGGAAACCGGCCTGCCCTTCGCCTCGACCATCCCCAACACCATGCATGCCTGCGGTCATGACGCCCACACCGCCATGCTGACCGGCGCGGTGGAGCTGCTGGCGGCCCGGGCCAACACCCTGCCCGGCGACGTGCTGTTCATGTTCCAGCCCGGCGAGGAAGGCCATCACGGCGCGCGTTTCATGATCGAGGACGGGCTGCTGCAAACCCCCGATGGCCGCCAGCCCGATGCCGCCTTCGCGCTGCATGTCATGCCCAATGCCCCGCACGGGCAGGTGCAGGGCCGCGCTGGGGCCTTGATGGCCAGCGCCGACCAGATCGACATCACCGTGACGGGTGCGGGCGGCCATGCCAGCATGCCGCATCACGCCGCCGACCCGATTCCCGTTGCCTGCGAGATCGTCACCGCGATCCAGACCATGGTGACGCGTCAGTTCAACGCTCATGATCCGGTGGTGGTCACCATCGCCAAAATCGAGGCGGGGACGACTCACAATGTCATCCCGGATACCGCGCATCTGAAAGGCACGATGCGTTCGCTCTCCCCCGCCAACCGCGCCGCCTTGCGTGAAGCGCTCGCCAGGCTGGCCGAGGGAATCGCCGCAGCGCATGGCCAGCGGGCCGAAGTGACGATCCATCCCGGCTTCCCGGTCACGCTCTGCGATCCGCGCGCCGTCGATCTGGCGCAAAAAGTCAGCGGCCAGCTGTTCGAGGCGGACAGCTTCCTGCGCCTCCCCGCGCCGATCATGGGGGCCGAGGATTTCTCCTATGTGCTGGAGCAGTCCCCCGGCGCCATGCTCTTCCTGGGCGCGGCCCATTGCGATGTGGACGCGGCCCGGGCCAATGGCATCCACTCCCCCCGCATGGTGCTGGATGAGGCGGTGCTGCCGCGCGGCAGCGCCCTGCTGGCCGGGCTGGGTCAGGCCTTCCTCGAAACCGGTTGGTAACCAAAGTGAGTCTAGGCTTTTCAGGCTCCTGATCCAACGACAACACAAGCCTAGGGACATTCCGGAGGAAAGCTCCGCATCCTTCCCTAACACGGCGTAGACTATGGCGGCACAATGAGACTCGGTCACCACGTCCCTGGCCACAGCCTGCTCGCTGGCCCCGAATTCGGGCAGGCGATTGGTGTGGCGCGCGCCGGACTCTGACCGCCATGCTCGCGCTGCCCAAACCCGAGCCCGAGGTCGAACCCGTCGCGCCCAGAATCGCGGCGCTCGACGCCGATGCCGACCGCAGCTTCGACCGGCGCCGAGCCCGCATCTTCCGCCCCGTGGCGGTGGTGGCGGTGGTGGCGCTGCTGCTGCTGGCGGTGATCGCCATGCAGCTGGTGGCCAGCAACGACCGCGAAACCCGCGAGCATGAACAGGCCATGGTGGCGCGCGGCCTCGCCCTGCGCATGCATGAGCTGGAACAGGCCGTCATCCCGCAGGTCGAATGGGACGAGGCGGTGGACCATCTGGGCAATCGCCTCGACCGCCATTGGGCCGATGCCTATTTCGCCGTTTTCATGCATTCGCAGGTGGGCGCAACCCGCGCCTTCGTGCTTCAGGGCGATGGGCGGCCCGTCTATGGCGCGCGTGACGGCAAGCCCACCAATGCCTCGCCCGATGCGATCTTCGCGCCTTTCGCCCCCGCCGCCGAGGCAATGCTGCCGGGGCTGCGCCAGCGTGAAGCGCCCGCGCATCAGCCGCCTGTTGCGGGGCAAGCGCTGGCCCATGCCGTCCATACCACCGCTCTGGCCCGCGCCGAGGGACAGGTGTGGATCGTCAGCGCCCATCTGATTCAGCCCGACGGTGGCAAGGTCAAACCGCGCGAGGGCCCGCTCTCCATCGCCATGGTGGCGATTCCGCTCGATGCGCCGATGCTCAGGCTCTTCGGCCAGCGCTACCGTATTGCCGATATGGTCGTGACGCCCATGCCGCCGCGCGATGACACGATGGCGCGCATCCTGCTCAAGGGGCTCGACGGGGCCGATCTGGGCTGGATGGTGTGGTCGCCCCAGCGCCCCGGCTCGGCGTTGCTGCGCGAGATCGCCGCGCCGCTCATCATGCTGCTGGTGGCCTTCAGCTGGGGCAGCTGGATTTTCGTGCGTGAAGCCTCGCAGATGACCCGCGAGCTGATCGACAGCGAGGCCCTCGCCCGCCACGTCGCCTATCACGACACGCTGACCGGCCTGCCCAACCGCGCCCTGATGTTCGACCGGCTGAGCCAGCTGCTGGCCATCGCCCGGCGCAACACGCCCGGTTTTCCTGCCGATCTGGCGGTGCATTGCCTCGATCTCGACCGCTTCAAGGAGGTCAACGACACGCTGGGCCACCATGCCGGGGACGAACTGATCCGCAAGGTCGGCGCGATCCTGAAGGAGCTGTGCCGCGAATCCGATACGGTGGCGCGGCTGGGCGGCGATGAATTCGTGATTCTCCAGCCCGGCACCACCGCGGCGGGCGCCTCGCATCTGGCGGCGCGCATCCTGCGCGAGCTGTCGCGCCCGATCGATCTCACCTTCGGTCAGGTGGAGATCAGCGCTTCCATCGGCGTGACCATGGTGTCCGATCCAAAGATCGAATCCTCCGATGTGCTGCGTCAGGCCGATCTGGCGCTCTATGCGGCCAAGGAAGCGGGCCGCAACGGCAGCGCCTTCTTCGAGCCCGAAATGGACGCCGCCCTGCGCCTGCGCCGCGCGCTTGAGGGCGATCTGCGCCAGGCCATGGCCCTGGGCCAGATCCATATGGCCTATCAGCCGCAGATCGACCGCGATGGCCGCGTCGTCAGCGTCGAGGCGCTGGTGCGCTGGCAGCACCCCACCAAGGGCGCGATTTCGCCCACCGTGTTGGTGCCGCTGGCCGAGGAGAGCGGACTGGTTCACGAACTTGGTGAATACATCCTGCGCCGCGTCTTCGAGGAGACGCGCGAATGGCCCGGTCTGCGCGTGGCGGTGAACGTCTCGGCGCTGCAGCTGCGCTCGCCGGTGTTCATGGCGATGGTGACGCGGCTGGTGGCCGAATATGACATCGACCCCCGCCATTACGAGTTCGAGATCACCGAAACCGCGCTGCTGGGCGACGATGGCGTCACCCGCAACAATCTGACGGTGCTGAGCCAGGAAGGCTTCACCATCGCGCTGGACGATTTCGGCACGGGCTACGCCAGCCTGACCAACCTGCACCGCTTCGCCATCGACAAGATCAAGATCGACCGCAGCTTCGTGCAGAACCTCGACAGCGGGGAGGAGGCCGAGGCCTTGATCGATGCGATTGTCCGGCTGGGGCGCGCTCTGGGGCTGGATATCGTGGCGGAGGGCGTGGAGACCGAGAGCCAGCGGCGGCGGCTGGCTCTGTGTGGCTGCAACCACTTCCAGGGGTATCTGGTGAGCCGGCCTGTGGGGGCTCGCGAGCTGGAGAAGATGATTCCGGGGAGATAAGAAGAAAATGCGAGGGGGTTACCCCCTCGCGCTCCCATTCCGTCTTCCGACGAGATGGCAGTGGCGCCCGATCCTTGTGCCCAGGCTTTCCACCTGTACCACCTCAGGCGCCGCAGGCTTTAAAGCTCTTTCTGCCTGTGGCGCAGCGACGTTGCTTTGTCGCTGAACCCTGTGCGCCACGTAGACACTAAAGGGAGCGCGAGGGTTATGACCCTCGCATCTTCTCCTTCGATCCCCTTCAGGCCGCCTTTTCCTGCTCCATGATCCGCGACACCTCCCCGATGATCGCGGCCATCGCGGCAAAGGCCGCATCGGCATCGCCACGCAGGATGGCCAGCATCACCGCCTCATGCGCGGCCAGATCGAAGACCTTGCCCGAGATGCTGCGCGTCATGCGGATCGAGGTGCGCAGCGCCGTCGCCACCACATCGCGGAACTGCATGAAGAACGGATTGCCCGAGGCACGCAGGATCGAGAGGTGGAAGCCGATATCGGCCTCCAGCGCCTCATGGTGAGCGTAGGTCTCCTGCCCGGCCTCTGTGGCCTGCATATGGGCAAAGGCGGCCTCGATGCCTGCCAGACCCGCTGGATCGCCGGTGCGGGCCGCCAGCGCGGCTGCGCCCGGCTCGATGGCGCTGCGCAGCTGGTTGAACTGCTCCAGCAACTGAGCGGTCACCTTGCGCTCCAGCATCCAGCGCAGCACATCGGGGTCGAACAGGTTCCAGCAGGCGGCGGGCTGGACGCTGGTGCCCTGCCGGGGGCGCGCGGTGAGCAGGCCCTTGGCGGTCAGCATCTTCACCGCTTCGCGCGTGACGGAGCGGCTGACGCCCTGCTGATCGGAGAGTTCGGCCTCGGTGGGGAAGCTGGTGGTTTCATAGGCGCCGGTGACGATCCTTTTGCCCAGCAGATCAAGCAGCCCATAGGTCAGATTGCGCCCGAGCCCCGCCTCTGGCCCCGGCATCCTGCGGCCATCGGCCAGCGACACATCCATTCCCATACTCCCAACGTCTTGTCTTTGTGGGCAGTAGAGGCGTCGCCAGACAGCTTGGCAAGAGCCGAGCCGCTTCGGGACACAGGAATGGGCGCAGTCAGACCGTCGCTGTGGCCAATGCGCCGCAGCGGGATCATCATGCTGATTATGCTGAAAGGTGTTCCCCGAGGGGGAGGTGATCGATCAGGCCATACCCGAGATCAGAAACTGTGGTGCTGCTGGGGAGGATTGAACTCCCGACCTCAGCCTTACCAAGGATGCGCTCTACCACTGAGCTACAGCAGCACACCACAGTCTTGCCGTTTGGAGCGAAAAGCGCCGCCGGGCAGGGGGGCGCTAATGACCGCCCGATCATCCCTTGTCAAGCGCCTGTTTTGCATTGAATGAAAATCTCTGTCAGGCACGCGCCCTGCCCCACCGAACCTTCAGGATTTGACCCGCCCCATGCCTTCCGACCCATCAGCCCCCCTCACCCGCGAGGAACGCCTTGCCGCCAAGCTGCGCGAAAATCTGCGCCGCCGTAAAACGCAGGCCCGCGCCCTGAGCGCCGAGGACGCCGCGCAACAGACCAACGCGCAGGACAACGGAGAGAGCGAAAAAGGCGCGTAAGCTTTCCTTTCCAAATCCGGGCCAACCGGCTAGGGCCTCGGGCCTGTTATTGCCGGGCCGCCTCCCGCCACATTCGTCGGCGCACGGTCCGGCCTCTACGAGAGGGAGCCCATTACCGATGCCTCGCCTGATCCTCGTCCGCCATGGCCAGAGCCAGTGGAACCTTGAAAACCGCTTCACCGGCTGGTGGGATGTCGATCTGACCCCCAAGGGCGAGACCGAGGCGATGGCCGCCGGCGAGCTGCTCAAGGACAAGGGCGTGATCCCCACCGTGGCCTTCACCTCGCTTCAGACGCGCGCGATCCGCACGCTGCATCTGGCGCTGGAGACCGCCGGTCTGGCCTGGATTCCCGAAACCAAGGACTGGCGCCTGAACGAGCGCCACTATGGCGGCCTCACCGGCCTCAACAAGGCCGAGACCGCCGAAAAGCACGGCGAGGATCAGGTGAAGATCTGGCGCCGCAGCTTCGACGTGCCGCCTCCGGTGCAGGAGAAGGGCAGCGAGTTCGATCTCTCGACCGATCCGCGCTACGCCGGCATCGCCATCCCTCAGACCGAGAGCCTGAAGGACACGATCGCCCGCGTGCTGCCTTACTATGAGGAAGCCATCGCCCCCCAACTGAAGGCTGGCGAGACGGTGATCGTCGCCGCGCATGGCAATTCGCTGCGTGCGCTGGTGAAGCATCTGTCGAAGATTTCGGATGAGGACATTCTCGACCTTGAAATCCCCACCGGTCAGCCCATCATCTTTGAACTCGATGCCGATCTGAATGCCACGGAACGCTACTATCTGTCGGAGCGCTAAGCCATGACCCGTCCCGGAGCCATTGTTTCCATCGTTATGGGCAGCCAGTCTGACTGGCACACCATGAAGAAGGCCGCCGATATCCTCACCGCGCTGGATGTGCCGCATGATGTGCGCATCGTTTCGGCGCATCGCACGCCCGACCGTCTGGTGGATTTCGCCAAGACGGCAGCGGATGAGGGTTTCAAGGTCATCATCGCGGGCGCGGGCGGCGCGGCGCATCTGCCGGGCATGGTCGCTTCGATGACGCATCTGCCCGTGCTGGGCGTGCCGGTGCAGTCCAAGACGCTGTCGGGGCAGGATTCGCTGCTCTCGATCGTGCAGATGCCTGCCGGTGTCCCCGTGGGCACGCTGGCCATCGGCGAGGCGGGCGCAACCAATGCCGGCCTGCTGGCGGCCAAGATCCTGGCCACCAGCGATGAAGCGCTGGCCGCCCGGGTGAAAGCCTATCGCGTGGCGCAGACCGAATCGGTGGCCGAGCGCCCCACCGACGCCTGAAGGATTACCAGCAACACCATGATTCCCCCCGGCGAGACGATCGGCATTCTGGGTGGCGGCCAGTTGGGCCGCATGATGGCCATGGCGGCAGCGAACCTCGGTTACCGGGTGCATATCTATGCGCCCGAAGAGGATTCGGTGGCCGCCGAGGTCTGCGCGGCCTTTACACAGGCGGCGTGGGACGATGCGGCGGCCATGCGTGCTTTCGCGGCGGATTGCGCCGTCGTCACCTATGAGTTCGAGAATGTGCCGGTGGGGCCTCTGGCCGCCATTGCCCCCACCCCGCTGCTGGCCCCGCCCCGCGCTTTGGAAGTGGGGCAGGACCGGGTGAGCGAGAAGAGCCTGGTCCGTGATCTGGGCGGCACCCCCGCCCCCTTCGCCACCGTGGACAGCCGGGCCGATCTGGAAGCCGCCATGGCCGAGATCGGCACCCCCGGTATCCTCAAGACCCGCCGGGATGGCTATGACGGCAAGGGCCAGTGGCGCATCATGTCGCCCGAAGACGCCGCCGCCATCGATCTTCCCGACGTGCCGCTGGTCTATGAAGGCTTCGTGCGCTTTTTCGGCGAGTTCTCGGTGATTCTCGCGCGCGGCTCAGATGGCGATATCCGCTTCTGGGATTCGGCGCAGAATGTCCATGAGAGCGGCATCCTTGCCCTCTCCACCGTGCCCGCCGCGCCCGAATTGCTGGAGCAGGTGCCCGCCGCGCGCGCCATGGCGCAGAAGATCGCCGAGGCGCTGGGCTATGTCGGCGTGCTGGCGGTGGAATTCTTCGCCACGGCGGAAGGCCCGATCTTCAACGAGATGGCCCCGCGCGTCCACAACTCCGGCCACTGGACCACCGAAGGCGCGATCACCAGCCAGTTCGAGAACCATATCCGCGCCATCTGCGGGTTGCCGCTGGGCGCCACGGGTCTGGCCGCCAAAGGCGTGGAGATGCGTAACATCATCGGCGACGATGCGCAGGACTGGGCAGGCATCCTCTCCGATCCGGCCAACCATCTGCATCTTTACGGCAAGGCCTCGATCCGGCCCGGCCGCAAGATGGGTCATGTCACCCGGCTGACGCTGTAAGGCCCACGCGCATGGCAGAGCTGTTCCTGATCTATGCCCGCGCGGCCAATGGCACCATCGGGGTGGACAATCGCCTGCCCTGGCATCTTCCCGCGGATCTCAAGCATTTCAAGGCGCTGACCCTTGGCAAGCCGATGATCATGGGCCGCAAGACCTTCGAGAGCTTCCCCAGCCCCCTGCCCGGCCGCCGCCATATCGTGCTGACCCGCGACACCGGCTGGGCCCGCGCGGGCGCCGAGGTGGCGCACAGCGTTGAGGATGCTCTGGCGCTGGCGGGCGCTGGCGAGGTGGCTGTGGTCGGCGGCGCGGAAATCTACGCCCTGTTTATGGATCGCGCCTCGCGCGTCGAACTGACCGAAGTCGATCTGACCGTCGAGGGCGACACCCATATGCCCCCCCTTGGGGCCCAATGGCATGAAGTTTCACGTGAAACCCATGCGCCGGAAGGCAGCCGCCCCGGCTTCGCTTTCGTCACGCTGACGCGTGACCTATAGAGCAGACCCCATGATTCGCCTCACCTCAGACCTGCGCGTTCCCGATCACCTGCGCGGCGCCATCGTCGCTCTGGGCAATTTCGACGGCTTTCATCAGGGCCATCAGGCGGTTGTGGGCGAGGCGATCCGCTGGGCCAAGGCCGAGGGCCGCCCCGCCATCGTTGCCACCTTCGATCCACACCCCGTCACCCTCTTCGCGCCCGAGGCCGCTCCCTTCCGCCTCACCACGCTGGACCAGCGGCAGGAGCTTTTCGCCGCCGCCGGGGCCGCCGCCATGCTGGTGTTCAACTTCACTCGCGCCTTTGCCGCCTCCTCCGCCCACGATTGGGTGCATGAGGTGCTGGGCCGCACCATCGGCGCGGCAGGCGTCGTCACCGGCACCGATTTCACCTTCGGCAAGGGGCGAGAGGGCGATATCGGCACCCTTTCCACGCTGGGCGCCGAGGTGGGCATGCAGGCCCGCGCCATCGCGCCTGTCGAGGATGCGCAGGGCGTCATCTCCTCCAGCCGCATCCGCGACGCGTTGCACCAGCGCGACCCCGAAACCGCCGCCCGCCTGCTGACCCGCCCCTTCACCATCCGCGCCGCCGTGCAGCATGGCGACAAGCTGGGCCGCACCATCGGCTTCCCCACGGCGAATCTGGCGCTGGGCGACTATCTGCGCCCGGCTTACGGGATCTATGCTGTTACGGGGCACCTTCCCGATGGCCGCGTGCTGAAGGGGGCCGCGAACATCGGCATCCGTCCGCATTTCGATCCGCCCAAGGAACTCCTCGAGCCGCATTTCTTCGATTTTTCGGGCGATCTCTATGGGCAGGAGATCGAGGTGGCCTTCCACGCCTTCCTGCGCGGCGAGGCGAAGTTTGACTCGATGGACGCGCTGATCGAGCAGATCGGCGCGGATTGCCAAAAGGCGAAAGAGATCTTGGCGGAAGTTTGAAGAGAAGATGCGAGGGCCCCAAGCCTGCGCTTGTCGCAACCGACAAGCTATGGCGCCCTCGCGCTCCCTTTAATGCCTACGTTGCGCCCAGACTGAACCTCAGGCCTTGGCCATGCCGCCGCGGTCGATGTTCTTCTTGATGTCCTGCACGAAGCGCGAGTGGCGCACCGCCGCCAGGAAGGTGTTCTGGATCAGATTGCCCAGAAAACGGCATGGGCGCTTGATCTGGATCAGCAGGATATAGCGATCCTCATCCGTCTCGTTCCAGACTTCATGGTTGAACATGTCGTCGAAGATGAAGCTTTCGCCCTCCTGCCATGTCAGCACATGCAGCTGGTCGGCGCCTTCCACATTCATCCGGCACTTGTCGCGCTCCTGCGGGACTTTCAGCGCCAGATGATAGGTCAGCATGCCCTTGGTCATGCCGGTGTGGCGCGGAATATGCCCGCCCGCCTCCAGCACCGAGAAATTGGCGGTCACCAGCCCCGGCACCTGCTCGATCAGCGCCGCCGTCACCGGAGCGCGGCTGGCATTGCCTGCCATGCGATAGCCATAGCCCTTCAGAAAGAACGAGCGCCAGCGCCGGTCCGCCGCGATCCGCCCATGATCGAAGGAAAGATCGCCCAGCGAGGGAATCTCCTTGGGCTGCAGCGCGATGGCTTCGTCACGGATCTCCTGCCAGCGGGCTTCCAGTTTGGGAACCCAGGCGAAGAAGCCTTTGTCCTGAATCGCTGAGTCAGGGATTTTGGAATCGCGCATGATGATCGCATCGATTTTGGGGCGCAGATCCTTGCCGATCATGAACAGTGACTTGTTCACGAAAGGCACTTTCCAGCCGCGTGCGGCGACAGTTTCTCTCCAGTTCAAGGGGGGTCTCCAGATAGAAGGCCGCCGTTTAAGTTGTCATAGTATCGAAATAAAGTGAATTTCGATCAGCGGTTAAGGACGTCAGGCAGGTGTGTGAAGCAGGTCACGGTTGCTGCTTTGTCCGGCATCGGGCAACGCCCTTTCGCATTCTCTCTTTTCCTGCCCCCCTTCCATTTGCAGGAATCCCTCACAATCGCTAAGGCACCCGGCGATATGACCGAAAAGCGCGACTTCCGACCGACCGTCTTCCTGCCGAAGACCGATTTCCCCATGAAGGCGGGCCTTCCCCAGAAGGAGCCCGGCATCCTGAAGGGATGGCAGGATCAGGATCTGTACCGCAAGCTGCGGGATACCCGCGCCGGTCGCGAGAAGTTCATTCTGCATGATGGCCCGCCCTATGCGAATGGCAACATTCACGTCGGCCATGCGCTGAACCATATCCTCAAGGACATGGTGGTGCGCACCCAGAGCCTGCTGGGCAAGGACGCGCCCTATGTGCCCGGCTGGGACTGCCACGGCCTGCCCATCGAGTGGAAGGTCGAGGAAGAGTACCGCAAGAAGAAGCGCAACAAGGACGAGGTTCCCGCCAAGGAATTCCGCGCCGAATGCCGCGCCTATGCCCGCCAGTGGGTCGATGCCCAGCGCGAGCAGTTGAAGCGCCTTGGCGTCAATGCCGATTGGGACAACCCCTATCTGACGATGGATTTCGCCGCCGAGGCGGGCATCGTGGCCGAACTGCTGAAGTTCGCCGAGAGCGGCCAGCTCTATCGCGGGGCCAAGCCGGTGATGTGGTCGCCGGTGGAAAAGACCGCGCTGGCCGAAGCCGAGGTGGAATACGAAGACATCACCTCGACCCAGATCGATGTGGCTTTCGAGATCACGGAATCGCCGATTGCCGAGCTGGTCGGCGCCTATGCGGTGATCTGGACCACCACGCCCTGGACCATCCCGGCCAACCAGGCTTTGGCCTATGGGCCTCAGGTGGATTACCATCTCTACCGCGCCGATGATGGCCGCCGCTTCATCGTGGCTGTCGATCTGCTGGGCAGCTTCCTTGAGCGCACGGGCCTCGCCCCGCACGCCGAGGGCCTGACCACGGGCATGAATGTGTCCGAGCATGCGCTGGCCACCTTCAAAGGCGCAGACCTCGCCGGCACCATCGCCCGCCACCCCATGGCGGCGCAGTTCCCCGAGAGTGCCTTCTTCACCAGGCCCCGCCCCTTCCTCGCGGGCGATTTCGTCACCACCGACAGCGGCACGGGCCTCGTCCATATGGCGCCCGACCATGGCGAGGACGACTTCCTGCTCTGCAAGGCCAATGGCATCGAGCCGGTCTTCGCGGTCGAGGGCGATGGCAAGTACCGCGCCGACTGGCCGTGGCTGGGCGGCGAAGGCTCGGTCATCAACCCCAAGTTCAACGCGCCTGATGGCCCGATCTGCACCGCCCTGCGTGAAACCGGCGCCCTGCTGGCCGCCAGCGCCGACTACAAGCATTCCTACCCGCATTCGTGGCGCTCGAAGGCCAAGGTGATCTTCCGCTGCACCCCGCAGTGGTTCGTCCCCATGGACCGCGCCGAGGATGGCGAAAAGACCCTGCGCGACAAGGCCGTGCAGGCCATTGCCGACACGCGCTTCGTCCCCGAAAAGGGCCGCAACCGCATCGGCGCCATGGTCGAGGGCCGCCCGGACTGGGTGCTGAGCCGCCAGCGCGCTTGGGGCGTGCCGATCACGCTCTTCGTGGACCGCAAGACCGGCCAGTATCTCAGCGACCCCGCCGTCAACGCCCGCATCATCGCGGGGCTAGAGGCCGAGGGCGTCGACGCCTGGGACGAGGAACGCGCACAGGCCTATCTGGGCGCCGATTACGATCTGGCCGACTATGAGCGCGTCACCGACATTCTCGACGTGTGGTTCGATTCGGGCAGCACCCATGCCTTCGTGCTGGAATCGGGCCGCTGGCCTGACCTGCTGCGCCCGGAAGGCTACACCGGCCCGCACGCCGATCTGTACCTTGAAGGCAGCGACCAGCATCGCGGCTGGTTCCAGTCCTCGCTGCTGGAAGGCTGCGCCACGCGCGGCCATGCGCCTTACAAGGCCATCCTGACTCACGGCTTCACCATGGATGCCAAGGGTCACAAGATGTCCAAGTCGCTGGGCAACACGGTCGATCCGCTCAAGGTGATGGAGACCTATGGCGCGGATATCGTGCGCCTCTGGGCTCTTTCGGTCGATTACACCGAGGATCACCGCATCGGTGACGAGATCCTCAAGGGCATCGCCGACCAGTATCGCAAGCTGCGCAACACCTTCCGCTATCTGCTGGGCGCGCTGGACGGTTTTTCGGACGCCGAAAAGCTGCCGGTCGAGCAGATGCCCGAGCTGGAGCGCTATGTGCTGGGCCTGCTGGCCCAGCTGGATGGCACGCTGCGCCAGGCCACCGTCGATTTCGACTTCAACGCCTATGTCCGCGCGCTGGTCGATTTCTGCAACGAGGACCTGTCGGCCTTCTTCTTCGATATCCGCAAGGATTCGCTGTACTGCGACGCCCCGGATGACGTGAAGCGCCGCGCCTATCGCACCGTGCTGGATATTCTGTTCCACGCGCTGATCCGCTATGCCGCGCCGGTCCTGGTGTTCACGGCGGAAGAGGTGTGGCAGTCGCGCTTCGCTGGTGAGAGCGTCCATCTGCTGGAATGGCCCACCCTGCCCGCAGCCACGCTGGACGCCGAACGCTGGACCGCCCTGCGCGCCCTGCGCGCCGAGGCGCTGGCCGCCATCGAGCCGCTGCGCCGTGACAAGACTCTGGGCTCCAGCCTCGAAGCCGAAGTCACCGTCCCCGCCGATGCGCCGGAGGCTGATCTGGCCGAACTGTTCATCAGCGCGGCTGTCGCGCGTGGCGAGGCCCTCTCGGTCACCCGCACCGACAAGCATAAATGCGGCCGCTGCTGGCGTCACCTGCCCGAAGTGGCCGAGGATGGCGATCTCTGTTCACGCTGCGATCATGTCGTCTCCGCCATGGACGCTGCGGAATGAGTCTGTCTTCGCGCAACCGCCTGTTGGGGCTGGGCGTTGCCGCCCTGACCTTTGCCGCCGATCAGGCGGTGAAGTGGGCGGTCGTGCACCCCATCGCCCTGCCCGCGCTGCATGACAGCAACATCGACAACGCCACCTGGAACCCTGCCGTTCCCGATCTGCCGCTGATCCCCTTCTTCGGCCTCAGCTGGCAGCAGAATTTTGGCGTTTCCCTCGGCCTCTTCACCGCCGGGTCGGACGCGGCGCGCTGGGCGCTCGTCGCCATGACCGCGCTGATCGCCGGTTTCGTCACCATCTGGATGCTGCGCGAAAAGCGCTTCGCCGATACCGCCGCGCTGGGCATGATTCTGGGCGGCGCCCTTGGCAACATCCGCGACCGCGCGGCGCTGGGCTATGTCGTTGATTACGCGGATTTGCACTTCGGCGCCTTCCGCCCCTTCCTCATTTTCAACCTGGCGGATGCCGCCATCACCATCGGCGTCCTGATTATCCTTGCCCGATCCTTCCTTTCAGGCGAAAAGCGCGCCACTCGGCCACAGGATCAGGCCAACACCGCGACGGAGAGCTGACACACATGCGCAAGTCCACCGCCATTCTGCTGGCGAGCGCCATCACCCTGACGCTGTCGGGCTGCACCGATCGTCTCTTCGCGCGCGTGCGCCCCGATGAATTCGCGGTGCAGCGCCAGGCCCCGCTCTACATCCCGCCAGATTTCGCGCTGACCCCGCCGACCCCCGGCGCGCCCCGCCCCGCCAGCCGCTCGAGTCAGCAGGACGCGCTGGCCGCCATGTTCGGTGGCGAGGCCGGCAAGAGCCCGGTCGAGAACGCCACCCTGCGCAAGGCTGGCGAACCCGAAGCGGGCATCCGCTCGACCGCAGCAGACCCCAAGACCAACGCCGTCGACAAGGGTGACATCACCCGCGACATCATCGCGGCGCCCGAAGGCAACGGTCGCGAGGCACAGACGACCACCGCCAAGTAAGGCTTCGGTCTCTGGATTGCAGAGCCGCCTGCGAGGGATGCCTCGCGGGCGGTTTTGTTTTGGGCTTCAAGAATGAAGGGGAAATGCGAGGGTGTTACACCCTCGCGCTCCCATGAATGTCTACGTCGCGCGCTCAGCTCGGCCTGAGAGCAACGTCGCAGCGTCGCAGGCCCCAGATCATGCCGCATGGTTTTACTGCCTGCGGCGCCTTGGGTGGTGCTGGTGGAGAGGTTGGGCGCAACGATGGGCAACTGCTGCCCCATCGTCGGGAGACGGTATGGGAGCGCGAGGGGGTAACCCCCTCGCCCTTTCCTTTATTCTTCTTCCACCTCAGCCAAAACGATCTTGCTGACCAACAGCTTGTCGATCTTCCGCCCATCCATATCGACGATCTCGAACCGCCACCCGGGCACCTCGAACACATCGCCCTCGTCCGGAAAGCGCTTCATCACGGACAGCGCAAAGCCCGCCGTCGTCGCGTAATCGCGGTGCTCCGGCAGATCGAGGCCCAGACGGCGGCTCAAGGCATCGGCGGGCAGGGCGCCCGAGATCAGCAGGCTGCCATCCTCGCGCTCGATCACCATCGGGCCATCGCCATCGTCCTGATGGCTCACGAAATTCCCGACGATGGCGGAGAGCAGGTCGGCGGGGGTGACGATACCCTCCAGATGCCCATATTCGTCATGCACCAGCGCCATGGAGATGCCCGACTGCTGCAGGATGCGCAGGGCGTCCATGGCGTCGAGCTGGTCGGGGATGATCTCGGCCTTTTTCATCAGGCGGCGCAGGTTCAGCGTGCGGCCCGAGAGCAGAACGGCCAGAATCTGGCGCACTTTGGCCACGCCGAGGATGGTGTCGGGCGAGCCATCGCCAATGGGCATGATCGAGTGCGGGCTGGCGGCGATACGCTCACGCACGGCGGTTTCGCTGGCGTTGACGTCGATCCAGTCCATCTGGTTGCGGGGCGTCATCACCTCGCGCACGGGGCGGCCGGCGAGGCGCATGATGCCGGTCATGATCTCGCGCTCATCCTCCTCGATCACGCCGGAGCGGGTGGCCTCGGCGAACATCAGGTGGAGCTCTTCTTCGGTGACGGAGGGCTCGTCGGTGTGTTTCACGCCCATCAGGCGCAGCAGCCCTTGCGAGCTGCGGTCCAGCACCCAGACCAGCGGCGCGGTCCAGCGCGCCAGCCGCACCATGACGGGGGCGGCGAGGCAGGCGATGGGTTCGGCCATGCGCAGGGCCAGCTGCTTGGGCACCAGCTCGCCCGCGATCAGGCTGACGAAGGTGGTGATGCCCATCACCAGCACCAGCCCGGTTTCATCGGCGAAGCGGTGAGGAATGCCCAAACCTTCCAGCCGCTGAGCGACCGGCGTGCCCAGACTGGCCTCGGAAAGGGCGCCCGTCACCAGCGCGATCAGCGTGATGCCGATCTGCGCGGTGGAGAGCAGCTTGCCGGGGTCTTCGGCCAGTTCAAGGGCCGCGCGTGCGCCGCGCCGCCCGCGCTCCACCAGAAGTTTGAGCCGGGCCGGGCGGGCCGATACGATTGCCAGTTCCGACATCGAGAACAGGCCGTTCAAAACGACCAGCCCCGCGATCATCAACAGGTCTGTCCAGGGAAAGGGTGTCACAATAATCCCACCTTAACAGCTTTCCATTCCCGCGCGAAGAGGCATTGCCAAGCCATTCGCCCCACCCTTACCTCACGCTGGAAGATTGCAAGATTTCACATGCCCGATGGTTCATAACTCTCTGGTCAAGCTGTCGTTCACGGAAAACGCGTGATACGCCTTGCGACATTCATAGTGTCGCACAGGAGGCCGCATTGATGCTCACCAAGTCACGCCCAGGGAAGCGGGCAGCTGTTGGCGCAATCGCCGCGCTGTCCCTGATGACGGCGGGCTGCGTCACCGATCCCAACACCGGCCACAAGAAAGTGTCGCGCACGGCGATCGGCGCGGGTGCGGGCATCGTGGGCGGCATTCTGATCGGCGGGCTGATCGGTGGCGGCACGGGCCGCATCATCGGCGCGGGGATCGGCGGCATTGTGGGCGGCTCGATCGGCTATGCCAAGGACAAGCAGATCCGCGACCTGCGCGAAAAGACCGCCGGCACCGGCGTCAACATCAGCCAGACCGACGATGGCCGCGCCATTCTGGTGAATCTGCCCGACGGCGTCACCTTCGACAGCGACAGCTATGCCCTGCAGCCGCAGTTCCGCCCCACGCTGGACAAGATCGCGCAGAGCATGAACGACTATCCCAACAGCCTGATCGACGTGTACGGCCATACGGATATCACCGGCACGCCGCAGCACAATCAGGTGCTTTCGGAAAACCGCGCGCGCACCGTGGCCGATTACCTTTCGATCCGGGGCGTCAGCGCGGCGCGCGTGCGGGCGCAGGGCTTCGGCGCGACCATGCCCGTGGCCGACAACACCACGCCCGAAGGCAAGGCCCGCAACCGCCGCGTGGAAATCAAGATCGTGCCGATCACGCAGGATCAGGTGCGGGCGGCCCGCTCTCAGGGCGGCAGTTACTGAGCAGGCGGCGGGGGCTCCACACGGCTGAAGCCCCCGCGCCAGCGTTTTTCGCGAGGCCGTGTATCCTTTCGCCCCTTCGCTGCGTAATAGCTGGTGAAGGAGATGCAGGATGCAGGATACCACGCTCCACCCGTCGCGCCGCCATATGCTGGCTGGGCTGACGCTCGGCGTTTCGGCCATCACGCTGGGCTTCCGCCTGTGGCCGCAGGAGGCGCAGGCCGCCACCGGAAGCTACCCCGTCCATTTCACCGATGCGGAGTGGAAAAAGCGGCTGACGCCACAGCAGTTCTCAGTGCTGCGCCAGCAGTCGACGGAATATCCCTTCACCTCGCCGCTGCTCAAGGAGCATCGCAAGGGCACCTTCCTCTGTGCGGCGGACGGCAATGCGCTGTTCTCCTCCGACACCAAATTCGAGAGCGGCACCGGCTGGCCCAGTTTCTGGAAGCCCCTGCCCGGTGCCGTGGGCACCAGCACGGATCATGAACTGGGTTACGCCCGTACCGAGGTGCATTGCAGCCGCTGCGGCGGGCATCTGGGGCATGTCTTCGATGACGGCCCCCGGCCCACGGGGTTGCGCTATTGCATGAATGGCGTGGCGATGACGTTCAAGGCAGGGTGAAGAAGAGAACATGCGAGGGGATTATCCCCTCGCGCTCCCATTTCGTCTTCCGGCGATAGGGCAATGGCGCCCTGTCGCGGTGCCCAGCCTCTCCACCTGCGTGACGTAAAGCGCTGCAGAATTTAGGGATTTCTGCCTGCGGCGCGGCAAACTGAGCGCTTTGGCCGAACCCAATGCGCAACGTAGACACTCAAGGGAGCGCGAGGGCGATGGCCCTCCCATCTTTCCCTCAATGCCTGACTCTGAACACCTTCAAAGCCCCATCAAACCCCTGCACAGCCTCCAGCCACCCGGGCCCATGCCCCGCCAGCAGCGCCCCGGCCAGAGCATCCCCCCGGCGTGAGGCCATGACATGGCTCTCCGGATCACTGTCGCAAAGCACGACATAGGCGGCATGCTGCCCGCGCACGATGCCCTCAGCCGTGCGAGGATCGCCGCTGAAGGCCTCGATCACCTGGCGCATGGCGGCATCGTTGCGGTGATAGCTGCCGATGACCACGCTATGCGGCGTGCGGACGAGGATCTCCGGCCCCAGCCCCAGCGTGGTGAAGATGTGGCTGCGGGGGAGGCGGTTCAGGGTCTCCAGCCTGCAGGGCGCGCTGCCAGCGGAAGAGGGCCTGGCGGATGTCGCGGGAGCACCGACAGGCAGATGTTTGCCCAGACCCGAGGCGAGGCTGGGCGTCAGGGTGACAAGGCACAGCACCGTTCCAGCCACGCGCACCACCATCAGGCGAGAGGCGCGCAAGGAGGGCAGGGCGCGGGCGATCATCACGGCGGAGAGCGGCACGCAGAGCAACTGCGCGGCCACGCAAGTGCGCATCACCACCAGCGAGAGCAACGCGGCGATCAGCGCCATGGCGACGGGCTCGTTCCAGCGGGCGGCGGTGGCGGGCCGGATGCTGCGCAGAGTCAGCCAGCCGGCAGCCACCAGTCCCGGCGTCCAGAGCAGCATCAGCGTGGTGGAGGCATCCTGCGCGGTGATGGGCAGGCCTTCGGGGATATAGTCGAACCACCATCGGCGGACGATGGGGTCCATGCGGCTGAAGGGATCGGCGGCGGCGGGGCCGAGGCCCGCCAAGATGATCGCGGCCCCGGCCAGAGCGGCGGGAGCCAGCGCCAGAGCGCGCCCGGTGGGCCCGCGCTGTCCCGGCAGGCGCGGGGCGAGGGCGGTCAGCAGGGCGGCGGCGGCGAAGGCGGCGATATGGGGCCAGCTGACGGCATCGACCGTAGGCTGGGCCAGCCATGACAGCGGCCTTGTGGCCAGAAACAGCAGCGTCATGCTGACTGCTGCCGCGCCGAGGAAAGGGGACAGCGCGCGCTCGCGGGTGGCCACATAGCGCCATGCCAGCAGGGCGCAGAGCGCGGCCACCAGCATCAGCCCTTCAAGGCTGATCGTCAGCCACAGGCCCGCCAGCAATCCGGCGATGGCTGCGCCGCGCCGGGTCCGTTCGCGTGTGGCCAGCATGCAGGCCAGCGCGAGAATGGCCTGCCAGCCATGGTGATCGATGCGCAGCGGCAGAAAATTGCTGGTCAGCACGGGAAACAGCGGCACCAGCGCCGCGCCGCCCAAGGCCACCGCTTCGCGCTCGCCCAGCGCCAGCAGCAGGCGGCGGATCAGCGCCATGGCGACCAGCAGCTCGATCAGCGGCACCAGCGCCATGGCGGCGGTGGAGGCGGCGGGCTCGGCAAGGAACAGGCGGAAGACCAGCAGCGTCGCGGCGATCGGCAGGTCGACCAGCCGCGACCAGTGCATATCCGCCCCCAGCGGGGGCAGCATGCGGTGCTGGCGGACATCCCACCAGCTTTGCCCGGAGAGCCAGTCGCGCACCTCCAGCAGGCGCATGAAATCGTCGGGGTCTTTCGCCTGCATGCCCGGCAGCATGGGCGCGGCGATGGCCAGCAGGATCAGGCTGGCGACCAGCCAGACCAGCAGCAGGCCTTTCGTGCCCCGCAGCAGCGGTGGCAGGATGGCCCCCGGAGCGGGGGGGCGGTTCATGCGAAGACCAGCCTGTCGCGCACCAGCCAGGTGAGGATGAAGCTGGCGCCGATGGCGGCGAGTTTGGCCAGTCGCGGATCGATACCCAGCATGGTCAGCGCGCCGACGACGCCGCTCGTCACCGCCAGCCCGAGCAGGGCGGAGGCGATGAACAGGGCCTGTTGGCGCAGCCGCCCGCGCCGGTTGTCCGAAAGCTGGGCAGTGAAGACGGCGCGGCTCGACAGCAGCCAGTGCGCGGCGATCCCCAGCGCATAGGCCAGCGCCGAGGCGAGGGTGGGCATCAGCCCGAAATGCAGCAAAAGGAGATAGCAGCCCAGATCCACGCCCAGCGCGATCAGGCTGGCGCCCAGATAGCGCGGCAGGGTCCGGGCGCTCATGGCGAGGGGATCAGGCCGCTTCGGCCTTCAGCGAGACACGCGCGGGCACATCGCGCAGCGACCCCAAAGCGGCAGCCTGATCGGGCGTGACGGCGCGCGATTCAGGCAGCCGAGTCTGTGCGCCTTCATCGCCTGATTCGTGATATTCGGCGTCTTCATTGACGCACCAGATGTCGTAGACCCGGTGCCCGGCCTTGATGTTCTCGACCGTCAGCATGGCGGTCATCATGGCGTGGTCCTGATTGTTGTAGCGGTGCATGCCGTTGCGGCCCACCATATGCAGCGTGGGGAAGCGCGCTTCCAGATCGCTGCGCATCGCGGCGACATGGCTGGCATAGGTCTCGTCATAGACCGGATAGGCCTTTTCCTGACGGACCACCGCGCCGCCGATCACCTGATCGGGATTGACCAGACCAAGGGTCTGCATTTCCCGCGTGGCCAGCGCGACCAGATCGTCGTCGGCCATCGACCAGAGCCCGTCACCCTCGAAGCAGAAATATTCGAGGCCCACGCAGGCGACGGATTCGTCCGGCACCATTTCGGGCGACCAACTGCGGAAGTTCTGGATGCGGCCGACCTGAACCTTGGAATCATGGATGTAGATCCAGTTGTCAGGGAAGAGGTCTTCGCTGCGGATCTTCAGGGCCACGGTCAGGAAGTCGCGGTATTTCAGCTCCATGGCCTCAGGCAGGCTGGCGGGCAGGGGGTGGATGCGGCCGGCCAGCTCGCGCATCGGCGCGCTGGAGATCACATGGCGCGCGGCGATCACGCTCTCGCCGTCGTCATGGCTGGCGGTGAGCTGCCACAGCCCCTGCGCATCCTGCGAGAGCTGTTTCAGCCCATGGCCCATCAGGATGCTGCCCTTGCCCGTGGCGGCGATCTTGCGCGCGGCCTCTTCCCACATCATGCCGGGGCCAAGGCGCGGATAGCGGAAGCTTTCCAGCAGAGTCTTGGTGGCCATGCCGTCATTGGGCTTTTTGTTCAGCCCCAGCGACCGCTTGAACCCGTCCAGCACCGCCTTGCCCAGCGAAAGCCCCTTGATGCGCTGGGCGGCCCAATCGGCGCTCATCGTGTCGCAGGGCATGCCCCAGACCTTCTCGGTGTAGGTCTTGAAGAAGATCGAATAGAGCTTCTGGCCGAACTGGTTGATCGTCCAGTCTTCAAAGCTGCGGACCTCCTTGCGCGGGAAGGCCTTGGCCAGCGCGAAGCTGGCCATGCACAGCGTCGAGCGCCACAGGCCCAGATTGCGCAAAGCCTCGAAGGCGCGCAGCGGATAGGAGTAGAAGCGGCCCTCGTAATAGATGCGGCTCATGCGCGGGCGCTGGATGAAATCGTCGGGCAGGATCTCGTTCCACAGATCCACGACCTGCTGCGATTTGGAAAAGAAGCGGTGGCCGCCGATGTCGAAGCGATAGCCCTCATGCTCCACCGTGCGGCTGATGCCGCCGACATAGCGCTTGTCTTTCTCGATGATGGAAACGGTGTAACCGGCCCTGGTCAGCAGATAGCCGGCGGTCAGGCCTGCCGGTCCGGCGCCGATGATCGCCACATCCACTGCTTGCTGTCGGTCGCTGCTCATACCAAACCTTGCCACATCAGCCCTCACCGGACCCCTGCAAAAGGCCTGAAGGAAAATGCCTAAGCAATGATGAAGAAGGGGCGGGAAGGGGCCTGAAAAGCCCGGTTTTGCGGGCCATAATACGGTGAACGCGCCGGTAAGGTCGATTCGCGGCGGCGGGCCCCGATTCGGATGCGCAGAATCCATGCCGCCCGCGCGCGACTATGCGCTAGAGTGCCCGCGATGGAGAGAAGAACCGGAGGCTGGCGGCCCGCGCAGGGCTCGCCCCAAGCATCGCGCGCGCAAGTCTGGCTCGCCTGCCTTGGCTGGCTGGCGGCGCTGATCCTGTGCTTCGTGCTGGCCAGCACCCTCAGCCCCCATGGCGGGCAGGGCATCGCGGGCGCCTATGTGCTGATGCAGGACCGCTGGCTGCTGGCGCTGGCGCTGGGCGTGGCGCTGCTTTCGGCACTGACGGCGCGGATCGCGCGATTCCGCTTCAGGCCGCGCGGCATGGGATTTTCTCCGCGTGCCGTGGCGGTTCTGGCTGTGTTGTCAATGGCCGCGGCGGTGGCCGGGCGGCACTGGCTGCTGCTCGATTACGACCTCTCCCGCGACGAGCAGATGGCGACATTCGACGCCTGGATCTACGCTCATGGCCGCCTTGCATGGCCGCTTCCGCCTGAATGGCGTGTCGATTTTCCCATGCTCAACAACCTGTTCATGCTGCCGGTGGGGAGGCCGGTGGCGTGGATCTCCAGCTATCTGCCCGGCCATACCGGGCTGCGCGCGCTGATCGGGCTGATCGCGCCGAACTGGCTGGGCGGCTCCGCCTTCACAGGGCCGCTGATGCTGGGCGTCTCGCTCTGGCTGCTGTGGAGCATTGCCCGCACCATGTTGACCCGCGAGGGCGCCAGCGTGGCGGTGCTGATGCTGTTGCTCTCGGGCCAGTCGCTTTTCGCCAGCATGAGCGCCTTTGCCATGCCCGCCCATCTGGCGGTGAATCTGCTGTGGCTGCGCCTGTTTCTGGCGAACCGCCCCCGCGCCGATGTCGCCGCGCTGGCCGTGGGCTTCTTCGGCACCGGGCTGCACCAGCCGCTGTTCCACCCGATGTTCGTCGCGCCATGGCTGGCCCTGCTGCTGGTGCGCGGCGAATGGCGGCGGCTGGGGCTCTACGGGGTGGTCTATGGCGCCAGTGGCCTGTTCTGGCTGGCCTGGCCGCATGTGACTCACAGCCTGATCTGGGGGCCGGGCAGCTTCGAGAGTGATGTCGGCACCAGCTACCTCTCCCGTCTGCTCGACCTGCTGGCCCAGAACGAGCACAACCTTTCCATGATGAGCGCCAACCTGCTGCGCTTCACCCTGTGGAACCACCTCGCCCTGATCCCCCTTGCGGCGCTGGGCGCGGGTCTGGCCTTTCGCGACGGGCGCGTGGCCGCGCTGCTCGCCGGGCTGGTGCTGCCGGTGATCGTGATGGTGGTGATCCTGCCCTATCAGGGCTATGGCTTTGGCTATCGCTATCTCCACGGCCTGCTGGGCAACGCCGCCCTGCTGGCCGGGTTCGGCTGGCAGCGGCTGGCGCCATGGCACACCCGCCTGCGCCCCGCTCTGGCGGTCGCCAGTCTGGGCACGCTGGGGTTGATGGTGGCGCAGGGCTCGCTGACTCACCGCCTTTACGCGGCTTTCTCGCATGAGAATGACGCCATCAACGCTTCCGGCGCCGATTACACCATCATTGGCGGCAATGACGGCGCCTTCGCGCTGGACCTGATCCTCAATCGACCCGACCTTTCCAACCGCCCGCTGCGCCTCTCCATCTGGGAGATCGAGGACGCCGATGCCCTCGCCGCGCGGCTGTGCCGGGGCGGGGGGAAGAGCATCGCCCTGCCTCAGGATTCGTTCTTTGCGCAGGAGGATGCGCTGTTCGGCCGGCCGGCGAGCGGGGAGGCCAATCAGCGCTTTGCCGAGACGGCTCAGGCCTTCAAGGGGGCAGGGTGCGGGGTGAAGGTTTTGAAGTAGGAAATGCGAGGGGGGAGTTTTTGTTGGTCGCATCTCTCAAGAGAGATGCTCCGGGCCCTCGCGCGCGCTTGAAATCTTCTTGCCAAACAATGGAACAACCCGCCCAGCTTCAGCTACCATTCAACACGAACACCGCCTATATCAGGCCCAGATTGACTGCCAAACGCCAAGGAGCCTGCCCATGAACCGCCTTCTTCTCGCCGCCAGCACTGTTCTGGCCGGGGCTCTGGGGCTGGGCGGGATGGCTTCACCCGCGATGGCGCAGGGGTCTGACGGTAGCCGGGTCAACATGGTCATCGTCTATGGTGACGACAAATGCCCGGAAACCAACGATCAGGACATCGTGGTCTGCGCCCGCAAGGAAGAGGCCGAGCGCTATCGCATCCCCGAGCCCTTCCGCAATCCGGGCAGCACCAACAACACCTCCTGGACCGAGCGCGTGAAGAGCTACGAAATGGTTGGCGCGACCGGCCCGATGAGTTGCTCTCCGGTGGGCGCGGGCGGCTGGACGGGCTGCGCCAATCAGTTCGTGCATAACGCCTATCTCGAGAAGAAGCTGGGCAGCGATGTCGCCTTCTCGAAGATGATTCAGGATGCCCGGGCCGAGCGCGAGTCGCATGTCGATGCCGACGCCGCCGCGACCCAGTCGGCGGTGGAGAAGGAAGAAAAGGCTTACGACGAGCGCCAGCGCGCCAAGGCCGAGGCGGATGAGGCCGCGAAGGCTCAGGGGAAGTAATAGGGTTGAAGCAGGGGGCCATTGCCCCCTGCACCCCCATTACGTCTTCCGACGATAGGGCAGTGGCGCCGAAACGGAGCGCCCAGCCTCTCCACCTGCGCAGCGCCGAGCGCCGCAGGCAATCATGTTTGATGGATAGGGCCGCGCGGGCCAAGTTAAAGCCTGCGGCGCGGCGACGTTGCCCTGCGGTTGAACCCGCGGCGCAACGCGGACGGTAATGGGAGCGCGAGGGGGTAACCCCCTCGCACTTATCCCTTTTAACTTACTTCAAATCCGGCGCAGTCGCCTCACCCTTCAGCAGGGCGATAGCCTCAGCCAAAGGCATAACCTTCTGCGCCTGCTCGCCCAGCACGCGCACGGCGACGGTGCCTTCCTCGGCCTCGCGCTTGCCGACGACCAGCAGATACGGGACCTTCTTCAGCGAGTGCTCGCGCACCTTGTAGTTGATCTTCTCGTTGCGGGTATCGGCCTCGACGCGGATACCGGCGGCCTTCAACTGGGCCACCGCATCCGCCGCATAATCGTCCGCATCCGACACGATGGTGGCCACCACGGCCTGCACCGGGGCCAGCCACACGGGCAGCTTGCCGGCGAAATGCTCGATGAGGATGCCGATAAAGCGTTCATACGAGCCCAGAATCGCGCGGTGCAGCATCACGGGGCGATGCTTCTCGCCATCCTCGGCGATGTAGGCGGCGTCGAGGCGCTCGGGCAGCACGCGGTCCGACTGGATCGTGCCGCACTGCCAGGTGCGGCCGATGGCGTCGGTGAGATGCCATTCCAGCTTGGGGGCGTAGAAGGCGCCTTCGCCGGGCAGCTCTTCCCAGCCGTATTCCTCGGTCGCCAGACCGGCTTCGACCACGGCGTTGCGCAGCTCGGTCTCGGCCAGATCCCACATCTCTTCGGTGCCGAAGCGCTTTTCGGGGCGCAGGGCCAGCTTGATCTCGTACTTGAAACCGAAGTCCTTGTAGACGCGGTCGGCCAGTTCGCAGAAGGCGCGAACCTCTTCCACGATCTGGTCTTCGCGGCAGAAGATATGGCCGTCATCTTGCGTGAACTGGCGCACGCGCATGATGCCGTGCAGCGCGCCATGGGGCTCGTTGCGGTGGCAGCAGCCCATTTCGGCAAGGCGCAGCGGCAGCTCGCGATAGCTCTTGATGCCCTGGCGGAAGATCAGCACATGCGCCGGGCAGTTCATCGGCTTGAGCGCCATCCAGTCGGCGTCCTTCGAGACGATGGGGCCATCGTCTTCGGTGTTGGGCGCCTCGTCGGGGATGACGAACATGTTCTCGCGGTACTTGCCCCAGTGGCCGGACTGCTCCCACTGCTTGGCGTCCATCACCTGAGGGGTTTTCACCTCCTGATAGCCGGTGCTGTCGATGGCGCGGCGCATATAGGCCTCCAGCTCGCGCCAGATCATATAGCCCTTGGGGTGCCAGAAGACGCTGCCATGCGCTTCGGGCTGGAGGTGGAACAGGTCCATCTCCTGCCCCAGCTTGCGGTGGTCGCGCTTGGCCGCCTCTTCCAGACGCAGCAGATGGGCGTCGAGCTGCTTCTTGTTCAGCCAGCCGGTGCCATAGATGCGGCTGAGCATCGCGTTCTTCTGGTCGCCGCGCCAATAGGCGCCCGAAACGCGCGTCAGCTTGAAGGCCTGCGGGTCCAGCTTGCCGGTGCTGGGCAGGTGAGGGCCGCGGCACATATCCAGCCAGTCGTCGCCCGACCAGTAGACGGTGAGGTCTTCATCGCCCGGCAGTTCGGCGGCCCATTCGGCCTTGAAGGTTTCGCCCTGCTGCTTCCAACGGCTGATCAGCGTTTCGCGCGTCCAGACCTCGCGGCGCAGCGGCTTGTTGGCGGCGATGATCTTGCGCATTTCCGCCTCGATGGCGGGCAGGTCGTCGTCGGTGAAGGGCCGCTCGGCGGGCGCGAAATCGTAATAGAAGCCATCGTCCGTCGCCGGGCCGAAGGTGATCTGCGTGCCGGGGAACAGCGCCTGCACCGCCTCGGCCAGAATATGCGCGAAATCGTGGCGCGCCAGCTCCAGCGCGTCCTTCTCGTCCTTGTTGGTCACCAAGGCCAGCGATGCGTCCCCGGTGAAGGGGCGGGTGAGGTCCACCAGTTCGCCATCGATGCGCGCGGCAATCGCGGCTTTCGCCAGGCCGGGCCCAATCGCGGCGGCCACATCGGCAGGGGTGGAGCCCGGCGCCATTGCGCGCTGCGAGCCATCGGGAAGGGTGATCGTGATGCTGTCAGACATGGAAAAGGCCCTTAGCCGGGAGCGGGGCGCGCCTCAACCTTGCAAATGGCGGGTTTGGCGCAAAGAGCGACCTCCGTTGGAAAGCAAACTTGACATCCGGCGGAGATGCTATGTAAAGCATACTTGTCAAAACGTCAGGGAGACCAGACATGGCACGCTATCACTCCCCCGCGATCAAACGCTATTCGCGCCGGTTGGGCGGGTTCATCACGCTGTATGTCGCGCTGGTTTTCGCGATGGGCTGGCTGTTCCGGCACGCTCCTCCGGCCGCGCCATGGAATGTTCTGCTGGCGATTCTGCCCGCCCTGCCGGTGCTGGGCATCGTCTGGACGGTGATGCGCCTGCTGGTGGAAGAACCCGACGAGTTCTGGCGGATGCTCTTCGTGCGTCAGGCGCTGATCGCCACCGGTTTCTGCCTGACGGTGATGACGATCTGGGACTTTCTGCAGAATTACAACATTGTCGCCCCCGGCCAGCATGGTTTCGGCGCGGCCTTCTTCTGGTTCATGGGGCTGGGCGTGGGGGCGATCTGGAACGCCATCACCCTGTGGCGCAGCGAAAAGGCATGAGGGCCCGCCCGTGAACAACCGCCTGCGCGTGCTGCGCGCCGAAAAGGGCTGGAGCCAGCAGGATCTGGCGCAGAGGCTGGAGGTCTCCCGCCAGTCGGTGAATGCCATCGAGACGGGGCGTTACGATCCCTCATTGCCGCTGGCCTTCCGCATCGCCGATCTGTTCGGCCTGCCCATCGAGGCGATCTTCCTGCGCGATGCCTGAAGCCGGCTTTAGCCCCTCAGGCTGACAGAAGGTTTCGCACATCGTACAAACCCGCCGCGTTCCCCCTTCCCCCTCCGCGCGTGCAAGGGCACAAGGGGCGTCATGAGCGACGTCCTTTTCCACACTCTGTCCGCCGATGGCGAAAAGCCGGCCCGCCGTCTGGCCTGTCGCCTGACGCCGCCCGCCGACTCGGAGCGCGCGACGCTGGTGTTCCTGCCCGGCTATATGTCGGACATGGCCGGGTCCAAGGCCGAGATGCTCTTCGAGGCCGCGCGGGAGAAGGGCGTGGGCTGCCTGCTGCTGGACTATTCGGGCTGCGGCGCGTCGGATGGCGATTTCGCCGATGGCACGCTCACCCGCTGGCGCGAGGAGGTGCTGGCCCTGATCGAGGCGCTGGTGCCCGGTCCGGTGGTGCTGATCGGCTCCAGCATGGGTGGCTGGCTGATGCTGCTGGTGGCGCTGGCGCTGCCCGCCGACAAGCTCGTGGGGATCATGGGCATCGCCGCCGCGCCCGATTTCACGCAATGGGGCTACACCAGCGCCCAGAAGGGCGAACTGATCGCCGGGCGCACCATTTTCGAACCCAATCCCTACGGCCCCGAGCCCACGCCGACTCACGCCCGCTTCTGGGCCGATGGCGAGCATAACCGCTTGCTGGACGCCGAAATTCCGCTCGATGTGCCGGTGGTGCTGGTCCATGGCCAGCGGGATGACGATGTCCCTTGGGAAATTTCATTGCGCCTCTCTGTAACTTTACGTTCTGACGCGGTTCAGCTATGCTTGGTCAAGGACGGCGACCACCGGCTCAGTCGGCCGGTGGATCTGGCCCTCATCCGGCGCATGGCTCTTGCGCTGGCAGGGATTGATGCCTGATCCGGGAAGTATTTGATGTCGCTTGTTTTAATCGCAACTGTCTTGATGCTCCAGACCGGCCCGCTGGTGGGCGATGGCATGGCCCCCTCGCTGGGCCTGCCGATGATCGACCGGCCCACGACGCCCAACCGGCGTCGCGCCGTCAGCGAGATCACGGCGCGCCCCGAGCGCATCGACGAATCGAACAAGCTGACTCACTGCCGCGAAACCGCCGACCATGATCCCGACGCCGCCGCCGAAATGGCCACCGACTGGCTGGGCGGCGCCAAGGACAGTCAGCGCGCCGAGGCCGAGCTGTGCCTTGGCTACGCCTATTCCGCGCAGGAAGCCTGGCCCATGGCCGAGCAGGCCTTTCTGGCCGGGCGCGATGCTGCCGGAGACAATGCCCTCAACCGCGCGCGTCTGGGCGCCATGGCCGCCAGCGCGGCGCAGGCGCAGGAGGGCGGCGCTGGCCGCGCGCTGGCCGCGCTCGACAAGGCGCGCATCGATGCCAAGGCGGTGAACGATCCTGCCCTGATGACCTCCATCGCGGTGGACCGGGCGCGGGCGCTGGTGGCGCTCAAGCGCAATGATGACGCCGCCGCCGCTCTGGCCGAGGCGCGCACGCTGGGGCCGGAGAATGGCCCGGCCTGGCTGCTGTCGGCCACGCTGTCGCGCCGGATGAATCATCTGGCCGATGCGCAAACCCAGATCCAGACCGCCGCGAAACTGACCCCGCTCGACCCCGAGGTCGGGCTGGAGGCCGGGGTGATCGCCATGCTCTCGGGCCATGAGGATGCCGCCCGCAAGAGCTGGGACTCCACCGTGAAAGCCAGCCCGCAGAGCGAGGCGGGGCATCAGGCCGCCGCCTATCTGCAACAGATCGGGAGTACGTCGGGGGCAAACGCCGTATCGACCGTGCCGCCCGCCAAAGCCAGTTCGACGCCACCTTCGCCCCAACATTCGCCCGGGTGATTACGCAGTCACATCAGGCATAAATACCAAGGCCTTCGCGTTATGGCGCAGGCCGTTACCCATCGGGAGAGAGACACACATGTCCGACCAGCCGAGCCGAGTGCAAACCCCCGCCACCTTGCCTGACGCGCTGATCGCGCGGCTGGCCCCCAGGCTGGAGGCCCGGCTGGATGAGGCGCAACTCCCCGGCGATCCGGAAATGAGCGCAGAGGCGCTGGCCGCCGCCGCCCGTTTCATGCTGACCTCCGCCGCAAGGCGTGAGCGCGCGCAGAGCGCCATCAACATCGAAACCGTGGCCGGCGCGGCGGGCGAGCGTTTCATGCGCATCGCCGTGGTCAATGAGGACATGCCCTTTCTGGTCGATTCCATCGCGGGCACGGTGGGCGCGCATGGTCTGGTGATCGACCGGCTGATCCACCCCATCGTCCCTGTCGAGCGCAACGGCCAGGGCGACATCACCGACCTGCCCGAGGGCGAGGCCCCCGGCGTGGCGCGTGAATCGGTCATCTATCTGGAAACCCCGCGTGCCGACGCGCGCACCCGCGCCGCGCTGGCCGCCGATCTGGCGGTCACGCTGGGCGATGTGCGCGCCGCCGTGGGTGACTGGGGCGCGATGCGCACCGCCATGGAGGAGGATGCCGGCCGCCTCACCGCCATGGACCGCGCCGAGGGCGCCGCGCTGCTGCGCTGGTTCAAGGATGGCATGCTGACGCAGCTGGGCCATGTCACCCGCCTGCGCGACGGCAGCCAGCAGGGGGCTCTGGGCATCTGCCGCAAGAGCACCTGGGAACTGCTGAACCGCGCCGGTTTCGAGCAGGCCTTCGCCTGGTTCGACCAGTTTGCCGCCAAGGGCGGCGGCGGTCGCCTGCCGCTGATCGTCAAATCGAACCGCATCGCCCATGTCCACCGCCGCGTGCCGCTCGACTTGTTCATCGTGCCGGTGATCGAGGGCGGGCAGGTGACGGCCCTCTCGGTCCATGCCGGTGTGTGGACCAGCGAGGCGCTGGCCAGCCCGCCTCAGGCCGTGCCCCGCATGCGCGCACAGCTGGCCGCACTGATGGAAAAGTTCGGTTTCTCGCCGCGCGGTCACGCCGGCAAGGTGCTGGTCCATGCGCTGACCAGCCTGCCGCATGACCAGCTGATCGGCTTCACCGACCCCGATCTGGAGCGTGTCTCGCTCACGCTGATGAGCATCATCGACCGCCCGCGCCCGCGCCTCTCGCTGGTGGCCGGGCCGCTGGGGCGGCACCTTTACGCCTTTGTGTGGCTGCCGCGCGAAACCCTCTCGAACCGCATGCGCGCGCGCATCTCCACCCTGCTGGAAGAGGCTTCGGGCACCAAAGTGCTCGACTGGTCGCTGGAGGTCGAGGAGGGCAATCTGGCGCAATTGCGCTATGTGCTGGCCCCCGCCGAGGGGCGCGAGATCGCCGTGCCCGATGAGGCCGCGCTCGACGCGCAGCTGCAGGCCATGCTGCGCGGCTGGGGCGATGCGGTGGAAGCCGAACTGGCCCAGAGCGAGGAACCGGCCCGTGCCGCCGCCATCGCCGCGCGCTATGCGGAGGCCTTCCCCGAAAACTACCGCGCGCTCTATGGCCCCGCCGAGGCCGCGATCGATATTTCCCATCTGCGCCGCATCGCCAGCGGTGGCGAGGAGCATCCGCGCGCGGTGCGCCTCTACCGCCTGCCTGGCGCCGACGAGCCCACGCGCCTGCGCCTGAAGATCTATGAGCGCAAAGCCTCGCTGGTGCTCTCCGACGTGGTGCCCGCGCTGGAGAATTTCGGCTTCCGCGTGCTGGACAACATCCCCACCTCGCTGCGCAGCGAGGATCTGGGGGTGATCCATGATTTCCTGCTGGCGCTGCCTGTGGGTCAGGATGCCGCCCCGGTGCTGGCCCATGCACCGATCATCGAGGATGCGCTGATCGCGGTGATGATGGGCGCCGGTGAGGAAGATGCCTTCAACCGCCTGATCGTGGGCGTGGGCCTTTCCGCGCGCGAGGGCAACTGGCTGCGCGCCTGGTATCGTTACCTGCGCCAGACCGGCCTGAACTACAGCATCGACACCGCCGTGGACGCACTGATGAACGCCGGCGCGGTCACGCTGGGTCTGGTCGATCTGTTCCGCGCCCGCCACCAGCCCGGCAGCGCCGACCGCGTGGCGCAGGAAACGCTGGCCGAGGATGCCATCCGCGATGGCCTCGCCAAGGTCTCGGCGATCAACGAGGACCGCCTGCTGCGCGCCTTCCGCATGATCGTGCTGGCGATCCTGCGCACCAACGCTTTCGCCGAAGCGGGCCGCGAGGCGCTGGCCTTCAAGTTCGATTCCGCGTTGGTGCCCAATCTGCCCAAGCCGCTGCCATGGCGCGAGATCTTCGTCTATTCGCGCCGCGTGGAGGGCATCCATCTGCGGGCCGGTCCTGTCGCGCGCGGGGGCCTGCGCTGGTCCGACCGGCGCGACGACTTCCGCACCGAAGTGCTGGGCCTGATGAAGGCGCAGCGCGTGAAGAACGCGGTCATCGTGCCCACCGGCGCCAAGGGCGGTTTCTATCCCAAGCAGCTGCCCGATCCCGCGCGGGACCGTGACGGCTGGGCCACCGAGGGCCGCGAAAGCTACAAGGTCTTCATTCGCACCCTGCTTTCGATCACCGACAACATCGTCGAGAACAAGGTGGTTCACCCCGCCGAGGTGGTGATCCGCGACGGCGAGGACCCCTACTTCGTGGTCGCCGCCGACAAGGGCACCGCCACCTTCTCCGACACCGCCAATGGGCTGGCCGCCGAGAAGGACTTCTGGCTGGACGACGCTTTCGCCAGTGGCGGCTCGAAGGGCTATGACCACAAGGCGATGGGCATCACCGCGCGCGGCGCCTGGATGAGCGTGCAGCGCCACTTCCTGGAAATGGGCGTGGATGTGCAGGCCGATCCCGTCCGCGTGGTGGGCGTGGGCGACATGAGCGGCGACGTCTTCGGCAATGGCATGCTGCTGTCGAAATCGCTGCTGATCACCGCCGCCTTCGATCACCGCCATATCTTCCTCGACCCCAATCCCGATGCGGCGAAATCGTGGGAGGAGCGCAACCGCCTCTTCAACCTGCCGCGCTCCAGCTGGGACGATTACGATCGCTCGGTGATGTCGCCGGGCGGGGCCATCGTGCCGCGCAGCCAGAAGGAAATCCCGCTCTCGCCGGAAATCCGCGTGGCGCTGGGCATCGATGCCGAGGTGATTGACCCGGATTCGCTGATGACCGCGATCCTGAAGGCCCCGGTCGATCTGCTGTGGTTCGGCGGCATCGGCACCTATGTGAAATCCGCGCATGAAGTCCATGCCGCGGTGGGCGATCCCTCGAACGACTCTATTCGCGTCAACGGGGCAGAGGTGCGCGCCCGAGTCATCGGCGAGGGCGGCAACCTGGGCTGCACGCAGGCCGGGCGCATCGACTATGCCCTGCATGGCGCCAACGGCTTCGGCGGGCGCGGCAACACCGACTTTATCGACAATTCGGCCGGCGTCGATTGCTCGGACAAGGAGGTCAACATCAAGATCGCGCTGGCCAATGCCAAGCGCGCCGGGCGTCTGGATGAGGATGGCCGCGTCGTCCTGCTCTCGCAGATGACCGACGCGGTGGCCGCGCTGGTGCTGGAGGACAACCGCCTGCAGGCGCTGGGCCTCTCCATCGCCCAGAGCGGCGGGGCCGATGCCATGCCCGGCCATGTCCGCCTGATCGAGATGCTGGAAGACAATGGCCAGCTCGACCGCCGCACCGAAGGTCTGGCCGATGCCGACACCTTCGCCCGCCGCGCCGCCGACAGCGGCGCGGGCCTGACCCGCCCGGAACTGGCGGTGCTGCTCTCCAGCGCGAAGCTGGCGATTCAGGATGCGCTGGAAGCCTCCACCGTGGTCGATGATGCCGCGCTGGACGACGATCTGCTGCACGCCTTCCCCGAGGATATGCGCGAGACCTATCGCGAGGACATTCTTGGCCACCGTCTGCGCCGTGAAATCCTCGCCACGCGTCTGGCCAACCGCCTGATCAACCGCCTCGGCTTCGTTCACCCGTTTGAACTGGCCGAGGAAGAGGGCGTGGGTCTGGCGGAAGTCACTGCCGCCTTCCTCGCCGCCGAGCAGCTCTTCGGGCTGGAAGCCATCTGGCAGGCCATCGAGGACGCGCCCATCGCTGAAAAGCCGCGCATCCTGCTGATGAGCCGCGCCGCCGATGTGGTGCGCAGCCATATGGCCGACCTGCTCCGCTCGGGCGCGACGACCATCGCTCCCTCTGTGCTGGCGGCGGATCTGGCGGGGGGCATCTCCGCCCTGTCGCGTCAGGTCGACGATCTGCTGGTCACCGAAACCCGCGAGCGCTCCACCCGCATGGCCAGCGATCTGCTGGCGGCGGGTGCGGATGGCGAGCAGGCGCTGGCCATCGTCCACCTCTTCGATATGGACGGCGCGGTGGGCCTTGCCGCGCTGGCTCATGGCAATGGCGCCGATCCCATCGCGCTCACCCGTGCCTTCACCCGGCTGGGCGAGGCTCTCGGGCTGGACTGGGCGCAGGGCGTGGCCGCGCGCCTCTCCCCCGCCGATCCGTGGGAGCGCCTGCTGGTGGCGGGCCTTGCGCGCGATTTCCAGCAGATGCGCTTCCAGTTCCTGGCGCGCGCGGATGCCAAGGCGCCCGGGCAGACCGTGGAAAACTGGCTGGAAGCCACCAGCGCGAGCGTGCTGACCTTCCGCGCGATGATCAACCGCGCGCGCAAGGCGGCGGTGGTGAGCCCGGCGATGCTGGCGCAGATCGCCAGTCAGGCGCGGAATGTGCTGGCAAGGTAAGAAGGTTTGAAGGGATAAGGGCGAGGGGGTTACCCCCTCGCGCTCCCATGACGTCTTCCGGATCACGGGCAGTGGCGCCGAAGCGGTGCGCCCGGCCTCTCCACCTGCATGACCTCAGGCGCCGCAGGCAGTGGGATCATCATCGATAGGCTTTCTGCCTGCGGCGCGGCGAGATTTGCTCTGTGGCTGAACCCATGGCGCAACGCAGACAGTAAAGGGAGCGCGAGGGCGATGGCCCTCGCATCTATCCTTCTTGTTCTTCCAACCTTTCCAAAGCCCATAAAGCCGCATCTGCCACGGCTTCGTCCGGATCCGCGCAGAGCCCACGCACCTGCTCCACCAAAGCGTGGTTCCCCGAATTCCCAGCCGCGTACAGGCAATTCCGCACAAACCGATCCCGCCCGATCCGCTTGATGGGCGAGCCGGAGAACAGCTTGCGAAACCCGGCATCGTCCAGTGCCAGCAGCTCATCCAGCCGCGGCGCGACCAGTTCGGCGCGGGGCAAAAACGCCCGGTTGCGCTGGGCTTGCTCGGCGAATTTGTTCCATGGGCAGACGGCCAGGCAATCGTCGCAGCCGTAGATGCGGTTGCCTAGCGCCGCGCGGAATTCCTCGGGGATCGGGCCCTTGTGCTCGATGGTGAGGTAGGAAACGCAGCGGCGGGCGTCGAGGCGGTAGGGGGCGGGGAAGGCGTCTGTGGGGCAGGCGGTCTGGCAGGCGTCGCAGGAGCCGCAACGGTTGCGGCCTGAGGCGTCCGGCTCCAGCTCCAGCGTGGTGTAGATCGCGCCGAGGAACAGCCAGCTGCCGTGACTGCGCGAGACCATATTGGTGTGCTTGCCCTGCCAGCCGATGCCGGAGGCCTCGCCAAGCGGCTTTTCCATCACCGGGGCGGTGTCCACGAAGACCTTCACCCCTGCCTCGATGCCCTGTTTCGCGCAATGCTCGACGATCCAGCGGGCGAGGTGCTTCAGCGCCTTTTTGACGATATCGTGGTAGTCGGCGCCTTGCGCGTAAACGGAAATCCGGGCGCGTTCGCCATCGCCTTCCAGCGCCAGCGGATCGAAGGCGGGGGCATAGCTCATGCCCAGCGCGATCACGGTGCGGGCCTCGGGCCAGAGGCCTTGCGGGGAACGCCGGTGGTGTTCGCGGCTTTCCATCCAGTCCATGCTGCCGTGCATGCCTTCCTCCAGCCACTGGTGGAGGCGGTCGGCGCGCAGAGGATCTTCGCCCGCGCTTGCAAAGCCGCAAGCGCCAAAGCCGAGCGCCTGCGCCTGAGCGGCAATTTGCTCTTTCAAGGCGGGATTTAGCGTGATCTTCATCAAACCTGTGTTGTTGCTGCGCTGTTGAAATGGGGACCGGAATGACGGCTGATCTAGAAGAAGCGCCGCTGAAGGGCAACGATGGCCGCCCTGTGGCGGAGGGGGATACCCGCCCGCTGGCCATCGAGGTACGCGGTCTGGTGAAGCGCTTCAACGGCACCACGGCGGTCGATGGCGTGGATCTGCGCGTGCCGGAGGGGGCGATCTACGGCATCCTGGGCCCCAATGGCGCGGGCAAGACCACCACCCTGCGCATGATTCTGGGCATCATCGATCCCGACTCCGGTTACCGCCGCGTGCTGGGCAGCGAGCGGCCGCATGATGTCTCCCACGCCATCGGCTATCTGCCCGAGGAGCGCGGTCTCTATCCCGCGATGAAGGCTTTTGAGGCGATCGGCTTTCTGGGCGCCCTGCGCGGCGTGCCTTTGGCCAAGGGCCGCCAGCGCGCACGCGAATTGCTGGAGGAGCATGGGCTGGGCCACCTTGCCGACCGCCAGATCCGCCAGATGAGCAAGGGGCAGGCCCAGCAGGTGCAGGTGCTGGGCACGCTGGTGCATGAGCCGCGCCTGGTGATCTTCGACGAGCCCTTCTCCGGCCTCGACGCCATCAATCAGGGCCGGCTGGAGCAGATGATTCGCGGACTGGCGGCGAAAGGCACCACGGTGATCTTTTCCACCCATGTCATCGCCCATGCCGAGCGCCTCTGCGACGAGGTGGCGATCATCGCCGGGGGCCGCGTGCCCTTCGCCGGGCCGGTGGACGAAGCCCGCGACCGTATCCGGCCCCAAGTGCGCCTCGAAACCCGCGAGCGCGAAGGCCCATGGCGCGCCGCCCTGCCGCCCGACACGCGGCAGGAGGGCCGCTTCTGGCTGTTCTCCCTGCCCGAAAGCGGGGTGGAGCCCCTGCTGCGCGCCCTGATCGAGGGTGATGCGGGCATCCTTTCGCTCTCCATCGAACGCGCCGGGTTGCATGATGCTTTCGTCGCCATCGCCGGTGCGGCGGCGGCCAAGGCGCTGGATGCCAGCGATGAGGAGGCCCTGTGATGGACCGCGCGATGACCGAGCCCGTCAAAGGCGGACGCCTCTCGCTGCTCGCCGCCGCGCTGGTGGTGGCGCGGCGCGATTTCATGGCCGTGCTGTGGAGCCGCAGTTTTATCTTCTTCCTGATCGGCCCGCTGTTCCCGCTGGTGGTGGGCGCTCTGGCCGGTTCGGTGACCGGCCATGTCGACAACACAGTCAGCGAAGTCCCCCGTCTCGGCGTGATGATGGCGCGCGCGGACCGCGAGGCCGTGATCAACGCCGACGATGCCATCGGCCCCAAACTGGCCGGCACCCTGCCCGACATCTTCGAGGTCACGCCGCCCAAACCGGGCCAGCCCACCACCCCCGCCGCCACGCTGCGCCGCGAACTGGCGGCGGGCCGCAATGCCGGCGCCATCCTCTCGGGCACGCTCGACCATCCCGTGCTGACCGGCCCGCGCGACCGGATCGCGGAATGGCAAGGCTCCGTCTCCCTGCTGGTCGCCCATGCCCGCACTGCCGATGCCAACCTGCTGCCTCCGGTGAAGCTCTCCGTCACCGCCGCAGCGCCCCCGCGCGCCGAGACAGGCCGTGGCCGCGCCCTCACGGCTCAGGCCGGGCAGACGCTGCTGTTCCTGCTGATGATGCTGCTGGCAGGCATGGTCCTCTCCAACCTCGTCGAGGAAAAGGGCAACAAGATCATCGAGGTGCTTGCCGCCGCCATCCCCATGGATGCGGTCTTTCTCGGCAAGCTTTTCGCCATGCTGGCCGTCTCGCTGGTGGGCATCGCGGTCTGGGGCGCGGCGGGCGGGGTGATGCATCTCGCCAGCGGGCAGTCGATTGATTTTCTGACGACCCCGGCTGTGGGCTGGCCGGTGTTCACCGTGCTGGGCATCGCCTATTTCGCCATGGGCTACCTGCTGCTGGGCAGCGTCTTCCTCACCATCGGCTCCATGGCCAGCACCGTGCGCGAGGTGCAGACGCTCAACATGCCTGTGACGATGGCGCAGATTCTGGTGTTCTTCTTTGCTTCCTACGGCATGGCCCGCGAGGGTTCGCCGGTGGAATGGGCCGCCATGATCTTCCCCTTCTCCTCCCCCTTCGCGATGCTGGGCCGCGCGGCGCTGCACGAGGCGCTCTGGCCGCATCTGGCGGCTCTGGGCTGGCAGGCCTTGTGCGTGCTGATCTTCGTGCGCGCGGGGGCGCATATCTTCCGTCGCCGCGTGATGCAGAGCGGGGGCGCGCAGGGGGCGGTGAAGAAGAAGCGCGGGATTTTTCGGAAGGGGTGAAGGGAAAGATGCGAGGGGGTTACCCCCTCGCGCTCCCATGACGTCTTCCGACGCAAGGGCGGGGGAGCCCCACCCTTGCGCCCGGGCTCTCCACCTGAGGCGCCGCAGGCTTTAAATCCTCTGCCTGCGGCGCAGCGACGTTGCTCTGCTGCTGAACCCGAAGCGCAACGAAGACAGTAAAGGGAGCGCGAGGGTGATGACCCTCGCATTGTCTCTTCCTTCTTCAGGCCATCTTTCCAGCCCGATCCGCCAACCGCTCCACCGCCGCCTCATGAATTTCGGGAGCGCAGGCGATCACCCCGAACGCCCGGGGATCGCGCTTGTTGTAGGCCACAGCCTGACCGAAGGCATCGCTCACCACCGCCCCGGCCTCACGCGCGATCAGCGCTGCCGCGCCGATGTCCCACTCGAACCCCCAGCGCAGAGTCGCCACCAAATCCGCGCGATCATCCGCCACCATGGCGATGCGCAGGGCGATGGAGTTGGGCTGCTCCACCAGAGTCAGGTCCGCATCCTCGGGCGGCAAGATCCGGGCCGGGACTCGCGCGCCGGGCAAAATGCTGCGGCGCGATGCTCTCAAAGGCGAGTCGTTCAGCGTGGCGCCCTGACCCGCGCTCGCCTGCCAGAATTCGCCGCGCGCGGGGGCGGCCAGCATGCCGATCAGGGGCCGCCCGGCGCTGATCAAGGCCACGGAAACCGCCCATCCGGGCCTTCCGTTGATGTAATCGCGAGTCCCGTCGATGGGATCGACCAGCCAGATCAGACTGCCCTGGCGCTCATCGGGCGAGTCGGCGGTTTCTTCCGAGAGCCATCCGGCGGCGGGCAGCAGCGCTGTCAGCGACTCGCGCAGGAAGGCGTTGACGTCCAGATCGGCGGAGCAGACCGGGTTGTTCGGCCCCTTTTCCCATATATCCAGCGCTTTGCCGCCGCCCGTTTCGCCCGGCCAGCAGGCCAGCGCCATGGCGCCTGCCTCTTCCATGATGGCGCGCAGACGGGGCTGGTTGATCACGGTGTCAGGCCTGTTTGGATGAAAGTTTGCTATTAATAATCATTATCACACATCCTCCTTTTCATCCCCACAGTCCTATGCTTATGCGGCAGCGCAATAGGAGCCGTTCGGCTTGCAACAGCGGGTATAGACCGATGAACGTCCATGAGTATCAGGCAAAAGAACTCCTCGCAAAGTTTGGCGTGGCCATCCCCACCGGCCACGCGGCGCTGACCGTTGAGGAAGCCGTGGCCGGCGCCAAGCAGCTGCCCGGGCCGCTCTATGTCGTGAAGGCTCAGATCCACGCCGGTGGCCGCGGCAAGGGCAAGTTCAAGGAACTGCCTGCCGACGCCAAGGGCGGTGTGCGCCTTGCCAAGTCGATCGAGGACGTTGAGTCCTTCGCCAAGGAAATGCTCGGCAACACGCTGGTCACCATCCAGACGGGCGAAGCCGGCAAGCAGGTGAACCGCCTGTACGTCACCGATGGCGTTGACATCGCTTACGAATATTACCTCTCGCTGGTCGTCGATCGCAAGACCAGCCGCGTGGCCTTCATCGTGTCGACCGAAGGCGGCATGGACATCGAGGACGTGGCCCACAGCACGCCCGAGAAGATCACCACCATCACCGTCGATCCGGCTCAGGGCTTCCAGCCGCACCACGGCCGCGCCATCGCCTTCGCCCTCAAGCTGAAGGGCGATCAGAACAAGCAGGCGCAGATCCTCGGCAAGCAGCTCTATGACGCCTTCGTGGCGCTCGACTGCGACATGCTGGAAATCAACCCGCTGGTGGAAGACAAGGCCGGCAAGCTGCTGGTGCTCGACACCAAGATGAGCTTCGACTCGAACGCCCTGTACCGCCACCCCGACGTCTTCGCCCTGCGCGACGAGACCGAGGAAGATCCCGCCGAGATCGAAGCCAGCAAGTATGACCTGGCCTACATCAAGCTGGACGGCAACATCGGCTGCATGGTCAACGGCGCTGGCCTGGCCATGGCGACGATGGACATCATCAAGCTGAACGGCGCGTTCCCCGCCAACTTCCTCGACGTGGGCGGCGGCGCCACCACCGAGAAGGTGACGGCTGCCTTCAAGATCATTCTGTCGGACCCCGCCGTGAAGGGCATTCTGGTCAACATCTTCGGTGGCATCATGAAGTGCGACATCATCGCCGATGGTATCGTGGCCGCCGCCAAGGAAGTGAACCTCTCGGTTCCGCTGGTCGTCCGTCTCGAGGGCACCAACGTCGAGAAGGGCAAGGACATCCTGAACAACTCGGGCCTGCCCATCGTGGCCGCTGCCGATCTGGGCGACGCCGCGAAGAAGATCGTTGCCGAGGTGGCCAAGGTTTCGGCCTGATCCATCCTTGCGGCTTTCAGGAAGAGCCCTCGCCATCCGGCGGGGGCTTTTTCTTTGCCCGGTTTCAAGTTTCAGGGTTTCAGGGGACAAAGAAAAAATGCGAGGGGGTTACCCCCTCGCGCTCCCGGGCATGTCTACCCTGGCGCTATGGGTTCGGCCATGGAGCAAGGTGGCAGCGCCGCAGGCAGGAACGTTCTGCGCCAACAGCGCTGCGATACCCCATTTTCCTCATGCCTGCGGCGCTTTAGGCAGCGCAGGTGGAGAGATTGGGCGCGACGATTCGGTGCCACTGCCCATGAGCCGGAAGACGGATTGGGAGCACGAGGGGGTAACCCCCTCGCATCTTCCTTTCTTATTTCCCCTGCTCAACTGACCTAAACGTAAACCAAACTGCCTCCGGCCTCTTGACGGATGCGTCGCATCGCGCAATGCCGGGGCGTGGCGGCTTAACCGATCGCTTAAGCCCCTCCTGCAATGGAAAGGCACTGGCCCCATGAAGATTCTCGTCCCCGTGAAGCGGGTGATTGATTACAACGTCCGCCCCCGCGTGAAGCAGGATGGCACTGGCGTTGACCTTGCCAATGTGAAGATGAGCATGAACCCCTTCGACGAAATCGCCGTCGAGGAAGCGGTGCGCCTGAAGGAAAAGGGCGTCGCGACCGAGGTGATTGCTGTGTCGATCGGCGTGGCCAAGGCGGCGGATACGCTGCGCACGGCGCTGGCCATGGGCGCCGACCGCGCGATTCTGGTACAGACCGAAGAAACCGTCGAGCCGCTGGCCGTCGCCAAGATCCTCAAGGCCATTGCCGCCGAGGAAGAGCCCGGCCTGATCGTGCTGGGCAAGCAGGCCATTGACGATGACAGCAACCAGACCGGCCAGATGCTGGCGGCGCTCTGGGGCCGTCCGCAGGGCACCTTCGCCAGCAAGGTCGAGGTTGAGGGCGATATCAATGGTGGGGCCGTGCTGGTCACGCGCGAAGTCGATGGCGGTCTGGAGACGGTGAAGCTGTCGCTGCCCGCCGTGGTCACCACCGACCTGCGCCTGAACGAGCCGCGCTTTGCCAGCCTGCCCAACATCATGAAGGCCAAGAGCAAGCCGCTCGCCCAGAAGACCCCCGAGGATTACGGCGTGGACATCGCGCCGCGTCTGAAGGTGCTGAAGGTGGCCGAGCCTGCCGGTCGCGCCGCTGGCGTGAAGGTGGAGAGCGTGGACGCTCTGGTGGCGAAACTCAAAGAGCTGGGAGTGGCCTGAGATGACGAAGGTTCTGGTTTGGGCCGAGCATGACAATGCTACCCTCAAGGAAGCCACGCTGCATGCGGTGACCGCCGGTGCCCAGCTGGGTGGCGTGACGCTGCTGGTGGCTGGCGCGGGCGTTGCCGCTGTTGCGGAGGCCGCCAAGCAGGTCGCCGGCGTGGATGCCGTGCTGGTGGCCGACGATGCCGCCTATGGCGCCGCTCTGGCCGAGAATGTCGCGCCGCTGATCGTGCAGCTGCTGGGCGATTTCGACGCTTTTGTCGCCCCGGCCACCTCGCATGGCAAGAACATCGCGCCGCGCGTCGCCGCGCTGCTCGATGTGGCGCAGATCTCGGACATTCTGACGGTGGAAGGCCCTAAGACCTTCACCCGTCCGATCTATGCCGGCAATGCCATCGCCACGGTGGAAAGCACCGATGCCAAGCTGGTCATCACCGCGCGCACCACCGGTTTCGCCAAGGCGGCGGCCACGGGCGGCAGCGCTGCTGTCTCGCCGGTCAGCGGCGCGGGCGATGCGGGCCTCTCCAGCTTCGTGGGGGCCGAAGTGGCCGCCAGCGAACGTCCCGAACTGACCAGCGCGCGCGTGGTGGTCTCGGGCGGTCGCGCCCTGAAGGATGCGGAGACCTTCGCCAGCACCATCTACCCGCTGGCTGACAAGCTGGGCGCGGGCGTGGGCGCTTCGCGCGCCGCGGTGGATGCCGGCTATGTGCCCAACGACTATCAGGTCGGCCAGACCGGCAAGATCGTCGCGCCTGAGGTGTATATTGCTGTCGGTATTTCCGGCGCGATCCAGCATCTGGCGGGCATGAAGGATTCCAAGACCATCATCGCCATCAACAAGGACGAGGACGCCCCCATCTTCCAGATCGCCGATCTGGGTCTGGTGGCCGATCTCTACACGGCGGTGCCGGAACTGGTGTCGAAGCTGTAAGCTGCCTTCCAGCCGGGTGGCAGCATCTGGCGAAGCAGGATTTGCAAAAAGGGGTTGGGTTCGGCGCTGCCGGGTCAGCCCCTTTTTCTTGGGCGATGCACGTCACGCGGAAGGCAGGCAAAAAAAAGCCCGACCGGAGCCGGGCTTTAGAAGTTTGGGAGAGGATGCCTGAAAGGCATGAACTGGTTAGTCCACGACCAATTATCTGACAAGTGCGATTCCTGACGAGGCGATTGCATTTAATGCAAATTAACAGCGCGGCGATGGCGTCAGGCATGCCGAAAACGCGATGAATGGAAAGATTGCACAGGTTGGTCACCCGGCTGCCCCGGGAACCGGCTTTTCAATTGCAATCAGATCAATCGATCGATCCCGTGCAGGGCCAATCCCACCAGCCCGCCGACCAGCGTGCCATTGATCCGGATAAATTGCAGATCGCGCCCCACCGCGCCCTCCATGCGGGCGGTGATGGTGCGCGTGTCCCAACGTTTCACCGTATCGGACACCAGGCTGACGATGCTGACGCCATAACGCGTGGCGATCCCCGCCAGAAAGCGCCGCGCATGGCGGTTGACCATCCATTGCAGGTGCGAATCCTCCGTCAGCGACTGGCCCATCTCGGCCAGACTCGCGCCAAACCCGCCGGAGAGCGTGCCTTGGGGATTTTCGGCGGCATGCAGCAGCGCCTGTCGCGCGCGCAGCCACAGCGCATCGAACCACGCTGCCATGGCGGGATTGGCCAGCACCTCATCCTTCATGCCCGCGACCCGGGCCTGCATCGCCGGGTCATGGAGCAGATCCTCGGCCAGCTGGCGCAGCGCCTCTTCCATCCGGGCGCGCAGGGGATGGTCGGGATTGACCACGCATTCGGCCAGCAGCTTGTAGAGCCCGTCGAGGATGCCATTGGCCAGCGTCTCATCCAGCCCGGTCCAGCGCAGGATGGTGTTGGCGCGGTCATGGATCATCTTGCGCAGCAGATCCTCATTGTCCTCCAGCGTCAGCCCGGCCCAGCGCAGCGCGGCCTCGATCACCGGGCGGTGTCGACCATCCTCAATCGCGGCCGAAAGCAACTGCCCCAGCAGCGGCGCCAGATCGAGCTTCTCCAGCTGCCCGCGCAGCATGGTTTTCACCATCGTGCCCAGCTGCTCGCCCGCCAGCGAATGGAGGATGTCGCCCAGCAGCCCCGCCGTGCCCTGCCGCAAACGCGCCCGGCCGCCCCGGCTGGGGTCGATCAGAAAACTGCCGACCAGCCCGGCGAAATTCACCGCCTTCAGCCGCCGCAGCACCACCTGAGGCTTGAGGAAATAGACCCGCAGGAAACCGGCCATGGCATCGGCCAGCCGGTCCTTGTTGGCCGGGATGATCGCCGTATGCGGAATCGGCAGGCCAAGCGGATGGCGGAACAGGGCCGTCACCGCGAACCAGTCGGCCAGAGCGCCCACCATGGCGGCCTCGGCAAAGGCGCGGGGCCATTCCCAGCCAGCATAGCCCTGTCCCATCAGATGGCGCGAGGCGAGGAACAGCGCGGCCATCACCACCAGCAGCCCGCCCGCCACCTGCCGCATGCGCCTGCCGCTGTCGGCAGCAGGAGGCGGTGTCAGGGATGGGGCAGCGGCGGGGTGGACTGGGGAGATGGGGAAGGCTCCTTGCCTGTGATATCCTTCAGGAAATCCCTGGCCGTCTCCCCGGTTCCGTCACCCCGCCCTTCTTGACGGTGTGAGGGATCATAGGTGAGGAAACGGCGACGCAAGGCAGGGCCTAGCCGCTTTTCCAGCCCATCGGCAAGGCTGAAGGCGGCGGGCACGATCAGCAGGGTCAGCAGGGTGGAGAGGCACAGGCCGCCGATCACCACCGTGCCCATCGGCGCGCGCCACGCCCCGTCGCCCCCCAGCGAGATCGCGGAGGGCACCATGCCCGCCGTCATCGCCACGGTGGTCATCACGATGGGCTGGGCGCGCTTGTGCCCGGCCTCCACGATGGCCTCGAACTTGGGCTTGCCGCTGGCCATCTCCTCGATGGCGAAATCGATCAGCAGGATCGAGTTCTTGGCCACGATGCCGAACAGCATCAGCATGCCGATGAACACCGACATGGAGATCGGCTGCCCGGCAATGGCCAGCGCGATCAGGCCACCAAGGGGCGCCAGAAACAGCGATCCCATGTTGACCATCGGCGAGACGACACGGTGATACAGCAGCACCAGCACCGAGAAGACCAGCATGATGCCCGCCGCCAGCGCATACTGGAAGTTGATCACCATCTCCTGCTGCCACTTGTCGCCGCCAAAGGGGGTGTTCGACACGCCTTGCGGCAGATGCAGCATCACCGGCAGCTTGTTGACCTTGTCCATCGCCTGGCTCTTGATGACGCCTTGCGGCAGATCGGCGGAGATAAAGACGCGCCGCGCCTGATTGTAGCGCTGGATCGTCGTGGGGCCCGAACCGAAGGTGATCTCGGCCACGCGGCTCAAGGGCACCGAATCGCCGCTGGCGGTCGGCACCGGCATGTTGGTGATGTTGGAGAGCGAGGTGCGCGCGCTTTCGGGCATGCGCACGCGGATCGGCACCTGCCGGTCGGACAGCGAGAATTTCGCCGCATTCTGGTCGATATCGCCAATGGTGGCGATGCGGATGGCCTGGCTCAAGGATGAGGTCGTCACCCCCAGGCTGGCCGCCAGATCGAGGCGCGGGGTGATCACCACCTCGGGCCGCCGCAGATCGCCGTTGATGCGCGGGGCGACCACTTCCTTCAGCCCTTTCATCTGCTCGACCAGCGCGCCCGCCGCCGCTTCCAGCTTCACCGGATCGGAGGAGGAGAGCATCACCTCGATGGGCCGCCCCGAGGACGAACCCTGATTGCTGGAGGAGCGGAAGGTCACCCGCGCATCGGCGATCTGCTGCAAGGGCGGGGTGAGGGCGCGCTCGAACTGAGCGGTGGTGATCTTGCGATCCTTCTTCAGCGTGATGAACAGATCGGCGCGGGCTTCCTGAATCTCCTGCAGCACCTGATCGACCTCGGGCCGCTCACCCACGAAGGCGGCGACGCGCTCGGCCACCGCCTCGGTCTGGGGGATGGTGGTGCCGGGCACCAGTTCGACGCGCAGCTGGGTGAAATCGCTGTTTTCGTCGGGGAACATCTCGCTGGGCAGGATCATCATGCCGGCCACGGTCATCAGCAGCGCCACCACGGCGATGCCGATCATCCACACGCGATGGTCGAGCAGCCGCGCCTTCAGCCGCGTGCCCCAGGTCAGCCGCCCCCGCAGGTCCATCACCCTTGCGCGCAGGGCTTGCGCCTTGCGCGTATCGAGCGACCACAGCAGGATTTTCAGATAGCGCGTCATCATCGCGCCGCCGCCATGGTCGCTGGTGCCATGGGGTTTGAGCACATAGGCCGCGATCATCGGCGTGATCATGCGCGCCACGGCAAGGCTCATCAGCACCGAGATCACCACCGTCAGGCCGAAATTCTTGAAGAAGGCCCCCGCCACGCCGGGCATCATGCCCACCGGCAGGAACACCGCCACGATCGAGAAGGTGGTGGCCACCACGGCCAGCCCGATCTCGTCGGCGGCATCGATGGAGGCCTGCCACGCTGTCTTGCCCATGCGCATATGGCGCACGATGTTCTCGATCTCGACGATGGCGTCGTCGACCAGCACGCCCGCCACCAGCCCCAGCGCCAGCAGCGACATGTTGTTGAGCGTAAAGCCGAACCACGCCTTCATGCACCAGAAGGTGGGGATGGCGGAGAGCGGGATCGCCACGGCGGAGACCAGCGTGGCGCGCCAGTCGCGCAGGAAGAAGAACACCACGATCACCGCCAGCACCGCGCCCTCGATCATCGAATCGATCGAGCTTTCATACTGCTTGCGGGTGTAGTCGACGGTGGTGAAGAGCAGCTTCACATGCACGCCGGGGTTCTCGGCCTCGATCTTGCCGATCTCCTTGACGGCATTGTCATAGACCGACACGTCCGAGGCGCCGCGCGCGCGGCTGATCGAGAACAGCACCACCGGCTTGCCGCCGACCTTGGCCAGGCTGACGATCTCGCCGAAACTGTCCTTCACCGTGGCGATGTCGGAGAGTTTCACCATGCGCCCGCCGCCCAGCGAGACCTGCGTCTGCGACAGGGCATAGGCGTCCTGCGCATTGGCCAGCACGCGCATCGACTGGCGCGTGCCGCCGATTTCCGCGCGCCCGCCCGCCGCATTCAGATTCAGCACCCGCAGCGCCTGATTCACCTGCGGCGCGGTGACGCCAAAGGCCTGCATCCGCAGCGGATCGAGCGTGACGAGAATCTCGCGATCCACGCCGCCCTCGCGCTTTACGTCGGCCATGCCCTCCACGCCCAGCAGGCGCTTGGCCACCGAATCATCGATGAACCAGGAAAGCTGCTCCTGAGTCATGTCGTCGGCGGAGACCGAGAAATAGGCGATCGGCTCGCTGGAGGTGTTCACCTTGAAGATCTGCGGCTCCATGATCCCGTCGGGCAGATTGCCGCGGGTCTGGTCGACCATGTTCTTCACTTCGGAGACGGCGGCGTTGATGTCCTCGCCCAGCTGGAACTGCACCTGCGTGCTGCTCATGCCCTCGGACGCGTTGGAGCTGATCGAATCCACGCCGGGGATCGAGCGGACCGCCGCCTCGATCCGCTGGGTGATCTGGGTCTCGACCTCTGTCGGGGCGGCGCCCGGCTGGCTGATCTTGACGATCACGATGGGGAATTCGATGTCCGGCTGCTGCTGGATTTCCATGCGGGAAAAGCTGACGATCCCCATCAGCATCAGCCCGGTGAACAGCACGATCGGCACGATGGGGTTGCGGATGCACCAGGCCGAAAGGTTGCGGAAGTTCACTTGAGAGCCCCCGGCCCAGTGGCTTGTTTCGCCAGTTGCGGCTGCACCGTCTCGCCCGCGCTGAGGAAGGCCCCCGCGCGCATCACCACCTTCTCCGTGCCCTGCAGGCCCGAGGCGATGGTCACGCCGCCCTCGGTGATCAGCCCGATGGTCACGGCGCGGCGCTGGGCCTTGTTGCCCGGCGCGATCACGTAAACGAAACTGCCGTTGCTATCCGCCTGCAGCGCCGATTCCGGCAGCACCGGCGCGTCGACCATGCCCGACTGGATGCCCGCGCTGGCAAAGCCGCCCGGGCGGATCGCCGGATCATAGGCCAGCTGGATGCGCGCCAGCCCCTGCCGCGTCGCCGGATCGATCACCGGCGAGACCTGCCAGACATGGCCGGTGAACTTCTGCGTGGTGCCCGCGGGCACCACCTGCACGCTCTGCCCAACGGCCAGATGCGCCAGATCGTTTTCGGAAAGGCGCGCGCGCATTTCCATCTCGCCATGCTCGGCGATGCGGAACAGCGTGCCGGTGCCGCCGCCCACCACCTGTCCGGGCTCGACCATGCGGTCCAGCACCAGCCCGTCGGAGGGCGCGACGATGCTCAACCGGCGGATGCGGGCGCGCGTCTCGCCAAGGCTGGCCTGAGAGACACGGACGCGGGCATTGGCGGCATCGCGCGTGGCGGTCAGCTGATCGATGTTGGCCTTGGAGATGAAGCCGCGATCCACCAGCTTCAGCGCGCGATCCAGATTGGACTGGGCCAGCCGCGCGTCAGCCTCGGAAACCCGGACCTGCGCCTGCTGGTTGGCATCCTGCTCGGCCTGCACCGAGCGGTCGATGATCGCCAGCAGCTGGCCCTTCTTCACCCAGTCCCCGGCGTTGACCAGCACCTGCGCGACCTGGCCACCTTCCCCCACCGAGGCGACGGGCATGTCATGCTTGGCGGCCAGCACGCCGGTGGCGTTGATCGTGCCCGCCACGCTGGTGCGGCCCGGGATCACCACGGTGACGACCGGGGCCTGAGCGCCCTTGTCCGCCGCCGCAGGCGTGCGATGCATCGCCCACCAGGCCCCGCCTAGCACCGCCACGGCGGCCACGCCACCCAGCCAGATGCGCCAGTTGCGGGCAGCCGGCTGGGCCTGATCCCATTCACTTTGTGAGGAAACACTGGAATATTCGTTCATCGATGCACCGCCCCCGGAAAGATGGGCTTGGCCATTCTTTCCTTCATACTGCAGGGCGTATTACATGACTAAGTCACTCAGGTAAAGCGGTTAGCGACAAGCGCGATGAACGCCTTTCGCAATGCTCCCAAACGCAAGAGGCGGGCGCGGGGGCCTGTCGCCCCGCACCCGCCTCATGCCTGTTCCTCCCTTTGGGTAAAGGGGCTCAGTACTTCTGCTGGCGTTCGTAGAGATCGCGGTAATGCTGGATGCGCGTCACGCGCAGGCCCTGCATGCCCGAACGGTCCACCGCCCGCTGCCAGGACGCGAATTCCTCCAGCGTCAGGCTGTAGCGTTCACAGACCTCGTCGATGGTCAGCAGCCCGCCGTTGACGGCGGCCACCACCTCGGCCTTGCGGCGTACGACCCAGCGCGTGGTCGATGCTGGCGGCAGTGACTCGATGGTCAGCGGCTCGCCGAGTGGCCCGATCACCATGGCCGGGCGGATCTTTTGGTTCTCGATCATTTCAACCCTCGATTGCCGGAAGGGAAGAGGCCGGCAACAGTCATATCTTTGCCAGATGTGTTTTTGCGATCGGCTGAAGAGGTAGGGTTAACGGTCTGTGACACTTTTCCCTCCTCCCGGCCCAGGGCTGCGTTCCCTGTCAGCCGGTTAGCCGCCGTCTCGCTCCAGCCGGGGGGCCCCACCGCTGATTCAGTGTTAAACCCTGCCAGCACCCGCGCCGTCGGTTCATGAAAACTGCCCGAGGCGGGCGGGAACATGAAGGCCCCGTCTCCGCCGCGCAGCTCGGCCTCCACGCCGCCGTGGCGCTGAAAAGCATGGGCCGCCGCCAGCCGCGCGGCCAGCTCCGACCAGTCGAGGCGAGCGGGAAAGAGGCGGCGCCCCAGACCCGAATCACCGGACAGTTCCGCCCATGTTTTGGAATCGAATGTCATATCCATAGGCAGCCTTCTAACCTGCCTTGGTAAAGACGAGGTCAAGGCGCGCTTTACACTTGTTTGAGAATGGTTAACGCCGGACAACCTTCCCTACCAGACGGCAAGATTTGGCGGCATTCCCCTGCCGCCTGGCCGTCATTTCCGGCAGAAAACCGCCGCTTTTTGCGAAAAATGCCGCTTGGGTGTATGGGGGCGGCCATGAACGCCCCCACCAGCACCATCACGCTCGACCATGGCGAGATTTTCCAGCTTTCCCAGCCGTTTAACGCGCGCCGCATCGTCGTGGCCATGTCAGGCGGAGTCGATTCCTCGGTGGTGGCCGCTTTGGCCGCGCAAAGCGGGGCGGAGGTGATCGGCATCACCCTGCAGCTCTACGACCATGGCGAGGCGGTGAAACGCAAGGGCGCCTGCTGCGCCGGCGACGACATCCGCGACGCCCGCGCCGTCGCCGATCGCCTGGGCATCGCGCATTATGTTTTCGACCACGAATCCTCCTTCCGCGAGTCGGTGGTGGAGGGTTTCGCCAATGACTATATGGAGGGGCGCACCCCCATCCCCTGCATCCGCTGCAACATGGGGCCCAAGTTCACCGACCTTTTCGCCATGGCCCGCGACCTTGGCGCCGACTGCCTCGCCACCGGCCACTATGTGCGCCGCGTGATGGGCCCTGGCGGGTCCGAGCTGCACCGCGCGCTCGATCCCGCGCGCGACCAGTCGTATTTTCTCTACGCCACCACGCAGGCGCAGCTGGACTATCTGCGCTTCCCGCTGGGGGGCCTGCCGAAAACGCAGGTCCGCGATCTGGCGGAGCAGTTCGGCCTGCGCGTCGCCGCCAAGCCGGATTCGCAGGACATCTGCTTCGTGCCCGATGGCGATTACGCCAGCGTCGTGCGCCGCATCCGCCCCGATGCCGATACCGGCGGCGCGATCGTCCATGCGGAAACGGGCGCGACGCTGGGCCAGCACAAGGGCGTGATCCACTACACCGTGGGCCAGCGCCGGGGTCTGGAAATCGGCGGCCAGGCCGAACCGCTCTACGTGGTTGGCATCGATGCGGCCCAGTCGCAGGTGCTGGTCGGCCCGCGCGCGATGCTGGCGGTTGGCGCGGCGCGGATTACGGAAACCAACCGCATCGGCCCTCTGCCCGAGGGCGTGGCCCTGACCGCCAAGGTGCGGTCTCTGGCCAAGCCGGTGCCGGTGGTGCTGGAAGGGCCTCTGGGCGATAGCGCCGATACGGTGATCCGTTTCCAGACGCCCGAATATGGCGTGGCGCCGGGGCAGGCGGCGGTGATCTATGCCGGGGACCGGGTCGTCGGTGGTGGCTGGATCGATGAGACGATGAAGGCCTGAAGGGATGAGATG
>NZ_BCZE01000043.1 GCF_001598555.1 Novosphingobium rosa NBRC 15208
CTGGAGGCTGCCCGCGTCGCGGCGCTGCGCGGCCACAGGGTGACGCTGGCCGAGGCCAGCCCGTCGCTGGGCGGCAGTCTGCGCGCCGCCGCCCGCGCGCCCACGCGCCACGGCATGATCGACATCGCCACCTGGCTAGAGGCGGAGATCTACCGCTTGGGGGTCGAGGTCCAGCTTTCCACCTATATGGACGCCGAGGATGTGGCGGCCAGCGGCGCTGAAGCCGTCATCGTGGCAACCGGCGCCCTGCCCCGGATGGATGGCATCCAGCATTCGCATCCCGGTCAGCCAATCCGTAATTTCGACCGGCGCCATGTCATCTCCGCCTTCGATCTGTTCATGCAGCCCCCCGCCAAGCTGGGCAAGACAGCGGTGGTGATCGACGATGTGGGCCATTACGAGGGGCTGGGCGCGGCCGAACATCTGATCGAGTGCGGCCTTTCGGTCACCTATGTCACCCGTTTGCGGATGTTCGCGGCGCAATCGCAGGCCGCGCTGATGGTCGAGCCCTTCCTCACCCGTATGCGGGGCAAGCCCTTCGCCTATCTGATCCGCCACCGCGCCATCGAGATCACCGACAGCGCGGTCCTCGTCAGTCCGACCCATTTCACCGATGACGCGGATGTCACGCCGCTGCCCGCCGATACGGTGATCTTCGTCTCGGCCAACCAGCCCAGCCGGGACATCTACACCGCGCTCAGCGACCGCAACGCCGATGTGCGGGTGGTGGGCGACGCGAACTCGCCGCGATTCCTGCAAACCGCGATCCGCGAAGGCCATCTGGCCGGCGCGTCGATCTGAAAGAAAGACAGCATCCATGGGCCTGCTTGAAGGAAAAACCGCCATCGTTCTGGGTGCCTCCGCCTCCGGGGGCAGCGGCTGGGCGATTGCCCGCCGCTTCGCCGCGGAAGGGGCGCGGCTGGTTGTGGGCGCCCGCAGCGAAGGGCCTCTGCAGGAGCTGGCACGCCTGACCGGCGGCATCGCCCAGACCTGCGACGTGGCCAATGAGGAAGATGTGGCCGCGCTGGTGGCACGCGCCGTGGCCGATTACGGCGGGCTGGACATTGCGGTCAACGCGGCGGGCCTGCCGATGGGCGGCACCATCGCCCAGGCCCCCGTCGCGGAGGCCCGCGCGGCGATGGAGGTCAATTATTTCGGCTGCCTCCATGTCATCCGCCACAGCGCGGCGGCCATGACCAGGGGGGGATCGATCATCCTCTTCTCATCGCTGGCGGCCAGCCAGCCGCTCGAATTCGTCTATGCCTATGGCGCCGCGAAAGCCGCCATGGACAGTCTGGTGCGCTATGCCGCCATCGAATACGGCCCCAGGGGGATCAAGGTCAATTCGATCCTGCCCGGCCCCATCCGCAGCGATATGGCCTCGGGCCTCTGGGCGGTTCCGGGTATGGAAGAGGCCTATCGCCGGGAAATCCCCCTACGACGCATCGGCGAGCCCGAGGATTACGCCGATGCCGCGCTCTGGCTGGCCGGGCCCGCTTTCGTCAGCGGCCTCAATCTGCATGTCAGCGGCGGCAACCAACTCACCCGCATGCCGGGCCTGAGCGACCGTCCCGCCATGATCGGCGCCGATCCGACCAATGCCGCCTGAGCGCGGGGGAGAAGAGACCATGCAGGCAGGTCCGGATATCCTGTCGCTGGCCGGCAAGCAGGCGCTGGTCGTCGGCGGCTCCAGCGGCATCGGCAATGGCATTGCCCAGCTCTACCGGGGGCAAGGCGCCTCGGTCCGGGTCTGGGGCACGCGGGCAGCGGCCAGCGATTATGATGGCGAGACAGGCTCGGACCTGACCGGGCTCGACTATGAGCGGGTCGATGTGGCCGACCCCGCCGCGATCGAGGCCGCCCGCGATTTTCCGCAGGGGCTGGACCTGCTGGTGCTGGCGCAGGGCGCGGTGGTCTATCGGCGCCAGGAGTTCGAGATGGAGACCTTCCGCCGCGTGGTCGACATCAATCTGGTCAGCGTGATGCATTGCGCCACGCGCTTCTATCCGCTGCTGCGCAAGCGCCAGGGCTCGATCATCGTGATCAGCTCCATCGGCGCGTATAAATCGGTGATCGGCAACCCAGCCTATGCCGCCTCCAAGGCAGGCGTGGTGGGCCTCACCCGGACTTTGGGCGACGCCTGGGCGCGCGAGGGCGTGCGCGTCAACGGCATCGCGCCGGGCATGATCGCCACCAAGATGACCGCCGTTACCACCGATCATCCAGATCGCCTGCGCGCCGCGCTGGACACGATCTCGCTGGGCCGCCTGGGCCTGCCCGAGGATGTGGCCAACACGGCGCTTTATCTCGTGTCGCCGCTGGCCAGCTATGTCACCGGGCAAACGCTGATCGTCGATGGCGGGCGCAGCCTGTGAAAGCGGCGGTCTTCCATGCCGCCGGGCAGCCGCTGACCATCGAAGAGCGCCCCATGCCCGAGCCCGGCCCCGGCCAGATCCTGATCCAGGTGCGCCGCTGCGGCATTTGCGGATCCGATCTGACGATGACCGATCCGGCCAGCCCGCTCTCGTTCCAGCCCGGTTGTGTGCCGGGGCATGAATTCGCCGGAGAGGTGGTCGCGGTGGGGCGCGATGTGGCGGCGCTCCGTGTCGGTGACCGGGTCAGCGCCTTTCCGATCGGCGCTTGCGGCCATTGCCCGGCCTGCCTTGCGGGCGATCCCTATGGCTGCGCGGCATGCAGCTATATGATGGGTGGCTTTGGCGAGTTTGCCCTGGCGCAGGCCAGCCTCTGCGTGAAACTGCCCGGCACCTTGTCCTTCGCGGATGGCGCGCTGGTCGAGCCGCTGGCTTGCGGTGCCCAGGCGGCGCGCATGGCCGGGCTGGGGCGGACCTCTCGCGTGCTGGTGCTGGGCGCCGGCCCGATTGGCCTTGCCGCGATCTATTGGGCCCAGCGCGCGGGATGCCGCTCGATCGTGGCGGCCGCCCCCTCCCTGCGCCGCCGCGAGCTGGCGCTGGAATTCGGCGCCAGCCAGTTCCTGAGCAGCCAGAATGACTTGCCCCAGGCCGCCGCCCAGACGCTGGGCGGAGCGCCCGATGTGGTGTTCGAATGCGCCGGAAAGCCTGGGGCCATCGCCCAGGCCCTGGAGTGCCTCGCCAACCGGGGCACCGTGGTGTCGAGCGGCATGTGCTTTGCCGCCGACAGTTTTGTGCCCGGCTTTGCGGTGATGAAACAGGCCCGGCTGCAGTTCAGCATGGCCTATACGCTCCCCGATTTCCGGGCTGCGGCGCATGCGCTGGATGCCAGCCATGTTGCCCCGCGCGCCATGGTTTCACGCACCGTGCCGCTTTCTGCACTCCCCCGCACCCTCGAGGAATTGCGCCAGCCGGGCAACGACTGCAAGGTTCTCGTCACCAGCTGAAAAGGCTTCCCATGATTGCATTTCATCCGCCGGTTCCCCGCGCCTTCACCGATGTGACGCCGCAATGGCTGACCCAGGTTCTGGCCCCGCATCACCCCGGCGCCACCGTCACCGCCGCCCAGGTCGATCCGCATATGGGGCACAAGCCCAACAAGGCACGCATCCACCTGACCTGGGACCGGGATGGGCTGCCACCCACCGTAATCGTCAAGGGTACGCTCAACGGCACCACATCGCGGGGGGCCATCATCGATTTTTCCAATATGGCCGAGCTGGTCTCCTACCGCGACATCGTGCCGCAGCTGGAAATCAACGCGCCCCGCCTGCTCTACCAACATTGGGAGGCCGCCCCGTCCGAAGCGGTGATCATGCTGTTTGAGGATATGGCGGAACGCCATCCGACCTATTTCCCCAATGGCTTTGCCACCCTGTCCTACGGCCAGGCCGCCCGCATTCTGAAGGCCATGGCGCGCTTCCAGGCGCAGAGCTGGAACAGTCCGCATTTCCTGGCCGGCGGCATCTGGGGGCCAGACACAGGCGCGGGCGAGAATGCTCGGCTGATCCGCGAGCTCTATTTCGATGTGCTGCCGGATTCCGAGCATTGGGCCACCTCCATTGTCAGCCCCCGAGGGGCCGCCTTGCCCCGCCTGCTGAGGGATGCGGCAAGGATGAAGACCGGCTGGCGGCGGCTGGTCGATCTGCTCGATGGCTATGGCAAGGTGATCGTTCATGGCGACGAGCATCTCGGCAATCTTGGGATGGAACCCGATGGCACGCCGATCTTCTATGATTTTCTGGCGCGGGCAGAGCCATGGCCACTCGGCCTGGTACGCTTCCTGATCCCGACGCTCGACATTCTCGACAGGCGCGCATGGGAGCGCTCGCTGCTGGCGGGCTATCTCGAGGATCTGCGAAGCTTCGGCGCCCCCGCGCCCAGTTTCGAGGAAGCCTGGCTGGGCTATCGCGCGGCGGCGATCTGCCCGCTGATGATCTGGCTGAACAATTCGAGCAGCTGGCAACCCGAAGCCACCAACACCGCCAATGCCGCGCGCGCGGCGGCAGCGGTGATGGACCATGAGTCATTCGCCCTGCTGGGTCTCTGAAAGGAAGCATCCATGGCATTGGAACGTCGAAAGCTGGGCGCCTCCGGGCTGGAGGTCACGACGCTGGGTCTGGGCGGCACGGGCCTTGCCAACATGTACAACGCCATCGCCGAAGAGAGCGCCGAAAGGCTGATCCGGGGCGCCCATCGCCTGGGCATCGGTTTCTTCGATACGGCGCCCTGCTATGGGGTGGGGCTGAGCGAGCAAAGGCTTGGCAGGGTGCTGCCCGCGCTGCCACGCGGCGATTTCGTGCTGTCGTCCAAGGTGGGCTACGATCTGCTGCCGCTTGCCGAGGGGGAAAACGTGAGCTCGCTCTTCGCCGGGACACCAAGGCTGAAGACGCGTTTCGATTTCAGCTATGATGCCACGATGCGCTCGATCGAGGGCAGCCTGGCCCGGCTTGGGGTCAGCCGGGTCAATATGGTGGCCATTCACGATCCCGATGAAACCGCCGGCGCCGATCCAGCCGCCGATCCCTATGCCGCCAGCCATTTCGCCGAAGCGATGGAAGGTGCCTACCGCGCGCTTGACGCCCTGCGCTCGCAAAAGGTGATCGGCGCTGTCGGCGTGGGGATGAACCAGTGGCAGATGTTGGTCGATTTCGCGCAAGCGGGCGACTTCGACTATTTCCTATGTGCCGGGCGCTATACTTTGCTGCAGTATGATGCTGCGCAAACATTGCTGCCGCTCTGCGCGGCAAGGGGCATCAGCCTGATCATTGGCGGCCCCTATTGCTCGGGCATTCTGGCCAGTGGCGCGGTGGAGGGCGCGATGTTCGGCTATGCACCCGCCACGCCGGATGTGCTGGCCAGGGTGCGCAAGATCGAGCAGATCTGCGCGGATTTCGGGATTTCGCTGCGCGCTGCCGCATTGCACTTCCCGCTGCGGCACAGCGCCGTGGCCAGTGTCATCCCCGGCGCGCGATCGCTGGACGAATTGACTGAGAATCTGGCCGCTCATGCCGAAGCGGTGCCCGAGGATTTCTGGCAGGCCCTTGCCGACGCGAAACTGATCGACCTTTACGCCATCGCCTGACCCGCCGCCGCCTGCAGGTTGAGTATGAAGCAAGCGATGATACATGCTCAGTCAAATCATCGCCTCCCCTTTGGTGCTATCACCGGCCCAACCGGTCAATCACCACAAGACCCGTCAGGCCAAAAGAGGGGCCAAGGTCAGTCAAAACGATAAGACCGACATATTGGGGAGTCTGAAAATGAAAAAAACCCCCGCATTCCGGGTATTTCTTCTTGCGAGCATTGGCTGCGTGAGTGTCATTCCAACCATCGCCTGCGCCGGGTCTGACAGATCCGCGCCAGCAGATGACACGGGCCCTCCGGTGGCCCAAAGCGATACGCGGGACATCGTCGTCACCGCCCGCCGCAAGGAGGAAAGCCTGCAATCGGTGCCGGTGGCGGTGGTTGCCTTCGGCCAGGAAACGATCGCCAATCGCCAGATCAAATCCGAAGGCGATCTGCAAAGGGTCGTCCCCGGCCTGACCATTCGTGAAACCGAAGGCTCCAATCAGGTGGCCTACTCGATCCGTGGCCAGACCATCGATGCGTTTACCGGATCGGCCCTTGCGGTTGTTCCCTATGTCAATGAAGTACAGGCCAATGGCAATGCGGCGTCAAACTTCTACGATCTGGAATCCATTCAGGCTTTGAAAGGGCCGCAGGGCACGCTGTTCGGCCGCAATTCGACGGGTGGCGCAGTGCTGTTCGCAACCGCCAAGCCAGTCAACAAAAATACCGGATCGATGGATCTGTCTTACGGCAATTACAATTACGTCGATGCCAAGGCCATGGCCAATCTTGTTCTGATCAATGACAAGCTTCTGCTGCGCGTTGCCGGCAATTACAGCTACCGCGACGGCTATCAGAAGAATGTCTTCAATAGCGGCAACAACCTTAACCCGCGCCTCGGCATTCTCAATCGCGGCAGTGGGCGTGTCTCGCTGCTTGCCAGGCCGACCGATAGCATCACCAACACCACCGTCTTCGAATACACGCAGACGGGCGGCAATTCGACATCGGTGGTGCCGTGGTCAGTGAACGCACCCGGATCGGTCGATCCTTATACGGGCCAGGCACTTAGCTCTTCGTCGGCATTTCTTTACAGCCCCCTGTTGGACTCCGCTTATGGCAACGGCGCCTGGGCATCCTATCTTGCGGCCCATCCGGGCGCCAATCCCGGTGGCTATGCGGCGGTGGTCGCACGCCAGAAACAGCTGGGGCCCTGGCAGGTGGACCTGACCGATGAACATGGCAAAACCTTTTTCCGCGGACACAACCATTACCTCACCAACACGACAAACATCGAGCTGGGCGGCACCACGCTGAAAAATATTTTTGGCTGGACGCAATCCTATTCCCATTACAACATCAGCGAACAAGGTGCGCCCTATCTGGTGCAGTGCACCTGCAATCCGACAAATCAAGATTATGGCAATGTGGAAAAAACCACGGCCTTCTCCGATGAATTGCAGATCCAGGGCAAAACCCTTTCGAACAATCTGAGCTATATCTTCGGAGCGTTCTATTACAATGCGCGCACCAGCACACACTGGCCGCAGACCTATTTCGACCTGACGCCGGTTTTCCCCGCCCCCACCGGCTTTGCGGCATCTTTCAGGAGCAGGGACGAATCCAAAGCGCTCTATTCGCAGATGACCTATGATCTGACCAGCCTTGGCCTGCGCAATCTGAGCCTGACTGGCGGCATCCGCTACACCTGGGAAACCATCCGGCTGGATCAGCTTCCCGACGGCAACGAGTACAATGTCTATCCCACCAATTCGCTGACCTCGAAATTCAACAAGCCAAGCTGGACCATCGGCCTGGACTACAAGCCCAACACCAGCCTACTTCTCTATGTCGTTCAGCGCGGCAGCTGGCGCAGCGGCGGCATCAACGGCGTGGCCCCGCTGCTGCCGACCAATGCGGCGGGCGGCGGCGCCTATTTCGCGCCCGAAACGGCCAAGGATGTGGAAATCGGCGCGAAGTGGCACGGCAAGATGCTGGGATCGCAGGCGCATTTCAACATCGCCGGTTTCAAGGAATGGATCAGCAACGTCCAGCGCGCGGAATTTCCAACCGTAAACGGCCATTCCATTGCCGTAACGATCAATGTGCCCAAGGCGCAGGTGCAGGGATTTGAAATCGACTCCGGCCTCCAACCGGCATCCTGGCTGGAAATAGGCGGAAATCTGGCTCTTACCGATGCCAAATACACCAAGAACACCGCCGATGTCTTTGGCAATATTTACGCCTTCGACACCTATGCCGACACGCCGAAATGGGCGGGAACAGCTTTCGCCATCATCACGCTGCCGATGGCGCAAACAGCTGGAACGCTGAAACTACGCGGCGAAGTCTATGCCCAGACCCATCAATATTTTAGCAACAATGGCGGCAGTGTGGCGCCCGACACGCGCCTGCCCGGCTATGCGCTCATCAATGCGCGCCTGGACTGGACCAAAATTCTGGGCACGCAATTTTCCGCAGCGCTCTTCGCGACAAATCTGGCCAACAAAGCCTATTATGTGGGCGGCCTGTCGCAAAGCGTGTCGCTGGGCGAGAATGCCGCCGCGCCTGGCCGCCCACGCATGTATGGCGTGGAAGTCAAGGTTGCCTTCTAGCCCCTTTTCCAAACCCTGACAGCCCAGACATCCGCCGTAGCGCCACACGGCGGATGTTTCCAATCGCCGGCAAGGAGCGCATGCATAATGGACGACGAGCCCATCGACTATGACATGCCAGCCCCTCGGGTTGCCCGTATCTGGCTCAATCGCCCCCAGGCGCGCAATGCTCAGAGCACGCAACTGCTCTATGCACTCAACCGCGCCTTCGACCGGGCTGCCCAGGATGACAACATTCATGTCATCATTCTCGCCGCACGGGGCCCTCATTTCTCGGCAGGGCATGATCTGAACGAAATTGCGGCGGGCACGGCGCATGACACTGTGCGGGCGCAGCAGACCGTCGGCACCTGGTGCGGCTTTGGCTGCTCCGGGGCGGAAGCGCAGATGGCCTATGAGAAGGAAGTCTATCTCGGCCTGTCCGAACGTTGGCGCAACCTGCCCAAGCCCACCATCGCGCAGGTCCATGGCAAGGTGATCACCGGCGGCCTGATGCTGGTCTGGCCCTGTGACCTCATCATCGCCGCGGATGACGCCACCTTTCAGGATACGGCGGTGGATCTGGGCGTGTGCGGCGTGGAATTCTTCAACCACCCCTATGAGCTGGGCATTCGTCAGGCCAAGGAATTCCTGTTTCGCGCCCATGTGCTCACCGCGCAGGCGGCTCATGCGGCGGGCATGGTCAACCATGTGGTGCCGCGCGACAGGTTGGAGGATTTCACGCTGGAGATCGCCAGGGAGATTGCCCGCAAACCGCTCTTCGCTCTCAAACTGGCGAAAGAGGCGGTGAACGCCGCGCAGGATGCCGCGGGGCGCTCAACCGTGCTCCATGCCGCCTTCGGGCACCATCAGTTGACCCATGCCCACAATATGCTGGTGCATGGCCTGCTAATGGACCCCACCAACCTTCAGAGCGGATAGCGCTTCTGCTCCAGCCGGGCGATGGTGCGGGCATGCACCTCATCCGGGCCATCGGCGATGCGCAATGCGCGCACGCGAGCGAACAGCGCCGCGGTGCCCGCCTCGCTGTCCAGCCCCCCCGCGCCAAACGCCTGGATCGCATGGTCGATGATCGCCAGCGCCGTTCTGGGCGCCATCACCTTGATCATCGAGATCTCGAGCCGCGCCACCTTGTTGCCCACCTTGTCCATCATATCGGCTGCCTTTAGGGTCAGCAGGCGCGCCGTTTCGATGTCAATACGGGCATCGGCAATGCGCTGCTCCCACAGGGAGTGGTCGATCAGGCGCTTGCCGAAAGCGTGGCGGCTCATCAGGCGGCGGACCATCTTTTCCAGCGCCACTTCGGCCATGCCGATGATCCGCATGCAATGATGGATGCGCCCCGGCCCCAGGCGCCCCTGCGAAATCTCGAAGCCGCGCCCCTCTCCCAGGATCATGTTGTCGGCAGGCACGCGCACATTCTCGAAGGTCACCGCGCAATGGCCGTGCGGCGCGTCATCATAGCCGAAATTGGTCATGTTACGGCCGATTGTCACACCGGGCGTATCGATCGGCACGATAATCTGGGAAGCCTGCTGGTGGCGCGGCGCATCCGGGTTGCTGCGCCCCATCACGATCATGAACTTGCAGCGCGGATCGAGCACGCCTGAAATCCACCATTTCCTGCCATCGATCACATAGTCCGAACCGTCGCGCCGGATCATGGTCTGCATGTTGGTGGCATCGGAGGAGGCAACATCGGGCTCGGTCATGGCATAGGCGGAGCGGATCTCGCCGGCCATCAGGGGCCGCAGCCACTCTTCACGCTGGGCCGTCGAGCCATAGAGATGGAGCAGATCCATATTGCCCGTATCGGGCGCGCTGCAATTGAACACTTCGGAGGCCCAGGTGATGCGGCCCATCTCCTCGGCCAGCGGGGCATAGTCCAGGTTGGTCAGGCCCGCGCCGTGGAAATCGCCCTCATCATGCGGCGAAGGGCACATGAACAGGTTCCACAGCCCTTGCGATCTGGCCTTTTGCTTAAGCTCCTGCAGGATGTCGGGCTGGCGCCAGCGCTCACGGGCCAGCTCCTCATAATAAAGCGGGACCGCCGGATGGACATGCTCCGTCATGAAGGCGCGGACACGCCCCAGCCATTCGGCCTGGCGGGGGGAAAGATCGAAATCCATGAAAGGGTCACTCCTGTCTGCCACGCTGTCAAGCGCGGGCGATGATGGTCCGGGCTTCCTGCAGCAGGGCGATGGCGCTGATGTGCAAACGCTCGCCTGTCGCCACATCGGCAAGGCCTGCCTGCGCGCGGGCATGGCTGCCTTCGAGAATGAGGCCCAGCTTGTAGCAGGCCATCACCTCGAACCATGGCAGGTCATCGAGCGCGCGGCCCGAACGCTCGGCATAGCGGGCAATCATCTCGGCCCGCGTCGGAAAGCCTTCAAGCGGCGCCACACGCATCGTCTGCGGCCTGGGCGTCTGCCCATCGGGCCAGGAGATCAGGATCCGGCCAAGATCGACCAACGGGTCGCCCAGCGTGGCCATCTCCCAGTCCACCACGGCCCTGAGCGCGCCATCCTCGCCAAAAATGCCATTGCCGATATGATAGTCACCATGGATGATGCCGGTTCGGGCCTGGGCCGGGCAATGATCCGTCAGCCAGCGCCCGACCGCATCGACATCGCCAAGTGCGCCCGGCCCCTCCCAGCCCGTGAAGCGGTTGTAACCTTCCAGCTCATCGGCCCAGCGCCTGACCTGCCTTTCGAGAAACCCGCTCATCTTGCCGAAATCGCCCAGGCCCACAGCGGCAGGATCGATGCCCCCCAGCGCCGCCAGCGCATCCATCAGCTCCAGCCCCATGCGGTGGCGCGGCGCGGCGGCGTTCATCGCCACGGTCGGGTTGAAGCCATCGACAGCCTCCATCACATAGAACACCGCCCCGGCCACCGCAGGATCCGTGCAGGCCGCAACCAGGCGGGGATGAGGCACCGCCGTATGCTCCAGCGCCGTCAGCACCCGGATTTCCCGCGCCAGCAACGCATTGCTGTTGGCACGCGGCTGGGCAGGCGGATGGCGCAGCACATAGTCGCGCGCGCCGCCGGTGAAGCGCAGGACGATGTTTTGCGTGCCGCCCGCCAGCAGCCGGGGATGGCGCAGGCCGGTCAGCCCGTCGATGCGCTGCGCGTGCAACCAGCCGGCAATGGGGGCAAGATCGATGGGAAGCGGGGCCGTATGAGGCTTCATCATGTGTCTCCGTCGCGGCGATCTTGTGGCTTTGAGGCGCCATGACAATCGCTGGCGCGCAATCTTGCAACTGCAGCCAATCCGGCGTGGAACGACAGATAAATGCCTGCGCTCGAGCAGTCACATGCAACAAGAGACAGGTTTTATTGCGGCGTGGGAATGGCGCGGCGCAATGCTGGCGCTTGGCTATGCCGCATGAGGGGTTAGTAATGGATGGTCAGCGGCTGAACAAAGGGCCGCATGGATAAACGGGAAAGGCGCAAGCAGGTGGATCGCTGCATCGATGACATCAGTCGGAAAGTTCTCATTTCGGTTCACGATTTTCTCGAACGCCTGACCAAGGCGGGCAATCTCTCGACCGAACAAGTGACCGAAGCCTTCATGGCAGCGACCGCGCTGGGCTATCAGATCGCGCGGATGACCTACCCCGAAGCCCTGCGCGACGAGGTGAACCAGGCCGGGGAAGCCCTGGCCCGCAAGATCGGCCCGCACACCCCCCATCCCCGCAGCTTTGCGCAGGCCTGGTCCAGCGAGCCGGGCGCCGCCCTATGCGGCGCGATCGAGTCACATGACATCAGCAACGATCCGACAGCTCGCGCCGCAGTCTTCGACTTTCTGGTGCGCCAGCACGAGCCGATGGATCCCCTCGTCAGCCATGGTACGCGCAGCACCTACACCGGGGGCCGGGGCGATGCCTCGACCCAGCAGGATGCCACCGCGCGCCGGGATTTCACCGCCGCCTTCCTCGATGGCTGGCTACAAAACTCCAGCCATGCCCCGGCGGGCACCAAAGTGTCCGGTTTTCGCCGGCTGATGGGCGGCTATTCCAAGGCCACCTACATCGTGACGCTGGACCAGGCGGGCACCGAAACCACCGTGGTCATCCGCAAGGACAGCCCCGGCCTGCCCACCGGCTCCAGCGTCGCCTCCGAATTTCCCGTGCTCGGGGAGATGCAGAAGATCGGGGTGCCGGTGCCGGCGCCCCTGTGGCTCGAAGCCGATGAGGCGGTGTGCGACGGCGCCTTCATGGGCGTCTCCTTTGCCGAGGGTACCCCCGCCAATCAGATCGTGCCGACCGACCCGGCCACGGCGCTGGCCTGGGCTCACAGCTGCGCCGAGGTGATCGGTACACTCCACGCCAAGACGGCGATCCCCGGCGGCGATGTGCGTGAGCCGATCGCACACGAGATCGACGCGCTCGAGGCGCGGATGCGCACGCGCGAAAGGGCGCCGCATCCCGGCCTGCTGATCGGGCTGGCCTGGCTGCGCGCGCATCTCGACGATCTGCGCGACCGGCCCGCCTGCCGCATCCATGGCGACTTCGGCTTCCACAACATGATGATGCGCGACGGCAGGATCGTGGCGATGCTGGACTGGGAATTCAGCCGCATTGGCGATCCGGTCGAGGATCTGGCCAGCATCAAACCCTTTATGGACCAGATCGGCGCCTGGGATGCCTTCTATGAGCGCTATCAGGCGCTGAGCGGCTTCACCCTCGACGCCACCGCCGACCGTTACTTCAGTGTCTGGCAGGAAGCGCGCAACATGGTCGCCTGCCTGGGCTCGCTCAATTCGCTGCTGCTGCCCGGCGTCAAGGATGTGCCCCTGACGGTGGCCGGCACGATCTACATTCCCAAATATGAAATCTCGATCCTCAACGCGATCAGTCAAGCGGAGACACATCATGGGTGAAACCATCGAATGGACCAAGAGCGCCCAGGGCTTCGGCACACCGGGCCCCGACGACGATTTCTACCGTGGCCGCAGCCTGCCCGAAAAGCACCATGAAATGACCGAAACCTGGTATTGGGGTTTCAACGAGCCGCTGTCGGGCATGCATGGCTTCATCCATATCTGGACCCATCCCAACCTGAACCTGTGCACCGCCGGGCTCTTCGTCCATTTCGGCAGCAAGCGCGAACAGCTGGCCTGCGAGCTGTTCGATTTCCGCAATTTCACCCCCGACACCATCTTCGACGAGCATGGCAACATCACCCTGGCCAATGGCCTGACGGTGACCTTCGAAAAGCCGATGGAGCGCGCCCGCATCCGCTATGCCAACCCCGATCGCGACTTCACGCTCGATATGGTGCAGGAAGCGGTTCAGCCGGCGATCATGCGCTCGAACAATCAGCATTTCGAGCAGACGATGCGCGCCTCGGGCCAGGTTGTCTTCGAAGGCCACACCTATGCTTTCGACAATCTGACCATCCGCGACCGCAGCTGGGGCGAGCGGCGACCCGAGGGCGGGCACAAGATGCCCCCCTACACCTGGATGAACGGCGCCTTTTCCAAGGATTTCGCCTTCTGCATCTCGGGCCTCGACGATCCCGAGCGCAATCCCGACTGGGCGGGCCTCTATGATGTGCCGCGCGATCGTATCCAGAGCGATGCCTGGGTCTATGATCATGGTCGCCAACTGCGTCTGTCGCGCTATTCCAAGATCACCGAACGCGCCACAGATTGCGGCATGCGCCCGGTGCGCCATGTCATCAACTGCACGCTGGAGGATGGGCGCGATCTGGAATTCATCGGCGAGGTTACCGGCAGCGTGCCCTGGCATTGCTGGCAGAATGCGCTGTGCCACACCGGCCTGACGCGTTGGACCTGCACCCAGACCGGCGAAACCTGCTGGGGCGAAACGCAGGAGGTGCAGTGGAATGACTATGTCTATCGCGTCTGCCGCCCGGTTGACTGATCGATTGGCCCCACAAAGCAAGGACATGCCGTGACTGCGACAGAAACCCGAGGCCATAACGCACCCTGCTCGAACCGCGATTTCGACTTCTTCTACCGGGGATTGGAAAGCGGCCGCCTGCTGGCCCAGCGCTGTTCGCGCTGCGCCACGCTGCGCTCGCTGCCCTCGCCCGCCTGCGGACAGTGCCAGTCGCTGGAGTGGGAGGAGTTCGAACTCAGCGGAGAAGGCAGGGTGTTCAGCTATACGATCCACCACCATCCACCGCTGCCCGGCTTTGCTGTGCCTCACCCGGTGGTGCTGGTGGACATGATCGAGGGGGTCCGCCTGCTCGGCCCGATGGACGGCACGCCTCCCGACGAGGTGGCGATTGGCATGTCAGTGCGGGCGGATTTCACGCGGCGCGGCGATGTTGCAGCCTTCCGCTTCCGCAAGGCTTGAGACGGGAACCCGAGGATGACACATTTCAGCTCGAAAACCGCCATTGCGGGCTATGGCGCGACCGAATTTTCCAAGAACAGCGGCCGCAGCGAATTGCGCTTGGCCGTTGAGGCTGTCCTGGCCGCCCTCGCCGATGCCGGGATCGCGGCGGGCGAGGTGGACGGCATCTCCACCTACACGATGGACAACAATGGCGAGCAGGAGGTGTTTCGCGCCATCGGCGGGCGGAATCTCAAATTCTTCAGCCGGATCGCGCAGGGCGGCGGCGCCACCTGCGCGCCGCTGCAACAGGCCGCAATGGCCATCACCTGCGGCATTGCCGATGTGGTGGTGGTCTATCGCGCGATGAACGAACGCTCGGAATATCGCTTCGGTCAGCCGATGCATGCGCTGCCGCCCACCAGCGACAATGTGGTCTTCGCCTATCACGGGATGAGCGGCCTGATGACGCCAGCGGCCATGATGGGCATGATGATGCGCCGCTACATGCAGGATTCCGGCGCCACCAGCCATGATTTCGCGCATTATGCTGTGCTGGCGCGCAAACATGCCGCCACCAATCCCCAGGCCTTCTTCTACGGCAAGCCGATCACCATCGAGGACCATCAGGCCTCCCGGATGATCGCCGATCCGCTGCATCTGCTCGACTGCTGCCAGGAAAGCGACGGCGCCGTGGCGGTGGTGGTGGTCAGTGCCGAGCGCGCACGTGATCTCAGGCAGAAGCCGGTTTATATTCGCGCCGCCGCGCAGGGGTCGCCCGCTGGCACGCTGGGGCTCAGCGGCTTCTATCGCGACAACATCGCGCCCTATGACGAATGCGCCGCCGCCGGGCGGCAACTCTACGCCCAGGCGGGGCTGATGCCCAAGGACATCGACGCGGCCATCCTCTACGACCATTTCGGCCCCAGCGTCTTTCCCGGCCTGGAGGCCTATGGCTTTTGCGAGAAAGGTGAAGCCAAGGCGTTCGTCAAGGATGGCAACCTTGAAATCGGTGGCCGCCTGCCGCTCAACATGCATGGCGGCCAGCTTGGCGAGGCCTATATCCATGGCATGAACGGCGTGGCCGAAGCGGTGCGGCAATTGCGCGGCACCGCCGTGAACCAGGTGCCCGGTGTCAGGACCATGCTGGTGACAGCGGGCAGCGGCGTGCCCACCAGCGCCGCCATTCTGGGAGTTGACTGACCATGCCCTCGCTCGAACGCAGCCTTGCCCATGGCGCCCCCGGCATGACACCGGCCGCCGACACGCTGTCGGATCTGCTGACACGCCGCTTCAGCTGCCGCGCCTATCTGCCCGATCCGGTGCCACGCGAGACCATCGCGACCATGCTTTCGCTGTCGCAGAACGCGGCCTCATGGTGCAACAGCCAGCCCTGGCATATCCATGTGACCCAGGGCGCCGCAACCGAGCGCCTGCGGAAAGCCATGTTCGACCGCGCCACGGCCGATGTGAAGGGCGGGGCGATGAGCGCGCAATCCGACCTGCCCTTTCCAGAGCAATACACCGGCGTGTACAAGGAAAGGCAGCGCGAGGTCGGCTGGCAGCTCTATGAGGCGGTCGGCGTCGCCTATGGCGATCGCGCCGCATCGGCCAGGCAGATGCTGGAAAATTTCCGCCTGTTCGGCGCACCCCACGCGCTGGTCATCACCACCGAAAAGAACATCGGCACCTATGGCGTGCTCGATTGCGGCAGCTATCTGGGCACGCTGCTGCTGGCGGCGCAAAGCCTGGGGATCGGCATGATCCCGCAGGCCGCCTTTGCCAATTATTGCCCGCTGCTGCGCGAGTTCTTCGACATTCCCGCCAACCGCGACATTGTGTGCGGCGCCTCTTTCGGCTTTCCCGACATGGAGCATCCGGCCAATGCCTTCCGCTCACGCCGCGCCGCGCCGGAGGATGCCATCACCTGGGCAGAAAACTGATCAAGCCCCACATCACAGCCCCAGATCTCTGTGCGGTCGCTCCAGGATGAGCGGCCGCATATAGGACGGGTCACTGCGGTCCCAGCTTCCGCGCAAGAACAGATCCGGGTCCATCGCCGCCTCGGCTGGGTCAAGCTTGCCATTCCATTCGACCAGGCAGGCCCGCTGGGCCACAGCCCACTCGCCCTCACGCCGTTCGAAGCGATCGATGTAACGGCCCCCAACCATATCGATCGGCCCCGTCTTGCGGCGCAGCGTCGCCATGAAATAGGTTTCGACATGGGCACAGTCCCCATCCAGATCGATGGTCTGGTTCATGATATAATGGTGGTGCGAATCCCAATGACGGGCATGGCCCTCGCCTGCGTGGCGAATAAACCCCTCGGGACCGCCAATGTAGGCGCCGTGATCATCGATGGCGTCGCCATGATAGGCCCGCGCCATTAGTTCGTCGTCATGGCGGTCGATGCCGCGCGTGTAGCGCAATGACGTTTCGCGGATTGCCTCCTTGTCTAGCAGAATCTGCAGGGCCCGTTCGTCGATCGCCATGGTCATCACCTCTCGCCTCATGCGTGATGACAGCTATCACAGGCTGACGGCCATGGGTTGCCATGATCCTTGTCTCCAGCCGCAATCCAGCATGGACAGCATGCGCCGATGGCCGCCGGGATCACGCGGCGCTGCAACGATATGCTCGGCAGAGTTCCGCTACAGCCAAATCCATCGGCTGCGCGTGCGATATACTCCCCCTCACCTTGACAGGAGACAGCCATGAATAGCGCCGAGACAGACCTGCTGGTGGGCATGCTCTCGAATGGCATCAGCCGGATTACCTTCAATCGCCCGGAGCGCCTCAACGCGCTGACACGAGAGACGGTCGACAGGTTCAATGCCCTCCTGGACCGTATCGCCGCTGACGATACCATCAGGGCTGTCATCCTGACCGGCGCCGGGCGAGCCTTTTGCGCTGGCCAGGATGTGCAGAGCGCCGACGCACGCAATCGAACGGCCCCCAGCGGCCTGACCGAGCGCCTGCACTGGCAGGAGCGCTTTGCCGGCATGGCCGAGAGACTGCACACCATGCCGCAACTGGTCATCGCGGCGGTGAACGGCCCTTGTGCCGGCGCCGGAATGGCCATCGCCCTGGCATCGGACATGCGGATCGTCACGCCATCGGCGCGTTTTCTGAACGCCGCCGTCCGGCTGGGGCTTACCGCAGGCGAAACCGGGATGAGCTATATGTTGCCGCGCCTGATCGGCGCCGCGCGTGCCTTCGAAATCCTGATGACAGGCCGCCCTGTCGAAGCCGAGGAAGCCGAACGCATTGGCCTGGCGCTGCGAATCGTGGCGGAGGACGAACTGATCAGCCAGGCCGAAGCCCTAGCCCGCCAGGTGCTGGCCAACAGCCCCTTCGCCACCCGCCACACCAAGCGCGTGATCTGGGAGAACCTCGATGCCCCCAGCTTTCATGCCGCGCTGGAGCTGGAAAACCGCTCCCAGATTCTGGCCTCGATAACCGAGGACTACAAGGAGGCGACCGCCGCCTTCACCGAGAAGCGCGCACCTGTGTTCACGGGGCGCTGATCATGTCGAGACTGTCCGCTTATACCCCCGCGCCCGCCTATGGCACGGGTGTGTACCGCCGCCGCATCCGGCTCTGCGCCGAGGCGGACCGGGTGACAGCCGAAATGGAAGACGACCCCCATGCCATGCGCTGCCGGATCACGCATCGCGGCGGGATCGTCACCGCGCTGGAGGCTGATTTCCATCGCCATCCCCTCACCACCTGCCCCGGCGCGCATGTGCCGCTGGGCGATCTGGTGGGCATGGCGATCGACATCACCGCGCAAGGTTTCTTTGCCGGAGGCCGGGCCAGGCAGAATTGCACCCATATGCTGGATCTGGCCTGGCTGGCGATGCGGCAGGCCGCGCGTGGTCCTGGTGAACGCCTCTATGCCATCGACATCGCCGATGCGGTGGAGGATCACGCACGCGGTGTGCTGCGCCGCGATGGCGAGGAGATCCTGGCATGGGAGGTGGCCGGGGGCGGGATTCTCTCCCCCGCGCCTTTCGCGGGCCGCCCTTTACTCAACGGCTTTGTCGGCTGGGCGCTCGCTGCGTTGGAGGATGACACGATGGAGGCCGCACTGGTTCTCCAAAAGGGCTTTTTCGTCGCGGATTCGCGGCGGGTCATCCTGCCCTCCGGTCCGATCCTGCCGGAGGAATATCCAGCCCTGGGCGGCGCCTGCTTCGGCTTTGCCATGGAGAGGATCGCGGCGGCCCGGCGCAACAATGCCAGCCGCCGCGACTTTACCGATCGCCCGGAGGATCTGCTCGCCTTTCGGCCGTGACCCCGCCCTCACCATCCTGCTCAAGCCATCGGAAGCCAAGCATCATGTCCTTTGACCATATCACCTTTTCCATTGAGACAGGCATCGCGCGTCTGACGCTCAACAGGCCCGAAACGCTCAATGCACTCAGTCGTCCCCTGCTCGGCGAAATGATGGAGGCGCTGGATTTGGTGAGGGACTCGCATGATGTGCGTGTCCTGGTCCTGCGCGGCGAGGGGCGCGGTTTTTCCAGCGGCGCAGATCTGTCGGGCGGCGGTTCGCCTGCCGGATCGTCGGGTTTCGATGCCGGACAGGTGCTGGAAGATTTCTACAATCCGCTGATGGAGCGCTTCTTTGCTCTGCCCTTTCCGGTCATCGCCGCCGTGCATGGCCCCGTGGTGGGGGCCGGATGCATGATCGCGCTGGCCGCCGACATCGTGCTGGCTGCCCGCTCGGCCTATTTCCTGCAGGCCTTTGTCAACATCGGCCTGATCCCCGATGCGGGCAGCACCTGGTGGCTGCCGCGTCTGATCGGGCCAGGCCGCGCCCTGGCGATGATGATGCTGGGCGAGCGCGTGCCCGCCGAAACGGCGGCAGGCTGGGGCATGATCAATGAGGCCGTCGAAGACGCGGAGCTGGAAAACCGAACCAGCGCATTGGCCACCCGCTTGGCTCATGGACCGACCCGAGCTTATGGGCTGATCCGGCAAGCTGTCCGCCAGGGGTTGGCCCAGGGTTTTTCCCAATCGCTGTCGCTTGAACGCGCCGGGCAGCAGGCCGCCGGCAGCAGCGCCGATTTCCTGGAAGGGGTGAGCGCCTTCCGCGAAAAGCGCAAACCGCTCTTCTCCGGCGCGTAGAACCATCATCTGTGCGACAGGTTGAGTTCCGCTCAGCGACAGTTTCACCGCGCAAGTCCCTTGTATGACCGCGCCGCCCGCCTCTAATCTCACCGGCGGAAACGGACAGGCCCCATCGAAGCGGAGATCCCAGCCGTGCAGATCCTCACCCCCTATGACGAATTTCCGGTTCACACCACGCCCTATCCCGTCAGCTATATCCCCTCGACCGACTACAGCTGGGACGAGGGCTATTATTTCGGCGTGCTGAACCCCGACGAAAAGCTGTTCTTCTGCACCGGCTTTCGTATCAACCCCAACACCGACATGATCGGCGGCTATGCGCTGTTCAATCTGAACGGCGTGCAGCGCACCTTTCGTTTCAGCCGGTGTTGGCGCCAGGATTACCATCTGCGCGTCGGCCCATTCCGTGTCGAAGTGATCGAGCCGCTCAAAACCATCAGGCTTGTGCTGGAAGACAATGACAGCGCCATCGCCTTCGACATTCTGTGGGAAGGCACCTCGCCCGCCCATCTTGAGGAGCATCACAGCGCACAGCTGCGCGGGCGGCGCACCACCGACCAGAGCCGCTATTCGCAGCCCGGCAAGACCAGCGGCACGTTGCGCCTGAGCAGCCGCAGCTGGGATGTTGGCCAGCCGGGCTGGATCGGCGTGCGCGATCACAGCTGGGGCCTCTATGTCGAGCGCCCACCATTCGCAGCCCATCCCAAATGGCTGCCGCCGCGCCCGGAGAACAAGAATGCCCGCGCCTTCCGCTTCTGGCTGGTGTTCCGCTGCGGCGATCTCAGCGGCTTTTACCATATGCATGAGGACAAGGCGGGCGTGCAGCGTAAGCTGGACGATGTGTTCGGCACGCCTTTCGGCGGTTCGCTGGTGCTCGGCTGGAACGAGCGGGTCCATGAGCTGACTGCGGGGCGCCACGACCTGACCTTCCGTGAGGGCACGCGCATCCTGACCGGCGCACGGGTGACGCTGACAGACACGCAAGGGGGCGAATGGCTGCAGGAGATCAGCGTGGCCGCCCCGCCCTGGGTGATCCAGACCGTGGGCTACACGCCGGGCAGTTGGAAGGATGGCGGCAGCTTTCACAGCTATCACGGCTCGGAGACGCTGGCGACCGAATGGGACGAATTCGACTTCTCGACCCAGCCCTTCGATTACATCCCCTATGGCGAGACCGGCCGCGACGAGCCGGACACGATGCGCACCGGTCTTTCCTACCGGGAGAAGATCCATGGCGTGGAATATCTGGTCCGGGTGAAAACCACATCCCCAACCGGCGAGGTCTATGAAGGCGCCGGCCATGTCGAGCTGTTCATCAACGGGCCCTATGCGCCCTATGGCTTTGCCTGAGCGCACGATGGATTTCAGCATTCCCCATCTGACCCGCTACCTGGAGCATAGATTCAACGAGCCGGTCACCGTCTGCGAGGTCGAGCGCTTCTCGCGCGGCACATCGCGCCAGACCTGGTTCGTGACCATCGAGCGCCAGGCCCAGGCGGCGCGTGAGGTGCTGGTTTTCCGCACCGACCTTGCCGCGGGCTCGATCGAGATGTCAGGGCTCGATCAGGAATTTTTCATGTATGACCGGCTGGGGCGCGCGAACGTTCCGGTCGCTCAGGTGCTCTTCTGGGAAGACGATCCGGCCTGGACCTCAACCCCTTTCTATGTGCGCCGCAAGGTGGAGGGGGACTGGAACGTCAAAGGCTTTCTAGATCCCGATCCGCGCTTTGACGATCTGCGCATCGCCACATCGAAGGCTCATATCAGCGCGCTGGCCCAGGTCCATCAGATCGACTGGCGGGCTCTGGGTTTTGGTGAAAGGCTGGCTGTACCGCAAGATGTCACCGCTTGCGGGCGCACCTATGTCGATACGCTGATGGCGCAGTTCGAGGATGTGCGCAGCCAGGGCATGGCGATCATGCTGGAGGCCGCCGAATGGCTGCGCGATACGGCACCGGTCGCGCCGCGCATCGTGTTGTGCAAGGGCACCAACGGCTTTGGCGAAGAGGTGTTCAAGGACGGCAGGCTGGTGGCGCTGAGCGATTGGGAAGAAGCTTCGATCGGCGATCCGGCCGCCGATTTTGCCTTCATGCAATATTTCGCTCCGGTGATCGAGCGCGATGGCCAGCAGATCTGGGGCATGGAGCAAGCTCTGGATTTCTATCACGATCTGACTGGCATCAGGATCCCTCTCGCCTCGGTCCAATATTATGGCGTGATCCGGGCCATGCGGCTAATCGCGATGAGCGAGAAATCAACGCAGGCGGTGCGCCGTCAGCCCGCACTCGCCGAAATCCGCCAGGCCTGGACCGGGACAGAGGTTGGCTACATCTGCCGGCGCGGCCTACTCGCGGCCATGGGTCTCTCCGAGCCTCCGCCCGCCCATGCTCTGGCTGAATTGCACGAGACAATCGAGGCACCACTATGATTTACCCCACGGCCACCGATCTCCTGCGGACAATCGATGCAACACTAGCGGACAAGGTGGAACCCTCGCTCAGCGACTTGTCGGGGCGGAGCGCACTGATCACCGTTCGTCATCTCCTCAATTTCGTGCGGATAAGGATTGAGGGCGAAGGCCAGATTCTCCAGACGGACATCGAAATGACGCGGCATCTGATCGAACAGATCATCGCCTATCACACTCAAGCCTGCGACGCTGCGAAAGGCGCTACGATTACCGCATGCCTCGTCGGCTGCGCATCCACAGGTGCCTTGCCGTACCCATCGCTGGTCCAACTGGCCGATGAAGCTGCGGGACTGAATGAACTGCTTCACGTGTCGCTGGCCGGATTGCAGGAACTACGCGAGGAACGCCAGAACGATGCAGCCTATCAGGACATCCGGGCAGCCATTCGCAATCACCTCAAACGCCAGATCGAGAATGAGGGAACACTGGTTGCTCCAGCTTTCTTCGGGCGAGGGCCTCGTCGGTAATATTCAGTCCAGCCGAGCTAAAGCATCACGGGTATAGGGCCGCAGATCGGCAAATCGTCCCGTCCTCACTATGGTCGCCCAGTCAGGGTTGCTGATCATTGCCCGGCCCACCGCAACCATGTCGAACTCACCCTGTTCAAACAAGCCTAACAGGCGATCAAGGCTCACAGGGCGAGCGAGGTCGAGTTGACGATTCTTCTCGTTCAGAAAGTGCTCTGCATAGTCTTGCGTGCCAACCCCAAACGCCTGATCCAACGTAACTGATCCCACGGTCATCGTCGGCTTGCCAGAAAGCACCTTTGTCCAACCGGCCAGAGTACGCGCGGAACCCGCAAACGCTGGCTCCCAAAAGCGACGTACCGAGACATGGAAAAGATCAACACCAGCATCAACCAGTGGTTCGACTAATTGCGCGACGTCATCCGGTGTCTCAACAATACGCGTATCGTAGTCCTGCAGCTTCCATTGAGAAAAACGAAACAGGATCGGAAAATCGGGGCCGGTACGACGACGCACTTCGGCTACAACTTCGGCCCCAAAACGTGCCCGATCCCGCAACCTGCCATTGTAGCGATCAGTCCTGCGATTCATAACTGACCACAGGAACTGATCGATCAGGTAGCCGTGCGCTCCATGGATCTCAACCCCATCGCACCCGAGTTCTCGGGCCGCGACCGCCGCTTTGCCAAACGCTTCTATAACATCGGAGATCTGCCCGTCGGTCATTGGCCTCCCGTAGTTATAGCCCAGTTGCGTTCGCAATTGCGCATCCGTGTTGGGGATGTACCAATCAGACGGACCGATAGATGGCAGGTCGGCGAAGGGCTCGGTTCCCGGCGCCCGGGCAAGACCGGCATGCCATAACTGTGGCATGAATGCACCTCCAGCCTCATGGACTGCGGCAACTGGTTCACGCCAAGCGGCCAGCGCAGCCTCACCGAAAAACCAGGGGCTGGTCGGATTCGAACTGGCACCGGGCCCGATCGCGCTCGCCTCCCCGAGGATCAACCCAGCGCCGCCCTCGACACGCCGACTGTAGTAATCAGAATAGCCGGCTGCGATCACACCATCTGTGGCAAAACAACGTCCCATAGGGGCCATCGCAACCCGATTTGGAAGCCTCAGCCGATTGATCGTTACCCCATCGAACAGCGCCTCAACGCCCCTTCCCGGCACACCGGAATCTTGTACACTCATGGGATCCATCCTTCCTGCGAGATCGGCGAATTTTACCCGGTCGGTCACAAGCTTGTGCCCGTGTCGACTTCCTTGACGATCAGCAGAGGTGTTTTAAGCCGATCTTGGAATTTCTCTTCATCCTCGAGAATGAGCTTGTTGTTTTCTGGAAGATTAGCGCGCAGACTCATTGCGCCGCGCACCAGAACCGGATGTCGTGGTCATGGGCAGATCCAGCATCACGTGATCCAACAGCTGGAGTGGTAGCCGGATAGCAATCGAAAATGACGAGATCCGAACAGAATATAACGTGATCAGAACAGCTAACGCTACGCGCCGCAACACGCCAATCGAGCCATAACCGCTCCAGTCAAGCAAGCATTCACTTACGAGACAGCACTCAGTCCAAGCAATGGGATCGCACGCGGTCCAGTTTTGCACTGTCGATTCCTGTGGCTCTCGCCAGGAAGGTTTCGATCGAGCCCCAAAGCTCACGAATTTCAGCCAACGTCTTCGCCAGATGAGGGACGCCGTTTCGATCAACCAACGGACGTGGCTGGTATGCGGCGGCACCGCGCGCTGCATAGGCGTCCTGGAAATAGCGCGCCATAGCATTGTCATGCTGACGCTCGATCATCTTCCCACGGTCTAATTCGTTTTCAGGTCGACGCCATTGAGTAGATAGCGCATAATCCTCAAGAATAACATCTTCGGGCACGCCCAGTACTGACAATAGTAAGCCGATTGCAAGGCCAGTACGATCCTGCCCGGCAGTACAATGCACGATGATCGGCGTGCATCCCTCTGCCAGGGCATTGAACATTCCCGCGAATGACGGTGCCAGCAGTTCGGCGAATAAGGGATAGAGCCTCTCCTCCATCTCTCCCACCCCTGCGGTGTGATCCTCACGTGCGCGGGCTCCTCCCAGCAGTTGCTCTGTCGCATAGGTTGCACCAACCTGCTGCGGTGCTCCCTCACCCGGCCATTGCGTCGGCCCCAGCTCGCGTTCATCCTCAGATCGTAGATCGCAGATCGCGGCGATCCGCCGCGCTTTCATCCATCCCCAGTCGGCAGGAGTTAGGCGCAGCAACGCGCCGGAACGGTAAACGATTCCCCATCGCAGGCTCTGCCCCGAATCGGTCGCATAGCCACCGATATCCCGGAAATTAGACGAGCCTTCCAATGCAATCAGGCGTTGTTCATTCTGCATAGATCGTCCTTTCCGGTCATCTCAGTTCCTCTTTATCACTGCCAATGGACGATTTTGCGCGATGCCACTTATCTCTCACTGCAAAGGCGCCACTCTCTAAGTGAGGGCGCCGCTCATCTCCGACCACTGCCTGGCTCGGCGAACACAAAAAGGACTTCCTCCGCCGATTTTCGGCATGGCTTCCAGCGCTCTGTAAACTTTGCGATAGGCAGGCCTATAAAGGCATAGACCAGTACGAAGGCGGCGTTGGAAAGCAGGCCAAAGTTCCAATCACTGAGCGAAAAATCTTCATTCCTTTTTACAGAAGGGCCAGCGCTGTCCCGACGGCATGGCTCATCTTGTAACCAAACGGCAGCGCGATAAGGGCAGCCTAAGCACGGCTAAGAGGTTGAGCAGAACCAAACGCGGTGTAGGTTCTCACTGGAAGGCCCGCGTGACCAGAGGTTCAGCTTAATCGTCAGGCGCACCAGAATTTTCAAGCGTGCACAGGAACGGCAAAGACATCGACGCGCACTCCCGGAACACCTTCGAAAAAGACAATGAAATAAGTTATTTATTATAGAGAATATTTGGCATTCTCATCAGTTCGTATCTATTCTTTATCAGTTTCTTGGCGTCATCACGCGCATACCTTCGGCACATTTTAGAATTTTTACCAAAATCTGCTGAAATTTTATTGAACTTATAAAAACAACATAAACCATCAATATGTCTCCAAAACGCCCCTCTATACTCGGGCGTAAATTCAAGTTTGATTAAGAATTCATCAGCGTGAGCATTCGAAGCACGCTGGGCGGGGTTCGAGCCAAGATACCACCAGGCCGGTCAATCGATGCTGATCATGGCCGACTATCGAGTCGAATACCGTCAGAGTGCAGCATCAGTCAAATAAATATGCAGCCCCCATGCATTGTGGCTAAGAATTGCATGCCATAATCTGCACAAGAATTTATTTCTATTTTTTTGAAACTTGATGCCTTCAACGGATGATCTCATCGACGTGCGAGGTCGAGAGCGCTGCACTTCAGAACGAAAACGCGAGGTCCGCCTGCTCCGAATCCAAAACCCTGCTCCCTCCATGCATGGAATGGAATAAATAGTGAATTTTGATGAATTATCGATGGGATCGTCGCGCACATTTAACATACATGTATTTATTTGGAGAACGCGATGGGGAGAAAGAAAATAGATCCGCGCCATCATGATCGGATTACATGACATGAACGGATGCCTCGCACTTGTTCGAACAAGGTTGCAGTTTGTCTCGCCCTTCCTCCAATTGTTATCCTCATTGTATGCTTCTGGTGGATTGGACTTTTATGAAGTTTCAACCGCCATCGACGTACCCCTCCCGCTCAGAAGGGCCATTGAATTGCTAATTGAATTGAGGCCTTATTACGCGGCGTTGAACCGCACTAACTTTGCCGGAGGCTCCAACTTCTGAGAAAGTGGAGCCGATATGAACAAGACAACGAACAGATTTGCACCTGAAGTCCGTGCCCGCGCGGTGCGGATGGTCTTGGACCACGAAGGCGACCATCCTTCTCACTGGGCAGCCACCGTTTCGATCGCGGAGAAGATAGGCTGCGTTCCCCAAACCGTGTTTGAATGGGTCAAGAATGCCGAGGTCGATAGCGGCAGACGGGCTGGTGTGCCAAACGAGATGGCAGATCGCCTAGAGACGTTGGAGCGCGAGAACCGTGAGCGGCGGCTGGCCGACGAAATCTTACGCAAAGCGTCGGCTTATTTTGATCGTGTGGACGGCCTCACCCTCGCGAGTCATTCTTGCTCGCCGCGGGGATTCCTGAGCGACAAGGAGGACCGTCATGAAGAGCTACGTTCGGATTGGTAACGATCTGGCGAAAAACTTTTCCCAGGTGCATGCGTTGCTGCAGCGTAAACTCAGCCCTGCCAATTTTCTCCTTTTTTCGAGACATAGCTCCAAGCCGCGTTGGGATGGAGGCCTGCGCAACAGCACATCTCTGGGCGCGCGCCTTGTAAGCACTAGGGCATGAAAGTGGTCCTGATGTCACCTGTCTATACCAAGGCTTACGTCAAGAGAGGCCAAAACGATGCTGTACATACAGAAGCCGGTTGACGATGTGCCCTTTCGTCTCTGCCCTATCGCGTCCCGGCCATAGCGCGAATCGCAATCAACCGGCTTCGGAATCCTGTCGCAGTGCAGCATAAATCATGTCCGCGCTTCTGCGGGCCGTCTCCTGATCCGAGAGCTTGCTACGCGAGAGCGCGCGGTGACCAAGGCCGAACATGCAGGCCAGAAGAAGTTCCTCAGCCGCCTTCTGAGCTTCTTCGGCCATCGCTGTATTGACCCGCAGCGCAAAGCCCCGGAGCACCTCACGGTATGCTTCGCAGAGCTGTCCGATTGTCTGGGCGACCGCTTCGCTTCGATGGCCTTCGGCGAGAATCTCGAATGATAGGGCCTCATCCCCGTGCTCGATCGAACTCAGAAGAATAAGCCTAATTGCTTCAAGAACTTCAATTTTCCTGGCGTCGACATCTCGGGCTATCGCATTCATCACCTCGATGCGCTGAATGGTATCGTCCTGAACGATGGCTACGATGATGTCGCTCTTGTTCGCAAACAGGCGATAAATCTGACCCGTGCTGATCATGGCCTGAGAGGCCAGTTCCGACATTGCGGTCTGGTGGAATCCCTTGGTTGAAAACAGCTGCTTGGCTGCCGCCACGATCTGCCCTCGCCCTCCATCTTGTCGCCTTGGTGCCATCACGTTCTCCACTTTTTTGTTGAAACCGATCCATAAGCTCGTATTGCACCGCAATAGGAATGAACGATCATTCAGTTTCTACCACAATCTGCGAGCACGCTTAATGGTAAATTTGCGCACCGCCAGCGTCTTTGGCCTGATCATGACAACCTCCCTGTCAGCCTGCGGCCAAAATGCGCCCCCGCCCGCGCCCCCCGCGCCATCGGTGGGTGTGGTGACGCTGGGCACGGAAGCCACCACGCTTTTCACCGAGTTGCCCGGCCGCGTCGCGGCAGTCGAAACCTCCGAGGTGCGCCCGCAGATCAACGGCCTGGTGCGCAAGCGCCTGTTCGAGGAAGGCTCGCTCGTCCATGCGGGCCAGCCGCTCTATCAGATCGATGACGCGCCCTACCGCGCGGCGCTGGGCACGGCGCAGGGCAATCTGGCCAATGCGCAGGCCACGATCCGCTCCACCCAGCTCCAATTCGAACGTTATCAGCGCCTCTCGAAGATCAACGCGGTCAGCGGGCAGGATGCCGACAATGCCGACGCCTCGGCCCAGCAAGCCAAGGCCAGCGTGCAGGCGATGCGCGCGGCGGTCGATGCCGCAAGGGTGAACCTTGGCTACACCACGATCCGCGCGCCGATTTCGGGCCGGATCGGGCGTTCGCTGGTCACGGTGGGCGCGCTGGTCCAGTCGGGGCAGGCCACCGCCCTCGCCGCGATCCAGCGGCTCGACAGCGTTTATGTCGATGTCACCGAATCCGCCTCCGACCTGCTGGATCTGCGCGAGGCGATGCAGTCCGGCAGTGTGACCCGCGATGGCGCCGGCAGCGCCCGGGTCCAGCTGATCCTGCCCAACGGCCAAACCTACCCAATCGAAGGCAAGCTGGCTTTCTCCGAAGTGACGGTCGACCAGACCAGCGGATCGGTGACCCTGCGCGCCAGCTTCCCCAACCCCAAGGGCCTGCTGCTGCCGGGCATGTATGTCCGCGCCAAGCTGGTCGAGGGCGTGCGCCAGCAGGCCATCCTGGCTCCGCAGGAAGGCGTGACCCGCAATGAGCGCGGCGAGGCTGTCGCCATGGTGGTCGGCGCGGACAACAAGGTCGAGCAGCGCACACTGACCACCGCCCAGGCCATCGGCAACAAGTGGGTGGTAACGAAGGGGCTGAAAGCAGGCGATCGGCTGATCGTCGAGGGGCTGGTCAACCTTCAGCCCGGCACCGTGGTCCAGCCGCATGCGCCTCAGCAGGTGACCGCCACGGCCAAGAGCGGGAACTGATCAGCCATGTCACGCTTTTTCATCGAACGGCCCATCTTTGCCTGGGTCATTGCCATCATCCTCATGCTGGCGGGCGGTCTGGCCGTCCGTAGTCTGGCCGTGGCGCAATATCCCGAGATCGCCGCGCCGGGCGTGGTCATCACCACGCTCTATCCGGGTGCCGACGCCCAGACGCTCGAGAACACCACGACCCAGATCATCGAACAGCAGATGAAGGGGATCGACCACCTCGAATATTTCTCCTCCACCAGCGACAGCGCGGGCAATCTGTCGATCACGCTGACCTTCCAGCAGGGCACCAACCCGGACATCGCGCAGGTGCAGGTGCAGAACAAGCTGCAGCAGGCCACACCGCTGCTGCCGCAGGAAGTGCAGCAACAGGGACTGCGCGTCACCAAGGCGACCAAGAGCTTCCTGCTGGTGATGGCACTCTATTCACAGGATGGCAGCCACAATCAGGTTGATCTGGGCGACTACATCGCTTCCAAACTGCAGGATCCGCTCAGCCGCGTCAGCGGTGTGGGCGACACGCAGGTGCTGGGCGCGCAATATGCGCTGCGCGTGTGGGTCGATCCGATCAAGCTGACCAACTACAGCCTGACCATCGGCGACATCACCTCGGCGATCACCGCGCAGAATGCCCAGGTTTCGGCGGGCCAGATCGGCGGCGCGCCCTCGGTCGAGCATCAGGCGCTCAACGCGGTCATCACCGCGCAGAGCCGCCTGCAGACCCCCGAGCAGTTCCGCAACATCATCCTGCGCACCAACAGCGACGGTTCCACCGTCCATCTCTCCGACGTGGCGCGGGTGGAAATCGGCTCGGAAAACTACAGCTTCCTGGCCCGTTTCAACGGCAAGCAAGCGGCTGGCTTCGGCATCAAGCTGGCACCGGGCGCCAATGCGCTCGATACGGTGGAGGCGGTCAAGAAGCAGATCGCCGTCATTTCCAAGCAGTTCCCGCCTGACATCAAGATAGCCTATCCGGTCGATAACACCACCTTCGTGAAACTGTCGGTCGAACAGGTCGTCCACACGCTGGTCGAGGCGGTGGTGCTCGTCTTCCTGGTGATGTTCCTCTTCCTGCAAAACTGGCGCGCCACGATCATTCCCACCATCGCCGTGCCGGTGGTGCTGCTGGGCACGCTGGCCATCCTCAATCTGGGCGGGTTCACCATCAACACGCTGACGCTGTTCGGTATGGTGCTGGCGATCGGCCTGCTGGTCGACGATGCGATCGTGGTGGTCGAAAACGTCGAGCGCCTCATCCACGACGAAAAGCTCTCGCCCCGGGACGCCGCGATCAAGTCGATGGAGGAAATCTCCGGCGCTTTGGTCGGCATCGGTCTGGTGCTGTCCGCCGTGTTCCTGCCGATGGCCTTCTTTGGCGGCTCGACAGGCGTGATCTTCCGCCAGTTCTCGATCACCATCGTCTCCTCGATGGTGCTCTCGGTGCTGGTCGCACTGGTGCTGACGCCCGCGCTCTGCGCCACGATCCTCAAGCCCGCGTCGGAAGACCACGCGCACAAGACCGGCTTTTTCGGCTGGTTCAACCGCATGTTCGATCGCAATGTCGAACGCTATGGCAGAAGCGTCGAGAAGGTAGAGCGCAACTGGGGCCGCACGCTGCTGGTCTACGGCCTGATCGTGGGCGGCATGGCCTTCATCTTCCTGCGCCTGCCCGGTGGCTTTCTGCCAGCTGAGGATCAAGGACTGCTCTTCACGCAGGTCACGCTGCCCGTCGGCTCCTCGATGGAGGAAACGCAGCGCACGCTGGACCGTGTACGTGATCATTACCTGAAGGATGAAGGCGCCAACGTCGATACGGTTTTCACCGTCGCTGGTTTCGGCTTCGTGGGTCAGGGACAGAATGTGGGCATCGCCTTTGTCCGCACCAAGGACTGGGCCGACCGCAAGGGCGCAGCCAACCATGTGCCTGCCATCGTCGATCGCGCCAATGCCGCCTTTGCCAAAATCACGGCCGGGCAGGTCATTGCCTTCAACCCGCCCTCGGTGCTCGATCTGGGCAACGCCGACGGCTTCGATTTCGAACTCAAGGACGAGGCAAATCTGGGCCATGCCAAGCTGCTGGCAGCCCGCAACCAATTGCTCAAGATGACGCGCGGCGACAAGAGCCTGGCCATGGTCCGCCCCAACGGCCTGGACGATTCCCCTCAGCTCAAGCTGACCGTCGACCAGCCCCGCGCGGGTGCTTTGGGTCTAGCCCTGTCAGACATCAACACCACGGTCAGCACAGCTTTCGGCGGCTCCTATGTCAATGACTTCATCGACCGGGGCCGCGTGAAGAAGGTCTATGTCCAGGCCGATGCGCCCTTCCGCATGCGGCCAGAACAGTTGAACGACCTCTATGTGCGCGGCTCCTCGGGCACGATGGCACCCTTCTCGTCCTTCTCCACGCATGACTGGACGATGGGGCCAGCCAGGCTGGAGCGCTACAATGGCGTTCCTGCGATGGAACTGCTCGGCGCCCCTGCCCCGGGCAACAGCAGCGGTCAGGCAATCAAGGCGATGGAAGCTCTGGCCGCCAAACTGCCCCCGGGCATCGGTTACGAATGGACCGGCCTGTCCTATGAGGAGCAACTTTCGGCAGGGCAGGCGCCCGCGCTCTATGCGCTCTCGCTGCTGATCGTGTTCCTGTGCCTTGCCGCGCTTTATGAAAGCTGGTCGGTGCCGATCGCAGTGCTGCTGGTGGTGCCGCTCGGCGTGATCGGTGCGGTGTTGGCCGCAAGGCTGGCCGGGCTCAACAATGACATCTTCCTGCAGGTGGGTCTGATCACCACGGTGGGCGTCTCGGCCAAGAACGCGATCCTGATCGTGGAGTTTGCCGAGGAGAAGATGCGCGAAGGGCTGAGCGCGGCGGAAGCCGCCATCGAGGCGGCCAAGCTGCGCCTGCGTCCGATCCTGATGACCTCATTTGCCTTCACGCTGGGCGTGCTGCCGCTGGCCCTGTCCAGAGGCGCGGGCTCGGGCGGTCAGAATGCCATCGGCTGGGCGGTGGTCGGCGGCATGATGTCGGCCACGGTGCTGGCAATCTTCTTCGTGCCCACCTTCTTCCGTCTGGTGAAGCAGCTGTTCCGCCAGGACCAGCCTAATGGCGAACACCTGCCCGATGAAACGTCCGAGCAACCGGCGCTGGGCGCCCATGGTTCGCAGGAGCTCTGATTGATGAACCCTCGTTTCCTTTCGCTCGTCACACTGCTGGCACTGGCGGGCTGCGATATGGCGCCCCGCTATGTCCGGCCCACAGCACCGGTGCCCGCCACATTGCCCACTGTGGACAATGGCGCGGGCGCTGCCACCGCCAATCCGGCCGACGTGGCGTGGCGCGATTTCTTTGTGGATGAGCGGCTGCGCCGCCTCATCCAGCTGTCGCTCGACAACAACCGTGATTTGCGGGTGGCGGTGGCCAATGTCGCCGCGGCCCGCGCGCAATACCATGTGCAGCGCGCCGGCCTCCTGCCCACCATCGGGGCAAGTGGCGCCGCGACCTATCAGAAGACGCCCCCCGGCCTCGGCAGCGTGGCGAGCAGCGCCGGGCAAGCGGCGGGCAATGCCACAAGGGTCGATATCTATCAGGCCAATGTCGGCGTCTCAGCCTGGGAGGTCGACCTCTTTGGACGCATCCGCGACCTGACCAAGGCCGCGCAGGAGCAATTCTTCGCGGTACAGGAAAACCGCGATGCGGCGCAGACCGCTCTGGTGGCCGAAGTGGCCACGGCATGGCTGACCCTGGCCGCTGACCAAGACAAGTTGCGCCTCGCCCAGAGCACCGCCAAGGCCTATGGCGAAACCTATCGTCTGACCCAGGCCCGCTTTGCGAACCGCGTCGCTTCGGAATTGGAGGTCCGCCAGGCGCAGACCAGCTTCGACAGCGCCCGCGCCGACATCGCACAGGCCCGGACCCAGGTGGCGCAGGATACCAATGCGCTCAACCTGCTGGCAGGCACCACCGTGGCCGCCGACATGCTGCCCCAGGAGCTGGCCGATGCCACGCGCGACGCCCTGCCCGAGGGTCTGCCTTCGGATGTGTTGCTGCGCCGCCCGGACGTCGCTTCGGCCGAGCATGTGCTGCGCGCAGCCAACGCCAACATCGGCGCGGCTCGCGCGGCCTTCTTCCCCAAGGTGTCGCTGACGGCGGCCTTCGGCACACTCAGCCTTGGCCTGTCGAACCTGTTTGGCAGCGGCAGCCAGTATTGGTCAGTGGCGCCCACAGCGACCGTGCCCATCTTTGACTTCGGCAAGAACCAGGGCAATCTGCACTATGCCCAGGCCACGCGGGACGCGCAGGTGGCGACCTACGAAAAGACGGTCCAGACCGCCTTTCGCGAGGTTGCCGATGCTCTGGCCCAGCGTGCCCATATCGGCGATCAGCTGGAGGCGCAGACATCGCAGCGCGACGCCGCCACAGTTGCTTTCAAGCTGGCCGAGGCGCGGTTCCGTGAAGGTGTCGATCCCTTCCTCACCACGCTGGATTCGCAGCGCAGCCTCTATGCTGCACAACAGAACCTGTTGACCGTGCGGCTTGCACGCCAGACCAATCTGGTCGAGCTGTATCGCTCGCTGGGCGGCGGACTGAAATAAAGACGGCAGTATCGCAGTATGGCTTGCCATGACTGTGACGCTGCTGCCGGGCTGGAACATGAGCCCAGGCTGAAAGCTCATGGCGACATACATTAGGGTCACTACACGAAAGTGTATTTTACGTAAGCTAAGGGAGAACCTCTCGTGAATACGGGCGGACGCCATCATGCGGCCAGGAGCGATGAAGGCGTCCGCAGCGGACGAAGTTGGCCAGGATCGGGGCGGCTTTCGACATTCCAGCGATAGTCGCCGGTGAGCGAGATATGCTCCCATCCCAGCGGGGCGATATAGCGCGCAATGTCTTTCGGAATCGCCAGCGCCCCGACTGCCCGTTCGAGATAACGGGTGTTCCACAGAATGATGGCGGCCACGAGCAGATTGAGGCCGGAGGCGCGATAGGTCTGGTTTCGAACCACTGGTCGCGCAACTCACTGAGCTGGTTGAAGAAAAGCGCACGGGCAAGCTGGTGGTGCTCATTCAGGCGGGCATCCACTCGGGAGAAATCGATGGCAAGGATGCCGTGCTGATGCTGCTGCGCGACATCGCCATGCGCGGCAAGGATCATCTGCTCGATGCGGTCGATCTGGCGGTGGTGCCGATCTACAACGCCGATGGCCATGAGCGCATGAGCCGCTGGAATTTCCCGGCGCTGCGCGGCCCGCTGGAAAAGGGCTTTGTCGGCAATGGGCGGAACATCAACCTCAACCGCGACTGTGCCAAGGCCGACGCCCCCGAAACCCGCGCGATGATCGCGCTGCTGCGTCGCCTCGATCCCATCCTCTATCTCGACTGCCATGTCAGCGACGGTTTCGACATGGGATATGACACCACCTTCACCTATGCCGGATGGGGCCGCTATGCCTATCACCGTACCGGGGCGGACTGGCTGATGACCCGCTTCGGCCCGCAGGTGACGCAGGCTCTGCAACGCGCGGGGCATTCGCCGATCATCTACCCCAGCCCTGTCGATACGCGTGAACCGACCAAAGGCATCCGCGAAGCGCCCGAGGGACCGCGTTACTCCACCGGCTACGGCGATTTCATCGGCGTGCCCACAGTGCTGATCGAAAACCACATGCTCAAACCCTATCGGCGACGCGTGCTGGGCACCTATGTGCTGCTCGAGGCGGCGTTGACACTGGCCGCGCAGGATCGCGCAGGGATCGTCGCGGCCAAGCGAGCCGATCGCGCCAGCCGCCCCGCCACCATGCTGGTGCGCTGGAAGACCCGCGCCGAACCGATCGGCTGGATCGAAAACTTCAAGGGCGTCGCCTCCGAGACCTATCGATCCCCCGCAACAGGGCGGGTGTAGCAGCGCTGAACCGGTCAACCCGCAAGCTGGCGCATGCCCGTAGGCACGATCCGTGTGCCCTCCAACCAGCCGCTGGGGCTGCTGGCGGCAGCGCTGCTTGAAGCCGAAGCGCCCGATTCCTTTCTGGCCCAGAACGCCGCGATCAGGGCCGCCTTCGACAGCAGGCTGGCCGCCAATCCCGCCTTTGCGCAGGCCCCGAAGGCGCGCCTTGATTGGCTGATGGAGCGCCTGCCCGATCGCAGTCCTTTCCACCTGATTTATCCCATCCGGCGCGAAACGTGAGTTGGCTTTGCCGACCTTGCGAGCCCCCCGGAGACTAGGGCTCAGTGCATTGGTTGATCATGCACATCATGATGAGCTGTGAACGCTGTCAAAACTGCTCTTCACGACAACTCGTCGAGGCGCCAAAACTCGCCCTACGCTCATGGCCAACACAATGCCTCTGTCTTGCTGAGGGCTTCCGGTCATGCCTTATAAAGGCAGGCGTCCTGCCGCACTGAAATAGCAAGTGCGGCAGGTTCCTGAACATTGCGACGCTGCCCAAACTGATGGCGCAGGGATCACCTCAAAACCGTGTCCGGAAGCCTGCCGTGATGTAGGTGCCGACAGGATCGTACATCGAATAGTTCGATTCCAGAATGAAGGACGACACCGTGCTCAGCACCGGCGGCTTCACATTGAACAGATTGTTGACCGTGACGAAGACCTCGCTGTCCTTGCCCACGCCACGCAGCTTGTTCTTCAGGGTTACGTCGGTGTAGAGCCGCCCCGGCACATGGTTTCTGTCGATATCGACGCCGGTCACATATTGCGCATTGTACAGCCCCGCGCTGATATAGCGCTCCTGCACGAAGGCCGAAAACGTGCCGCGGTCGTAGGCGGCGGTCAGCGTACCGTTGAACTGGCCCGCCTCACGCGCGCGGTCGATGGGCGCGGCGCCGGGCGCCTGCGACACATTGCGTGTGGTGAGATTGCCAAGGGCGCGCAAGGTCACCCGCCCGCCCAGCAAGCCGAAGCGGTAACCCGCCTCGATATCGAGCCCGCTGTTGCGCGCCGAAGCCAGATTGAAGGGCAGCAGGTTGAGGTAATAGGTGCCGTTGGTGAACTGGATCTGCGAGCAGACCACCGTGGCCCCCGCCGCACACTGGTTGATCGTATCCTGCGCCGAAAGCGAAGCAATCGCCGCGCTGATCTTGATGTCGTAATAATCCACCGACATGTCGAAGCCACGCAGGAACGCCGGCTGCACCACCATGCCGAAGGTCAGCGTGTTGGCCTTCTCCGGCTTGAGATCGGGGTTGCCGCGCGTATAGCCCAGGAACGGCACGGTGGCGCCGGTCCTGGGATCGATCACCGTGGCATTGCCTGCCACACCGCCCGAAAACAGCTCCAGAATGTTGGGCGCGCGGATATCGCGCGAGCGTGTCAGGCGCAAGGTAAGGCCTTGCACCGGCTTCCACACACCGCCCAGCTTCCAGGTCACCACCTGCCCGCTGGTGCTGTAATCGGTGAGGCGCACGGCGGCGTTCAGATCGAGCGCCTTGATGAAAGGCCGATCCGCCGCCACGGGCAGCGCCAGCTCGCCATAAAGCTCCTTCACCGTGACACGCCCGGAGATCGGCTGGGGATTGGAGGCATAGAACCCTCCCAGCGTCCCCGATTGTGAAGACGCCGCGCCGCGCAGCCCGGCAAAATTGTTGATCGCCTGCGAGACCGCATCACTGGTCTGATTGGCGGTTTCGCGCCGCCATTCAGCGCCTACCGCCAGCGAGGCGGGTTTGGACCACAGCGCCGCCCAGTCGGGCAGCGAGCCCTGCACATTGACGGCCGCCACATCCTGCGTCAGCTTGAGATAGCGCCAGCTGTCGCCCGTCACATAGGCGGCGGTGGCCGCATTGATCGCCCCCGTGCCGAAGGGGTTGATCGGGGTGCAGCCCGGGTCCAGCCCGTTCAATGTCGAACGGCAGACGATCTGCCCATTGGCCGGGTTCACCACCGCATCGGCGGCGGCATAAATGTTGCGGTTGTTCAGAATGTTGCGGTCGAACACCTTCAATTGGCTCTGGCCGTGGGTGAAATAGGCTTTGGCGGTCCAGTCGCCGCCCAGCTTGCCGTTCAGCCCGCCCACGAAGCGCTGGGTGGTGGAGTAATTGTCCGCCACATTTTCGGGCAGATTGCTCCAATATTTGCCCAGCGTGAAGGAGGCGATGCCCTGCGCGGTCATCTGGCTCTGGATCGCGGCGGGGATATAGGGGTTGCCGCTGTAGATCGTCAGCGCGTTGGATCCGGCATTGTAGTTGTAATATTGTTCGAAGGGCGTGTGCGAACGCGACAGCGTGCCCTCGCCGAACAAAGTCCAGTTGTCGGTGACGTCATATTCGGCATGCAGGAAACCGTTGATGCGATCGACGCTGGCCCCGAAGGGCGCAACCGGGGACGGCCCGTCGCCGCCCGCCATAAAGACCGAGCTGACCTTCGAGCCATAGATGAAAGGCGTGGGCGTGCCATTGGCGGTGAAATCCGTGCCTTTCAGCGCGCCATTCAGGATCAGCCCGCCATAGCTGCGCCCGCTGTAGGTGATGCCATTGGCCAGCACGCGCGCGGGCGTGGTCACGCCGGTCGCATTGGGGATCCAGGCGCTGACATCGTTGCGCCAGGGGCGGGCGGTGGAATAGGTGCTGATGCCGTTCTTGTGGAAATACTCCAGGCTGGCGATCACCCGCCCGCGCCCGTCGGCAAAGCCATGCCCCGCCGCGATGGTGCCCCGATAGCTGCCCGCATCGCCATAGCGCGAGATGCCGCCCTGCATTTCGGCCTTCACGCCCTCGAATTTGGTGTCCAGCACGAAATTGACCACGCCAGCAACGGCATCAGAGCCATAGGCCGCCGAGGCGCCGCCGGTCACCACATCGACGCTACGCACCAGATTTTGCGGCATCAGATTGACGTCGGTCGAGCCGCTGACGTTCGAGGAAACCACGCGCCGCCCGTCGAGCAGCACCAGCGTCCGGTTGGCCCCCAGCCCGCGCAGATTGAGCAGGCTGGCGCCCGCATTGCCATTGGCGCTGGTCCCGGTGTCGACCGAACGGTTCGACAGACCGCGAAAAGCGGGCAAGGTGGACAAAGCGTCGGCAATGTCATTGGGCGCGGTCTGCTTGATCTGCTCGGCCGAGACCACGGTGACAGGCGTGGGCGCATTGTACCCCGCCTTGGCGATGCGCGAGGCCGTCACCACCAGATCGGCGCCTTGCGTGGTCGGCGCGATCTGGCCGTTGGCCCGTGGCGGGGCGGGCGGCGCGTCCTTGCTATCGCCGGTGCCTTGCGCCATGGCGGGCGTTGCCGCCAGGCACAGGGCGACGATTGCAATGGAGACCGAAGTCTGGAAACGTCCTGATTTCAACATATGCACCCCCTCTATCTTGTCGATTATTCTGGTGTTCGAATGGTCGGTTCAGCAGACGCAGGGCACGGGCCAACACTCCGCCGCGAAGCGGTCGATGCGGGAACCGGCGCTGGAAAAATCGTTTTGTCTAAAGCTCGCTTGTCTCGAAACGCCGTATCGGGCCCACGATCAGCCAATAAGCCGCCACCGCCGCCAGCACATGCAGGCCGACATAGAGCAGCGCCCCGTCGAAGGAACCGGTCTTCTCGACGATGATGCCGATGGCGATGGGCGTGATAATGCCGCCCACGCTGCCCGCAGCGTTGAACACCCCGCCCGTCAGGCCGATGGCTTCGCGTGGCGCCGTATCGGCCACCACCGTCCAGCCCAGCGCGCCGAAGCCCTTGCCGAAGAAAGCCGCCGACATGATGGCGATCACCAGCGCATTGCTGCTGACCAGAGCGCAAAGCATGATGGTGGAACTGAGCACCAGCCCCAGCGTGATCGGCAGCTTGCGCGCCAGGCTGAGCGAAGCGTGACGACGCAGCAACCAGTCGGAAAACACCCCTGCCGAGACGCCGCCGATGCAGCCGCAGACCGCCGGAATGGCCGCGACAAAGCCCGCATCGAGCATGGTGAAATGACGCCCCTGCACCAGATAGGTCGGAAACCAGGAGATGAAGAAGGTCGACAGGCTGGCCACGCAATATTGCGCGAAGAACACGCCCAGCAGCATGCGGTTGCCCAGAATGGCCACCAGACCGATGCCGGGCCCGGTTTTTGGGGCAGGTGCCGCCGCCAGCGCGCCGCGCGCCACCATATCCTCCAGTTCCTCACGCGAGAGGCGCGGATGCTTGTCGGGCGCGAAATAGGCCAGAAACCAGACAGCCGCCAGCACGATGCCCAGAGCGCCCATCACCGTGAAGATGTGCCGCCACCCGGCATAATGCGCCAACGCAGCCATCAGCGGGGTGAACACCGCCAGCGAGAGATATTGCGCCGAGTTGAAGATCGCGCCCGCCAACCCTCGCTCGTCGGCGGGGAACCAGGCGGCGATGATGCGCCCGCAGGCCGGGGCCACCGGCGCCTCCAGCAGGCCCAGCACCACGCGCAGCAAGAAAATGGCCATCACCGGAAAGGCGACATAGCCGACCCCGCTCATCAGAAAGGTGGCCAGCGACCAGCAGGCCAAAGCGGCGAAGATCGCGATGCGCGGCCCGATGCGGTCCACCAGATAGCCTGCCGGGATCTGCGCGAGGCAGTAGCTCCAGGAAAAGGCGGAGAACAACCAGCCCATATCGATGGGCGTGATGCCGAAATCCTTCGCCACGCCGGGCGCCGCCACCGAAAGCGTCGCCCGGTCGCCCGTGCTGAGCGCCAGCACCAGCGTGATCAGCGCCAGCACCACGAAGCGCAACCGGCCCCGCGTGACGGCGCCGACCAGCGGCGGATCGATGGAAGGCGCGAGCGGCCCCATCACATGAACGCCGTCGAGCCGTCGGGCCGGGTCGGCACCTTGCGGTCCCAGCGGACGTAATTGTCGCTGGCGAGATAGTCCTCGTCGATCTCCACGCCCCAGCCCGGCCGGTCGGGGCGCAGGTCGAGATAGCCCTCGCGCGGGATATAGGGATCAACCACGTAATGCGCGCCGCCGATCGAATTGCCATGCATCACGCTGGCCTGCGCGGGAATGGCCCCGGCGTTGGGCAGGCGATATTCCAGGATCTTGAAATTGGTCTGCGCGGCGCAGAAATGCAGATTCACCGCCGTCGCCAGCGGTCCCATCGGATTGTGCGGGGCGACGGTAACATAATGCGCCTCGGCCAGAGCGGCGATCTTGCGCATTTCCAGCAGGCCCCCCACCACGCAAATGTCAGGCTGGATGATGTCGGCGCCCTTCACCTGCAGCAGGCGCAGGAATTCATAGCGGTTGTAGAGCGACTCCCCCGTCGCCAGAACGCAATGCGTCTGGCGGTTGAGATCGCCCCAGGCCTCCATGTTTTCGGGGCGAAGGGGTTCCTCGAAGAACAGCGGATCATAGGGCGCCAGCGCATTGCCGAGCTGCGCCGCCAGCTTGGGCTCGAAGATCTTGGCATGGGCATCGAAGGCGATGTCATGCCCGACCGCTTCGCGGATCTGGCGGAAATAGTCGGCGCTGCTGCGCACCACCTCGCCCCAGCGATGCGCGTGAATGTCGATGCGATAGGGGCTGAGCTTGAAGGCATCGACGCCCCAACTCTCATGCCAGGCCGCCATCACATCACGGGCGTGGGCCACATCGGGCGCCGTGTAGATCCCGGCATAGACCCGCACCCGGTCGCGCACATGGCCGCCAAGAAGCTGATAGACCGGCACGCCCAGCGCCTTGGCCGCAATATCCCAGAGGCAATGATCGATGGCCGACATCGCCGCCAGACCGATGGCCCCGGGGGGAAAGCGGGCATGCTGCATCATCAGCTGCATCAGAAACTCGATGCGGCGCGGGTCCTGCCCTTCGAGATACTGCGCCAGATAGTCCAGCACCGGCACCAGCGCGCGGTCGGGGCCGTGGTTGTAGCATTCGCCCCAACCCGTGATGCCCTCATCGGTATCGATGGCGAGGATTACGCGCGGGCGCTCGCCGTCTTGCGTCATAAAGGCCCGCAGCTTCACGATCTTCATTGTGCATCCTCTCCCGGCGTGGGCCTTTGCCCCTTCACCACGATATGTGGCGCGACCCTATGCCTTGACCAGCCCGTCCGTGGCGATCTGCGCCATGAACTGGCGCAGCGTATCCAGCACCTGCGGTGACAGCGGCCAGGCAGCGGGCGGGCGCGGCGCGCCGCAATCCTCGCCCAGCAGTTGCAGCGCGGCCTTCACCACGGAGACATTGGTGCCATTGCGCTCCTGAGCGCGCAGGGTTTCGAACATGGCGATCCGGGCGATCAGGCTGCGCGCGCCGGCATAGTCGCCCTGCTCCAAAGCGTTGCAGATCGCCACCGACAGCGCGGGGCAGACATTGATCAGCCCCGAGGTAAAGCCCCGCGCACCCACGGCGTAAAAGGCCGGGGCCCAGGTTTCGGCCAGACCGCCGCTCCAGATCAGGGCGGGATCGCAGGCCGCAATGGCCTCGGCCAGACGCATCGGCGTGGGGCAGGCCCATTTGACGCCGACGACATGGGGCAGGGCGCAAAGCCGTGCGATCATCTCGGTGCCGATGCCATCGTCTCGCAGATAGAGGATGACGGGCAGATCCTGCCCCACCTCGACGATGCGCGACACGTAATCGACAAAGCCGCGCGGCGCGACGAAGGGATCGGGCGGCTGATGGATCATCAAGGCATCCACCCCGGCCTCGCGCGAGGCGGCGGCCAGTTGCAGCGCATCGTGAATGCCGCGCCCCACCCCGCCGATGAGCGGCAGGCGACCGGCGACGATCTGCGCGCTGGCCCGCACCATCGCCTCGGCCTCGGTGGTGGTCAGAGCGTAAAATTCACTGGTGTTGCCGTTGATGACCAGCGTGCCCACGCCCGCCGCCACCGCGCGGTTGACGATGGGATGCAGAAGCCCTGTCGCGAGGCGATCACCGGCATCGAAAGGTGTGACCAGAATCCCGGAAACGCCACGCAGGCCCTTTGCCAACCGGTCATCCGCTTTGCTCACCATCATCCTCACCCCATGCCTGCTTGTTATGTTTTTTTACAGGTTCGCCCCAACATGTCAACAACGATGACATGTTGGATGACAGATGGTAGCAAGTGCCTGATCTCTTAGCCGACCCGGGGCCTTGTCCGTGACCAATCTGATCTTGATGCCGCAAAAAAAGGAACGGTTGGGCGACCGCATCTATGGCCAGATTCTGCAGCAAATCGCCTCGGGCGCGCTGCGCCCCGGTGACCGCCTGCCCTCGGAAAACCAGATCTGCCAGACCCTGAATGTGTCGCGCCCCGTGGTGCGGCAGGCGCTGATGCGCCTTCAGGCCGACGGGCTGGTCATCACCCGCAAGGGGCTGGGCACCGTGGTGCAGAACACCCCGCCCGAGGGGCTGACGCGCTTTTCCGAGCCGAGCAATGTTGCGCATATGCTGCGCTGCCTGGAGCTTCGCATGGCGGTGGAAGGCCAGGCCGCCGCGCTGGCGGCGACACGGCACACCACGGCGGAGTTGCGCCAGATCGCCAAGGCGCTGGAGGCGATGAAGGAGCAATTGCTGCAAAACGGCGTAACCACCGCCGCCGATTTCGAGTTTCATCTGGCGGTGGCGGCGGCCAGCGGCAATTTCCTGTTCGAGCAGGTGCTGCAATCGCTCGACGATGCGATTCGTCGGGGAATGACGATTGCTCTGAGCGTCACCAAGGAACTCAGCCCCGAACGAGCCCAGCGGGTGTTCGACGAGCACCGCGCCATATACGATGCCATCGCGCAAAGAGACAGCGCCGGCGCCGATCTGGCCATGCGCTATCATCTGGGCCGGGTGCGCCAGCGCGTTACCGATGCCAGCCGAGATCAATGAGCCGCATGCTGAAATTTGTTAATTAATGTTACAAATCCACAATCCTTATTTGAGCAAGTTCGGCCCCGACATGGGGGGCATGGCATCCTCCGCCAACTTTCCTGCCGTTCCCGGCTCCGGCTCGGATCGTCGAAGGAAGACTTTCGTTCATGTGGCCACTGGATGATCGTCTGGCTGTTACAGACGCATTCCGCGAACATCTTGCGGTTCCGCAAAGCTCATGTCTGCGTGATGCGGGCCAGGATGCCGCAGGGCGGAGGGGCGCCCTGCCTTGCGCATTCGCTCCACCGCTTCGGCCCAATCCGGAAGATCGTCACTATCATGCCTCCAACGGACCACACTGGCTTCCACTGCCCAATCGAACAGGCGTGGCATGGCAGACCGATGCGCGCCGCTGGCAACATAGCTTTGCACCGCCAGTTCATCCCGCCATACGCTGATGGTCCAGAAGGTCACATGACCGTCTGGCCTCACCGCGCCAGCCAGAAATCCGTCCGCTTGCTGTACTTGTGCGATGGCGCGGCGGGCGTGAACCATGATGAGTGGCATAAGAAGCAGCGTCCGAGCCCGAAACCGCGTGACGCTGACAAGCCTCGCAATGACGTCTTGAGTTGGCGGATGGCTCACAAGGTCACCACCAGCTTGCAGGCAGAAACGCCGCGCCGCTGCCGTTCGAGCGCCTGGACGATATGCGTGAGACCATGGCCCACGACCAGCGGCGCGGGAGCCGCAACATATCGCCCGCTGGCCAGCGCTTCGGGAAGGAAGGCCTCATAGATCATCGGCCCCACCTCATTGCCCAGCAGCGAACTGCCCCAGATCATGGCGGTGCGCACGCCTCTGCGCTGTGCTTTCAGGGCAAGGCTGATGCTGCCTGCCACCATGCGCATCAGCACGGGCGCAAGGCGCCAGATGCGGCCCTGGCCCGCAGGCACAGCGTCGAAGGAGGCTGGTGGCGTGGCCATCGCGACAAAACGCTTGCCCTGGCACTGTCCGAGTATAGCGACCGACGCCGTCGCGGAACCCAGGCCAATCGCAAGCGCTCCGGCAACCTCGTGCCCACGCAGGGCCGCAACAATGTCGGCCACAACGCTGTTGCTGCGATAATCAAACACCAGCGAAGCGCCCAGGCTTTTGACATAATCGAAGTTGGCGGGCGAGGCGGTGGCGACCACCTGATATCCGGCCGCGACCGCAAGCTGCACCGCATTGCAGCCCACACTGGTCGACGCCCCCCAGATGAGCACCCATTTTCCGTTTCGCCGGGGGGCGAGGGATGGAGGATCAAGCGCCAGCTGGTCCTGCTGGAACAGGCCGCAGGCCGCCGTGGAAAGGGCCAGCGGCAAAACCGCGGCGGCTTCAAACGGCATATCCTCAGGCATGGGCGCGGCCATATGCGCCAGCAGAACCGCATGGGTCTGGAAGGCGCCTTCCGCCGCATGATTGCGCGCCTTGTCCGAGCCGACAGCATGACCCAGCACGCGCTCGCCCAGCCTGAAGCGGGTCACACCCTCGCCAATCTCGACCACCTCTCCGGCCACGTCCGAGCCCAGCACGAAGGGATAGGCGAGATAGGGCGTGATGAGATCGCCCACGGTCTGCATCAGCCGGTCCATCGGGTTGACGGCAACGGCATGGACCCGCACGACGATCTCACCGGCTTTGGGTGCGGTGTAGGGCGCGGGTCCAACCTTTAACGCGGTCGCGCGCTTGGCGGGCAGCCACAGTGCGGTGTTGTTGGGCATCGTCAGTCCTTGCTCGTCATCCTGCAATAACACATAGCCCCTTCATGGCGGACGCCCCATGCGCTATGGTCCATAAAATCGTCGCCATCGTCCAGGATATGCTGTGGACCCGCTTTCGGACATCCTCTCGCTGATGAAACCTGGCAGCTACGGCTTCCGTGGACTGGACGCGGGTGGAGATTGGTCGCTGGGCTATGCCGCCAGCGCCGGGGTGCGGTGCTATGCCATCCATTCCGGCCAATGCTGGATCGAGGTGGAAGGCCAAGCCGCGCCGCTCGCCCTGTCGGCAGGTGATTTCGTTCTGCTGCCCGGCGGTACCGCCTATCGCCTTTACGCTGGGGCGCCGAGCGAGACCATCGATGCCTTTCGCTTCTTTCCCACCGTCCCCTCAGGCCAGACCGCCGTGCTCAATGGCGGCGGCGACTGCATGGGCGTGGGCGGTTACTTCCATTTCGCCGGATTGCAGGCCAGCCGCCTTCTGGCCGCCCTCCCGCCGATTCTGCACATCGACGCGCAGCAGGGCAAGCAGGCTTTGCGCGCATCCATCGACCGGCTGATGGACGAATTGCGCGCGCCACGGCCGGGCGGTGCCCTTATGGCCGAACATCTGGCCCAGGCTTTGCTGATCGAGGCGCTGCGCGCGCATCTCGACCAGACGCCGACGAGCCCCGGTTGGCTGCTCGCTCTGGCCGACAGGTACATTCATGCCGCGCTGTCAGCCATGCACGATGCGCCCGCAAGGCGGTGGACGCTGCAGGATCTGGCAAGGACAGCGGGCCTGTCACGCTCGAGTTTTGCGGCGCGCTTCAGGGAGAAAACGGGCGAAACCGCGATGGATTATCTGACCAGATGGCGGATGGTTCTGGCAGCCGATCGTCTCGCCAATCATGGCATGACCATCGCTGCGGTCGCGCCGATGGTGGGTTATGATTCGGAGAGCGCCTTTGGCGCCGCGTTCCGGCGGGTGGTCGGCTCTTCGCCGCGCCAGTTTGCCAAATCCGCCGCCGCCAAGCCTTCCTGAAGCCCGGGATGGCTTTGGCATTGTATCGGTTTGTCACCGCTTTGACGATGCTGTGACCCAAGCGCCGACAATCCGCTATGATGAGCGCATGCTTCCCCCATCCACTCCCTCCGCATGCATCCTGATCGTGGACGACGACGATGACATTCGCGACCTCATCGCCAGCCATCTCGACCGCGCCGGATACCGGCATGTCGGAGCCGCGACACTGGCCGAGGCGCGCACGGCTTTGGCCCGCCACGACATCGCGCTCATGCTGCTGGACCTCACGCTCCCCGATGGCGATGGCATGACCTTCTGCCGTGACCTGCGCGCCGAAGGGTTTGTCGTGCCCGTCATCATGCTGACGGCACGCAGCACCCCCGGCGACCGCGTCGAAGGGCTCGAAGGGGGCGCCGACGATTATCTCTCCAAGCCTTTCGACGCCCGCGAGCTCATCATCCGCATGCGCAATGTGCTCAAGCGGGGCATTCAGGGCCCGAAATCCCAATCCGGCCGTTACGCCAGCTTTGGCCCGTGGCGTCTCGATCTGGCGCAGCGGCGCCTGATGGGTCAGGATGATCGCGGCATGATGCTTTCGACCACCGAATTCGCCATTCTGCGCCGTTTTCTGGAAAACCCCTTTGAAGAGTTGAGCCGCGAGGATTTGCTGCCCGAGCGCAAGGAAACCGTGTGGATCGACCGTTCGCTCGACAACCGCATCGCCCGTTTGCGCGCCAAGCTGGCCCGGGCGCCGGGCGGTGAGAACCTGATCGTCACCGTGCGCAACAAGGGCTTCCTGCTCGCCTGCGATGTCACCTACGTATGACGGCCCTGTGGCAATCTCTGCGGCGTTTCGACACGCTGGCCTTGCGCCTGACGCTGGTGCTGGCCGTCGGCGGCACGCTGGCATCCATGTATTCGCTGACCTTTTCCGAATGGTATCTCCAACACCAGATGCGCCAGTACCGCGCCGGGATGATCGCCCGCAGCGTGGCCGACATCGCCGGACATATCGCCGCCAACGACCATGCCGACATGATCCTGCTGGCCAGCAACCGGATCAGAGGCGCGCATCTGTTGCAGGACGCCTCTGCTCCCGTCCTAGGGGCCGACCCGGCCATCGATCAGGCCCTGTCCTCGGGTCTTCCGAGGGGCATGACAGCCCATAGTTTTCGCACCGATCCGGCGGTGTGCGCCGGCCGCCCCGGTGTTGCCTATGTTCGCGCTGCCGCGGGCATGCTGGCCATTCCTCCGGAGTGCTGGGCCGTCGATCTCAGCGTGCCTCCAAGCGATGGGCAGGTCACACACCATCGCATGGCCTTCGATATGGCCCCGCTCCCCCTTCTGCTGTCGGTCAGGCAATCGCCGGACTATCTCGCGCTGGTGGCTCTGGCGGCGCTGCTCCTGTCCTTTCTGGTGGCCAGCATCACGCTGCGCTTCATGCGGCGTCTGGCCGTCGCCTCGCGGGCCTTTTCCAGCGACATCGCCGCCGCCCCCATTCCTGAAACCGGCCCGCGCGACGTGCGCGAGACCTTTGCCGCCTTCAACCAGATGCAACAACGCATCCGCGAAGCCATGCAGGAACGCGCCCAGATTCTGGCCGCGATCAGCCATGATCTGCAAACTCCTTTGACCCGCCTGCGCCTGCGGCTCGATCTTTTGCCGGATGAAGGCGTGCGGGCTCGCCTGTTCAACGATGTCGAGGCCATGCAGCGCCTGGTGACCGAGGGGCTGGCGCTGGCGCGATCCGGCGAGTCCGCCGACGACTGGGTGATGCTGGACATGGAATCGCTGCTGGCCAGCATGGTCGAGGATATGACCGATGCGGGCCTTGGCGAAGTCACGCTGGGTCATGTCGATCCCGTGGAGGTCAGGGTCAAGCCCGATGCGCTGCACCGTTGCCTGCAGAACCTGATCGACAATGCCTTGCGCTATGGCGGTCAGGCGCGCCTCGATTGCTGGCAGGAGGATGATCGGATCGTCCTGTCGGTCACCGATGCAGGCCCCGGCATCCCCGAAGCGCTGCTCGACCAGATGTTCGAACCCTTCGTGCGGGGCGACAGCAGCCGTTCGCGCCGCACCGGAGGAACCGGCATCGGACTGACAATTGCGCGCGCGCAAGCCTCGACATTCGGGGCATCCGTATCGCTCGCCAATGCCGCGCAGGGCGGGTTGATCGCCAGCATCACCATTCCTCTTCCCATATACTGAAACCGGGTACGGATTTTTGTATCCGTTCTACTCACTTTTCCCCGGCCCCCTGTTCCCTCCCAAGGCCAGTGCTTAGCTATCAGCAATAACAACCGAGCAGAGCGTGCCGCCGCCATGACAGCGACCGGCCCTGATGTTTCGGACGTGTTCGCTGGCCCGAAGAGATGTCCGCACAAGGACGTCCGACGGCAGATCCAAGGGAGGATTTATGCTGAAAGTGTACCAAGCCAGTCTGGCATCGACCGTCGCCTTCGCCGCTCTGGTGTTCCCCGCGCAGAGTTGGGGGCAAACAGCGCAAGACGCGCCCGCCTCAGTCAATTCGGACATCATCGTCACCGCCCAGCGCCGCGCGGAAAAGGTCACATCGGTGCCGATCTCGATCACCGTGGCGGACGCCGCTCAACTCGAGCGTCAGCAAGTGAGGACGGTCGAAGATCTTGCGCGCATTGCCCCCAGCCTCGAAATGACGGCAGCTGCTGGCCAGGGCACGGGTGGCGGCGGTGAAATTCGCGGTATTGGCACCCAGACCTTTGCGCAGGGGGCGGTGGCCTCGGTCGGCATCGTGGTCGATCAGGTCAGCCAGGGTAACGCCAACATCTCCAACCTGTTTGATATCGCCCGTGTCGAGGTGTTGAAGGGGCCGCAAGGCACGCTGTTCGGTCTGACGACCTCGGCCGGTGTCATCAACATCACCACCAACAAGCCGGATATGACCAAATTCAGCGCCCGGCTGCACGCGGATCTATCCAACGCCGGCACCGCAGGTTCGGGTTTCGGCAATCAGGTGATCCAGGGCGTGGTCAACCTTCCCCTCGCCGCCAATGCAGCCTTGCGCGTGTCGGGATCGACCAATCTGCGTCAGGGGCCCAATCAGAACACCATCGACGGCAAGTATATCCAGAACAACAGCTACAGCGGCCGCGCTCATCTCCTGTGGGAACCGACCAGCAAGCTGACCGCGAATTTCATCGCCGATTACACCTATTTCACCCAGACCAACGAGGGCGATTTCTTCACGCTTATCTCCACGGATGCCAGCACGGCTGCCGCTCTGGCAAGTTGCGGGGTCGTTGCGGCTGAGGGCAACCAGAAATTCTGCATGAAGCAGGGCCTCTATGCAAAGAACAACAATTTCGGTGCTTCGGCCCAGTTCGATCTGGATGCCGGTCCCTTCACACTGACTTCGATCTCGGCTTATCGCGGCACTCGTCACAGCGATACCGGACAGAACATCGTGCGTGCCGATCCGACCGCGCTGACTATCCTCGACTTGCCCGGCCACAACCGGCTCGACCTCGTCAGTCAGGAACTGCGGATCGCCTCGCCCGGAAACGCATTCATCGATTATACGGCAGGCCTGTTCGCCTCGCACCAGAGGGGCATCGTTGATCCAACGGGACAAAACATCACCCTGTTCGGCTTCATTCCCATTGCGAACTCGATTGGCTCACGAAACCGTACCACTGATGACTCCATGGCCATTTACGGCCAGGGTACCGTCCACGTCGCGAGTAGCCTGCGCCTGATCGCGGGTGGCCGCTACACCGCCGAACGCCTTGCACTCGACGGCTATGATTTCGACAATCGCGTCGCCATCAACAAGCAACTCAACACGAGCATCGTATCCTGGAAATTTGGCGGGCAATACGATCTGTCGCGCAAGACCATGATCTACGCCACCGCCTCACGCGGCTACAAGAGCGGACAGATCGGCATTCCCGCTTATCCGCTTACGCCTTACATCGTGCGGCCGGAAATCCCCACCAGCTATGAAGTTGGCCTGAAATCCACGCTGTTTGGCGGATGGGTGGCCGATCTCAGCCTGTTCTCCGAAACCATCAAGGACTTTCAGCTCCAGCAATGCGCGGCGACCTCGACCGGCGCGCTGTCCTGCACGGCTGTCAATGCGGACGGCGTCAAGAGCCGTGGCGCGGAAATCAACCTGTTCGGCAAGATCACCCATGATCTCTCGGTCAGCACCGGCTTCATCTATGCCAAGGCCACTTATCCGAATGGCTACACCTCGAGCACATCGACCGGCGTTTTCGCACTCGGCGGAACGCAGCTGCCCTTCTCGCCGCGCTACAAATTCACCTTCTCGGGTGATTACTCCCATCCGATCAATGATGCCTTGTCCGGTTTCATCAGTCTTGATGCGGTGTGGAAGTCGCGCGTGGCCTATCAATCAACAACGCTGTTGACCGACACCTACAAGCCGCACTGGACTGTGGGCGGTCGCCTCGGCCTGAAGACCGCGGACGATCGCTACTCGCTGTCGGTTTTCGCCCGCAACCTGTTCAACGTGCCCGAACCCGTTCTGCTTTATACCGATTTTCCTACCGCAGGGACGGTTGGCGCCATGTACGCTCCCAATTCGACCCGTCAGGTCGGTCTTTCGCTCGACGCCAAGTTCTGATGCCGGGTGCAAGGGAAAGATCAACGTCATGATCGATCGACGCTTTTTCGTCGCGGGGGCAGTGGCCACCGCCGCCACTTCGACGCTTGCCAATCCCGTTCTTGCCGCCGGTCTGACCGGGGGCAAGCGCAACGCAACGTCCCCCTTCCCGCCCGGCTTCCTGTGGGGTGCGGCCACCGCCGGACACCAGATCGAGGGCAACAACGTCAACAGCGACTACTGGGTGCTGGAAAACGTCAAGCCCACGCTGTTCGCCGAGCCTTCGGGCGATGCCAACAACAGCTTCGAGCTATGGGCCAGCGACCTTGATCTGGCGCGCACCATCGGGCTCAACGCCTATCGCTTCTCGATTGAATGGTGCCGGATCGAGCCCGAACCGGGCCTGTTTTCCATCGCCATGCTGGACCACTACAAGGCCATCATCGCCGGGTGCCATGCTCGGGGCCTCGCCCCCGTGGTAACCTTCAGCCACTGGACCACGCCACGCTGGTTCGCCATGCGCGGCGGCTGGACCGCGTCCGACAGCGCCACCCTGTTCGCCCGCTTCTGCGACCGCGCGGCGCGTCACCTTGCCGATGGGATGGCCTATGCCGTCACCCTCAACGAGGCTAACGGCACGCTGCTCGGCCATGTCATGGCGCCGCCTCAGGCCAAGGACGCCGAACGCGCGATGCTGGCCGCTGCCGGGCGCGCCACGGGCAGCGACCACTTCGTCGGCGGCTCGCCTATCGGCCTCGCCATGGAGATGCTGCCCAACCTGATCGCCGCTCACAAACAGGGCCGCGCCGCGATCAAGGCTGCGCGCCCTGCCCTGCCCGTGGGCCTGTCGCTGGCGCTGGTCGACCTGCAAGGCGTCGGCCCCAACAATCTGCGCGATGCCCGCCGCCGTGACTTCTATGGCCCATGGCTCGAAGCCGTGCGCGGCGACGATTTCGTTGGTGTGCAGAACTACAGCCGCATCGTCTGGGACGACAAGGGCATCGTTCCCGTGCCCGCAGGCGCGCGCACCGGCGGCGAAGGCTGGGAGATTTACCCCGCCTCGCTGGCCAATGCGGTCGATTATGTCCACGGCGAAACCGGCTGCCCGATCATGGTCACTGAACACGGCCTCAACAGCGACAACGATGCGTGGCGCGCCGATCTCATCACCGCCGCGCTGGCCGAACTCAAACGCCGGATCGATGCCGGAACGCCGGTGCTGGGCTATTGCCACTGGTCGCTGGTCGACAACTTCGAATGGACCTTCGGCTACAAGCCTCACTACGGCCTCGCCTCGATCGACCGCACCACCTTCAAGCGCACGCCCAAACCCAGCGCCGCCGTGCTGGGCACCATCGCCCGCCGCAACGCCCTCTGACACCCTCCATCGAGAGACCCTCCATGATCCTTCTCGCCCTCGCCGCCAGCCTTGCCGCCCCGACTGCCATGGCCTCTTCGCCCGATGCCGATTTCGCCACGGGGTGCGCCCGTTTGCAGGGACTGTCCGAAGGCTGGATGGTGGTCACCGGAGCCCATGATGTCGCCGAAGGCCCCGCCCCGCGCGGCCCCAGCGGCCCCAACGGCGAATCCACCGAGCCTTTGCCCACCATGCCCCGCCATTGCGCGATCACCGCGCGGCTGGAGCAGCGCACCGGCGCTGGAGGCACACCCTATTTCATCGGTATGGAACTGCGCGTTCCCGCCGCGTGGAACGGGCGCTTCCTTTATCAGGGCGGCGGCGGCATGGATGGCATGATCGTCCCCGCACTGGGCAGCCCGATCAACACCGGCACCACATCGCCTCTACCGCTGGCGCAAGGCTATGCGGTGGTCTCGACCGACAGTGGCCATCAGGGCAAGAATTTCGATGACGTCAGCTTTGCGCAGGATCAGCAGTCCAAGCTCGATTACGGCTATGCCGCCATCGGCAAGGTCAGCGAGGCGGCCAAGCATCTGATCGTCAAGATCAAAGGCCGCGCACCGGATCACAGCTACTTTATGGGCTGCTCCAACGGCGGGCGCGAGGCGATGCAGGCAGCCCAACTGTTCCCGGGCGATTTCGACGGCGTTCTGGCGGGCGACCCCGCCTTTCACCTCAGCGCGGCAGCGGTGCTGACCAACTACTCGGGCTGGGCCTACACCGATGCGGCGACCAAGCTGGGCACGCATTCCTCGCTGCTGTTCTCCCCTGTCGAGGCCGGGCTGATCCAGTCGGCGCTGCTCAAGGCCTGCGACGGGCTCGACGGTGCGGTCGATGGCATGATCTTCGACCATTCCGCCTGCCACTTCGACATCGCCACGCTGGCCTGCGCCAACGGGCAAACCGCAGGCTGCCTCAACCCGCTCAAGGTGCAGGCGATCATCCGCGCCTATCGTGGTCCGCGGAATAACGCGGGTCAGCCCATCGCGGGCTCATGGACCTTCGACACCGCCAATTTCACGCCCGACTGGCTGATCTGGCAGACCGGCATCCCCACCCCCAAGGGGCCGTTGATGGTGTTGCAGGATCTGGTGCGCAAGTCGTTGACGCAATACTTCGCCTATCCGCAGTACAAGCTGCCGCTCAAGGGCGGCGATGCGGAAGCCGCGACACTGCTGGCGGCGAGTGCCCAGACGGCCAGCTTCACCGACGCCACCTCGACCCAATATTCCAGCTTCGCCGGGCATGGCGGCAAGCTGATGCTGGTCACCGGCTGGTCCGATCCGGTCTTCTCCGCCAGCGACCTGACCGCCTATTATGACCGCCTGACCGCCGATACCGAAGCGCAGGGCGGCGATGCCTCCACCTTTGCCCGCCTGTTCATGGTGCCGGGCATGACCCATTGCGGCGGCGGTGTCGCGCTCGACGATTTCGACGCGCTGACCTCGCTGGTGCGTTGGGTCGAGAAAGGCGATGCGCCGAACGCTTTTATCGCCAAGGGCAAGGCGTTTCCCGGTGTGGAGCGGCCGATCTGCGCCTATCCCACAGTGGCGCGTTACGATGGCAAGGGACCGCTGACCTCCGCCGCAAGCTTTGCCTGCGCTGCCCCCGGGCGTGCGGGCGCATGATCCGCATCTCGCTCCATACACGCCGCGACCTGCTGGCAGCAGGCGCCGCTGCCACCATCGCTGCCGCGTTTCCGGGCAAGGCGGCCTTTGCTGGCGCGGCAAAGCCTATGATCCGGCCCGGCGAGATCTGGCTCGACACCACTGGCAAGCCCATTCAGGCCCATGGCGCCTCGATCCTGCAGGTCGGCGATACCTTCTACTGGTATGGCGAGAACAAGGAGCGCACGCTGCCGGGATCGGGCATCTGGCATTGGGGCGTGCGGGCCTATGCCTCGAAAGATCTGGTGAACTGGACCGATCAGGGGCTCATCATTCCGCCGGTGCCCGATGATCCGGCCTCGCCCCTGCATCCGGCCAGGCAGCTTGATCGCCCCCACATCCTCTACCATGCCCGGACGGGCAAATTCGTCTGTTGGGTCAAGATCATGGAGGTCGACGGGCGCCAGACCCGCACCATTCTGACCGCCGACCGCTTCACCGGCCCCTACACCATTCTGCGTCAGGGCCTGCAGCCCCTCGGCATGAATGCAGGGGACTTCGATCTGTTGATCAACCCCGATGACCTCAAGGCCTACACCTATTTCGAACGGGTCCACAGCGAGCTGATCTGCGCCGATCTGACCGAAGACTACACCGACGTCACCGGTTATTACTCCACCCATTTCCCGCATCCCGCGCCGCCGCAGGTGCGCGAGGGGCCGGCCTATTTCCACCGGCGCGGCAAACATTACCTGATCACCTCGGGCACGACCGGTTACCATCCCAACCCGTCCGAGGTGGCGATGGCAGACACATTCCACGGACCATGGACCGTATTGGGCGACCTGCACCCCAGAGATGCCTCGCGCACATCCTTCAACTCGCAGGTCAGTTCGGTGTTCAAGCATCCGGGCAAGAAGGATCTCTACATTGCCCTGGCTGACCGCTGGATGCCCGACTTGCCCCAGACGGAAGGGCCAGGCTTTGCCAGCGGCGATGCCTATCGCCGTTTCGAGCCGATGTTCGCCAAGATGTTCAATCCCGATGGCCCCGCCCTCACGCCGGCGGAAGGCGCGGAGCTGAAGGGGCAGGCCAAGCGCATCAACACATCGCGGGGCACCTATGTCTGGTTGCCGCTCCGTTTCGAGGGTGAGCGCCCCTTCATCGACTGGCACAGCGCGTGGAGCCCGGACGACTTCGCCTGATTGCGGCGTGCTGAATGAGAGGCTCGTCTGCCGGGCCCGAGAATCTGGAGAGAAGAATGCGGTATCGATGGAACGCTCTTTGCCTGATGCTGCCCTGGCTGGCTCTGGCGAGCACCGGCCCGGCGATGGCCTCGGCCCCTGACGGACGCTGGCGCGCGGCTTTCGAATCCAGCCCGCGGGCTGGGCTGAACGATGAGCAGTTCAAGGCCCTCATCGACCGTATCAAAGTGCCGCCGGAGATCGTGGAAAAGATCAGGCCCAAGCCCGTCACGGGCACGCTGCGCTATCGCATCCGCGTTTCGGCCGGGGGAAGCAAGCTGCGCCTGCGCTTGTCCAATGAAGAGGGAAGCGCGCCGCTCGTCATCTCCGCAGCCAGCGTTGGGCTCGCGGGCCAGGATTTCGATGCCAAAGACGAGAGGCTGCTGGCCGTCACCTTTTCAGGCGGCAAAGGGATTTCCATCCCCCCCGGCGCGCCCGTGGTCAGCGATGCGATTGACCTGGGCGTGTCCCGGGGCGACGAGATCCTGGTGAGTTTCACCGTCGCCAATACGCTCAAGCTGGACGGCAATGGCGGCTCGCTGGTCAGCGTCGGCCCCGGCGATCAATCCATGGCGGCGCGTATGCAGGATGCGCATATCATGCAAGGGCGTCCGGACATCACGGGTATCTCCGTGCTGACGGCGCGGGACACGCATCTCATCGTGGCGCTTGGCGATTCCATAACCGATGGCAATCGCCTGAGCCTGACCGCCCTGCACAGTTGGCCCGAAGAACTGTCACGGCGCCTGGCCGCGCGCGGTTCCAGCACGGATTATGCCATGGTCAACGCCGGAATCGCGGGGAACCGGTTGCTGGCTAGCGGCTTTGGCGGAATTGCGGCTCTGGCTCGTCTTGACCGCGATGCTCTGGCGCTGGACGGGATCACCCATCTGGTCGTGCTGGAGGGCACGAATGACATTGGCATGTCGGGCCATTCATCCTTCGGCGACAATCCGGCAATCTCGGCCGAGGAGATCATCGGGGGCTATCGACAGATCATCGCCCGCGCCCATGATCGCGGCGTGAAAGTCATCCTGGGAACCATCCTCCCCTTTGGCGGATCGGCCAGCCATGACAGCCCGGAGCATGAACGGCTGCGCGACGCCGTCAACAGCTGGATCAGAACATCGCGCGAATCCGATGGGATGATCGATTTCGACAAGGCTCTGCGCGATCCTGCACATCCGCTGCAACTGCGCTCCGAGTACGATTCCGGGGATCATCTTCACCCGAATGAGGCAGGCTCGAAAGCGATGGGAGATGCCGTTGATCTTTCTGTTTTTGAGAGGCCCGAACCTCCATATGCAAGGATCAAATAGGCTGCTTTTGATTGGTTGTCTTCAAAACCGGACATTCCGGAATCCACAACAAAGCAGCCATGCGCGGCCCCTGTCCGGATCGTCAAAACCTGATTTCCATTCAGGATACGAGGTGGATGAACGGAATGCTCAGCAAATTACCTGCGTGAACCTGAGATAGACATGATGGAAAAATAACGGCCTCGCCCGACAATGGGCTCCAACATAAGGATTTTATAGACCCATGCGGTGGTTCGCAGGAATGTATTGTCCAGCCTGATTCCTTTCACCCGCCTCCGTCATTTTAAAAATGCCTTTTAAATCAAATTTTTATGATTTTCCCTTTCCAAACGAAGGGAAGCCACCACTGATCGACAGCTATAAGGGTGCCGGACGGCCCCGCCCTACCGGTCAGCAGGCGCTGACAAAGAAGACATTTCTGGCGCTAAATCAGCTCATCGAAAGCTGTCGCCCGTTCATACTTTCCGTTCAGAAAAAACGCAGCCGCCAGCGGAAAGTGATTTTGGTATCAACGGCCATCTGGCGACTGAATCCAAGCGATGCATCCAAACCTTTTCGCAATCGTTGCTTGGGTATGGCATGCATAGTGCTGATCATCATTGCGGGATGTTGGGATCGAATTTTCTGCTGGAAGGCTACGAAATGGCGCTGATGCAAGCAGTTATGTTGTGGTGGTAGAAGATGAACCAATGCTTCTTATGGCAGCGGTTGATGCCATTAAAGATACAGGTTTTGCTATTCTCGCAGCAAGCAATGCGGACGATGCCATCAGACTGCTCGAAGCCGATCCGCAGATCCGTCTCGTTTTCACGGATATAGAAATGGCGGGGACGATGGATGGCCTGAAACTGGCGGCCTATGTCCATGATCGTTGGCCTCCGGTCGAGATCATCGTTACTTCAGGGCGCATGTTGGTCGAGGATATCAAGCTCCCCGCCCGAGGCATCTTTATGCCCAAACCTTACCGCCCAGAAGAACTTACAACCCAGATCAGCTGCTTGATCGGTTGATGGCCCGGGATTCAACCGAATGCGCTTCAACCATCCGGGTGCTATGGCCAAGGCCCCTCCGCCTCGCTGCTATCCAACGAGCGCCGGTGCGCGGCCTCGTATATAGGAACGGGACTTTTCGCGCGATTACAAAATTTTACAACTGCAGATCGCTCTCCCGGAGCCAATTCTAAATATCCGGTTTGAAGAAGGGTCGCCACTCCTCGTGGACAAGCGGAATTCCGTGGTTAACAGGTGCTTTGCCCTAAGCGGAGAAAAACGAATGAAGTGAGCTAACCACATCTTCGCAAACGATTTTTCTCAAAAGTTTAATATGTAAAAATACTAAAACCGAGGGGTCCGTTTTAACGTTTTGGCAAGCGTGTTTTCCCCAAGTCGCTCGCGATACGACATAGGTTACAAACAGGGGACCCCATGCTGCCAATGCGCCGCCCGTCAAGCCACGCCCACTCCACGCGCGGCCGGCGTCATCTCTTGCTCGGAGCGGGCGGTATGGCCGTCACCCTGGCGCTGCTGCTCCCCTCGCAGGCCATGGCCGGCACCTATACGGCGGGAAGTGAAGCGGAGCTGCAGCAGGCGATCGCCAATGCCAATGCCGACGGCGATACCAGCGCCACCATCACGCTGACCTCCAGCTTCTCGGTCTCCAACACCGCGCTGCCCGGCGCCACCAAGCCGATCACCATCGACACGGCTGGCTTCACCCTGTCGGGTTCGGGATCTAGCATCATCATCAGCGGTAACAGCACCACCACCGGCACGCTGACCCTCAGTGGCACGATCCTGGGCAATGCCACCGGCACGGCGGGCACGGCGCTCAGCCTGAGCACGGGCGGCAATGTCGTCAGCACTGCCACCATCGCCGGCGGCAGCCAGACCGCCGCGAATGTCGCGGGCACCAATGGCGTCGCGCTCAGCGCCTCGCAGAGCTTCACCAACAATGGCACGATCACCGGCGGCAGCGCCATCGCCTATACCGGCGGCGCGGCGGGCGCAGGCGCGGGCGTCACCCTCTCCAGTGGCGGGGCGCTGACCAATGCTGCCTCGGGCACCATTCAGGGCGGCAGCAGCGCGGGCGCCGGAGCCGGCGCAGGGGTTTACGTGAATGCCGCGAGCAACACGGCCACCCTCACCAATGCCGGGATCATTCAGGGTGGGTTTGACAGCACCAGCAGCGGCGCCACCGGCGGCGCGGCGATCAACGGCACCGGCAGCTTTGCCACCACCATCACCAACAGCGGCACGCTGACCGGCGGCAATGGCGCGGCGGCCATCGCTGCCAATGGCAGCGCGCAATGGGTGGCCACAGTGGTCAACAGCGGCACCATCCAGGCAGGCAGCGGCAGCAGCACCGCGATCCAGTTCGGCACCACGGCCAACAGCACGTCGGTCCTGGAATTGCAGGCCGGATCGAACATCATCGGCAATGTAATCGCCAGCCCCGGCACCACCGACATCTTCCGTCTGGGCGGCGACACCAATGCCAGCTTCGATGTCTCCACCATCGGCTCGCAATATCAGGGCTTCGACAGCTACCAGAAGAACGGCGCCAGCACCTGGACCCTCACCGGTGACAACACGTCGGGTCTGGGCTGGACGATCAACCAGGGCACGCTCAAGACCGGCAACGGCACCATCACCTTCGGCACGATGACCAACAATGGCACGCTGGAACTGGGCGGCAGCGGCGCGGTTTCGGTGGGCACGCTCTATGGCACGGGCACGCTGATCCAGTCGGGCAGCGGCACCACCACGCTGAGCGCCTTCAGCAACTATTTCACGGGCGGCACCACCATCACGGGCGGCGTGCTTGTGGGTTCGACGGACGCCTCGCTGGGCGACAATGCCGGGGCGCTCACGCTCAATGGCGGCACCCTGCAGCTCACCAGCTTCAGCTCCAGCGCGACGCGTACCGTCAATCTGGGGAGCAATGGCGGCACCGTCGACATCACCACATCGGGCTCCTATTACACGATCAACAACGGCCTCACCGGCTCCGGCAGCCTGACCAAGATCGGCGCGGGTGGCGTGATCCTGGCTGGAAACAACAGCTACACCGGCGGCACGACCATCAGCGCGGGCAGCCTACAGATCGGTAGTGGCGGCGCCACCGGCACCCTTGCCGGCGATGTGCTCGACAATGGCGCGCTGGTTTTCAACAGCAGCACCGGCTGGACCTATGGCGGGGCGATCTCGGGCACAGGCTCCCTGACCAAGACCGGCTCGAACACGCTGACACTGACCGGCAACAGCAGCTACACCGGTGCGACCTCGCTCAGCGGCGGCACGCTGCTGCTCTCGGGCGGGCAGATCACCGGTACATCGGGCATCACCATGACTGCGACGAACGCGGCGCTGATCGTCGATGGCGCCGCCGCGAAGCTGGCCACCAGCGGCGCCACCGTGCTAACCTCCAACGGCACAGCGCTGACGGTCCAGAACGGCGGCACGGCCACGCTGGGCGCGCTGACCCTGGGCGGCACGCTGAACGGCGCCGGTACGGTGACCGTCACCGGCGCGGGATCGAGCCTGACCAACACCACCCTGACCGGTGGCAATTTCGGCACGGCCAACATCAACATCCTCGATGGCGCCAGCATGACCTCGACAGGCGCCGTCACGCTGGGCAATGGCCTTTTGCCAACTCAGCCGACGAACATGCGTGCCCTCGTCACCATCTCGGGCGCGGGCTCGCAATGGACGATCAACAATGCGCTGGCGATGCGTCGCGGCACGCTGACCATCTCGGACGGCGGCGTGCTGAGCGCCAGCAGCGCCCTTTTCGGCTATGCCACCGGAACCAGCACGAGCAATCCATCGGTCGATATTGCGGTGACGGGCACGGGCTCGAAGCTGGTGACCACCGGCACGCTGGCCCTGACCAACACCACCACCAACACCATCGGCTCCACATTGACGATCGCCGATGGCGGCACGGTCGAGGCGGGCAGCGGCACGTTCGATATGGGCACGGGCATCGGCACGCTTACCATCGGCGCGGCCTCGGGCTCGGCGGCGGTGGGCGCGGGCACGCTCGATGCCACCAGCGTGACGACCGGCAGCGGCAGCACGATCACCTTCAACCACACCGACACCGGCTATACGTTCGGCGCGCTGATCAGCGGTGCGGGCGCGCTCAACCAGCTGGCGGGCACCACGATCCTGACGGGCAACAACAGCTACACCGGGGCCACCACCATTTCGGGCGGCACGCTGCGCATCAACGGCGACCAGTCGGCAGCCACGGGCCTCACCACCGTGGCGAGCGGCGGCACGCTGGGCGGCAGCGGCATCATCGGCGGTGATGTCACCGTGGCCAATGGCGGCACTCTGGCGCCCGGCAACAGCCCGGGCACGCTGACGATCAACGGCAACCTCTCGCTCTCCAGCGGCTCGCTGCTCAATTACGAGCTGGGGCAGGCCAACACGGTGGGCGGCTCGCTCAATGACCTCACCGTCGTGAAGGGCAATCTCACGCTCGGCGGCACGATCAATGTCACCACCTCGGCAGGCGGCACCTTCGGGCCCGGCCTCTATCGCGTGATCAGCTATGGCGGCTCGCTGGCCGACAATGGCCTGTCGGTCGGCACCACGCCCACGGGCAGCGATGTGACGGTGCAGACCTCGATGGCGGGGCAGGTCAACCTCATCAACACCGGCGGCCAGACGCTCAACTTCTGGGACGGCACGGGCGCGCAGTTCAACAACCAGATCGATGGCGGCAGCGGCACATGGCAGGCCAGCGCCGGCAACGGCAACTGGGCCAATGCCACCGGCGCGGTGAACGCGGGCTATAGCGATGGCGCGCTGGCCATCTTCAGCGGCACGCCCGGCACGGTCACCATCGACAACAGCCTTGGCGCGGTGACCGCCTCGGGTCTGCAATTCGCCAGCTCCGGCTACACCCTGAGCGGCGGCGCGCTGACGCTGACCGGCCCGCAATCGACGATCCGCGTGGGTGACGGCACCTCGGCAGGGGCCAATGACACCGCCACCATTTCCTCGGTGATCCAGGGCGCGACGCAGCTGGTGAAGAGCGATCTGGGCACGCTGGTCCTCTCGGGCACCAACACCTACACCGGCGGCACGGCAATCGACGCGGGCACGCTCTCGGTCTCCTCCAACGCCAATCTGGGTGCGGCGGGCACCGATCTGACCATCAACGGCGGCACGCTGCTGTGGACCGGCGGCGCGGCCGTCATGGCGCGCACGGTGAACTGGGGCGCCAATGGCGGCGGGATCAATGTCACCACCACCGCTTCGAACGGCCTAACCATCAACAATGCGCTGGTGGGCGGCGCGCTGACCAAGAGCGGCGTGGGCAAGCTGATCCTCACGGGTGACAACATCTTCAATGGCGGCGCCACCATCGCGGCGGGCACGCTGCAGATCGGCACCTCCACCCTCAATGCCTCGATCACCGGCGCTATCGTCAACAATGGCGCGCTGGCGATGGCCACCGCGAACGACTGGACCTACACTGGGTCGATCACCGGCACCGGCGGGATCACCAGCATCGCTTCGGGCACCATCACCTTCACCGGCAACAGCAGCTACAGCGGCGGAACAACCCTTTCCAGCGGCGGGGGCACCTTCCGCTATCTGGGGGCAACGGTCAGTTCCGGCGCCACCTCGCTGACCAACGGCAACCTCATCGTCGATGCGGGGGCGACCTACACCACCACCACCCTTCTCGCACGCTCCACCACCAGCGGGCCATCGACCGTCAGCGTGGTCAATGGAGGCGTGCTGAACACCACCGGCGCCTTCACCCTGCAGACGGCGTTGGGCACCACGCTTGACTCGCTGACCGTTTCGGGGGCGGGCTCGCAGGCCAACATCGGCGGCGCGGTGGTGCTGGCCGCCGGAGCCACCAGCAACAATTTCATCACCGTCAGCAACGGCGGCAAGGTGACCACTGCTGGCACGACCACCATGGGCGCGGCAGCGGGCAATGGCACGCTGCCCTCGATCAGCATCGATGGCACGGGAAGCGGCTGGACCAGCCAGGGCGCGCTGACCATGACCGATGGCAGCCTCTCGCTGACCAATGGCGGCACGGCGACCTTCAGCGGCATCACGGCGGGCACGGTCTCCTCGGCCTATCCGGCGACCATTCTGGTTTCGGGCAGCGGCTCGGGCCTGACCACCACCGGCAACCTGACCGTGGGCAGCGGCACGGGCAGCGGCACGATCACGCTTGCGGATGGCAGCACGACCAAGGTGGACGGCTCGCTGGTGCTGGGCGATGCCTCGACGGCCACGGGCACGCTCAACATCGGCGCGGCCTCGGGCTCGGCGGCGGAGGCAGCCGGCACGCTCGATGCCAGCAGCGTGATCGTCAACGCCAACAGCGCGATCAACTTCAACCATACCGATGCGGGCTACACCTTCGGCGCGCTGATCAGCGGCGCGGGCGTGGTCAACCAGCTGGCGGGCACCACGATCCTGACCGCGAACAACAGCTACACCGGCGCCACCACCATCTCGGGCGGGACGCTGCGCATCAATGGCGACCAGTCAACGGCAACAGGTCTCACCAGCGTGCTGAGCGGCGGCACGCTGGGCGGCAGCGGCATCGTGGGCGGGAATGTCACCGTGGCCGATGGCGGCGCGATCGCCCCGGGCAACAGCCCCGGCACGTTGACCATCAATGGCAATCTCTCGCTCTCGGGCGGTTCGCTGCTCAATTACGAGATCGGGCAGGCCAATGTGATCGGCGGCTCCTACAACGATCTGACCATCGTGAAGGGCAATCTCACGCTGGACGGCACGATCAATGTGACCGTGCCCACCGGCGGCACCTTCGGCCCCGGCCTCTATCGCGTGATCAGCTATGGCGGTTCGCTGACCGACAATGGTCTTTCGCTGGGCACCATGCCTGCGGGCAGCGATGTGTCGGTGCAGACATCGGTGGCCAATCAGGTCAATCTGATCAACACCGGCGGGCAGACGCTCAGCTTCTGGGATGGCGCGGCAGGGCCCAAGTTCAACAACCGGGTCGATGGCGGCAGCGGCGTCTGGCAGGCGAGCGCGGGCAACACCAACTGGACCAACGCCACCGGCGCGGTGAACGCTGGCTATAGCGACGGCGCCCTGGCGATCTTCGCGGGCACGCCGGGCACCGTCACCATCGACAACAGCCTGGGCGCGGTGACCGCCTCGGGCCTGCAGTTCGCCTCTGACGGCTATGTGCTCACGGGCGACGCGCTGACGCTGACCGGGCCGCAATCGACCATCCGCGTGGGCGATGGCACCTCTGTGGGTACGGGCTTCACCACCACGATCAACGCGGTGATCCAGGGCAATGCCCAGCTAGTGAAGAGCGATGTGGGCACGCTGGTGCTGACCGGCGCCAACACCTACACCGGCGGCACGCAGATCGACGGTGGCACGCTGCGTGTTGCCAATGACGGCAATCTGGGCGCCGCTGCGGGCGGGATCAGCTTCAACGGCGGCACGCTGAGCACCGCGGCGGATCTGGCGACGAGCCGCGCCGTCAGCCTGATCGGTGATGGCGCTGTGGCGCCGGACGCAGGCACCACGCTGACGCTGGCCGGGTTGGTTTCCGGCACCGGCGCTCTGTTCCAGAACGGCAGCGGCACGCTGGTGCTGACGGGCACCAACAGCTACACCGGCGCGACCACCGTTGGCGCGGGCACACTGCTGGTGAACGGCAACCAGTCGGCCGCGACGGGCCTGACCAGCGTGGCCAATGGCGCGACGCTGGGCGGCAGCGGCACCATCGGCGGCGATGTGACGCTGGCCGATGGCGCAACCCTCTCGCCGGGCACCGCCAGCACGGCGGGCACGCTGACCATCAACGGCAACCTCTCGCTCTCGGGCGGCAGCGTGCTGAACTATCAGTTGGGGCAGGCTGGCACGGCGGGCGGCACGCTCAACGATCTGGTCAATGTCGGCGGCAAGCTGGTGCTGGATGGCACGCTCAATGTGTCGGTCACCTCGGGCGGCACCTTCGATCCGGGCATCTATCGCCTGTTCAACTATGGCGGCACGCTGACCGACAATGGGCTGACTTTGGGCTCCATGCCAAGCGGCAGCGCGGTGACGGTGCAGACTTCCGTGGCGGGCCAGGTCAATCTGGTGAACACCAATGGCCTGCAGCTCAGCTTCTGGGATGGTGCTGGCGCTGGTCAGAACAACAGCGTTATCAATGGCGGTAACGGCTTGTGGCAGGCCAGCACCGGCAATGACAATTGGACGACCTCCAACGGCAGCGTGAATGCACCCAACGCAACCGGCAGCTTCGACATCTTCGCAGGCACGGCGGGCACAGTGACGGTGGACAACAGCCTTGGCGCGGTCAGCGCATCGGGCATGCAGTTCGCCACCAGCGGCTACCGCATCAACGGCGCCACGCTGACGCTCGTTGGACCGCAATCCACGATCCGCGTGGGTGACGGGACTGCCGCAGGCGCAGCTTACACCGCCACCATCGATGCCGTGCTGGCGGGCTCCACCCAGCTGGTGAAGACCGACGCGGGCACGCTGATCCTCACCGCCGCCAATCAGTACACCGATGGCACCAGCATCAATGGCGGCATGCTGCAGATCGCCTCTGACGCCAATCTGGGGGCGGCCACCGGCGGGGTGACGCTGAATGGCGGCACGCTGTCCACCACCGCCGATCTGACCACCGCGCGCGCCTTCGATGTGACGGACACCAGCGGCATCACCACCGTGAATGCCACCACGCTGACGTTGACCGGCGGGCTGACCGGCTCGGGCGCGCTGACCAAGAACGGTGCGGGCACGCTGCTGCTGGCGGGCGATGGCAATGGCTATTCGGGCGCGGCCACGGTCTCGGCAGGCACGCTGGCCGTGACGGGGCAGCTTGGCGGTTCGGTCACGGTCGGTTCGGGCGGCACGCTGGCCGGCACAGGTCAGGTGGGCAGTGTGACCAATGCGGGCACGGTCTCACCGGGACTGAACGGCTTTGGCACGCTGACGGTGAATGGTGATTACACCGGCGCCAATGGCACGCTGGCGATCAAGACCGCGCTGGGCGGCGATGCCTCGCGCAGCGATCTGCTGGTGGTGAATGGCGCCACCGCCGGGAACACCATCATCAAGGTGACCAACACCGGGGGGCTTGGCGCCGCCACCGTCAACGGCATCAAGGTTGTGGATGTGACCGGCGCTTCGAACGGCACCTTCACGCTGGCGGGCAACTATCTCTTCGAGGGCCAGCAGGCCGTGGTGGCGGGGGCCTATGGCTATCGCCTCTACAAGAATGGCGTCAACACCGCCGATGGTGACTGGTATTTGCGCTCGAACCTGCTCGATGCGGGAAGCGGCGCGAGCGATACGGGCGATACTTCGGGCAGCGCTCCGGCAACCCCGCTCTATCAGCCCGGCGTGCCGGTCTATGAGGCCTACAGCCAGGCGCTGCTGGCGCTCAACGATCTGGGCACGATGCAGCAGCGCATCGGCGACCGCCAGTGGATGCAGGGCGGAGAACGCCAGTCTGGCCTGTGGCAGCGCTTCGAGGGCCAGGGTCTGCGCGCCAATGCCGCGCGGTCGAGCAGCCTGAGCCATGTCGGCGTCGATATCTGGAAGGTCGAGGTCGGCGCCGATCAGGTGCTGAGCCAGCGTGCCGATGGTTCCGCGCTGGTGCTGGGCGTGGTGGCCGGTTACGGCGAGGCGACCACCAATGTCGGCTCGATCTTCGGCAATGGCAGCATCAAGACCTCGGCCTACAGCCTTGGCGGCACGCTGAGCTGGTTCGGGCCGCAGGGCTTCTATGTGGACGGGCGCGCGCAGGTGAACTGGTATGACAGCCGCCTGTCCTCCTCTGTGCTGGGCTCGCTGGTCGATGGCAACAAGGGGCGCGGTGAGGCCTATAGCCTCGAGATCGGCAAGCGCTGGCCAGTGGGCGGCCATCTGTCGGTGACGCCGCAGGTGCAGATGGTCTATTCCACCATCGGCTTCGACGGTTTTACCGATCCCAATGGCGCGGTGGTGACCTCGCGTCTGGGTGACAGTCTGAAAAGCCGCTGGGGCATCTCGCTCGACCGGCAGGATGGGCGCAGCCACCTCTATGCCGTGGCCAGCCTGAGCTATGAGTGGCTGAACGGCACGGTGACCGAGATTTCAGGCGCGGCGATCGGGCGTGAAAACTATCATCTGTGGGGTGAGGCCGGCGTGGGCGCCAGTGTGGTGCTGGGCCGGGGCTTCTCGATCTTTGCCCAGGCCTCGGGCAAGACCGCCACGCAGGATGCCGGCAAGAGCTATGGCTGGAAGGGTAATGCGGGCTTCCGCCTGGCATTTTGACAAGTAATGGGGCGCCTGCAAATCGGCGCCCCACAAAAGGCCCTCCCTAAAAGCTGAGGCGCGTTTCGGGCTATAATGCGCTGCGCCGCCCTCCTGAGCAGGCGAAGTTTCAAGCCTTGATGGCAAGGCTGCTGGCGGCACATGCGTGAGACAGAGGAATGACGTTGAAAAAATCACATATCTGGAGAGCGATGTCCGCAATCGTGATCCTTACGCAGTCCACTCAAGGAATGAGTGCCACACCTGAAAATCCAAACAATCAAATACCAAATGGATGGGATTACTCATTCATAGGCGGCTTGAATTTAGCCATGAATGAAGATGAGTCGTCAAAATGCATAAATGAGCACCTGTCCATGAACCAGATGCTTTCCAAAGGCTCCATGAAGCAAAACAAAATCCCAACATCCTTTGGAATCAAGCTCAGGAAAACAAAACCTGACCTGGAAACATATGGCAATTTCATTATAAAATATCATCTGACGAAGATCGACGAAAACCATACATATGCAAGCATACAGGCGGTCAACACGCCTCCAGCAAATCTATTTGCCAGAGAGTTTTTAAGCATAGCCAAATGTTCTGAGGCAACAGGATCTCAGAATTCCGAAAATCCACCTTTCGAATTAGGCGAAGGATCGAAAGAAGAAATAAAAATACCAAAGGGTGAATTTTTTGCCTGCATGCTGAATAAAATCTACAATTTTAATTTATACGCTGGGAAAAATTATATCAAAGCCGTGGTTCCTGTTTATGGAATGGGCGGACCATTCACCACATTCACGTATATCATCTTCAATGAAAATGAAAAATTGTACTTATCATCTGAATTTGGTCAAGATATCATCCATGGAAAGCGCATGGTGAAATCTCAAGAGACTGTCACACAACAAGTCGAAAAATTCAGCTGCAAGTCGTTATAAATAAATACTTTTAAAGTACAGTCGATTAAATCGCCAAAACTCCAGTTTATTTTCAACCTACCCAGTTTGCATTCAATGCTGCTGGGTAGGCAATACAGCACTCGGTCATGGTCGATTCCCCCCGTCGACTGGATGCGGTCGAGATAACACCATTTACATCTCGGCGGGAAATATCTGCATGGATTACACTGGTGCCGCCACTTTAGCCCGCACGCGCTGACAAAGCCGACCCTTGCAGCCTTCGACCATCTCCTCAATAGCCGTACTCCATTCATTTCGCTGGAAAAGCCCTGCCAAAAATTCGGCGCGCTTCAAAGACAACGAGGGCGTAAACTCATAACTGGCTTGAGGTTTGTCGGTTTGCGCGATTCAGCGCCCTCCTGGATTGGAGGGATGAATGACACGGCAGCGGTATGAAGTGACAGATCGGGCATGGGCAATCATCGAACCCTTGTTGCCCAACAAGCGCGCGGGGTGCCTCGGGTGGATGACCACCGGGTGCTCAACGGGATCATGGGGCGCTTTCGCTCAGGCGTCACATGGGCCGAGGTTCCGGAACGCTCCGGGCCATCGACGACGCCTGCGAGGCCGACGCGTTGATCGAGACCATTCCTGCTGGCGCCACCCTGCCGGGCGACAAGGGCTACGACAGCAACGCCATCCGCGAGACCGCCGCCGCCCGTGGCGTTTGGGCCAAAATTCCCAACCGATCCAACCGTAAGCAGCGTTTCGGCTTCTCGCCGTGGCTCTACCGCCAACGCAATCTCGTCGAGCGCTTCTTCAACCAGATCAAACAGTTCACTTATGGATCCGGGATTTGAACAAGCAGCGTTCCCATGTTTTGGCCTTTGAAAAGCTCCGTGAAGGCGGAAGGCAAGACATCGAATCCTTCCCGGAGATCAACCCGGCTGCGGATCTGGCCGCTTGCCGCCCATGCACGAATGGCTCTCATGGCTTCGGGATAGTGCTCGGCATAATCGCCGACAACAAAACCCTCCATGCGAACCCGGCCATAAACCAGCTTCATCATATCGCGCGGCCCGGCTGCCGGTTCACCGCTGTCATAAGCGGAGATCTGACCGCATAGAACAATCCGGCCATGCGCCACCATGCGATCAACCGCAGCCTGCAAAATGTCACCACCGACATTGTCGAAGAAAATATCGACGCCTTTGGGACAAGCCGCCTTCAACTGGCCGGGCAGATCCTGCGACCGATAATCGATGGCCGCATCTGCCCCGCAAGACTCCATCAGCCAGCGGCATTTCTCCTGCCCGCCCGCCACCGCGACGACCCTGCAGCCGGCGATCCTGGCCATCTGACACACCATGGCCCCCACAGAACCCGCACCTCCCGACACCAGCACCGTCATACCCGGCCGTGGCTCTCCCACGGAGAACAGGCCGAAATAGGCGGTCAGGCTGTTGGGCGAATAGAGCGTCATCGCATCCACCGCCTCCATGCCCTCCGGGATGGCTGTCACCGGCACGGCGGCCTCATCCGGGCGCAGCACGGCATAATCCTGCCAGGGCGCAACCGCCGTGACCAGCTGGCCGACGGAGAACCGGGGGTGGCAGGACGCGATCACCTCCACAGCGGCCATGCCCCGGATCGCCTCACCGATCTCGATCGCGCCGCGATAGCTACGGCCTGGCGGATTGAGCCAGGTACGGATGGTCGGAGCGCAAGAGAAAATCCGGCTGCGCACCAGGATCTCGCCCTGTGCCAGATCGGACGGGGTGAAGGCCTCTTCCCGAAAGCCGAAATCCGTCGCGGCCACCGCGCCTTCCGGGCGATGGGCCAGCACCCAGGAGCGGTTGACGCTCATGCCTTGTCCCCAAAGCCAAGGCCTTGTTCCGCCAGCCGGACCAGCAGCGGCGCGGGCGCGAAGGTTTCGCCATGTTCGGCCTCCAGCGCGCGCATCTCGGCGACGATGCGGGGGAGCCCGATCTGGTCGGCCCAGAACAGCGGCCCACCGCGATAGACTGGCCAATTGTAGCCCAGGATCGCCGCAATATCGATGTCCGAGGCGCGCAAGGCGATGCCCTCATCCAGAATTCTGGCCCCCTCATTGACCACGGGATACAGCAGGCGAGCCAGCAAGGCATCGTCGCCGGTGGTCGGGCTTGCAGCGATGCCCTTGGCCGCCGCGACCTCCCCAATCAGCCCCAGCGTGACGGGGGATGGGCTTGGGCGACGCTGCTCGTCATAGTCGTAATAACCCGCGCCGCGCTTCTGGCCCAGCCGCCCGGCGCCGACCAGATCCCCCATCACGCTGCGCTCAGTCGCATCGCGGCCGATCACATCCAGCCCCACCAGATCCATCATCTGGAAATGGCCCATGGCGAAGCCGTAATCGACCAGCACCCGGTCAATCTCGGCAATCGGCGTGCCCTCCAGCATCATCGCCTCGGCCTGAACGCCGCGCGGGGCAAGCAGGCGGTTGGCGATAAAGCCATCGCACACGCCGCTCAGCACCGCTACCTTGCCGATCCTTTTGGCCAGCTTCATCGCGCAGGCGATCACCGGCCAGGCGGTTGCCGAACCATTCACCACTTCGAGCAGCCGCATGATATTGGCGGGCGAAAAGAAGTGCAAACCGATGACCCATTCGGGCCGGTTCGTGGCCGCCGCGATCCGGTTGAGATCGAGGAAAGAGGTATTCGAGGCCAGGATCGCGCCGGGCCGGGCAATCCGGTCCAGCTTGCAGAAGATGTCGGTCTTGACCTCCATGCTCTCATAGACAGCCTCGATCACCAGATCGACCTCGGCAAGGGCGGCAAGATCGAGGCCAGGCGTGATCAGCGCCATACGCTGCTCGACCTGATCGGCGCTCATGCGGCCCTTTTTGGCGGCCGCCTCGTAATTCCGGCGTATCGCACCCAGACCGCGATCGAGCGCCTCTTGCGTGGTCTCGATCAGCCTGACCGGAATCCCGGCGTTGAGGAAGTTCATCGTGATGCCGCCGCCCATCGTCCCTGCGCCGATCACACCGACAGAGCCGATCTCGATGGGTTGGACCTCTGCGGGCAGAGCAGGCACACGCGCGGCTTCCCGCTCGGCGAAAAAGACATGGCGCTGTGCGGCGGATTGCGGGCTGGCGACAAGCTCGTCGAACAGCGCGGTTTCGCGGGCCAGCCCCTCCTCGAAGGGCAGGGTGACGGCGGCCCTGACCGCCTCGACGATCCCGGATGGCGCGGCAAACCCCTTGAAGCGGCGCGCATTGGCCTTGGCGAAATCGGCGAAAAGATCGGGACTGGCGCGATCCGCCGCAATCCGGTCCTCGCGGTCGCGGATGCGGGGGCATCTGGCGCCATCCGCCACGATCTGCCGCGCGAAGGCCAGCGCGTCCTCGCGCAGATCCGCCTCGGCCAGCCGGTCGACCAGCCCGAGCGCAAGGGCTTCACTCGCCCTGATCTGGCGCCCCGAGGTGATGATCTCGAGCGCGGCCTGCGCCCCCACCACGCGCGGCACGCGCTGCGTTCCGCCCGCACCGGGCAGCAGGCCCAGATGCACCTCCGGCAGCCCGACCTTGGCGCCCTGCGCCGCGATGCGATAATGACAGGCCAGCGCCAGTTCGAAGCCGCCGCCCAGGGCCGTGCCATGGAGCGCCGCGACCACCGGCTTGGGGGCATTCTCGATCACATCGAAAAGATCCGCGAAACTCGGCGGCTGCGGCGCCTTGCCGAATTCGGTGATGTCCGCCCCCGCGATAAAGGTGCGCCCGGCGCAGATCAGCACGATCGCCCGCACCCCGGCATCGCCGATGGCCCGCTCCACCTCGGCCAGCAGGTCGGCGCGCAGGGCAGCGGAAAGCGCGTTGACGGGGGGATTGTCCAAGGTGATCACGGCCACGCCGTCGATCACGGCGCCGGTTGCCAAACGGGTCATTCCATCTCTCCTAAGCGGTCGGCGCGGCGGCGCGGCGGCGGCCGACCTCATCGACCGCGATCACGCCCATCGCCTTCTTGTCCAGCTTGCCCGTGGCGGTGATCGCCATGGCCTCGACCAGCACCAGATGCTCGGGCCATTTCTTGCGTGACACGCCCTGCGCCGCCATATGCGCCAGCAGCAAGGGCAGATCGACCGAGCCTTCACCAGGACGCAGGCGGCAGACGGCACAGGCCTGCTCGCCCAGCTTGCGCTCCGGCACGGCGACAACCGCTACCTCGGCAATGGCGGGATGGCGCAGCAGCGCCGCCTCCACCTCGGCGGGATCGATGTTGAAGCCCCCGCGGATGATCTGATCCTTGATCCGGCCCACCACCCGCACGAAACCATCCTCGTCCCGCAGGATTTCGTCGCCGGTGAGGTAGAAGCCTTCGGGCGTCATACGCTCCTGCCCCGCGCCCAGCCCCTGCGCATAGCCCAGGAACAGCGACGGCCCCCGCACCCCGGCCTGCCCGCGCTCACCACGCGGCAGGGGGTTGAGATCGCTGTCGAAAGCCTCTTCCTGCGTGCCGGGAAAGGGGATGCCATCGAACATCTGGCGCCGTTCCAGCGAATGGGTGGGCCGGGTGGAAGCATGGCCCATGCATTCGGACATGCCGAACATGCGCAAGGCTTTCAGTCCCAGCAGGCGGTCGGCATCGGCGATCAACTCGGCGGTCATGGCGCTGCCGCCCACCGCCATGGCGCGCAGCGGCAGGTTGCCCTGCCATTCGCCCAGCCGCGCCGCCTCCACCATGGTGAAGAGATGGGTGGGCACGGCAATCGCCCATCCGCAGTGATAGCGCTCGGCGCGGCGCAGCGCCTCGGCCGGGATCCAGGGATCGACCAGCACCAGCGGATGACCCAGCGACAAGGCGAAATGGGCGGTGAAGGTGAAGCCGGGCGCGCTGTCGAGCGGCACGATGCCGAGAATGGCGTCACCGGCCTGCAATCCCGCGATGGAGGCGCAGGCGCGGGTCGCGTAATTGAGCGCCCCGGCGCCATGCATCACGCCCTTGGGCATGCCGGTGCTGCCCGAGGTGAAGCCGATCAGCACGCATTGCGCATCGCGCGGATCCTGCGAGCGCGGACCAGTCACCGCCGCCACCGCCACCGTATCGGCATCCATGGCCGTCACTTTGGCGCCATGGCCCAGCAGCGATTCCAGCAGGGTCAGATCGCCTTCCCCCAATTTTGGCGAGACGGGGCAGAAGGTCGCCTCCAGCGATGAGGCCGCCAGCGCCGTGGCGATGGTCGCGGGGGTCTTGTGGGCAGCCACCAGCACCCGCGATCCGGCACCGATGCCCACCCCGGCAAGGCGCGCGGCGATGTCCAGCGCCAGATCGCGCAACATCCCCCGGCTCCACAAGCGGTCCTGACAGTCGGCCAGAGCCAGCGCATCGGGATCGGCCAGAGCGAGCCGCTCGAACTGCGGCCAGAGCCTTTCGGTGCCCCATTCGAAGGGGGGATGGTCGAGATGGTCAGGCAATGGATTGTCCTCCATCGACAAGGAAGGTCTGCCCGGTGATGAAACTCCCCGCGCCCGAGGCGAGCAGGGCCAGCGTGCCCGCCACCTCCCCCGGCAGGCCGAAGCGGCCCATCAGAATGCCGGCGCGGGTCTTCTCCTGCGTTGCGGCATCGAGCGTTTCGGTCATGCCGGTCTCGATCGAGCCGGGGGCAATCGCGTTGACGCGGATGCCCGAGGCCGCCCATTGCGCCGCCAGATTACTGGTGAGATGAACGATGGCGGCCTTGCTGGTGGTGTAAGGCACCACCTGCCCGGCATCGGGCGTGTAGGACAGGAAGGCCCCCACCGAGGCTATGTTGACAATCGCCCCCCCGCCCTGCGCGATCATATGCCTTGCGGCATGGCGGCAGGCCAGAAAGGTGCCGGTGACATTGACATCCATCACCTTCTGCCAGCCCTTGAGCGGAATGTCCTGAGGCAGGCCCCACCACGAGGCCCCGGCATTGTTGACCAGAATGTCGAGCCCGCCCAGCCTGTCGACCACCGCCGCGATGGCCTGCTCGACCGAGGCCTCATCGGCGATGTTGCAGGACAGGCCGATCGCCGGCACGCCGAAGCGCTCGGACAGCCGGGCGGCGATGGCCTCGCAATCCTCGCCCTTGCGCGAGGCGAGCGCCACCGCGCAGCCAAGGTCGGCAAGGGTGGCCGCCATGGCTTCGGCCAAGGCGCCCCTGCCCCCCGTGATCAGCGCGCGCTTGCCATCCAGCCGGAACTGCGCGGCGGTGAAACCGGGCGTGAAATCAGCCATGGGACGCTCCTGCCAGAAGATCGACCTCCTGCGTGATCAGGATGATCCGCCGCCCGCCCATGCCTTTGGTCTGGGCCGTGGCGGCCTTCCATTCCGGCGAGGCGAAGGCGGCGTCGAGCGCGGCCTGATCGGCGAAGGTCAACACAGCATGGCCGTCCCAGCCCGGCGCTTCGGGATTGTCGTAATCCCTGGTCACCGCGCCGTGGCGATAGGCCTGCAGGCCCGGCACGATCCTGGCGGCATCGGCGTGAGGGCCGCGCCACCAGGTGGTGAACCGGTCATGCGTCCAGTCCGGTGGCCGGCTGGCCAGAACGACCATGCTGACAGCCATGGCTTACTTGCCCGTCCAGACCGGCTGGCGCTTTTCGAGGAAGGCCGCAACGCCCTCCTTCGCATCCGCCGAGTGATGGACGACATTGCAGGTCATCGTCTCAAGCGTGATAAGCGAGTTGGTATCGGCATCCATGCCGCGGTTGACCGCCATCTTGGTCATCCACATGCAGAAGGGGCTCTTGTCGATCAGCGGGGCGCAGAAGTCCTGAATCAGCTGCTCCAGCTGGTCGCCCGGCGCCGAGGCGTTGCACAGGCCCCATTCGACGCATTCCGTGCCAGACAGCAGCTTGCCGGTCAGCATCAGCTCCTTGGACTTGCGCATGCCGATGTAGCGCGGCAGGCGATAGATCGGCCCGGCGCCGCCGAACAGCGCGCGGCGAATATGGAAATCGCCGATCTTGGCGTCATCGGCGGCAAGGCCGAAATCGCAGGAGATGAACAGCTCGAAACCACCCGCGACGGCATAGCCTTCGACACAGGCGATGGTCGGCTTCTTCATGTTGTAGATCTTGTCATAGGTGCGCGCCGAGTCGATGGCGAGCTGCAGCGAGGTGCTGGTTTCATGCAGCACCGGCCCGACCAGCTGGCCCAGATCCGCGCCCGCGCAGAAAGTGTTGCCACGGCCCCGGAACACCACGGCCAGCACCTTGCTGTCTTCGGCGGCGCGGTCGACGGCGACCTCCAGATCGCGCAGCAATTGCGGGCTGACGCAATTCTTCACATGCGGGCGGTTCAGCCAGATCGTGCAGATGCCGTTCTCGGCCACTTCGTACTGGATCACATCCTTTTCGGGTTCCACAATCTCTCTCCTTTGGAAAATATTCGTTATATAACAGGATGCTCAGCGCGGCAGGCCGCCCTCCTCGGGCGGGGCCAGCATGCCGCCCACCGCCATCCAGGCGGCGATCCCGGCAGCGGGAACGGCACAAAGCACCGCTTCGGCAATCTCTTCGTCGCTGGCGCCCGCCTTGCGGGCCCCGCGCACATGGGTGGCGGCCATCGGGCTGTAACCGGCGGCCAGGATCGCCAGCAGCAGCAGCTCGCCATGTTTGGGCGAGAGCGGATTGGCATCGATGCTGCCGCGCCGCATCAGATAATAGGCATCCGCCGCCCTGGGCACGAGCCGCAGCATCTGCTGCAGCGGCGGGGGAATCGTG
>NZ_BCZE01000044.1 GCF_001598555.1 Novosphingobium rosa NBRC 15208
CCCCGCCGGGCCGCCACCCACCACCATTACGCGGCGCGGTTCGGTAGCCGGTACCAGCTGCGCGTCACCGCGATAGAGCTCATGCCCATTGCCGGGATTGACCGCGCATTCCAGATGCCCGTGCTCGGTGGAGACCTGCGCCACGCAGGCCTGGTTGCAGCCGATGCAGGGGCGCACCTCCTCCACCTTGCCCGCCAGGCTCTTGTTGACGAGATCGGGGTCGGCGATCATCGCCCGCACCAGCCCGACCATATCGGCATCGCCGGCGCGGATGACCTGATCGCATTCCTCCAGCGTGCGAAAACGGCCCACCGCCATGGTGGGCAGGCTGATCTGGCGGGTGATGGGAACGCTGGTGGGCAATTCATAGCCCACCGGCTCATGCATGCCGCCCACCATCTTGGTGTAGCTGTTGTAATTGCCCACCGAAACATTGACATAATCGATCAGATCGCGCTCCTGCAGCATCAGCGCCACAGCCAGGTTCTGCGCCTCATCGACACCGCCGACGGTAAGATCCGGGGCCAGCCGCACCCCCACCACGAAATCGCGCGAGACGGCGCCGCGCACCGCCTCCATCAGCTCCAGCACAAAGCGGGCGCGCTCGGCGATGGTGGCGCCGCCATACTCATCCTCGCGCAGATTGGTGTTGGCCGACAGGAACTGGCCGGGCAGATAGCCATGGGCGCAATGCACATCCACGCCATCGATGCCCCAGGCCTCCATGCGCCGGGCAGCGGTGGCATAGGCCTCGATGATTTCGGCGATCATCGATTTGGTCATCGCGATGGGAACGATGCCCACCTCGACGCTGGGCGTGGGGCTGACCCCCCAGGGCGGGCTGCCATCGCGCGGCATGCTGTGATGCCCGGCGTGCCACAGCTGCTGGTAGATCTTCATATCATGCCTGCGGCCCATCTCGCCCAGCTTGCGGTAGCCCCCTTCCAGCTCGGGCTTCCACAGATCGATCGAGAGGGGGCTGGTGGAATGCACCGAGCCGACCTCGATGATCGACAGGCCCGCGCCGCCCCGCGCTCGCGCCTCATGATAGGCGATCAGCGCATCCCCCATGCTGCCCTTGCCCAGAATGGTGGCATGAGCGGGGCGGAAGATGCGGTTCTTGATGGTCTGGCGGCCAATCCGCAAAGGTGTGTGGACATGTGTGTAGGCCATGGCCTGGCTCTCCCCTGGACCAATTGTTCTTATTTCTTGCGCAGTGTCGCGATGGTCTCCGGCAGGTCGGGGCTGGCCATCGCCTCCATCTCGCAATCGAGGCCAAGGCTCAGCGCCTGGGCGGCCAGCAGGGCGGTGATGCGCGAAAAGGTCCGCTTGGTGCCATTGACGCCGCCCGCCGGCATCGCCGCGATCCGCCGGGCAAGCGCGTGGGCGCGGGGCAGGGCATCCTCGGCGGCTTCGACCAGCTCGGTCACCAGACCCCATTCATAGGCCTGGGCGCCGGTGATCACGTCTCCGGTGAGCAGGTAGCGCTTGGCGCGGTTGATGCCGATCGACTGGCTCCAGCTGATGACGCCCCCATCCCCGGCGACAAGGCCGACATTGACATGGGTGTCGGCAATCTTGGCGTCTTTCCAGGCCACCACGATGTCTGACACCGTGGCCACCGTGGCGCCCAGCCCGATGGCCGCGCCCTGCACCGCCGAGATCACCGGTATGGGCAGATCAGCCACACCCTGGAAGACCAGCTTGGCATATTTGACCATATCGTTGCGTATCGCTCTGCTGCGGTGCGCGTCGAGCATCTCGTCGAAATCGCCTCCCGCCGAAAAGGCGCGGCCTTCGCCGCACAGGATCAGCACCCGAACATCCGGCAGCCGGTTGGCCACCGCTTCGAGCGCAGCAACGAATTCGACATGGGCCGGCATGTCGAAGCGGTTGAGCAGATCGGGACGCGAGAAGCGCAATTCGGCCACGCCCTCATCGAAAGAGAGCGTCAGCGTTTCGTAAGTCATGCTCATCCCTTTGTTATGGTCTGGCTGGATCTTCTATGACGTCACGATAGCCCGCAGCGCAGGCCGATGACAGGGCGGGGACTTGACTGCCGGTGCACTGATCCATGCGCAGGACGGCGAAGTGGGGACTTTGCTTGAGCCGGGCCGCCCCGCACCTCACAAAGACTTCGAACAAGGAGGTCTGAGGCCATGCTTGCGCTTGAAGGAAAGGTCGCGCTCGTCACCGGGGGGGCGAAGGGGATCGGGTTTGCCATCGCGAGGCGCTTTGCCGCCGAAGGGGCAAGGGTGGCCCTTGCGGCGCGGACCATCGAGCAAGCCCGCCAGTCCGCCGGGCAGATCCCCGGTGATGTGCTGCCCATCGCGCTGGATACCACCGTTGACAGCCAGTGGCGTGCGGCGGTTGCGCAGTTGGACGAGCAGTGGGGGGCGCTCAATGTGCTGGTCAATTGTGCCGGGATCACGCGCAGTGCCCGGCTGATCGACACCGATGATGCCAATTGGCAGGATCATATGGATGTGAACCTGCGCGGCCCGTTCCTGGGGTGCCGCGCGGCGATCGGGCTGATGCGCCGCGATAGTAGGCCGGGCAGCATCGTCAACATCTCCTCCGCCTTTGGAGTGCGGGTGACGCCGGGCTTCACCGCCTACAGCGTCAGCAAGGCGGCGTTGAATGCGCTGACCCGTGTTTTCGCGCTGGAATGCGCCGCCGCTGGCGACCCCATCCGGGTGAACGCCGTGATCCCCGGTGGCATTGAGACCGAAATGTTCGAGGAAGAATTGCGCAAGACAGGGCTGGAGCGCGACAAGGCCTATGCGCTCTTCGCCAGGATCCATCCCATGGCCCGCATCGGCAAGCCCGAGGAGGTGGCGCAGGCCGCGCTCTGGCTGGCTTCGGATGCTTCGGGTTTCACCACAGGTGTCGAACTGGCTGTCGATGGGGGCAGCACCATAAGAGCTTGAAAGGGAACAGGGCATGGGCAAATGCGCGATCGTTTTCGGAGGGTCCGGTGGGCTGGGCGCGGGATGCGTCCGTGCGCTGGCGCGGGATTGGGCTCACATCGTGATCACCTATCGCGGCGGGCGCGAGAAGGCGGAGGCTCTGGCGGCCAGCCTGCCCGAAACCTGCCAGGGCTGGGCGGTGCCTTGCGATGTCACCGACAGGGGCTCGGTCTTTGCGGTGGTCGAGGAAGCGCGGGCGCGAGGCGGTGCGATCGATACGGTGGTCTGGGCCGCGGGCCTGGCCATCGAGCAGCCGCAGATCGGTGAGATCACCGAGGAGGAGTGGCGCGCGGTCTTCGATGCCGAGGCGCTGGGCTTCACCCGCGTGGTGTCGGCGGTTTTGCCGCTGTATCGCGCGCAGCAGGGCGGAAATTTCGTGGCGGTGACCTCGATGGCGAACACGCGGGTGATTGTGGGGGATACGATTTCCGCCGCGCCCAAGGCCGCGATCGAGGCCTTGTGCCGGGGAATTGCCAAGGAAGAAGGGCGCTTTGGCATCCGGGCCAATTCTGTCGCCCCCGGCGCGATGAACGCGGGTCTGGGCGAGTTGTTCATTGCCGAGCGGATGACGCCGGAATTCTGGGAAAAATTCCGTAAATCCATTCCCTTGCGCCGCTTCGGCCTGGCCGGGGACGTCGGCGAGGCCGCTGCCTTCTTTGCCTCGGAGCGGGCCAGCTATCTCACCGGGCAGACCCTGATCGTGGATGGCGGCTACACCTTGTGACGAGGGGAGAGGGGTATCCCTCCCCCTTCCCCCTTTGCCTGGGGTCAGGCGGTGACCTGTGCCGGGCTGCTGTTCACCCCGATGTTCACTCTGGCCTCGGCGGCCACCATGTCGGCGGCGACAAAGCCGAAGGTCATGGCCGGGCCGATGGTCCCGCCCGCACCGGGATAGGCATTGCCGAAAGGCGATCCCGAGGCATTGCCTGCCGCATAGAGCCCTTTGATCGGTGCATCATCCGCCCCCAGCACCCGCGCCTGAGCGTCGCATTTCAGGCCACCCTTGGTCCCCAGATCGCCCAGGCTGATCGGCACGGCATAATAGGGCGCCTTGACGATGGCGCCCAGGCAGGGGTTCGGCTTGAGCGAGGGGTCGCCGAAGTTGCGATCATAGGCATTGCCGCCGCGCCCGAATTCCGGATCCACGCCCGATTTGGCATAAGCGTTCATGCGAAGGACGGTCGCCTCCAGCCTGGCGGGATCGATCTCGATCTTCGCGGCCAGTTCGGCCAGCGTGTCGGCGCGGAAGATGTAGTGGTCCCACCAGTCCGGCGGGATGCGGCGGTCCGGCATCAGTGCGGTGGGCATGATCCCGCCGGCGGTGAACTTGCGGCGGAAGCTGGCGTCAAACACCAGCCAGCACGGGGTGTTGGCGCCGGTGCGCAGCTGGTCCTCCATCATCGCATTGCCGAAACGGTCATAGCCGCAGGCCTCGTCGACGAAGCGGTCGCCATTGCGGTTGACGCAGACACTGTGCGGGCGCCCGACATCGAACACGGCCTGATGGATTTCCTCGAAATTCGAGGCGGTGGTGAGGGGGATCGACATGGTGGGCACCCACCAGCCGGTTTCGGTGAATTCGGTCTTGGCGCCGATCTCCAGCCCCGCCTGAAGCAGCTCTCCGCGATTGGCTTCCTCGGGCGTGCTGCTGTTGCGGGTGTCGCCGGGGATGGTGAAGAAGCGGTTGCGCAGCTCCTGATTCCATTCGAAGCCGCCCGCGCAGACGATCACCCCATGGCGTGCCCGGATGGTCTCGGTGCGGCCGAAGCGCTCTGTCACCACGCCGGCCACGCGCCCTTCTTCCAGCAGAAAGGCCTTGGCAGCCGTGCCGAGCAGAAACTCGCCCCGCATCGCCCTGTAACGCTCGACCAGCGGGCCGATCAGCGCCGCGCCCAGGCTGAAGTGGCGGTCGCGCCGTGTGAGCCCGCGCGTGTTGCGATCGAACCAATAGCGGCCCATCACCTTGAGTACTTCGCGTTTCCACCCCGGAGAGCGCGTGGAGATGGTGTTGGCCTCCATAAAATCAAGCGTATAGCGGTTCATAAGCTTGAAACGGGTGAACTGTTCGCGGATCAGCGGGAAGAGATCGCCCAGGCGACGACCGTCATATTTGGGAAAGACGATCGAACGATCCGCGCGGGCCCCCGGATTCTCCGGGAAATAGTCCGGCCAGGGCATGACCACCGGCGCCATGCCGATCTCCTTGAGAAAGGCGATCATGCGTGGCCCGGCCTCCAGGAAGGCGTCGATGCGGTCCTCGCGCACAGGGCCATTCGCCACGGAGCGCACATAAGTCATCGCTTCGGCTGCGCTGTCAGGGGTGCCCAGGCCGTGATTGGGGATCCAGATCACCCCGCCCGAGGTGGCCGATGTGCCGCCGATCTTGTGGGTCTTTTCGATCACCAGCACGTTGAGGCCGCGTGACGCCGCGCGTACCGCCGCCACCATGCCCGCCGAGCCGGAACCGGCCACAATCACATCGTACATTTTTGTCATGCCTGTTTCTCCCACGTGCCTTCAGCTCTAGCGGGGTGGGGGCAGGGCCGCGATGCTTTCGCGCCGCAGTGCAGGCCATGCATCGTTTCACTGCAACCCCAGTCAAAGCGCGGGCGCGGCATCCGGTGTAGGAGACCGGAAGCAATTCCCCAAAAGAGGAGCGCCTGGGTTTGGCCGCCTTCGATTTACCCCGCCCTGCCTTCATGGACGACGAAGATCTGCGCCTGTTCGAGGCCATGGTCGACCGCTTTCTGGACGAGAATGCCGATGCGCACACTCTGGCGCGCTGGCGCGAGCAGGGATTCGTGGAGCAGGACACCTGGCGCAAGGCGGGTGCTGCAGGCATCCTTGGCGCGACGATTCCCGAGGCTTATGGCGGCTCCGGTCTGGATTTCCGCTATGACGCCATTGTGATGGAGCGGCAGGGGCTGAAAAACGCGCTCAACTTCGCTTATTCGCTGCATACTACCGTGGTGGCGCCCTACATCTACCATTATGCCACCCCCGAGCAATGCCGGGCCTGGTTGCCGGGCGTGGTCTCGGGCGAGACGCTGCTGGCTGTGGCGATGACCGAACCGGGGGCCGGATCCGACCTGCAGGGGATGCGCACCAGCGCGCGGCGCGATGGCGATCATTATGTGATCAACGGGCAAAAGACCTTTATCTCGAATGGCCATGCCTGTTCGCTGGTGGTGGTGGCGGCCAAGACCGATCCTTCTGCCGGGGCCAAAGGCATTTCCCTGTTCGCGGTGGAGGTCGACAAGGTCGAGGGTTTCGAGCGGGGCCGCCTGCTGGACAAGCTGGGGCAGGAAGGGCGCGACACCGCCGAACTCTTCTTCAACGACATGCGCGTGCCCGCCGAAAATCTGATCGGCGGTGTCGAGGGCCGCGGCTTTGGTATGCTGATGGAGCAACTGCCCAAGGAACGGCTGGTGATCGCCTGGCAGGCGATGGGGATGATCGAGGCCGCGCTGGCGCTCACAGTCGATCATGCCAAGCAGCGCAAGATGTTTGGCGGATGCCTGTTCGATCAGCAGAACACGAAATTCAAGCTGGCGGAATGCAAGACACGGGCCACGGCGGCAAAGACCTTTCTTTACCATTGCACCGAACAGCTTTTGAACAAGGCGCTCGATCCATCGACCGCATCCATGGCCAAGCTCTTCGTCACCGAGGCGCAGGCCTTTGTCATCGATGAATGTCTGCAGCTGTTCGGTGGCTATGGATACATGCTCGAATACCCCATCGCCGAGATGTACAAGGACGCCAGAGCTTTCCGCATCTACGGCGGTGCCAGCGAAATCATGAAATTGCTGATTGCGCGCTCGATTTAGGCGCATGGATGAAGGGGGAAACCGCGATGCCCGTTGAATTCGATATACAGGATGGCGTTGCTGTCATCACCATCAACCGTCCCGAAGCGCGCAATGCCATCGACCGTGAGACAGCGCTGGCCGCCGAGGCCGCCGTCATCAGGATCAATGCCGATCCCGCGATCCGCTGCGCCGTGATCACGGGCGCGGGTGGCAGTTTTTGCGCGGGGATGGACCTGAAGGCCTTCCTGCGCGGCGAGGTGGTGCGGCTGCCCGGTACCGGATTTGCCGGCATGACCCAGTCGAAGCTGGAAAAACCCTTCATCGCGGCGGTCGAGGGCTATGCCTTGGCGGGCGGCTTCGAGATCATGCTGGCCTGTGACATGGTGATCGCCGCCGAAACCGCGAAATTCGGTCTCACCGAGGTGAAGCGCGGGCTGGTGGCCAACGCTGGCGGGCTGGTGCGCCTGCCACGGCAAATGCCGATCAAGCTGGCCTCCGAATTTGTGCTGACCGGAGACATCTATCCCGCCTCGCGCCTGGCCGCCGCCGGGGTCATCAACCGCATGGTGCCTGAGGGACAGGCGCTGGCCACGGCGCTGGATGTGGCCCGCTTGATCGCCGGGAATGGGCCGATGGCGGTGTCGGTCAGCCGCCAGGTGCTTAACGATAGCCGGGAATGGCCGGAGGCCGAGATGTTCGAGCGGCAATTTGTGATCACTGCGCCGGTTTTCGCTTCCGACGATGCCCGCGAAGGGGCGGCGGCCTTTGCGGAAAAGCGCGCGCCGGTGTGGAAAGGCTGTTGAGCGCATGGGTGATGCCTTCGGCCTTGCCCATGATCGCCTGACCACCTTGTGGGATGAGCTGGCCTATCATGCATCCGCCACGCCGGATCGCGCCGCTCTGGCCTTTGCGGGCCGCACGACGACCTATGCGGCGCTGCATGACCAGTCCGAGGCCATGGCCACGCGTCTGATCGCGGCGGGTTTCGGGCCGGGCGACCGCATCGGCTATCTGGGCAAAAACAGCGACAGCTATTTCGTGCTGCTCTATGCTGTCGCACGGATCGGGTTGGTGCTGGTGCCGCTCAACTGGCGTCTGGCCGAAGCCGAGATGGCCTTTATCGTGGCGGATGCCGCCATGCGCAGCCTCTATGCCGATGCGGCGTTTCTCGCCATGGCCAGCAGGCTGGCGGCGCGGGAGGATATTCCGGCGATGCTGCTGGACTATGCCGCGCTCCTGCCCAGATCGCGGGTTGCTCTGCCGCCCTTTGTCGCCGATCCGCATCGGATCGTGTTCCAGGTCTATACTTCGGGTACCACGGGGCGCCCCAAGGGGGCCATGCTCACCCATGCGAATATGCTGGCCTTGCGGGCGCCAGGCTATCGCGCCGGCTTTGCCTGGTTTCCCCGGCGCGACGATACGGTGGCGCTTGTCTTGCCGGTCGCTCATATCGCCGGCACGGCTTACGCGCTTTTCGGGCTTTACGCCGGGGCGCAGGTGGCAATCACCAGCGAGTTCGATCCGCCCGGCGTGCTGGCGCTGATCGAGCGCCACAGGGTCAGCCATATCTTGCTGGCGCCCGCCGCGATGCAACTGCTGATGCAGCATCCGGGTGTGGAGAGGCGTGACCTGTCCTCGCTGAAATTTATCACCTATGGCGCCGCGCCCATCGCCGAGGCGCTGCTGCGTGCCGCGATGGCGCTGTTTGGCTGCGATTTCATCCAGATGTATGGGATGACCGAGGCGGCGGGCGGTGTTGTCGCCTTGTCACCGGAGGATCACCTGTCAAGCCAGGCAGACCGTCTGCGCTCGGCTGGGCGGGCCATGCCGGGGGTGGAGCTGGCGGTTGTCGATGATGAATGGGGCTCCCTGCCCGCCGGGCAGATCGGAGAGATTGCCATACGTTCGCCCTCGGTGATGGCGGGCTATTGGCGGAGGCCGGATGCCGATGTGGAAGTCCTGCGCCCCGATGGCTGGATGCGCACCGGCGATATCGGGCGCATGGATGCCGAGGGCTATCTCTACGTGCTCGACCGGGCGAAGGACACGATCATCACAGGCGGCGAGAATGTCTATCCTGCCGAGGTCGAGAATGCGATCTTCGGTCATCCCGCCGTGCTGGACGTTGCCGTGGTAAGCGCGCCGTCGGTGACATGGGGCGAGGATGTGGTGGCCATTCTGGTGCCCCGTCCGGGGACTGCTGCCCCCACGCTGGTGGAGATCCGCGCCTGGCTGGAGGGGCGGATTGCCCGTTTCAAGATGCCCCGGCGTGTGGTTCTGGCGGCCACGCTGCCCCGCAACGCCGGCAACAAGCTGCTGCGCCGGGAGTTGCGCGCGCCGTTCTGGGCGGAAGAGAAAGGTGCGGTCGGCTGACAGCTTGCCCGTGGACGCAGCCGGTCTTGTCCCCCTGCACTGACCGCTTGGCGCGACCGGTTTCCTGCGACACCACGGATGGACGTTCAGCAAGGATATCTGTGTCATGACTGTCGATGTGGCTTTGGACCGTGAGAGCCTGTTTACGCCTCTGACTATTCGCGGTGTCACGGTGCGCAACCGGATCGTCATGTCGGCGATGACGCGCGGCTTCTGTCCGGATGGTGTGCCGACCGAGGATGTCGTGGCCTATTACCGCCGCCGCGCGGAAGGGGGAACCGGGCTGATCATCACCGAGGGCGTGGCGGTGGATCACGCTGCAGCCCTGGGCGATGCCGGTCTGGGCGAAAACAACGTTCCGGTGATGAGCGGCGACGCGCTGGATGGCTGGGCGGAGGTGGTCAAGGCCGTGCATCAGCATGGCGGGCGGATCATACCGCAACTCTGGCATCAGGGGGCCATGCGCAAGCCGGGCACCGGCCCCAACCCGGATGTGCCCAGCGTCAGCCCGTCGGGCCTCTGGGGCCCGCTGGGCCGGATGACGTCGATCAACCCGACAAGCATCCCCAAGGATCCCGTCATCGGCGTGCCGATGAGCGAAGAGGATATCGAGGATGCCATCGCGGCTTTCGTGCGCAGTGCGGTCAATGCGGTGGCGGTGGGTTTCGACGGGATCGCGCTGCATGGCGGCCATGGCTATCTGATCGACAATTTCCTGTGGGAAGGAACCAACCAACGCGATGACCGCTGGGGCGGAGACCGCAATCGTCGCTCTGCCTTCGGGGCGGAGATCGTGCGCCGTATCCGCGCGGAAATTGGCCAGGACCTGCCAATCTTCTTCCGCTTTTCGCAGTGGAAGCAGCAGGATTTCCGCGCGACACTGGCCGATACGCCAGAAGAACTGGCCGACGTTTTGCAGCCATTGGCCGATGCGGGGGTCGATGTCTTCGATGCCAGCGTGCGTTATTACAACCGCGCGGGTTTTGAAGGATCGCCGGACTCGCTGGCGGGCTGGGCGCGCAAGGTGACCGGTGCCCTGTCGATGGCGGTCGGCGGTGTCGGCATCAACCAGGGCATGTACGATCGCGTGAAGGCAACCGCCGCCGTGACCGACTTTGCCCCCTTGCTTGAGCGGTTCAGCAAGGAAGAATTCGATCTGGTTGCGGTGGGGCGGGCGATGATCGGCGACCCTGAATGGACCAGAAAGTTTCGCGATCATGCCGATCCGCGCCCTTATCGCGCCGAGGATGATGGAATCTTGTCCTGAGTTGAAGGTCATGTTGCCCGGCCTGCGCGCGCTATGGCCTGAATTGGCAAACAAAGTCATCATGTTTTCGAAACATTACAGTATTCCCGAAGAGGATCAGCATGCAGAACGTGCCTGTTATCATCGATATCGTTCGCTCCCCGATGGGGCGGGGCAAGGCGGGTGGCATCCTGTCCGGTGTTCATCCCGCCGATCTTTTGCGCCAGGTGCTGGTGGCGCTGGTCGAGCGCAACAAGCTTGATCCTGGCGCGGTCGATGATCTGATCATGGGCTGCGTCAGCCAGGCGGGCGAGCAGGCCGTGCCGGTTGGCCGCACCGCCTGGCTGGCGGCCGGCTATCCCACCCATGTGCCCTGCACCATGGTCGAACGACGCTGCGGATCGAGCCAGCAGGCGGTGCATTTCGCGGCGCAGGGCGTCGCCGCGGGCGCTTATGACATCGTGCTGGCAGGCGGAATCGAATCCATGAGCAGGGTGCCGATGGGCTCGGCCCGGATGGGGGCCGACCCGCATGGGGTCGCCTATGACCAGCGCTTTCCCGACACGGTCGGCCAGGGCGTGGCGGCCGAGCTGATCGCCGCGCGCTGGCAGATCGACCGCGACGCAATGGATGCCTATTCCGCGCGTTCGCACCAACTGGCCGAGGCCACGCGTCTGGCGGGCGGGCTGGGCCATGAAATTGTTCCCATCGAAACCCCCGACGGCGTCGTCGCGCAGGATGAGACGATCCGTGCCACCACCACCGCCGAAGGGCTGGCGCAGCTGCGCACCTCGTTCAACAATGATGTGCTTGCCGCGCGTTTTCCCGAAATCAGCTGGAGCATCACGGCGGGCAATTCCTCGCAGATCACCGATGGAGCCTCGGTCGCGCTGATTATGTCGGAAAAGGCCGCCAACCGGCTTGGCCTGCAGCCCAAGGCACGTTTCGTGGCCTTCGATGTCATCGGCGATGATCCCCTGCTGATGCTGACCGCGCCGATCCCCGCCACCCATCGCGTGTTGCGCAAGGCTGGCCTGTCGATCGAGGTCATGGACCATATCGAGGTCAATGAGGCTTTCGCGCCGGTGCCGCTGGCCTGGCTCAAGGAGCTGAAGGCCGATCCGGCCCGGCTCAATCCGCGCGGCGGGGCGATCGCGCTGGGGCATCCGCTGGGCGCTTCGGGCACACGGCTGATGGGCTCGATGCTGCAGGGGCTGATCGAAACCGGCGGGCGCTATGGCCTGCAGACCATGTGCGAGGCCGGGGGCCTAGCCAATGCAACGATTATCGAACGCTTCTAAGCAGGGTGATGGACCATGGAGATCAAGGGTATTGTCGCAGTCGTCACGGGCGGGGCATCGGGCCTGGGGCGCGCGACGGCGGAAAAGCTGGTGGCCACGGGGGCCCGCGTGGTCATCGCCGATTTGGCGCCGAACGGTGAGGAGGTCGCGCGCGAGATCGGTGGCGGCACGCGTTTCGTGGCCGCCGATGTCACCAACACCGAGCAGATGGACGCTGTCTTCGATGTGGCGCAGGAACTGGGCACCTTGCGTGCCGTGGTGCATTGCGCCGGGCGCGGCGGCCCGATCCGGGTGGTCGACCGGGAGGGAAATCCCGGCTCGCTGGAGGTCTATGAGACCGTCGTCCGCATCAATCTGATCGGCAGCTTCAACGTGTTGCGCCTTGGCGCCGCGCGCATGGCCAAGAATGAACCGGTTGAGGGTGAGCGCGGGGTGGTCATCATGACGGCTTCGGTGGCCGCCTTCGAAGGGCAGATTGGACAGATTCCCTATGCTTCGGCCAAGGCGGGCATCGTGGGCATGACCATCGTGGCCGCGCGCGATCTGGCCAGCCACCAGATCCGCGTCTGCACCATTGCCCCTGGCACCTTCGACACGCCGATCCTGGAACGCGTGAAGGAAGACGTCCGCGAGGCGCTGGCCGCAGCTGTGCCGCATCCGCGTCGGCTGGGCCGCCCCAGCGAATTCGCGCTGCTGGCCGAGCAGATCATCGCCAACCCGATGCTCAATGGGGAAACCATCCGCATCGATGGCGCCATTCGGATGCCCCCGCGATGAGCGAGTTCGTTCTTGCCGACTTCTCGCAGGGCATTCTGACCCTCACGCTGAACCTGCCCGAAGCGCGCAATCCCATTTCGAAACCGCCGGTGATCGATGCACTCTGTACTGCGATCACCGAGGCGGACAGGAATCTGGATTGCCGGGTGGTGATCCTTACCGGGGCCGGATCGGCCTTTTCGACGGGGGGGGATATCGCCTCGATGCGCCAGGGCGGCGGGCTGAACGATCCGGCGCCAACGATCACCAGGCGCAACTACCGCAACGGGATCCAACGGCTGCCCCTGCTGTTCGAGAGCATCGAGGTGCCGGTCATCGCGGCGGTCAATGGCCCGGCCATCGGGGCGGGCTGCGATCTGGCCTGCATGTGCGACATTCGCATCGCGGCCGATACCGCCAAATTCGCCGAAAGCTTCGTGAAGATGGGCATCGTGCCCGGCGATGGCGGGGCCTGGCTGCTGCCGCGCATCGTGGGCTGGTCCAAGGCCAGCGAGATGGCCTTCACCGGCGATCTGCTCGATGCGGCGCAGGCTTTGGCTTGCGGTCTGGTGTCGAGGGTGGTGCCCGCCGCCGCGTTGGCAGGGGAGGCGCGTGCTCTCGCGGAGCGCATCGCGGCCAATCCGCCCCATGCCGTGCGCATGACCAAGCGGCTGATCCGGGAAAGCCGGCTGGCCAGCCTGTCGGCCATTCTGGAGGCCTCGGCGGCGGCGCAGGCCTTGTGTCATACCACGCGGGATCACGCCGAGGCGGTGAACGCGTTTCTTGAAAAGCGCCCGCCTGTTTTTACCGGCCAATAAATTCGGGGACTTGCTGTGAGCGACCAAGACCAGACACACGCCTTGCGGGCCGAACTTCGCCAGTGGCTGGCCCGGAACCTGCCCGCCGATTGGCGCGACCATCAGCATGGGGACAATCTTCCCGGCTTCCTGGCGGCGCAAAAGGCCTGGTTCGCCCGTCTGGTCGAGGGGGGCTATGCCACGCCGCACTGGCCAAAGGATTATGCGGGCGGGGGCCGTTCCCTGCCCGAGCAGATCGCCATCTTCGAGGAGTTGGCACGCGCGGGCGCCCCGCGCATGAGCCTGTTCTTCGTCTCGCTCTACCATGCCGCGATGACGCTGGTGGAATGCGGCACAGAGGCGCAGCGCGCCCGCCATCTGCCGGCGATCCTGAAGGGAGAGATCTGGTGCCAAGGCTTTTCCGAGCCGGGCGCCGGTTCGGATCTGGCCAGCCTGCGCACCCGTGCAGTGCGCAAGGGCGACCGCTACATCGTGTCCGGGCAGAAGATCTGGTCGACGCTGGGGCAATTTGCCGATCAGTGCCTGCTGCTGGTGCGCACCGACAGCAGCGGCCCGAAGCAGGGCGGCATCACCTTCCTGCTGATGGATATGAAATCCAAAGGCGTGGAAGTGCGCCCCATCAAGCAAATCACCGGCGATGAGGAATTCGCCGAGATCTTTCTGGATGAGGTCGAGATCCCGGTGGAAAATCTGGTCGGCCAGGAAAATAAGGGCTGGAAGGTTGCGCAGGTGACGCTCTCCTCGGAGCGGGGGCTGACGCTGGTGGAGCTGACCGAGCGTCTGGCGCTGTCCCTGTGGCGGCTGGTTGCAGCGGCTGGCGGGCAGGAGCGTCTCGATACGCAGAGCGCGCGCGCCGTGGTCGATATTGCGGCGCGCATCGAGGCCTTGCGGGCGATGCTGGCCACGCTGATGAGCAACCGGATGTCCGGGCAGGAGAGGGTTGGCGATGCCTCCATCCTGAAGCTGGCCTATGCGCGGCTGTCGCGTGATTTCACGGCGCTTGGCCTGCGGTTGGAGGGCTTGGCCGCACTGCGCGATACGGATTACATTCTGGGTGCCGGCTATGAAACTGGCAATTGGATGTTCGATTTTCTCAACAGTTATCAATACAATATTGCGGGCGGCAGCAACGAGATCCAGCGCAACATCATCGCGGAGCGCGTGTTGGGCATGCCACGGGAGGCGCTGGTATGACGGTTCTGGACAGTGAGACGCGCATCGATCCCGAGGAGATCCGTGAAACCGCGCAGCGCTTCCTGGCGAATAAGGTCGAACGTCGCGCCGCCTGGGAGGGCAAGGATGCGGGATGCGCGGCGCTGGAGGCGGAGATGGCCGAACTGGGCTGGTATCTGCTGATCGTGCCCGAGGCGCAGGGCGGGCTGGGCCAGAGTTTCGAGGCGCTGGCCCCGATCTATGAGGAAATGGGGCGTGCTCTGGCGCCAAGCTGGCTGGCAGGAACGATGGCCGCCATCGATGTTCTGGCCACCGGTGGCCATGCGGAGGCTCTGTCGGATCTTGTCGGGCAGGGGTGGCGGATTGCGACCATCGTGTTGCCGGCGGGCCAGACTCCTGATCATGCGCAGGTGCGGATTGTGGGCGGGGCTGATCGTGCCACGCATCTTTTGCTGATCGCCGCCGATGGCTCCGCCGCGCGGCTGATCCCGGCCGATGCTGTGGGGGTCAGCCTTGTTCCGGTCGAGACATGGGATCGTGGCCGCGCTTATGCTGCCCTTTCGGTCGAGGGCGAGCAAGGCAGTCTGGCGGTGGATGGCAGTCTGGCCCTGGCCGTGGCCCAGGCCCATGGCGATCTGGCTCTGGCGTGGGATTCCATCGGTGCGGCCTCGCAATGCCTGAGCGAAACCATCGATTATATGCTGGGGCGCCAGCAGTTCGGGCGGCCGATCGCATCGTTTCAGGCGCTCAAGCATCGCGCGGCGGATCACAAGGTAGCGCTGGAACTGGCCCGCGCTCTGGCGCGCCATGCCAGCAGCGCTTTCGCCCGCCGGAGCGAGGGCTGGGCGGTGCTGGCTGCTCAAAGCCGGATCCTGGCGGTCGAGGCTTTCCGGGCCATTGGCGAGGATGCGGTCCAGATGCATGGCGGTGTCGGCTTCACCTGGGAATACAATTGCCATCTCTTCCTCAAGCGGGCCCTGGTGAATGAGGTGATGGATGGCACGCCCGATCAGATCCGTGACCGGATCGCCGCGCAGGTGGCCGCCCAAGCCATGGGGTAAGGTGGCCTGTAGCCAGAAAATCCTGCCTGTGAGGGGGCAGCTACAGCCATTCAATGAGGGGATCGTACAATCATGGGTACATTGCTGATCGTCGACCGTGACGGCAAGGAGACCGCAGTCGAGGGGATCGCCGGTCGTTCCGTGATGGAAATCATGCGGGACAATGGTTTCGATGAGCTTCTGGCCTTGTGTGGGGGCAGCTGTTCCTGCGCGACATGCCACGTCTATGTGCACCCGGATTTTGCCGACCGGCTGCCACCGATAAGTTCTGACGAGGACGATCTGCTCGACAGTTCCGACAATCGGAAGGAAAGCTCACGCCTGTCCTGTCAGCTCCGGTTCGAGGCTACCTTGGACGGCCTGAAGGTGGAGATCGCCCCGGAAGATTGAACCGCCCAAGGCCTGTACCCAACCGCCGCGCCATGCGTGGCGGGGGCTTGGCTCAATTGGGGGCTCAATTGGCCTGTCGATGGGCCTGCGCATGCAGAAACTGCCTGATGTCCGTCAGCTGCTGGGTGGAAAGCTCAGCGAAAGCGGGCATGCCCTGGCTCTGCAATGCGCCGTGGCGGACAATCTGCTCGAAGGTCTCGGCGGATCCGGGCATGGCGGAGCGGAGCAGTTCCGGCGCAGTGCCGCCCGATGCGCCGGGCATGCCGTGGCAGGCGACACAGCGCCGCGCGAACAGGCCAAATCCGCGTTCGGCGGCTTGGGCATCGGGCAACAAGGCGGGATCGTCATGCCAGGCCGAAACGACCGGCACGGGCGCAGCAAGCCTGGCACTGCCCCCCAGGGCAAAGGTCAGGATCCGGCGTTGCTGGCTGCGATAATCGACCGTCATGGCCATTTCGCCGCCGAGTACACCGGCAGTGGTGCCGACGCCCGCCAGTACCGTAATATACTCCTTGCCGCGCGCGGTGTAGGCGATGGGCGGGGCCAGCACGGGCACCCCCGCATCGAAAGACCAGAGCCGGCGCCCGCTCGCGGCGTCATAGGCGATGAAGCGCCCCTGGCCTTGCCCTTGAAACACCAGCCTGCCGCCTGTTGCCAGCACGCCGCCATTCCAGGCTGCTGGTGTGGGCACCTTCCACGCCTGGCGGCGGCGCAGGGGATCCCATGCCAGCAGATAGCTGTCCTGCTGGCCGCTGACCGGCACCACCCTGGCTGCCGGAGACCATTCGCCCGTATCGGGATGACGCCAGCTTTGCGGATCGATCCCGGCGTTGCTGAAGGTCTCGCCGCTGTTCATCACCGGCACATAGACCAGCCCGGTCTGCGGGCTGAAGGCCGATGGCAACCAGCTGTGGGCGCCGTGAGGGCTGGGCCAGAGCTCGAAGGACTGGCCGTCCGCGTAGCGCGCGCCGGGCGTTTCGACCGGACGCCCGGTGACAGAATCGATCGCGCTGGCCCAGGTCACCTTGGCGATCCGGTCCGCCGAAATGAAGGCGCCGGTGTTCCTGTCGATGACATAGAGATAGCCGTTTTTGGGCGCCTCGATCACCACCTTGCGCGGCTTTCCGGCGATGGGCAGCGTGGCCAGATGCATGTCCATGGCGGCGTTGTAATCCCAGGTCTCGCCAGGGTTGAACTGGAAGTGCCATTTGTAGCGCCCGGTATCGGCATCCAGCGCGATGATCGAGCAGAGGAACAGATTGTCCCCCTTGCCCTCGCTGCGGACCCGGTGGTTCCAGGGGGCGCCATTGCCCGTGCCGATGAACAGGCTGCGCGTTTCGGGGTCATAGCTGAAGGTGTTCCAGGCGGTGCCGCCGCCGCCATGCTCCCACCAGCGCCCGCTCCAGGTCTTGGCGGCCATGGCCTGGGCGCTGTCCTCGAAGCCATCCGCCGGATTGCCGGGCACCGTATAGAACCGCCAGAGCTGGCGGCCGCTGCGCGCATCATAAGCGGTGACATAGCCCCGCGTCGGGCCGACATCGGCGCCGCCATGGCCGATCAGCACCTTGCCGTCAAAGACGCGCGGCGCGCCAGTGATGCTGCGCATATCCTCCTTGCCAACCGTCATCACGCTCCACAGCGTCTTGCCGGTTCGGGCCTCCAGCGCGATCAGCCTGCCATCGACCGTGCCGACGTAAAGCCGCCCCTCCCACCAGGCCAGGCCACGGCTGCCCCAGTTCATGCGCAGCTTTTTGCCGGCGGCCTCTGCGGCATGCGGGTCGTAGGTCCACAGGATTCTGCCGCTTGCGCCATCGATGGCGCGTACCACGCTGTAGCCGGTCGCGGTGTAGAGTACCCCATTTACGGCGATCGGCGCGCTCATCGGGTTGCCGGGGGGAAGGTCGATGCTCCAGGCCAGGCCCAGGCGGGCAACCGTGCCGGTGCTGATCGCGGAGAGTGGGCTGAAATGCTGTTCGCCAAGGGTGCGGCCATAGGCTGGCCAATCAGCGCCACTGGCCGAATCGCGCAGGCGGGCGTCGGGGTCTGCAACTGGCGGGCCATGAGCCGCCAGAGGGGTCATGCCAGCGATCGCGAGGGCCGCCATCGCCGTGCCCAGAATGGGCCAAGACATACGAAAAGACACATGAAAAGACACATGAAAAGACATGGGGGGCGATCCTTGCTCAGATGGTGCGTGTTCGTGCCGTGAAGGCCGCTTTGATGGCGTCTGCTTCACTTTGGGCGATCAGGCTGGCGGTGATGCTTTCCTCGATGGCCAGCGCCAATGCCAAAGGCAGCTGCGATCCCTGGCGCACTGCCGCCAGCATACCGCCGATCGCCTCCGGAGACCGCTGCGCCAAACCCTCGGCGCGTTGCAGGGCCATGGCGAGGGCGCCGCCGTCTTCAGCCGCCAGCCAGTTGACCAGGCCGATTGCCAGGCCCTGTGCGGCATCGAGAGGATCGCCCCAGCACAGCAGTTCGAGCGCCCGGCTGGTTCCCAACAGGCGCGTGCTCAGCTGCGTGCCGCCAAAGGAGGGGATGGCGCCCAGATGCACCTCGGGCAGCCCCAGCCGCGCGCCCGGAGCGGCCACGCGAAAGGTGCAGGCCATCGCCAGTTCCAGCCCTCCGCCCAGGGCCCAGCCTTCGATGGCCGCGATCAGCGGCACCGCAAACGCCTGAAGGCGCAGCACCAGCGCATGGACACGCCGAACCCGCTCGAGCCGGTCTGCAAGCTGTTCCTTCAGATCCGCCCCTGCCGAAAAGCATCGCTCGCCACCGGTCAGGATGACGGCGCGCAGGTGGGGATTCGCCGCGATGGTGTCTAGCGCGGCGTCCAGCGCGTCGAGCAAAGGGCCGTTGAGGGCATTGAGCGCATCGGGCCGGTTGAGGCGGATGATCGCGGCCCGGCCATTCAGGGCCGCTTCGACGTGGATCAGGGAGCCAAGTGTCATTTCATCCTCAAGTTGCGGGAAAGTGTCGGATGTCGGAAATGCCAGTGGGCGGGCCCGGATCGCCCGGCGGTTTCGACAAGGTCGCCTTTGGGACAGGCGCCAGTTTGGTGGCTTGGGCAAGGGGCACGCGCGTGGTTCGTAACAAAACTGCCCTTATTCGAAATCCGCAAAGGCTGCGCGCCGCCGATGGAAGGTTTACCTCTTGCCAGGTGAGAGACGCCGGGCACGGCAGCCCCCGAGAGTGGCCAGCCCGATCTGGACTGCGAAAGGTGACATGGGATGACAATTGCGAACGCTGACAAGCTCTACATTGATGGACGCTGGGTGGGGGCTTCCGGCAATTCCGTGTTCCGCGTTGTCACTCCGGCCACCGAGGCCCTGTTCACCGAAGTGGCCGAAGCCCATGAGCCTGACATTGACCGGGCCGTGGCCGCCGCGCGCGTGGCCTTCGACCGGGGAGGCTGGCCGCAGCTGTCGCATGCCAAGCGCGCCGGGTATCTCACCGCTCTGGGCAATGCGCTGACCGCCGAGACACCGGCCATCGCGCGGGCCTGGTCCAAGGAGATGGGCATTGTCCTGCCTGCCGCAGAAGGCGTGGCGGGCTGGGCTGGCCATGTCTATCATTATTACGCGGGTCTGGCCGAAACCTTCCAGTTCGAGGAGGTGAAACCCCTTCAGAGCGGCAATTTTGGCCTGCTCGTGCGCGAGGCGGTGGGCGTGGTGGCCGCGATCATCCCGTGGAACGCGCCGCCCCTGCTGATCGCCTACAAGATCGCGCCGGCTCTGCTGGCCGGTTGCACCGTCATTCTGAAGGCCTCGCCAGAAGCTCCCAGCGCGGCCTATGCCGTGGCCGCCGCCGCCGAGGCAATCGGCCTGCCCGCAGGTGTGCTCAATGTGCTGACAGCGGACCGTGCCGCTTCGGAATTGCTGGTGCGCGACCCTCGCGTGGACAAGGTGACCTTCACCGGATCGAGCCTTGCCGGCAAGCGGATCGCCTCGATCTGTGGCGAGCGCATCGCGCGTTGCACTCTGGAGCTGGGTGGAAAATCGGCGGCACTGGTGCTGGACGATGCCGACATCGACCAGGTGGCGGATGTGATGGCGGGCAATTCGACCCTGATGACCGGCCAGGTTTGCGCGGCTTTGACCAGAGTGGTGGTCAGCCGTTCGCGGCAGGGGGCCTTGCTGGATGCGCTGGCGGGGCGGTTTTCGCGGATCGTGGTAGGCGATCCACTGGAACAGGGCACTCAGATGGGGCCGCTGGCCATGGCGCGACAGCGCGACCGGGTGGAAAGCTATATCGCCGCCGGCAAGGCCGAAGGCGCGATGCTGGTGACGGGCGGCGGCCGCCCGGCTCATCTCGATCGGGGGTACTATGTCGAGCCGACCCTGTTCGGCAATGTCGATAACCGTTCGACGATCGCGCAGGAGGAAATCTTCGGGCCGGTGCTCAGCGTGATCCCCGTCGACAGCGAGGAAGCGGCGGTGGCGATCGCCAATGATTCCAGCTTCGGCCTGTCGGGCGGTGTCTTCACCCATGACGCGGATCGCGCCTATCGGGTCGCGCGCCAGATGCGGACAGGCACTGTTGGTCAGAACGGCCAGGCCGGAGACTTCTTCAACATAGCCTTTGGCGGCTTCAAGCAATCCGGGATCGGCCGCGAAGGCGGGGTCGAGGGGCTGCTGCCCTTCCTTGAGACGAAATCCGTGGTGCTGGCTGCGGCCCCCTCGCATCTGGCGATCAACTGAGATCCGGGCACTGACATTGGGGAGTATGAGATGCAGGACGAAATCACCAGGATCGCGGGCCTCTTCGAGAGCGAGGATCTCAACCGCCCGGTGTACCGCGCCGATGAGGTGCCGCACAGCTATGGCGCGATCACCGATGCATGGCTGACCGACGTTATCTGTCGCGATGTGCCCGGCGCGCATGTGCTGTCTCACAGCTTCGATGAGCGCGATGACGGCTCTTCCAACCGCAGGCGCATTTTCCTGACCTATGATGCGGCGGGCGAGAAGGCGGGGCTTCCGGCCACGGTCTTCTGCAAGGCTGCCGAAACGCTGAACAACCGGCTGGTGCTGGGCTTGTCACGCGCGGCGCAGATCGAGACCGATTTCTACAACAAGGTGCGTGGCCGGCTGGAGATCGAGGCGCCCGAGGGCATTTACGCCCGCTTCGATCCTGAAAACTTTGCCTCGCTGATCATGCTGCGCGATCTGGGGGGCAGCGCCCAATTCTGCGACGATCGCACCGAGATCACCCGCGAACTTGCCGAGCAACAGATCCGCACGCTCGCCGCGCTGCATTCCAGGTTTTACGAAAGCCCCGAACTGGGCAGCGAGACGCTGCCTTTCATTCCTTGGCCGGCCTGGTGGGCGCGGATGATGGCGGCCTCGCCCGATTTCGAGGCCTGCTGCGACAAGGCTTTCGGTGACAGCGAGGATCTCATGCCGGCAAGGCTCTACGCCCGGCGTGCGGAGATCTGGGACGCGACGATGAAATCGGTCGAGGCGCATAAGGCGTTGCCGCAAACGGTGATCCACTGCGATGTCCATCTGAAGAACTGGTACATCGCCAGTAATGGCAGGATGGGTCTGAGTGACTGGCAGATCGCCTCGGTCGGCCATTGGTCGCGCGATCTGATCTACACCCTGACCACCGCCCTGACGATCGAGAACCGCCGGGCCTGGGAGAAGGATCTGGTCGCGCTCTATCTCGATCTGATGGAGCAGGCGGGCGTGCCGCGCGAACCCATCGATCAGGTGTGGCGCAGCCTGCGCCAGCAGCTGATGACGGCGCTGGCCTTCTGGACCATCACGCTGGTCCCGGCCAGCGGCATGCCGGACATGCAGCCGCTGCGCACCACCCGTGAATTCCTGCGCCGCCTGCTGACCGCCATTGACGATCACGCGGCCCTCGACAGCTTTTGAGGTGATGACATGAAGGTAACCATCGATCCCGACCGCTGCGTCGGGCAGGGGATGTGCGTGCTCTATGCGCCCAAGGTTTTCCAGCTGGGTGACGAGGATGGCCGGGCCGAGCTGCTGGTCGCGCAGATCCCGCCCGAGCAGGAAGATGCCGTGATCCAGGCCGAGCGTGCCTGTCCCGAGCAGGCCATCACCATCATCCGCGAGAAGGGGAGTATCGTGCCATGACCGAAGCTGTTGGCACCAAGGCGAATCCGATCGCCTTCGACCATGAATCGCCCCAGCACGCCGAAAACTGGGTGCCCGAATTTGCCGAGATGCGTTCGAAATGCCCGGTTGCCTGGACGGACAAGCATGAAGGCTATTGGGTCGCCACCGGCTATGAGGCCGTTGTCGAGGCGGCGCGCGAACCAAGGCTGTTTTCCAGCCACAAGAATTTTTCACCCGAAACCGCATCAGGCCATGGCGGCATCACCATTCCCTTCACCCCCATTCCGCGCGGCCTGCCGGTCGAATCCGATCCGCCCGAATGGGGAGTGATGCGCGGCTTCATCAATCGCCGCTTCGTGCCCAAGGCCGTCGAAACCTTCCGCGAGGATGCGCGCATGTTCGCCACCGCGCTGCTCAACCGGGTGATCGAGAGCGGCGAGATGGATCTCGTCAATGATTTCACCGGCCCGGTCCCGGCGATGGTGACCATGCAACTGATGGGTCTGCCGCTTTCGGAATGGCGCCAGTTCGCCGATCCGCTTCATGCGATGGTCTTCACCCCCAAGGAGGCGGACAATTACGCCGAGGTGGTCGCGGGCGTGCAATGGGTGTTCCAGCGCTGCGCCGAGGAATACATGCGCTACTGCACCCTGCCCGAGGAAGACAATCTGCTGTCCTATTTTGCGCATAATGAGGCGCGCGGCGGCAACAAGCTGACGCTGGACGAGGTGCTGTCCTTCTCGAACAACATCATCATCGGCGGGGTGGACACCACCACCGCGCTGACCACCCACGGGCTGACCTATCTTCACGACCACCCCGAGGAGAAGAAGCGGCTGATGGACAATCCAGAGCTTCTGCCCTTTGCGCGGGAGGAGTTTCTGCGTTTCTACACGCCGATCCACGGCCTGGCCCGCAATGTTACCGAAGAGACCGAGCTGTGTGGCGCGAAGCTGAACAAGGGTGACCGCATCTATCTTGCCTGGTCTTCGGCCAACCGCGATCCCGGCGTGTTCGAGGATCCCGACACGATCAATTTCGACCGGGAGTCCAACCGTCACGTTGCCTTCGGCTCGGGCATTCACCGCTGCATCGGATCGACCTTCGCCCGCATGATGTTCGAGGAAATGGTAGCGCAGGTCTTCGCGCGGATCCCCGATTTCACCATCGATTACGCCAAGGCCCATCGCTATCCCTCGATCGGCACGATCAATGGCTGGGAATCGATGCCCATCCGCTTTGCGCCGGGGCCCAAAGTGCCCTGTGCGCTCGAACTTTAAGACCGGCGACCATGGACAATCCGGATTACATTATTGTCGGGGCCGGCTCGGCGGGGGCGGCGCTGGCGTATCGCCTCTGCGCCGACGGGCGCAGCCGCGTGCTGCTGCTCGAGGCCGGGCCGAGCCATCGCCATCCGATGGTCTCGATGCCCAAGGGGATTGCCCAGGTGCTGGGCAATCCGAACCGGACCTGGCGCTATCAGACCGAGCCTGGCGATGGCTTCGGGGCGGAGCACTGGATCCGCGGCAAGCTGCTGGGTGGATCGAGTTCGATCAATGGCATGATGTATTTCCGGGCGCAGCAGGCCGATTTCGACGATTGGGTTGCGGCCGGTGCCACGGGCTGGGGCGGCGAGGCCGTGTGGCAAGCCTATGGCGAGATGGAGAACCATGCGCTTGGCGCCGGGAATGGCCGGGGCACCAGCGGGCCGCTCAAGATCACCGTGCCGGAAAGCCGGGACCGGCTGGCCGAGAGTTTTATTGCGGCGGGCGAGCGCATGGGGCTTTGCAGAGTGGCGGACCTTAACAACCCCATGCAGGAGGGGGTGGGCTATGCCCCGCACTCCATCGCTGGCGGGATGCGGATGAGTTCGGCGCGGGCTTTCCTCGATCAGGCGAAATCCCGGCCGAATCTGGAGATCGTCACCGGCTTCGAGGCGGAGCGGGTGCTGTTCGAGGGGCAAAGGGCGGTCGGCGTGACCGGGCTGCGCGGCGGGGCTGAGGCCATATTCCGCACGCAGGGCGAGATCATCCTGTCCGCCGGGGCGCTCAACAGCCCGGCGATCCTGCAACGGTCCGGCGTGGGGGATCCGCAGCGTCTGGCTGCGCTGGGGATCCCGATCGTGGCGCAGAACCGTCACGTGGGGGAGCATCTGCTGGAACATCGCGCCTTGATGCTGAATTATGATCTGGCCGAAAAGCTGGGTGAAAACCACCAATACCGCGGTGGCCGCTTGGTGCTGAACGGACTGCGCTATCTCTTCACCCGGTCTGGGCCGATGGCGGCGCCGCCCTATCCCGTGGCGGGCTTTTTCCGCAGCCGCCCCGGATTGTCGCGCCCCGACGCAGAGATCATTTTCGCGCCCTACGTGGCCCGCATGCTGGAAACCGGGCCGGAAACCGAAACCTCGCCAAGCTTTCAGGTGTTCAGCTTTCCGGCCAGGTCGCGCAGCCAGGGCTCGGTGCGGATCCGGTCGCGCGATATGGCGGTGATGCCTGCCATCCAGCCGAACTATCTGGCCGATCCCTATGATCAGGAGGTCACAATCTCATGCTATCGCTTCACCGTTGAATGGATGCGCCAGCCCGAAATGGCCCGGCTGATCGCCAAAGAGCGTGATCTGGTGACGGACATCGTTTCCGATGAGGATATTTTGCGGGCCTATCGCGAAAAGGGGAGCTCCACCTTCCACAGCTGCGGCACATGCCGCATGGGTGACGGTCCCGATACGGTGCTGGATTCGCGGTTGCGCGTGCGCGGCGTGCAGGGGTTGCGGGTGGCGGATGCTTCGGTGATGCCCACCATGCCCTCCTGCAACATCAACGGGCCGGTGATGGCGGTGGGCTGGCGCGCCGGAGACATCGTTCTGGCCGACAGGGCGGGGCGCTGACGGGCAGGCCGGCTGGCAGATGTATCATGCGCGGGTAAATGCCGGGACAGCAGCAGACTACTCCCGTGGATTTTCACCGCTTTATCGGCGCCGGTGATTTGCTACATAAGGACCCGAGCGAGGCAGCGCCGATATGACTGCCCGCCGGGAGAGATGCTATGCGAACCATCCAATGGGAGGGCCAGCATGAAGGGCTGCTGCTGACCTGCGACTCGCACGCCTGGCGGGCGGGGCAGACATTCTCGCAGCGGGCCAGTGTTTTCAACATCATGCAGGCTGGATTGCGCCGCCCCGTGCGTGCGCGCCTGGCCCAGCCCATCGGGGGTGAGCGGCGGTTGGGGCGAATCGTTCTGACGCCCGCGGATTTCGAGGTCTATGTCGAGACCATCGGGGAAGAGACCGATTTCCCCGTCCGCACCTTCAATCTGGATGCCAAATGGCTGACGCAGATGGTTGCACCCTATATGGACTTCGACTTCGCGCGGGCCGAGGCGCATCCGGTGTTCGATGATCCGGTCATCAGCAGCACGCTCGACCGGATCCATGCCGAGCTGACGACACCCGGCCCAGGCGCCAAGGGGCTGCTCGACACGCTGCTGCGAATGCTGGCCATCGACACTGCCCGCCTGCAGATGGCGCGGTCGCGGCTCGTGCCGCCGGCCGAGGGGGCGCTAACCTCCGAACAGTTCGCCCGCGTTCGCTGCTATATCGAAACCAGCGATTTCAGGGGGCTGACGCCGGCCAGGGTCGCTGAGGATTGCGAGATCAGCCTGCCGCGCCTGCGTGATGCCTTCCGCCGCACCACGGGCACATCCCTGCGCCAGCAGATCGAGCAGGCGCGCATGGCCGCGGCCAAACGCATGCTGCTGGAAACCGGCCAACCCTTGAAGATGATCGCCCATCAGCTCGATTTCGCCCATGCCAGCGCCTTTTGCTACGCCTTCAAGCAGGTGACGGGCCTGACTCCCACCGAATACCGGTTGCGCAATGCCGTGACCTGCGAAGGCGCCTGCTAGCGCCCGGCCTGACGGCTTGCGGCACAAGGCGGATCCCTAAACCACGATTGCGCGGGCGCGTGGCGCACCGGGCCAGAACGCTGGCCCGCTGTCTCGTCGCGCCCGGTGATCATAGCTTTGATCAAGCTACGATGGAGGAAATCGATGCATAGGACAAGATGGCTGGTGACCGGCCTGATCAGCGCCGCCATGGCAATGGCCGGTTTGAACGGGGCGGGATTCGCGTCAGAGCCCGCGCCCTCTGGCGCGCCGGCTCAGGGCTCCGCCCCAATTTGGCCGGGGCAGGCGATTTTCCAGCAGAACTGTGCGGGCTGTCACAATGGCAACAGCCCCAAGGCGCCGCCCGAATATATGCTGCATGGCATGTCGCCCACGATGATCCTGCACACGATCGATGAGGGCGTGATGAAGCCCATGGCGGCGGGGCTGACCGAGCAGCAACGCCGCCAGCTCGTGGAATATCTGACCAAGACCGACCTTTCTACCTACAAGGGCCCGCCGCCGCCCAAGATGTGCGATGCGGCGCATGGCCGGTTCGACCTGACGAGCCCGCCGCCGCGCGTGGGATGGGGCTATGACAACACCCGCTTCGTGCCCGCCGCGATCGGTGGCCTGACCGCGCGGGACCTGCCCCGGCTGAAGCTGAAATGGGCTCTGGCCTTTCCCGATGCCACCCAGGCCCGCTCGCAACCGGTGGTGGCGATGGGGGCGATCTTTGTCGGCAGCCATGATGGCACGGTCTTCGCCCTGGATCTCGCCACGGGCTGCGCGCGCTGGACCGCCAGGGCAGGGGCCGAGGTGCGCGACGCGCCGGTGGTGGAAAGCTGGCCCGATGGCACGATGCCGGCGCATCGCCCGCGCGTGTTCTTTGGTGACATTCGCGGCAATGTCTATGCGTTGGATGCGCAGACGGGCCAGCAACTGTGGAAGGTCCGCCCCGAGGACCACAATGCCGCAACCATCACCGGAACCGTGGCGCAATGGCATGGCACGATCTATGTGCCGATCTCCTCGCTCGAGGTGGGGACGGCAGAAGATCCGCATTACCCGTGCTGCACCTTCCGCGGCTCGGTCGTGGCGCTGGACATGGCCACGGGGCGCAAGCAATGGCAGGCCTACACCGTGCAGCAGGAACCTCGCGTGGTCGGCCAGACCGCCAATGGCACGCAGATCCTGGCGCCCAGCGGCGCACCGGTGTGGGGCTCGCCGACGGTGGATGACAAGCGCGGCGCGCTCTATTTCGGCTCCGGCGAGAATTACGCCTCCCCCGCAGACGACAACTCCGATGCGGTGATCGCGGTGGATCTGGTGACGGGGGAGCGGCGCTGGTCCTATCAACTGAGCAAGCATGATGCCTGGAACAACAGCTGCATGTATCAAGGCCACCCCAATTGCCCCGCCGAGCGCGGGCTGGATCAGGATCTGGCTTCCTCGCCGATGCTGGTCGATGTTGGCCAGGGCCGGCAGGTCTTGCTAGCCGGCGCCAAATCGGGGATGCTGACGGCCCTCGACCCGGATCGCAAAGGGGCGTTCCTGTGGGATCTGCGGGTCGGCCGGGGCAGCCTGCAGGGCGGCATTCACTTTGGCATGTCGGCGCAGGGCACCTCGATTTATGTGCCGATCTATGATTCGAAGACCACGCCGCAAGCGGGCACCTACACCGATGCAGGGTATCCCGGCATGCATATGGTGGATGCGGCGACGGGCAAGCTTGTCTGGCGCGGTGCATTCTTCAATGGCTGCGGCCAACGCATGCCCTGTGAGGCCGGGATTTCCGCCGCGACAACCGCCATTCCCGGTGCGGTGCTGTCTGGCGCGATCGATGGCTGGCTGCGGGCCTATGACCGGCAGACCGGCAAGGTGATCTGGGAGACCAACACCGCCGGTGATTTTCCCGCTGTGAATGGTGCGATGGCCCATGGCGGATCGATGAGCGGGCCGGGGCCTGCTGTCTATCAGGGCCATCTGATCACCAATTCCGGCTATGGCTTTGCCTTCAAGCTGCCGGGCAATGCCTTGCTGGTCTATTCGCTCGACGGCAAATAAGCGGAACAAGAAAGGGTTCAGTCCGCCGAGGCCGACTGAACCCTTCTGGTCGGGCAGGATGCGCCCGCCGTTTCAGCGATAGGTCTGGGGAATCTCAAACTTGAAGGCGCGGGCCGCGTTCAGGCCCAGGATCTTAGCCCTGGTTTCCTCACGCAGGCCGCTGCCCAGCGTGCGATACAGCGATGGCGCGGAATGAGGCCAGCTGCCTTCATGATGGGGATAATCATTGGCCCACATCAGATTGTTTTCCAGCCCGAATTCCTCAACCAGCGCGATGGCGGCATGGTCCTCCCCGAAAGAGGCGTAGCAATTGGCGCGGTAATAGTCGCTGGGCAGGTTCTTCAGCTTGGGCCTGACCCAGAAGTGGTGTTTGAGATAGGCTTCGTCCATCTTCTGCATCATCCAGGGCACCCACCCGGCATCGGCCTCGATCGTGGCTGCCCGCAGCTTGGGAAACCGCTCGAACACCCCCGAGGCGCACATGTTCACAATCGGTTCGATGGTGGGGGAGAGCGAATGGCACACGTAATTGATGATCGCGCCTCCGTTGCCGCGCGCGGCGCGCGGATCGCGGCCGGTCGAAACATGATAGGTGATCGCCAGATCATGGTCCTGGATGGCGGCCCACATCGGATCGAAGACGGGCAGATTGTAGTTGATATCGCTGACATTATGCGCGCCGAAGACGGGTTTGCTGGGCAGCGTCAGAACGCGGTATCCCAGCTTGGCGACACGCTCGATTTCCGCGACGGCCATGTCGATATCGGCGGTGCACAGCGCGGCGGTGGGGTTGCAACGATGGAGGTAGGGCTTGCAGACCTCCATCGCCCAGTCATTCCAGACCTGCGCCTGGGCGTTGACCATCTCATTGTTGTTGGTGGACCACATCAGCAGCGCGGCGCCATTGGGGAAGATCACCTCCGCATCCACCCCGTCCATGTCCTGATCGGCGATCCGCTGGAGGCCGGTGATCACCGTGCCATCCTGATCCTTGGCATTGAGGTCGGCGCCCGATTGCGAGCGCAGTAGATCCTCGCCCTCGAACATGAAATCGATCAGCCTTTCGGGGCGCGCGCCGGGCATGACGATATAGCGCTCGCCATCCTCGCCCTTCTCGATGCGGGGCAGCATGGGGTGGAATTTCTTGTCGAGGCGTTCGTGAAACAGCTTCACCGGCGGCGAGAGATGCGTATCAACCGAGACCATGAAATGCTTGTTGGGGCCTGGACGCACATCCTTGGCCCAGCCCTCGACGCTGGGGGCGTCAAGACGCCACGCATTTTCCTTGTTGACGACGACATCGGCTGTGGTGGCCATGGCGATTCTCCCATCGTGGTGTTGTCGTTGATATTCCGCTTTGGCGCCGCAACCCCAAGCGCGAAAAATTTGGCGGGTGTTGAAGGGATTTGAAAGCTCGCCGGGCACAGGCCTTGCCGCAAGGCGGCAGGCTGTGCCCGGCTGAGATGCGCTTTTGCGCCTTGTCCCAATGGATTGTCAGACCTTCGCCGCCAGCTCCGGCACGGCGGTGAACAGATCGGCCACCAGGCCAATGTCGGCAATCTGGAAGATTGGCGCGTCCTCATCCTTGTTGATGGCGATGATGGTCTTGGAATCCTTCATCCCCGCCAGATGCTGGATCGCGCCCGAGATGCCGATGGCAATATAGACCTGCGGTGCGACAATCTTGCCGGTCTGCCCAACCTGATAATCATTGGGCACATAGCCGGCATCCACTGCGGCCCGGCTGGCGCCGATGGCGGCGCCCAGCCTGTCCGCCAGGGGTGTGATCGTGGCGGCGAAGGTTTCGGCATCCTTGAGGGCGCGGCCCCCCGATACCACGATCTTGGCGCTCGTCAGTTCGGGGCGTTCGTTTTTGGCGATGTCCGCGCCTTGATAGCTCGACAGGCCTGCATCGCCGGGTCCGGCCACACTTTCGACCGGCGCCTCGCCGCCTGTCGGATCGGCCTTGGCAAAGGCGGTGCCGCGCACGGTGATCACCAGCCTGGCATCGCTGCTTTCCACCGTGGCAATGGCGTTGCCCGCATAGATCGGCCGGGTGAAGGTCTTGGGCCCTTCCACACTGAGGATCTCGGAGATCTGGGCCACATCCATCAGCGCGGCCACGCGCGGCGCGATGTTCTTGCCCGTGGTCGTTGCCGGGGCGAGGAAGGCATCGTGATCGGCGAGCAGCCCGGCGATCAGCGGCGCGATGTTTTCCGGCAGTCCGTGGGCATAGGCGGCGCCTTCGGCCTTCAAAACCCTGGCCACCCCCGTGATCCTGGCCGCTTCATCGGCCACCCCATCAATGTTGTGGCCCGCCACCAGAGCATGAACCTCGCCAAGCTGCGCCGCGGCGGTCACCGCGGAAAGGGTGGCATCCTTGATGCTGGCGCCGTCATGCTCTACCCAAACCAATGTTCTGGTCATTTACGCTACTCCCAGTTCGGCAAGCTTGGCGACAAGCGCATCGACATCGGCCACCTTGACCCCTCCGCTGCGCATCGGCGGCTCGCTGACCTTGAGGGTCTTGAGGCGCGGCGTGGTGTCCACGCCATAATCCGCTGGCGATTTGGTGGTGAGCGGCTTCGATTTGGCCTTCATGATGCTGGGCAGGCTGGCATAGCGCGGTTCGTTGAGGCGCAAATCCGCCGTGATCACGGCAGGCAGGGCCAGCTTGACCGTTTCCAGCCCACCATCGATCTCGCGCGTGACCGTCACCGCTTCGCCCTCCACGCTGATGGCATTGGCAAAGGTGCCCTGGCCGCAGCCCAGCAGCGCGGCAATCATCTGACCGGTCTGGTTGCTGTCGTCATCGATGGCTTGCTTGCCGGTGATGATCAGGCCGGGCGTCTCTTCATCCGCCACCGCCTTGACGATCTTGGCTACCGCCAGCGGTTCGGCCTGATCTTCGGTGGCCACCAGAATGGCGCGGTCGGCGCCCATGGCCAGCGCGGAGCGCAGCGTTTCCTGCGATTTGGCCGGGCCGATCGAGATCACCACGATCTCGCTGGCCAGGCCTTTTTCCTTGAGCCGGATCGCCTCTTCGACGGCGATCTCGTCGAAAGGGTTCATGCTCATCTTGACGTTTGCAAGGTCGACGCCCGTGCCGTCCGCTTTCACGCGGGGCTTCACATTGTAGTCGATCACCCGCTTGACGGGCACCAGGATCTTCATCTCGGACTCCAGAACTGTTGCAAGGCAGAAGAATAGCATTGTTGTGAGCCGGGCTTTTGCCTGCGCCGGTGACACGGCTTGCTTGCAGCTGTGTTGACCATGGGGCGCCTGTTTTTCCAGTGGCCCTGGGCCTCTTGCCGCCCCACTTTGGCCCCTGCGGCGTGACCGCGACAGACCGCAGGAGACGGGCGTGGGCAGGCTGGAAGGAAAGATCGCTTTCATTTCGGGCGGAGCATCGGGACTGGGCGAGGCCATGGTCCGCCGCTTTATCGAGGAAGGCGCCACCGTCGCATTCGGGGATGTGGACAGCGCGCGCGGCGCGCAGCTGGCCGATGAAACCGGTGCCCGCTTCCTGCCGCTCGATGTCAGCCAGGAAGAGCAATGGGGCGTGGCCATCGGTTCGGTCGAGGCCGCCCATGGCAGGCTCGATGTGGTGGTCAACAATGCCGGCATTCTGGGGACCGGACCGTTGGAAACCATCGATCTGGAGCGCTGGAACCGGCTGTTTGCGATCAATTGCACCGGGGTGATGCTGGGCTGCAAGCATGGCGGGCTGGCGATGCAGCGCAATCCGGGCGGGGCGCGCGGCTCGATCATCAACATCTCGTCCAATGCGGCCATTCTGGCGACGGCTGCGGATTGCGGCTATTCGGCCACCAAGGGCGCTGTGATGCAGATGACCAAATCCATCGCCGTCAATTTCGCCCGGCGGGGGCTGGCGATCCGCTGCAATTCGATCCACCCGGGCCCCACCGATACGCCGATTTTCACGCCCTGGCGCGCCACGGACGAAGCCAATGCGGCCCTCGACAAGGCCCTGCTGGAGATGGTCCCGATGGGCCGGCTGGGGAAACCGCGCGAGATTGCCAATATGGCGCTCTATCTTGCGAGCGACGAGTCGAGCTTCTCGACCGGTTCGCAATTCGTGGTCGATGGCGGCGGCACATCGGCACTGGCAGGGATGTGAGACATGACGGAAAAGACAATTGGTGTTGGCCTGATCGGCTATGAAGCCGGGCGCAGCTGGGCGGCGCTGGCCCATGTGCCCGCTTTGCGCGGCCTGCCCGAGTATGACATCGTGGGTGTGGCCACCACGCGTCAGGAGTCTGCTCTGGCGGCAGCGGCGGACATTGGCCTTCCGGCTGAACGCGGCTTTGCTTCGGCGACGGCGCTGGCGGCCTGCCCGCAGGTCGATGTCGTTGCCGTGACGGTGAAAGTGCCGCACCACCTTGAGCTGGTGCGGGCCGCGACGCTGGCGGGCAAGCATGTCTATTGCGAATGGCCGCTGGGCAATGGCTTGGCCGAGGCCGAGACCATGGTGGACCTGGTGAAGCAGGCCGGGGTGCGCGGCGTGGTCGGGCTGCAGGCGCGCTGCGCGCCGCCGATTGCCTATCTGCGCGATCTGGTCCTTGCCGGGGAGATCGGCGAGGTCTTGTCGACGACCATGTTTGGCACCGGCCTTCAATGGGGTGATTGGGTCGATCCGCCCAACACCTATCTGCTGGATGGACGCCATGGCGCCACCTTGATGACCATCCCTTTCGGCCATGCCATCGACGCCCTGTGCTTTTGCCTGGGCGAGTTTTCCGCCCTTTCGGCCCAGACGGCGATCCGCTTGCCCAAAGTACGCCGGACCGATACGGGCGAAATGCTCGACAAGCATGTGCCCGATCAGATCGCCGTCACCGGCACGCTGGAAAGCGGCGCGGTGGCTGCGGTGCATTACCGGGGCGGCACGGCGCGCGGGCGTAATTTCGTCTGGGAAATCCATGGCACCAGGGGCGAGCTGCGGCTTGAGGCCGAGGGAGGCCATGCCCAGATTTTCGCGCTGACGCTCAGCGCCGGTTTTGGATCGGACAAGCAGCTGCGGCGTCTCGAAATCCCCGCGCAATACCGCTGGGTGCCGCCCGGGATCGACGGCCCCGCGCTGAATGTCGCCCAGCTTTACCGGCGGCTGTCGGAGGATCTGCGCAGCGGCAGCGCCACGGCGACAGACTTCCCCGCCGCCGTGGCCCGGCACAGGCTGCTGGCCAGCATCGAGCAGGCGGCGCTGAGCGGGCCATCCCTTTCCCTCTGACAGCAGGAAGCACGACAATGGCACAACACAAATTGCTGGTTCTGGCCAATCCGGTCGATGGCCGGGATGATGATTTCAACCACTGGTACGATACGGTGCATCTGCCCGATGTGCTCAAGGTGCCAGGGGTGACGGGCGCCGAGCGTTTCCGCCTGAGCGAGGGCGGCCAATGGCGCTATCTGGCGATCTATGAGCTGGAATGCGAGGATCCGGCAGCCGTCTCGGCGGAGCTGATGTCCCGCGCCGGCACGCCGCTGATGACGATGACCGATGCCTTTGACCTGTCGACCTTCTTTATGGCCACGGCCTCCACGATCACGCCGTTCTGTCCGGCCTAAAACGGAAAAACCCCGCGCGAAGACGGGTTCGCGCGGGGTTCTCCATGACGGAAGGGGTCAATAGGCCTTGGGCAGGCCCAGCACCTTTTCGGCGATGAAGCTGAGGACGATCTGGTTGTTGACCGGCGCTACGGTGTTGTTCTGGGCCGCGATGTAGAAGGGCAGGATATCCTGCGACACATCGACGCCCGCCCCGCCAAAGGTGGTCATGGCGATTTCCGCCGCCATCTTGAAAGCCTCGGAGGAGAGGATTTTGACCATATTGGCCTCCACCCCTACATTCTCGCCGCGATCATGCTTTTTGGCGGCGAGATACATCATGGTGCGCGCCGCCTCCACATAGGTCTTGGCCCGTGCCAGCGGATGCTGGATGGCCTGATAGGCGCCGATCGGCGTGTCGAAAGGCGCGCGCACCTTGGCATATTCCACTGCGCGGTTGATGCAGTAATCGGCCTGACCCACATTCATCGCCGCCACCAGCAGGCGTTCGGGATTGAGGCTGTCGAACAGGATTTTCAGCCCCTTGCCCTCTTCGCCCACCAGTGCGTCCGCAGGCATGACCACATTGTCGAAATAGGTCTGATAGTTCTTTTCGGGCAGATACATGCCGATGTCCATCGGCGTCGCCGAAATGCCGGGCAGCTTGGTATCGAGGATGAAAAGCGAGAGCCCCTTGGTGCGGTTGGCCGGATCATAGGGCTCGGTGCGCGCGACCAGCAGGCAATTGGCGGATTCGACAAAGGCCGTCTGATAGGTCTTCTGGCCGTTCAGCAGGAAGGTGCCGTCGCTCTGGCGGATGGCGGTGGTCTTGATCTTGAAGGTGTTGGTGCCGGCATCCGGCTCGGTGATGCCGAAACTGAAAAAGGCCTCGCCGGTGGCCGTGGGCGGCAGATAGCGGCGCTTCTGCTCTTCGCTGGCATGGCGCAGCAGCGGTTCGCGGGACATGAAGTTGGGCACGGAGACAGGCAGCAGCAGCGCATGCTGGTGCAAAATATCCAGCGCGAGCACCAGATCCGAGAGATGGCCGCCCGAACCGCCATATTCCTCGGGAAGACCGATCGACAGCAGGCCGCTTTCGGCCCAGATGTCCCAAAGCTTCTGCGGCATTTCATTGCGCTTGCCACATTCGGCGACATAGGAGCGGTCAATCCTGCGAATGATGCTGTCGCAGATTTCACGGATCGCGTCGGCGTTTTCACTCATTGCAGTTGTCATCCTCAGATCTGTTCTTTGTGTGAGGCTGGGTATCGCATGGAAGCTTCTGGCGCGGCCAGCATTGCAGGCTGGCGGACAAGAAAGCTTGCAGCCAGAGACTTCAGAACAGCACGCTGCGGTTGAGCAGGCGATCAGGATCGAGCGCATCGCGCAGGCGCCGCATGGTTGCCAATGCGGTGGGGGTGACATGCTGGGGCAAAAAGTCGCGCTTGGTCATGCCGATGCCGTGCTCGGCGGTCAGCGCGCCGCCAAACCGGGCGACCAGACCATAGACGCATGCCTCGATCTGGGTGGCGCGGGTGAGGGTGTCAGGGCCGATGTGTACGCCGATATGGATGTTGCTGTCGGCGAGATGGCCGAAGCTTACCATCCGACAAGTGCCGAAGCGTTCCTTCAATGCGGCCCTTGTGGCTTCCACAAAATCGTCAGCGCGCCGGATATCGACGCTGATGTCGAAGGAGAGGAACGGGCTCATATGCCGCACCAGCACTTCTGACCCTTCGCGCACGCGCCAGAGATCCGCGATCTGCTTTCCCGAGGAGGCCATCACCGCATCAAGGATCAGCCCCGCCTCATGGGCTTGGGCCAGACAATTTTCGAAAGCTTTGCTGTCGGCGGCTTCATCCTGGCCCATTGTCTCGATCAGCACGGTGAAGGGCGCATCGGGGGCCAGGGGCCTGCGGGTCGGGTCATGGCCAGAGACAAAGCCATAGTAATCCTGCCACATGACCTCGAAGGCGGAGAGGTGCTGCATCTGGCGCGCGCGGCCCAGCAGCGCAAGAACATCATCATAGGATCGGAGCGAAACCAGCGCGAGATTCTGCGAAGAGGGGGCAGGCACCAGCCGCAGCACGGCCTGCGCCACGATGCCCAGCGTGCCTTCCGACCCGATGAACATCTGCTTGAGATCATAGCCGGTGTTGTTCTTCAGGAAGGTGTTCAGCGCCGAAACCACGGTGCCGTCGGCCAGCACGGCTTCCAGCCCCAGCACATTGTGCCGCGTCATCCCCCAGCGGATCACGCGGTTGCCGCCAGCATTGGTGGAGATGGTGCCCCCCACCGTGGCACTGCCCTTCGAGCCCAGATCGATGGGATAGAGCAGGCCGTGCTCCGCTGCCGCCGCCTGCACGGCAGCAATGGTGGCGCCGGCTTCGACGGTGAGCGTGCCGCCCACCGGATCGACCGCGATCACCCTGGCCATGCGCTCAAGCGAGATGACGAGCTCATCCGCGCCGGCCAGCGCGCCGCCTGCCACCCCCGTGCGCCCGCCATGCATCACCAGCGGCTGGCCAGCGGCATGGCACAGCGCCACGATCCGCGAGAGTTCCTCGGTCGAGGCAGGGCGCAGAATCGCCGCCGAAGCGGGCGGAACATGGTCGAAAGGATCGCAACTGCGCGATGCGACATCCACACCACTCAGGATGCCGCGCGGGCCAACAATGGCTTCCAGCTGGACCAGCAGCGCCGACATGGCCGGTTACCCAGCCGTCGAGGCACGGTTGATCTGGATCAGCTCGATGGCATAGCCGTCAGGATCGCGCACGAAGGCCAGCTCCGGCGCTCCGGGCATCATCGCCTTGGGCGGTGAGCCCTGCTGGCCGCCATAGGCTGGCAACCTTGCCCACATCGCCGCAACATCCGGGACGCCGATGGCGACATGGCCGTAACCCGAACCATGGGTATAGTCTTCATCCCTGTCCCAGTTCCAGGTCAGTTCCAGCGCGGCAGGCCCGTCGCGGTAGCCGGCATAAGACAGGAACAGGATCGAGAAGCGCCCCGCCGCAATATCGTAACGGTCGAGCACACGCATGCCCAAACCATCGCAATAGAAGCGCAAGGCGGCATCCACATCGCGGATCCGCAGCATGCTGTGCAGCAGACGGGGTTGATCGGCATCTTCGCCCCACACCCATAGGGGGTCGATTGCGCTGGTTGCGGGCATCATGGCTCCATCCTCTTGCGGTCAGGCCAGCATAGGCATTGGCGCGGGATGTGCTTTGTCTCGGGCTGTCAACCGCCTTGCCTGAGGCGGTAGTGGTCCGGGGATCGGACAGTCGTCGCTATCCGATCCCGGCGTTTCATGGGACAGTCAGGCCGCCTGGAGCTCCTGACTCTCGTAATAGGTGGGGCGTTCGTCCTGGCCGTGTGCCGACTTGCTGGAGGTCTGCAGATGCTGAGTGCGGAATTCTCGGGGCGGCATGCCATAGGTCGCCTTGAACATGCGGCTGAAATGCGCGGCACTCTTAAAGCCCGACATATAGGCGATCTCATGGATCGGATAGTCACGCGTGGTGGGCGAAACCAGCCAGTCACGGGCCTTGGGCAGGCGGTTCTTCCAGACCAGTTCGGAAAAGGAGGTGTTGTTGGCCTTCAGCAGAAAGCACAGATAGCGCGGCGAAATCCCGCAGGCGACCGCTACCCGGTCATAGCTCAGTTCCGGGTCGGCCAGATTCATCTTGATGTAGTTTTCGATGTCGGCCAGCCGCCGGTCGATCAGCTTCTGGCGGCGCGGCATCTCCACCCCGCTGTTGCGCAGGTGATCGGCCGTGGCATCGAGCAGTGCATGGGCCAGCGAGAGCGCGGTCTTGTCGCTCAGCTTGTCGCCATGCCGGGCCAGGAAATCCAGCACGCCGCGCACGATCTCGCCGTCACGGCTGTCGAGGCTGAAAGGTTCGGAAAAGCGCTCGGCCTCCTGCAGGTGGTTCATGAACAGATCGGCCGGGATGATCACCTGATACGAGGAGTGATAGCCTTCCGGCGCCATTTTCAGCGCGGCGTTGAAGGGCACACCCGAATCGAGAAAGCCGGCATGCCCGGCCACGATCTCTGTGGTGCCCGTGGCGCGCACGATCTTTACCGCGCCGCTCAGCACGAACCACAGCACGCGAATGCCAACCCGGTTCTTGCGGATATGCTGGGGGCCACGGTGAAAGGTCAGTTCGTTGCGGGTGGTGATCCGGGTGATGGACAGAGGGTTGCTCAACGCCTTGTCGACATCCACTCCGTTGAAGTCACCGGTCGCACTCTCAAGATCGCCCTCGTAGAATTCCCGCTTCATCAGCGTTTCATACGAAAGGGCTCCCATTGGCGTTTGCGCGCTCAATCCAGCGAAAAGCTTTTCCATGACGTCGCTCTCTCCCAACCCACCTGCCGGCCTCGCTTGAGCGAGTCTCCAAAGCGGTGGGCTTGTTTTGAAACGGTGACTGGCATATTTGCCATATCGTGAATGAATATTCCTCATTAGGAATGGTGAGTCAAGCACAGCCTTGATCCCCTGACTCTTCAGACCGGAGGCAGGCGCCCAAGATGCGCCTGCCCGACCCGCAAGAAAGGACGACATGGATGACCCCAGGACAGTATCAGCTCAGCGCCGAGCCAACCATCGGCTCTCTGGCCTGGACAGCGCTTGATCCGCGCCAGCCGGAGCGCGATGAAGTGCTGGTGCGGGTTGAAGCCAGCTCCCTTAATTTCCATGATTATCTGGTGGTCGCGGGCACGCTGAAAGCCCCCGCCGGACGCATTCCCCTTTCCGATGGCGTGGGGATTGTCGAAGCCTGCGGTCCCGATGTCAGCCGGTTCGCGCCGGGGGACCGGGTGGTGGGAACGTTCTTCCCCGACTGGATCGATGGCGCCCCCACGCGCGGGGCGGTGAGCCGCATGCGCGGAGACCATGTCGACGGATTCGCCGCGACTCACGTGACGCTTTCTGAAACCAGCTTTGTGCGGGCGCCCGCAGGCCTATCTGCGGTGGAAAGTGCCACGCTGCCCTGTGCCGCCCTGACCGCCTGGCGTGCGCTGATGGTTGAAGGCGGGGTCGGGCCTGGTGAAACCGTGCTGGTGCAGGGCAGTGGCGGCGTTGCCTTGTTCGCTCTGCAATTTGCGCGGATGGCTGGAGCGCGAGTGATCGCCACCAGTGGATCGCCGGAGAAGGTCGAGCGGCTCAAGGCGCTGGGCGCATGCCATGTCATCGACCGCACCGAGGCGGGCTGGGGCGAGGCGGTACGCAAACTGTCGGACGGCGGTGTCGATCATGCGGTCGAAGTGTCAGGCGGCGACCTTTCCCAATCGCTGAAAGCTCTGCGTACGGGCGGCCACCTGTGCCTGGTGGGCGTGCTCAGCCGCAAGCCGATCGAATTTCCGCCTGCCGAAATGATCCACCCCAACCGCCGCATTACGGGGATCACGGTTGGCAGCCGTCAACATCTTTCCGCGATGATCACGGCTATCGAGATGCACCAGCTGCGGCCCCAGATCGATTCGGTCTTTAGCCTGGCAGACTTGCCGAAAGCCTTTGCATGCTTCAAGGCGCAGCAACATTTCGGGAAGATCGCCATCACCTTTGGCTGATCGCCTGGTGGAGCTATCGCCACAGGCAATGATTATGTCCTTCTGTTGTGGTGCTGCCTAAATCGAGTGTTTTCGCGATGCTTTGCGGGCAAGTTTCTCAACCCGTCCAACTGATGTTTGAAATGGCGTGGCGGGCGCCTTGTCGGAGATGGCAGAAGTACAATGGACACTTCGCTCGAACCGCCGATGGATGCGACCGAGGCGCCGGCCGCCTCTCTGCCCAAGCTGGGTGTCATAGGGCAGGCCATCGCCATCCTTCGGTTCCTGGCGGCAAACCGGCGCCCGTTGGGAGTCAATGCGATTGCCCGCGAGGTAGGCATTGCCCCCAGCTCCTGCTTCAAATTCCTCAAGCAACTGTGCGATGAGGATTTTGTTCTCTTCGATGCGGCCACCAAATGCTATTCTTTGGGCGGGGGCGCGATCATGCTCGCGCGGCGCGCGCTGGATCCGGCCAACACCTTTGTCCTGATCCAGCCGATGCTGGCGCAATTCGGCGCGGCGCATGGCGTGGCTGTGGGGTTCTGGCGGAAAATCGACGAGAAGCGCATCGTCCTGGCCGGCTTTATCGAGGCCGAGCATCTGATGCGTATTCATATGTCGGTGGGGCAGCGCCTTCCGCTTTACGTCGGCGCAGTGGGGCGTGCCTTTGCCGCGGATCTGGGGCTGACGGCCGAAGAGATTCGCGCCGAACTGGGCAAGGTGCGCTGGGAAATGCCGCCCAGCTTCGAACAATACCGCGAGCAGGTGGAGCGCTGCAAAGCCGATGGCTATGCGGTCGATCAGAACAATTTCGCCCCCGGTGTGACCACGGTGGCCGTGGCCTTCACCGATGCGGAGCGCGGCTTGGGCTATGGCATTTCCGCGATCCGCTTCAGCGGCCAGCTTTCCGATGACGAGACGCTGCGGATCGGTCGCGGGCTGGCGGCGCTTAAAGAGCAGCTTGGGCAAAGCTGGCTGAAGTAACCGCGATGGCCGCGGTGGCGGTTGTCCTTGGGCAAGGGCAACCGCCAGATCCGGCTACCAGCCCGCGAGTATCTCTTCCGCCTTCCAGACCCGCTCCGATGGCGCCCATTGGATCGCGCCCGGCGTCTCCGAAAAACGCGGAGCCGGGGCAACCCGCGTGGCGCCATCCGCCTCGATGAAGGTTTGGCGCTCAAGATGATGCGGATGGCTCCGGGCTTCGCTCAAGGTCAGCACAGGGGCGAAGCAGACGTCGGTGCCTTCCATCAGTGCGCACCATTCGTCGCGGGTTTTGGTGCGAAAGACCTCGCCTAGGGTGGCGCGCATCGTCGACCAGTGCGCGGTGTCCATCTGGGCATGGGGCAGCTTGTCGGCGGCGCCGGTTTTTTCCAGCAGCAAGGCGTAGAATTGCGGCTCGATCGAGCCGATCGCCACGAATTTGCCATCGGCACATTCGTAATTGCCGTAAAAATGAGCACCGCCGTCCAGCAGATTGGCCTCGCGTGTGTCGGACCATAGTCCGGCGCTCTGGAAATCATGGAACAGGGAGCCGAGATAGGAGGCACAATCGGTCATGGCTGTATCGACAACCTGCCCCTTGCCGGTCTGCCTGGCATGCAGCAGGGCGGCCAACATCCCGGCGATCAGAAACATGGCGCCGCCGCCGAAATCCGCGCCCAGATTGAGCGGGGGAACGGGACGCTCGGCAGTGCCGATCGCGTGCAGCAGGCCGGTGAGGGCGAAATAATTGATGTCGTGGCCGGCGGCATGAGCCAGCGGGCCATGCTGGCCCCAGCCTGTCATGCGGCCATAGACCAGCGCCGGGTTGCGCGCGAGCATGACCTCTGGCCCAAGCCCGAGCCGCTCCATCACCCCAGGGCGGTTGCCCTCGAAGGTCATGTCGGCCTTTTCGATCAGGCGCAGGCAGGTCTCGACAGCATCGGGCGACTTGAGGTTGAGGCAGATGCGCTTGCGGCCGCGCGAATCATTGCGGAAGTTTCTCGGCGGGCTGGCGCCTTCCCGCGCGATTTCAATAACCTCAGCGCCCAAATCGGAAAGGAACATGCCAGCATAGGGGCCGGGCCCCAAACCCGAAAATTCGACCACCCTGATCCCGACCAGCGGACCACTTGTCATCTTGGCATCTCCCCATGTGTTTGCCCTTTCGCTATAGACGATCAATTCCCGGTCACAGTTTCCGGTACTTGCAAGGCGCCTGTTCCACAGCGGCAATCAGGGTGGCCAAGATCCGATGGCGGGTGCATCCCGTTGAAACGCGGCCAGCCGAAGACGTCGGCCCGGCCTGTTTCGCCCTCTTCCTGAATTATGGCTCATATCATGACCAAGTCTGTCGTATCTCTCGATGACAAATACACGCTGACTTCGGGCAGAGTGTTCCTTTCGGCCAATCAGGCGCTGGTTCGCCTGCCCATGGATCAGGCGCGGCGGGATCGCGCTGCGGGTCTGAAAACGGCGGGTTTCATCTCGGGCTATCGTGGTTCGCCGCTGGGGGTCTATGATGCGGCGCTCTGGGCGGCGGAAAAGGATCTCAACGCCTGCGACATCCGCTTCGTGCCCGGCCTCAATGAGGAACTGGCGGCCACATCGGTGCGCGGCACGCAGGAGTTGGCGTGGTTCGGGGAATCCGCATTCGAAGGGGTCTTTGCCCTGTGGTACGGCAAAGGACTGGGTGTCGACCGCGCCTGCGAGGCGCTGAAGCTGGGCAATCTCGAAGGGGCAGCGGCGCAAGGCGGTGTTCTGGTCGTGGCCGGTGACGATCATGGCGGCAAATCCTCGGCCAGCGCGCATCAGTCCGAACACACGCTGATCGCGGGGTTTATCCCGGTTCTCTACCCTTCCACGGTGGATGAGATTATCGAATTCGGCCTCTATGGCTGGGCGCTGTCGCGCTACAGCGGGCTTTATGTGGGTTTGAAATGCATCACCGACACGCTTGACCTCACCGCCTCGGTCGAGCTGCCGGATCTCGACCGCGCCTTTGTTACGCCCGAGCATAGCCTGCCGTCCGGTGGCATCAATGTGCGCTACACACCGGCCCCGCTGGAGCTTGAGGCCATCACGGTGCAGCAGCGCCTGCCAGCGGCCCATGCCTTCCTGCGAGCCAATCCGCTCGACCGGGTGCTGATCGATCCGCCGCGCCGCCAGCTTGGGCTGGTGGCGGCGGGCAAGGCCTATCTCGATCTGCGCCAGGCGCTGGCCGATCTGGGCCTGACCGAGGCGCGCTGCCACGCGCTTGGCATCGGCCTCTATAAGCCCGGTCTCATCTGGCCGCTGGAGCCAGAGGCGGCGCTGGCTTTTGCCTCAGGCTACCGGGCGCTGCTGTCGCTCGAGGAAAAGCGGCCGGTGATCGAGGACCAACTGGCCCGCCTGCTCTATGCTGCGCCTGCGGACCAGCGCCCGGATCTAGCGGGCAAGCGCAGTCTGCAAGGATCTGCCCTGCTGCCCGAAGTGGGCGAACTTAATCCTGCGATCATCCGCAAGGGGCTGATGGCGGTGCTGCGTGAACTCGGCCTTGCGGATCAGGCGGTGGAGGCGGCCTGGCAGCATTTCGCCCGGCTGGAGGCCGATGCGGTGCTCTATGGCGGAGGCAGGGTGCGCCCGCCCTTTTACTGCGCTGGCTGCCCGCACAACACCAGCACGAAGGTGCCCGAAGGCAGTCAGGCCATGGCCGCCGTGGGCTGCCAGGGGCTGGCCGCCTATGTCATGCCCGAACGCAACACTATGCTGCCGGTCAACATGGGGGGCGAGGGGATGCCCTGGCTGGCGGTCGGCCCGCTGGTGGAGCGCGAGCACATGTTCCAGAACATGGGCGATGGCACCTATTCCCATTCGGGCATACTCTCGATCCGGGCTTCCGTGGCGGCGGGCGCGCGCATCACCTACAAATTGCTGTTCAACGATGCTGTCGCCATGACCGGGGGGCAGCCGGTGGAGATGCATATCTCCCCGGTGGATATGGTACGCCAGCTGATTTCCGAGGGGGTACGCCCTGTGGTGCTGATGTCGGATGACATTGCCAAATACACCGCAGACCAGCTGCCGGCCGGGGTCGAGTTGCGGCCGCGCGCTGATCTCGATGTGGTACAAAAGGCGCTGCGCGAAACCATGGGTGTTTCGGCCATCGTCTATGAACAGACCTGCGCCACGGAAAAGCGCAGGCGCCGCAAACGCGGCACCTATGCCGACCCCGACAAGCGTGTTTTCATCAATCAGGACGTGTGCGAGGGTTGTGGCGATTGTTCGGTGCAGTCCAACTGCATTGCCATCACACCGCTGGACACCGAACTGGGCCGCAAGCGCCGGATCGACCAATCGACATGCAACAAGGATTTCAGCTGCCTCAAGGGGTTCTGCCCCTCGTTCGTCACGGTTCAGGGCGCCACGGTGGCGACCAGGATCGCGAGCGATGCCGGGCAATTGGAAGCGATGCTTGTAGATCTGCCAAGGGCTAAGGTTGCGCCCCTGGATCATACCTTTGGGATGATGGTCGCGGGCGTGGGGGGCACCGGTGTGCTGACGGTGGGCGCCTTGCTGGGCATGGCCGCGCATCTTGAAGGCAAGGGTTGCACCGTGCTCGATATGACCGGCATGGCGCAGAAGGGCGGCGCCGTGACCTCGCACATCCGCATCGCGGCCAGCCCCGATGCGCTAAGCTCCGCGCGGCTGAGCTTTGGCCATGCCGATGTTGTGCTGGCCTGCGATGCCATCGTGGGATCAAGTCAGGATGTCCTCAAGACCGTGCTGCCGGGCAAGACCACCGCGATTGTCAACGCCGACGTCAGCCCGACCGGCGAGTTCCAGCGCAACCGCGATGTCAGCTATGACGATGGCGCGCTGATCCAGGCGGTGAGCCGCGCGCTTGCCGGTGGCGATGTCTGCGCGCTGCATGCCAGCGGGTTGTCCACCGCGTTGATGGGCGACAGCATTGGCACCAATGTGCTGATGCTTGGTTATGCTGCGCAAAAGGGCCTGCTGCCCCTGAAGGTAGAATCGCTGGAGGAGGCGATCCGCCTGAATGGTACGTTCGTGAAGGGCAATCTGCGGATCTTCGCGATTGGCCGGCTCGCGGCGGAGCGCCCCGAGGATCTCTATCGACTGATCTCGCCGACCAGCGTCAAGCTGGAAGATATGTCGCTGGGCGATATTCTGGCGAGCCGCACCGCCTTGCTGACGGACTATCAGAATGCCGCTTATGCACAGAGCTATACGAGCTTTGTCGAGGAGGCGCAGGCTGCCGTGGCGGCGCGGTCGCTGGAAGGCGGGCAGCTGCTGGTGCGCGAGATCGCGATCACCCTGGCCCGGTTGATGGCTTACAAGGATGAGTATGAGGTGGCGCGCCTCTATGCCGATCCCACCTTCATGGCCCGCCTGCGCGATCAATTTGACGGCGATCTGAAGCTGACCTTCCATCTGGCTTCAGCGGCGCTGTTCAGCGGCCAGGATGCCGCAGGCCGCCCGCGCAAGCGCGAACTGGGAGGCTGGATGATGCCGGTGTTTCGGGTGTTGGCCCGGTTCAGGGGATTGCGCGGCACCCCTTTCGATCCGTTCGGGTACATGACCGAGCGGCGCAAGGAACGCGCCCTGATCGTGGATTATCGCGCGATGATGCGGCAGGTGCTGGCCAGGTTGAACCAGGCCAATGTGTCCATGGCCATCGAATTGGCCGGTGCGGCGCTGGAAGTGCGAGGCTACGGGCCGGTCAAGCATGCGGCTTTCGAAGCCTATGAAGAGCGAAAGGCAGAGCTGTTGGCCGCCTTCACCCTGGCTGCACAAGTGGCGCCTGCCTCAGCACCGCAAACCGTGTGAGCCGGGCGCGCGGCATGGCCATGTTCCATGCTTGAACGGCCAGATTTCCGCAGAGACATGCACACCGGACAGGATTCCAGGAAAAGAACGGAGAGAATATCGGGAGACTTGCTTTGATCGACAGGGTTATTTGCCTGAAGGTGAAATTCTAGATATCGTTCTCCAAAAACCGGCGTCTTTTCGATATTGAATGATGAGGGATATGGCATAGCAGATGATTGATAGGGCAGAAACCGCCGCCGTAATTTGGTTGTGGTAATGCCTGCTTCTTGCGTGGCTCGATTTTTTCCCAAAAATATAAATGAGAGGGGATTCGATGATCAAACAACGCATTATTGCGGCCTTGTTGTGTGGCGCCGCATGCATCGGAGCGTTTCCCGCCACGGCTGCCTTGGCTCATGCCGATGCGGCACCTGGCGATGAGACTCCATCCGCGCCTGCCGACGGCGCCAGCCCGGCGGCGGCGCCAGCCGGTTCCGACATTGTCGTCACGGCGCGGAGGCGCGGTGAATCGCTGATCGCCGTGCCGGTTGTGGTGACGGCCATGAACCAGACGATGATCGAAAGCCGGGGCATCACCAATCTGGATTCGCTGGCCCGTGCCGTGCCCCAGCTTCTGATCGGACCGCAGGGCGGATCGGTTCAGGGTGGTGAAATATCCATTCGCGGTATTGCGGGGCCTGACAGCAATCCCTTTGGTGATCAGGCGGTATCATTCGATATCGATGGTATTCAGGTCGCGAAATCGACGGTTCGCCGCATGAGCGATTTCGATCAGGCTCAGGTGGAAGTCTATAAAGGCCCTCAGGCACTTTACTTCGGTAAGAACAGTATGGCTGGTATCGTCAACATTCAGACTGCCGATCCCACCAACAAGTTTGAGGCAGGGGCCAAGGTCAGCTATGAGCCCTATGCGCGTGAAGTACGCACTGAGGGCTATGTGTCCGGGCCGGTTGCCGATGGCCTGTCCGTGCGCGTGGCCGGGCTGTTCTCGCATATGGATGGCTATTTGACGGACCAGACACCGCGCGATTCGGTATATTTCAACACCGCTCGCAGTCCACGGGATAACAATTGGGGGTTGCGCGGCACGGTCAAGTACAATGCGCTGTCCAATTTCGACGCGAAATTGAAGGTTTCCTACGGCAAGACGACCAACAATGGTCCGGCCAGCGCACAGGAATTTGTAAGTTGCCCGCTTGGTGCGCGGCAATTCTCCTTCTTCCCGGTCAACCCGGATAACAGCGAATGCAAGGCCGGTTCGCAGGTGGTGAATGCCGGTTATGGCCCTCTGATGTCGCAGTTGGGAGGGACAGGCAACCACTTCCGCAAGGATGGTCAGAATTTCCAGAATCAGGAGCAATTGCTCTCCGGTTTTGTGATGCATTATCATCCCAGCAGCCAGATCGACATCTCCTCGGCGACCGGCCTCTATTATGTCAATCTGACGCAGTGCCAGAATTACGAAAACAGCTATGCCCTGGCTTTGCCCAGCTGCAACACCATGAAGGATCGGGAATTTTCCCAGGAACTGAATGTTGCGACGAAGTTCGACGGACCGTTGAATTTCACCGCGGGCCTGTACTTCAGCGACACCTGGGCCAAGACCGGATCACTGACCTATCTTTTCGCAACGGGCTTTCCGCTTCTTGATTCGGTGTCACCTGGTCTTGGCGGCCCAACCACGCCGGCCCAGATCAATGCCTATTCCTTCACGCAGGAAGGCAAGGCCTATTCGGCTTTCCTTCAGACCAGTTTCAAGCCGATCCCCGAGGTCGAAATCTCCGCTGGCGGTCGCTATACGCATGAGACCAAGCGCCTGACCGATATCCGTGATGGCGGCGGCCTGAGCGACAGTCGGCCCGGAGCCTGGACGAATGTTCTCGACAGCTCGACCATCGTCTCGGTGGCGAATGGCGGTTTGGCCCTGGATCATGCGGCATGGGATGATTTTTCCCCCGAGGCTACGATCAACTATCGCCCGAGTCAGAATTTGACCGTCTTTGCTTCGTACAAACATGGTTTCCTGTCGGGCGGTTTCAATTCCAGCTCGGTGGATCTCGGTGGTGGAAACATCGATCTCAGCTACAAACCGCAGACGATCAAGGGTTTTGAAGGTGGCGTGAAGACCCGCTTGTTCGATGGAACGGTGCTCTTCAATGTGGCGGCCTATCACTATCTGGTTTCGAACCTGCAAGTGGTGGAATTCACCGACGCGACCAGCACGATTCGCAATGCCGCTTCCTCGAAGATCAACGGTGTCGAGGCGGACATCACCATCCGCACCCCCGTTCATGGTCTTATTCTGAACGGCGCGGCGGCTTACAATCGCGCGGTTTACGCCAGCTTTCCCGGCGCGCCATGCTATAATGGCCAGAGCCAGGCGCTGGGTTGTTCCTACACCGGCACCAATGGCGTCTATACCTCGGTTGTGGGCACAGCAAAGCTTGGTGATGTGCAGAGTCTGGCTGGCAAGCCCGTTCCGCGAGCACCTTTGTGGAACCTTTCGGCCGGGTTTACCTATGACACGGTCATTGGCTCGGGTCTGAAACTGGGCCTCAATGGAGACGTTACCTATTCCAGCAGCTATCTGACCGATGCCACCGATGCGCCCAACAGCCGGCAACCGGCCTATGCCCTGCTCAATGCGGGCATTCGCCTCGGTTCGGAGGATGAGCGCTGGCAGTTTGCCGTCATCGGCCGCAATCTGACGAGCAAATATTACTTCGCGGCAGCGCCCGACGTGCCCTTTACCGGCAGTGGCACAGGCGCGGCAACCGGCAGCGTACTGGGCGACCGTTTCGCCACAGTCTCACGCGGGCGGGAGATCGTGCTGCAGTTTTCCACCAAATTCGGACGCTGATACACCGTCCAGAACAAAGCAGGGGGGCGGGTCAGCGCAAGCTGGCCCGCTTCTTTGGCCGGCGTGGGCCGGATCACCTGGCGGCGATGCAGCGGCCAGATTGCCCAGAAGGAATGGTCCCAGCATGACAGATGCAGCGCGATGTGGACCCAAAAAAATCCGGCGGTGCCTTGTGCATGGCACCGCCGGATTGGCAAAGTTGGAACAGGCTCCGCTCAGATCGTGAGGGCCACGCCTCCGAAGGGCCGGGCCTTGGCCACATACTCAAGCGCTGCCGCCGCCTGCTCGAAGGGAAAGCTGCGGTCGAACAGGGGCCTGATCTTGCCGTCATCGGCAAGGTCGGTGAAGACGCCCCAGGCATCGGCCCATTCCTCGGGCGTGCAGGTGTAGACGCCATAGCCCTGGATGCTTCCCCGATAGAGGATCAGATCCGCCAGGGTGATGGTGGACTGCCGTCCGGCGGCAAAGCCCAGCGTGATGATCTTGCTGTAGCGCTTGATGCACTTCGCCGCCTCGGCAATCACCTGGCCGCCGATCGAGTCGATCACGATGTCCACGCCTTCGCCTCCGTTCAGGGCGTGAACCCCTTCGGCCATCGTCTGCTGCGAGGTGTCGATCACATTGGCAAAGCCGGCAGCGCGCGCAAGCTCGGCCTTGGCGGTCGAACTGGTGGTGCCGATCACATTGGCAGCCCCCAACGCGCGCGCCAATTGATAGGCCGCATTGCCCACCGATCCGCCAATGCCCGGTGCCAACACCGTTTTGCCCGGCGCAAAGCCTGCTTCGATCAAGGCGCGATAGGCCGTGGGATAGGCCACCGCAGCCTGGGCTGCGGCGCCATCGGGCACTGCGTCAGGGATCTTCCAGGCATGGATCTCCTCGACGGCGCAAAAATCAGCCCAGCTGCCGGCCCGCATGAAGCCATAGGGGAAGGCCCCGAACATGACGCGATCCCCAGCCTTCAGCCGCTTTGACGCACCGGCATCCTCCACCACACCGGCCCCTTGGTTGCCAGGCACCAAGGGCAGGTTGGAGGGCGGGAAATTCGCCTCATTCTCATTGTTGATGACTGCAACATCAAAGGGCACCACCCCCGGTGCGGTCATTTTGACCAGAATTTCGCCTTCCTTGGGCCGAGGCTTGTCGATCTCGACCTGCTTCAGGCAAGAGGGCCCCGATTGGCTCTCCAGCAACCATGCGCGCATGATGAGGTTCCTTGATTTTTGGTCGCTATTTGCGGCGGCGAACCTGGATACCGGCTGCCTCGCGGTCCCAGGTGGTTGGCGTCACGCTTTCGTCGCGCAGCTGATATTTCAGAACGCGCCCGGTCGGATTCTTGGGCAGCGCCGCGCGAAACTCGACGTAACGGGGCACCGCAAAATGAGGCAGATTGTCGATCGACCAGAGGCAAAGCTCCTCCTCGGTCATCAGCACATCATCACGCAGCACCACGGTGACCTTGATTTCGTCTTCGCCGGTCTGCGCGCCGACCGCATGCACCGCCACTTCGGCCACGGCATGATGCGCCTGAAACGTGCGCTCTACCTCGAAGCTGGAGATGTTCTCCCCGCGCGAGCGCAAATAGTCTTTGGCCCGGTCAGCGAAATAAAGGTAGCCATCGACAATCTTGCCCAGATCGCCAGTGTGCATCCACAGGTTTTTCCAGACGGCGGCGGTGGCATCGGGGCGTTTCCAATAGCCCTCGAACATCACATTCGCCTCACGCGGGCGGAATACGATCTGGCCGACAGTGCCTTCGGGCACGGGTTGATCGTGATCGTCGAAGATCATCATCTCATATTCGTCGACAACCCGACCCGCGCACAGCTCTGGCGGGGTTTCGTCCAACGGCACGGCGGTCATTCGGATGCCCTCCGTCTGGCCATAGGACCAGCTCGAAACGATCTGCGCGCCGAATCTCTCATGCCAGATTTTCCGCACCTCGGGCGAGATCGGAACGCCGAACACCATCTTCAGCCTGCCGCGATAGCGCTTGGCCGCCTCGCAATCGGGCGCCTGGGCGACCAGCGCGAAGATCGAGGCCATCAGCATCGCCGAAACCGCGCCCGATTGCTCGATCTCGTCCCAGAAGCGCCGGACTGAAAACTGGCTGGACACCGCGACACAGGATCCATCCCCCATCACCGAGAGCACGCCGCACAGCGCTGCCGCATGGAACAGCGGCAGGCAGGTCCAGAGCGTTTCTCCCTCGTCCAGCAGCGTATGGCGCCGATTGATGCGGCCCACGGCGGCGAAGTAATTATGCGTGATCATGCAGCCCTTGGATGGGCCGGTCGTTCCCGAGGTGTACAGCAGGGCCGCCAGATCTGCGGGCTGCACAACCAGGGGCAGCGGAGCGCTGTTGGTGCCCCGGAAACTGTCGAGCGGTTTGACCGGAATGATTGAGGCGATGGCCGCCTGGGATCCTCTGGTCAGGATCAGCTGGACCTGGGGCAGGCCCTCCGCGATCTGCATGAATCGTTCAAGATAATGCGCCTCGCACATCACCAGCTTCGCACCGGTATCGTGCACCTGGCCACGCAGGAATTCTCCGCGATAGGCGGTGTTCACCGGAACCCAGATCGCACCCAGCTTGTTGATCGCGAACCAGCAGATCAGCGAATCTATGGTCGTATCGAACAGCGTGACGACACATTCGCCCTTGTGGACCCCCAGCGTGGCGATTTCGCGGGCCATCGCGTTGGAAGCCTCATCCACCTGGCGATAGGTGAAGGGCGTGCCATCGATGATTGCGAAGGTGCGGTCTGGCGTGCGCGCCGCGGCGCGGCCCAGCAGTTCGACAACAGTGTCGCGTTGGCCAGCGGCAAAGGCCGGTTTTGGTCTGGCGGCTTCCAGGGAGAGTGTCACCGTCATGCGCTCTGCGTTCCGTTGTCGACCACATCCACCATGATCATCACGGTTTCCTCCCGCTGCAGGAAGCGCAGCTCATCCTCGGCCAGGATCGGGTTGATCTCGGGATCGTTGAAGATGCGGGTGATTTCCTCGATCGCGGCCTGATCTTCCACGAACATCTCGGTGATGCAGTCATAGCCGATGTCATAGGGGGCGGGCACGGTCCCGGCAGGAATGTTGCTGGGGTTGCGCAAGGCGAAGCCGGGATAGTTGCGGATGTAGCCCTTCAGAAGGTGGCCAATGTATTTTTTGGCGAGGAGCACATGGCTGTTCTCGTAATGCGTGCGAAACTGCTCAGGCGTGGTGCCTTCCTTGCGTTTCAGCAAGTAGATGATCTTGATCATGGGGGCTCTCCAGGGAAGGGGCGTCAGCGCAAGGCGGCCAGGATTGCGGCTGTGTCGCCGTAAACGGGGTGGATCAGCTTGATCTTGCCGCCCGACACCTGTGAGGCTTCGGCCAGCGGAAAGGACACCGATTTACCGGTGGCGCGGACCTCGACAGCAAAAGTGCCATAGGCGATTACCCATTCGCCATCGGTGGCGAAGACATCGGGGGTGAAAGAGAAGGCGCTGTAGGTTTCCATCACCTGAAGCAAAGCGCCGCGAATGGCCTCCCGGCCGGTGAAACGGCCACCATAGGGCAGGGAATCGGCTTCCAGCAGCACGCCATCCTCGGCGAAAAAGTCGAGAAACCCCTCAAGGTCTCCCCGCTCGAGCATGGCGGCATAGGCGGCCTTGACCGTATCGACAGGACTTGTGTCCATGGTCCCAATTCTCCCGAAACTGTGCGGCGATGCTGGCGCGCCGTTCTCTGGATAACCAAGCGCAATCGGCGCCGGCTGGCTAGGAACATCGTGTTTTTCTGCGTGGTTAGACAAGTCTCGATGCCGCGCCGGCCCGATCACGGCATGATCGGGCCGGTATCGCTGGCTGGATCATGGGGGAGGGCTTAGCCCTCGATGCCCATGGTGCGCATATAGGCTTCGTGGAAATGCTTGACGCGGATTTCCTGCTCGATCGCCAGGATCGGCCGGGCGACCGCCGGATCCGCCGCTTTCATGCCCTTGTGCACTTCCTCCATGTTTTCCATGTCCTCGTCCATGATATAGCCGACATGGCCGGTGGCGGGATAGTCGCGGCCCTTTTCATGGAAATCGATATGGACGGTTTCGGGCACGGCGGGGCGCGGCGCATCTTTCGCCAGCGGGCGCAGCCAGCGGATTTCCATCACGCATTCGTCAGCGCTGTCACCCAGCGGGGTGAAATTGTACCACCATGACAGGCCTTCGCCCCACCACGGGAAAAAGGCCGGATAGGCGTACCACTGATGCATATCGACCAGATAGGAGACGCTGCGCCCCGTGAAATCGACGCCATTCTGTTCGCGGTGAACCTCGATGGTCTTCTCGGCGGCATAGGCGCGCGCTTCGGCCACGGTTTCACCTACGCCTTCCGGCGGGAAGGGCAGCATATAGGTGTTGCAGAACAATTCCAGCGAGACGCGTGGCGACACCTCATCCTTCACCCAGCCATCGGGGATCAGGGCGGGCGTGATCAACCGGCTGACCGAGGCCTTGCCATCGTCCCAACAGTCGGTCTGGGTGTAGGTCGAGCCGAAGATCGGCATGCCGCTGGGATGGGTGGTGAGCACATGATAGCCTTCCAGAAAGGCTTCCAGACCGGATTTCCAGTTGATCTTGACCTTCTTCTTGATACGGATCGCGGTGTATCGGTCTTCCTGCGGGCAGTCGGAGAAATGTTCGGGCATCACACCAAGAGCATCGCTCAGAGGACCAGCATTGAGATCGGGATTGATGAAGACGTTGCCGCCCCAGCTGGCGCATTGGACCGGTCGGAGGCTGAAGAGTTCGGGCGTGGCATTGGGGAATTCTTCCTCGCGCGGCACCCACACCAGCTTGCCCTTGAGGTCATAGCTCCAGGCGTGAAACGGGCATTGCACCATATCACCTGATTCCGGCTTCTCTCCGCACAGGCGGCGAGCGCGGTGGCGGCAGCTGTTCCAGAAGGCCGAAAACTCGTTCTCGCCCGAATGGATCACCAGGAAGGACAGCGGGCCGACGTCATAGGCGACGCGATCACCGATGTTGGGAATATCTTCCGCGCGACAGGCCACTTGCCAGGTTTTGGTCCAGATTTTGTCGATCTCTTCCGGGACATAAGCGGGATCGATGTAATATTTGTAGGGCAGCGGCTTGTTGTTGGGCCGGTGCGTGCCGCGATCGGCAGCGGTCTTGGGGATTTCCTCGCCAGCGCGGCGGATGTATTCCACATAGGGCGGCATATCGTCAAACTGCGTGCCAAGCGCGGCACGGACGTAGCTCTTGTTGCCATATTTGGTGATGTCGATGGTTGTGTCGCTCATGGGAACACCTTTTTCTTTCACTTACAGTGCTGTAAGGGAGCATGAAGCCGTTTGGCGCCTCTCCCGCGCCGGCAGCAGCAGATTACCATCGGGCACGCCGCCTTGAGAAGGCCGGGCTTGTCCCTGCAGGATGGTCCACATGTCTGCAGATGACATGAAATCCAACAACATCATCCTGGGACATGGGCGACCCGCAGACGGGTCAAGCGCAGCGTGGCGATCTTCCATTGCCCCGCCACCTTCCGATAGGTTTCGTGATAATGACCATAGCCATGGATCTCGGCCACCGGCGAGTCGGGCGGGAGAGTGAGCCGGTCGGCCATGGGCCAGATCGCCGAGGCGGTGTCGGGCCCGGTCACGGTGATTTCGGGCATGAAGCCCTGATGCACTGAGCGCAGAGGCGTGAGGCCAGCGCTGATATAGGCAATGATCGCGGCGCGGCCTTGCAGCAGATGCTCGCCTTCCGCCTGCGCTGCGCCGGATGGCGGAGGCGTGGCGGGATCGGTCATGGCCTGGGTGTAATCGCAGAAAGCGTCTTCGCAGAAGACGTCCGCCAGCAGATTCCAATCCTTGGTGTCCATGGCCCGAAAATACCGGGCCTTCAGCAGGCGTATGGCTTCAGTGGCAAGCAAATCATCAAGCGCGGTCATGTCTGGGCCTTCGGTGTGGTCGATGAAGGGGGCATGTCACGCCTGGTGCCGCCGTTTGGGAAGCGGTTTGCGAGGCTGAACAGGATATCTCCACTGCGGGCAAGCCTGATCGCGGCAGCAGTCATCGGTGATCGGCTCTGGCCGCTGAATCGCTTGCCAAGCATGGATCGTGCCCCGATACCCAGGCCATGGTCGATCGCCTTCCCTCGCTGCGCGGCATAGAAACTTTCGTCTGCGTGGCAGAACTGCTGAACCTGCGCCTGGCCTCGGAACGGTTGCATGTGACGGTTTCCGCGATCAGCCACCGCATCCATGTGCTGGAGGAAGAGCTGGGCATCTTGCTCTTCCATCGCGGTGGCCGCCATTTGCGCCTGAGCGCGGAGGGTGAGGCCTTTCTCAATGATTTGCGGCCCGGCATAGCACTGATGAATGAGGCAACCGCACGCGCGCGCAGCATTGTGGCACGGCCAGTGCTACGCGTTACGGCGCCTGCGCAGTTTCATGATCAGTGGCTGTTGCCGCATCTGGATGATTTTCTCGCGCTGAATCCCGGCGTGCGTGTGGAATTGCTCAGCATCGGTCGACGGCGCTCCGCCGCGACGGATGTCAGCGTGCTGCCGCTGACCTCCGCACTGCTAAGGGACGGCGCCGAGCCGCTGATCGAAAGCGCCATCACGCCGATGTGCAGCCCGGCTTTTCTCGCCGCCCATCCGATCAGCGCTCCCGGAGATCTGCTGGCCCTGCCGCTGATTGATACCGTGCCCTCGATGAACGGCTGGCGCGACTGGTTCGCGTCGGTGGGCATCGATGAAGAGGTGCCGCCGCTGGCGGTCGGTGTCGACCATCAGATCCTGCTCTGCGGCGCGGCGATGCGGGGGCTGGGGGTCACGCTCGGGATCAGGGCGCTGGTGGCCGATCTTGTGGCGCAAGGGCTGCTGGTGGAACCCCTGCCCATCGCCAGTGGCTACACGATCGGCTTTGGCACGGTGGTCAATGAGAGCGGCCAGCTGCGCCTGGCCCGCAGCTTTGTTCGCTGGCTCCAGGAGACCTTTCGAAATTCTTCAACGGTCTCGCAAAATTCTGGAACATCGGCCGGGGATGAAACCGGTTAGGCGGCACAATTGGTTCCATTTGCGGAGAATGCCATGACCACCGCGCTCGCGGTTGCGCTGAATGCCACGCCGCCCAGCCAGCCCGCACGCCGCCCGATGTCCTTGCGCCGCACCAGCTCGCTTCAGACCCACTGGCCGGAGGGCGCCGCCAACCCCATGGTGATGGCCGGGCGCGCGCGCGATTGTGTGACCCGGCATGACGGCAGCAACCGGATCGTGGAATCCGAATGGCTGGAAGCGCGCTTCGACAAGGCCAAGCGGCTGGCCGGCCTGCGCGCTGGCCGGCGCAGCGATGGTCTGGCCGACTTTACCGGTCTTGCCCCTGGGGGGCCGATGCGCAAGGCCATGGCCACCGCCATGCCGGAGGAGGGTGCGCGGGCGACATTGCTGCACCGCATGCTTGACGACATGGCGGGCGCCACCTTCATGGCCAGCGCCGCCTGGTACGCCTGGCCGGGCGGCACTGAGGGCTACCATGTCGCCTCGCAAACCGAATCCTTTGAGCACCGGCAGGTGGAGGGGGTTTGCATCAGCTATTTTGCGGACTCCTATGCGCTCACCCCTGAAGGCACGGTCAATGACCCGGTGGCGGATCACCCGAGGGCGCCCCCCGCGCTGCCGGATGCCGACAGGCTGGGCTGGCACGATCTGGCTCCCACCGCTCCGCAAAATCAGTGGCGCCTGCGCCGGACCGATCTGTGGCAGGATGATGACGGCTTCCAGTGCAGCGCATGGTTTCAGGACAGCGCCAGCCTGCCCGGCACGCTGGATCAGCGGATCATTTTCCACGAGTATGCCCTGAACGCTCGTTTCGCGCCGGACACGCTGGCCCTGCTCGATATCGCTGTCGACGCCCGTGTCCTGCCCTTTTCCACCTGCCGTGCCGCCCCGGCGACGGCGCGCAAGCTGATCGGGATCGAGGCGCGGGATTTACGCCTGCAGGTGCCGCGCCTGCTGGCTGGCGCTGCTGGCTGCACCCATCTCAACGATATGCTCCGCTCCATTCAGGACATTGAGGGCATGCGCGATAGGCTCTGTGCCGAGATGGCCGCCGGATAAACGCAATCCTTCCTGTGCAGACTAGCCCCTCTGCATGTCTGGCCTACCCGGTGCCGCTATGAGGTGAGGAGACAGATGGCGCGGCGCCTTGCATTGCGCCGATGCGAAAGACGAGGGTTTGGCGTGAGGCTGACAGTCGAAAATTATCCTCCAGGAACAATACCACCGCATGCCGAGGCCTTGCGGGCCCCCGTCAAGGCCTTCATCGCCGAGCAGCTGGCGGGCAGCCCCGCGCATCTGCGGGCGCGCAGCTGGTCTGGCTTTGATGCTGGCTTCAGCAAGGCGCTGGCGGCGCGCGGCTGGGTAGGGGTGGGGATTCCCAAACAGTATGGCGGGGCCGGGCTCGATCCGTTCAGCCGTTTCGTGCTGGTCGAGGAATTGCTGGCCGCAGGGGCGCCGGTGGCTGCGCATTGGTTCGCCGACCGGCAAAGCGCCCCCCTGATCCTGCATTACGGCAGCGAGGCGCAGCGCACCAGCTTCTTGCCGCGCATCTGCCGGGGCGAGCTGTTCTTCTGCATCGGCATGAGCGAGCCCAATTCGGGATCGGACCTGGCCAGCGTGCGCAGCCGCGCGGAACGGGTGCCTGGCGGATGGAAGCTCAACGGGCAGAAGATCTGGACGACCTATGCCCATAAGTCGCATTACATGATCGCGCTGATCCGCACTTCCGGCACCTCGGAGGACCGGCAGCAGGGGCTGTCACAATTCCTGGTCGATCTGTCGCTGCCGGGTGTGACGGTCAATCCCATCAAACTGGGCACCGGCGACAGCGATTTCAACGAGGTCTTCTTCGAGGATGTGATCCTGCCGGAGGATGCGCTGGTCGGGACAGAGGGCAATGGCTGGCAACAGGTCAATGCCGAACTGGCCTTCGAGCGCAGCGGGCCGGAGCGGATCTATTCCAGCCTGGTGCTGCTCGACCTCTGGGCAAGCTTGCTGGGCGGTGATCCTACCCCGGATGAGGCGGCGCGACTGGGCCGCATGCTGGCGCGGCTGGCCCCCTTGCGCGCCATGTCGGTGGCGATGACCGGGCTGTTGGCGGCGGGCCAGTCGCCCCTGACCGAGGCGGCGCTGTTCAAGGATGCGGGCACGGCGCTGGAGCAGCAGATCCCCGCCGAGATTGCCGATGCGATCGCGGCAAGGCCGGATCGCGCAGCGGATCCGGAACTGCTGCGCACTCTGGCCTATCTGATGCAGCTCAACCACGTCTTTTCGCTGCGTGGCGGAACCCGCGAAATCCTGCGCGGCATGATTGCAAGGGGGCTTGGCCTGCGATGAGTGACAACGCTGCTATGCAAGACGAGAACGCATTTCTGATCGACGCTTTCAGGCGCCAGCTGAGCGAAACGGTCACGCCCGCCCGCATCCGCGGCATCGAGCGTGGCGAGGGCGCGGATGCCCTGTGGAACGAGCTGTATGACACTGGCTTCCTCGATGCGCTGGTCCCCGAAGCTTCGGGCGGCGCGGGATTGACTCTGGCTCAGGCCTTTCCGCTGCTGATGGCGGCGGGTGAGCATGCGGTGCCGCTGCCTTTTGCCGAAACCATGGTCGCGCGTGGCCTGCTGGTCAGGCATGGCGCCCCGGCGCCACAGCGGGCGGTGATTGTGCTGGGTGGCGATACGCAGCAGGTTCCCGGCGGCCGCTTTGCCACCCATGCGCTGGTCGAGCGCGATGGTGGCGGGATGCTGCTTAGGGTGACGGGCGATGATCTCGATGTGTTCGGCACGGGCGGTTGCTCCAGCCTCGATGAGGGCGAGGTGGTGGCGCGTGTCCCGCTTCCGGCGGGGGCCTGCCAACTGGCGGCGGCGGCTGTTGCTGCGGCGCTGATGGCCGGGGCGATGGGCCGGGTGTTGGACATGGCCTTGCGCTATGCGGGAGCGCGCCAGCAATTTGGTCGCGCTCTGGGCAAGTTCCAGGCGATCCAGCAGCAGCTGGCTGTGCTGGCCCAGGAGGTGATCACCGCCCAGGTCGCGGCTCGCAGCGCTTTTGTCGGCCAGGATTTCGATCCGGCGCGTGTCGCGGCGGCGAAATGCCGCGCCAATGAGGCTGCCGGGGCGGCCTGCAACATCGCTCACGCCATCCATGGCGCGATTGGCGCGACGCAGGAGTTCGATCTGCAGCTCTACACCCGCCGCCTCAAAGAATGGCAGATCGCCTTTGGCTCTGAAACCTATTGGGCCGCCCGCTTGGGACGCCTGCGTCTGGCAGCACAGACCGCGACGAGCGCCGATTTCCTGCGCCAGCATCTCGCGCATGAGGAGTAATGCATGACAGCCTATCCATCGCTGGTCTGGGAAGAGGTCGAGGAAGGGGCGGTGTTGCCCGGTTTCGACTATGAGCTGAGCCTGCTGCGTCTGGTCGCCTTCGTCCGCGCGACGGGGCTCTATGATTATGTGCACCACGATTCCCACTATGCGCAGGCCGTCGGGGCGAAGGATGCCTTCATCTCGACCACCCAGGTCGGCGGCCTCTTCACCCGGTTGATCACCGACTGGTCCGGCCCCGCCACGCTGCTGCGCCGGATCGTGTTCAGCATGACAGCGCAATGCCTGCGCGGTGACATGCTTGCCGTCAGCGGCAAGGTCAGCCGCAAGCATCGCGGTGCGGATGGCAGCTATCTGGTGGATATCGCGCTGAACATCGCGTTGCCGGAGGTGGCCAGCGCGGCGGCGGCCACGGCCACGGTGGAGATGCCCTCTTCGTCCGGGCGCATGCCTGCCCCGGCGCGGGAACGCTCCGCCGAAGAGATGATCGCCCCGAATGAGGATATGCCCGATTTTGCGCGTGCGATGATCGGCCAGATGCGCGAGGGGAACTGGGAGCCGCGCGCGCCCTTGCTGGCCAGCGATGTGCATCTGTGGTGCGAAGCGCTGGAGGACTGGAACCCGCTCTACTGGGATGAGGCTTATGCTGCGCAATCGCCTTTCGGCACCATCGTCTCGCCGCCGGTGGGCCTGTTCTATGGCGCGGACAGCGCGCTGAACGTTGGCCTGGGCTGCCGTAAGCCGGGGGCTGACGTGCCCGAACCGGTCTTGCGCAACCTGCATGGCATGGCCTTGATGAGCGCGCTGCGCCCTGGGATCATCAAGGGCGGTGTGCCCTTTCCCCCGCCCGATTGCCCGGAGGCGGTGGTTACCCAAGCGGTCTATAATTTCTATACGCCGCTGCGTGTCGGCGACACGTTGCGCACCGAACAGCGCCTGGTGACCTGTAGCCCCCGGCGCAAGACAAGGCTGGGCGAGGGCTATTTCGTGACGGGGGAAAACACCCTGCTCAACCAGCGCGGGGAACTGGTGCGGACCGCCTCGCTCAGCCTGTTCTGCTACAGCGCGGCCTGATTGGCGAGGCCACGCAGCCATGCCCCGGCCATGGCGATCACAGCGGGGCCATCGGTCAGTACCGGTGCCAGGCTGAGAAAGCCGTGGATCTGACTGGGGACATGGACATGGGTGACCAGCACCCCGGTTTGCGCGAGCGCGCTGGCATAGGCCAGCCCCTCGTCACAGAGCGGATCATGCCCGGCGGTCACGATGAAACAGGGCGGAGCATGGGCAAGGTCCGGCGCGCGCAGCGGTGAAGCGCGCCAGTCGAACCCATTCTCGTCCGGCCCCAGATAATGCGCGCGAAACCAGCGCATGGTCGAAGTGGTGAGGGGCGGGGCGGCCCCCATCCGCGCATAGGAGGGATGCTCCGCACCGAGATCGGTGACGGGATAGAACAGGATCTGGCCCGCCAGATCGCCATGCAGCAAGGCCAGCACTGCCGCCAGATTGCCACCGGCGCTGTCGCCCGAAACAAACAGCTTGCGGGCATTGAAGCCAAGTGTCGAAGCCTGCGTGCGGATCCATGCCAGCGCGGTTGCGGCATCTTCCAGCGCGCCGGGAAAGCGCGTTTCGGGGGCCAGCCGGTAGGCCAGCGACAGGACAATGGCCGAGGTCGCCCCGCATAGCCGCCGGCAGAGGTCGTCATGCGTATCCAGATCGCACACCACCCAGCCCCCGCCGTGCAGGAACAGAATAGCGGGGGGAGGTTGCTGGCCGCCCGGTGCCGGATGATAAAGGCGACAGGTCAAAGCGCCTGCCTCCGTGGGGATGGCGATATGCTCGACATGACCAACCTGACAAGCCGCCGGGTTTGACGGGCTGAAGGCCCGCGCCATGGCCCGCGCCTCGGCAGGCGTCAGCGTCTCATAGGACGGCGGCGGATTGTCCGCCATGGCCGCGAGCAGGGCTTCGACCTGGGGGTGCAGGCGTGCGCTCATCGTGATCGCTCCAGGGTTACATTGTGGAAGGGGCGATGGCCCCCCGCGGCATCCGCGCGGCGGCCCAGGCGAAGAGCAGCGTCGCCAGGCCCAGGGCGCAGGCGCAACCGGCAAAGGCATGGTGATAATTGCCCTGCCGCACGAAGGCCCAGCCGACCAGTGGCGTGACGGAAAACAGGAACGGCAACTTGATGCCATAGCCAAAAGCCATGGCGCGGCTTCCGGTGACAGGTCCGAAAAGATGGATCATCGCGGCCCCGAACAGCGTCGTGAGCGGCACCGTCACCAGCCCGAGCAACCCCGCGACGGGCGTCAACACCGCCAGCGGTCCCGTCGCCAGAGTGAACCAGCAGATCGTCTGGGTGACCGCGCCGATGGCCAGGGCTAGCGGAGGGCCAATATGATCGGCCAGCCATCCCATCGCCAATGTGCCGAAAATACCGACACCATAATAGGCGGAGAGCATAAGCGCGGCATGCGGCAGGCTGAGGCCCCGGCTCTGCCCAAAGGGAATGGCATGCACCACAAAGGCCGAGCCGGTGCCGGCAATGATCGCGATGCCCAGCGTCATCAGCCAATAGGCCGGCTGCCCAAAAATGCCGCGCAGCCCGGTGGCCCCTTGCGCTGCCTTTGCGGCAGGAGCCCGCGCGGGGCTGGTGCGGGGCAGCAGGCCGATGACGGGCAAGGTCAGGACGGAAAGCAGGGCCAGAATGCCGTAGACACCCTCCCGCCCCAGCGATGGCAGGGTCAGGGCGATGGCATAAGGCACCGCGAAAAGCACCAGCGGCAGGTTGACGATCCCCAGGATCTGGCCGCGCCGCGCCGGGAACTGCGCGGCGATCAGGCTCAGTGGCCCCAGAATCCCAGCCGCCATCGCCCCGGCCCCCAGCAGGGTGAAGCACAGCAGCGACAGGTCATAGCGGCTGGTCAGCATCAGCCCGGCATAGCCGAGCCCGCAGGCTGCCGATCCGGCGGCGATCGCCGTTCTTGGCGCCAGCCGGTGCATGATGCCACCCATCAGGGTGGAGGTGATGGCCATGGTGGTGACGACCGCGCTCATCCCGAAGGAGATCGCTTCACGGTTGACATGCAGATGCGCTTCATTGGCCCCGAGCAAAGCGCCAAAGGAGCCGAAGGCAAAGCCCATCGTCACGTTCTGGACCAGCGCGCAGATCAGCACGGTTCGCCAGACGTTGCTGGCAGGCGGGGCATCTGGCATGGTGCCGATTGTCCTTTCCGGTTGGTTTGCGCCACGGTATCGCGCTTTTGCCCGCGTGATGTGTCTGTGGCGGAAAGCCGCCAAGCCTGCGGTTCAGCGGTGATGTGCGGGGGCGAACAGGGCGATCAGATAATCGGCCCATGCCTCGCCGTGCAGCGCCTCTTCGCTCAGCCAGTCCGGGGCCAGGATGGGCAATTGCTTCACCAGGCCGCCGGCCAGCACCATCATGCAAATGGCGGTCTTGCGCGTGTCGGTCGCCGCGCCATAGACGCCGGTTGTGACCAGGCTGCAAACCGTGCGGTGGATGTGATCGATGATCAGGCCGGAATGGCGCGAGAGGAAAGCGTCCCGCACCTCTGATTTGGCCTTGCCGAATTCGGCGATGGAAATGCGGGTGGATTCCTGTTCGGACAGAAACAGATCGAGCAGGGCGGCCAGAATGATGCGGGTGGGATCGCCATCCTGCTGCGCGATGCTGCAGTCCATCGCTTTCAGCCTGGCCTCCATGCGGCTGACCGATTGCTGCATCATGGCCATCATCAACCGGCTTTTGCTGCCGAAGTAATAGCGTACCATCTCCTGCGAGGTGTCGGCCTGTTCCGCGATTTCGCGCAGGGTGATTTCATCGGGCGATTTGGTCTGCAGCAGGCTGCGCAGTGCGGCCAGAAGCTCTGCGGGCACATCACTGCGCGCCTGCTGGCGGGGCCTGCCGCGCGTCCGGTTGCGTTCGTCCGCGCGTTCATGTCCCTTTTCATCCCCCCGTTCATTGCTGTCTTGCGGCATTGCCCGGTGCCTCTCTTATTGTTTGGCGGCACAATTATCGTGCTTGACCATGTCAGCATCGGCGCGCAATTTTCCGATCTGTCGAGCACAGATCGGCAGCATGGCGTGGCCATGCAAGACTTGTCCCACCACCAGAACAGAAGCAGCGGGCGGCCGGCATAAGCCAAGCCGCGCCGCCTTTTCGCACCCAACGCCGGGAGAGAGCCGTGACAAGCAGCGATTGTGATCTTGTTATTCGTGGCGGCACGGTCGTCGATGGCCTGGGCGGTGCGCCCTTTACCGCCGATGTTGCGCTCAAGGGCGACAAGATTGTTCTTGTTGGCGCGGTTCCCGCGAAAGGTGCCCAGGAGATCGATGCGCGCGGCCTGCTGGTGACTCCGGGTTTTGTCGACATCCACACACATTATGATGCCCAGGCGATCTGGGATGAGCGGCTGGCCCCCTCATCCGACCATGGGGTGACTGCGGTGGTGATGGGCAATTGCGGTGTCGGCTTTGCGCCATGCCGCCCCGCTGACCGGCAGACCTTGATCGCGCTGATGGAAGGGGTGGAAGATATTCCCGGCGTGTGCATGGCAGAAGGCCTGAGCTGGGACTGGGAAAGCTATCCCCAGTATCTCGATGCCGTGGCGGCACGGCCGCATGACATCAACATCGGCAGCTATCTGCCCCATGCGCCCTTGCGCGTCCATGTGATGGGCAAGCGCGCCGCCGCGGGCTCTGCGGCAACGCCGCAAGACTGCCGCCGGATGGCCCAGTTGGTGAGCGAGGGCATGAAGGCGGGCGCTTTGGGCTTTGCCACCTCGCGCAGCCTTTTTCACAAAAGCAGCTCGGGGGAGGCGATCTGCACTCTGGACGCGGAGGAAGCCGAGCTTCTGGCCATCGCCGAAGCGCTGCGCGAGAATGGGGATGGCATCCTGCAGGTGGCGGTCGATTTCGCGGGGGGGGCATGACCTTGACTCGGAATTCGCCTTGCTGGAGCGTGTCGCGCGCGGGGCGGATCGCACCATGAGCCTGCCAATCGCCCAGATGCATGCCAATCCCGATGGCTGGCGCGCGATCATGGCCAGGATCGAGCAGGCCAATGCCCGTGGCGGCCGGATGGGGGCGCAGGCCTTGCCGCGCGGGATCGGGCTGCTGTTCGGACTGGATCTTTCGGCCCATCCCTTCTTTCTGCGGCCAAGCTACCGCCAGATCGCGGATCTGCCCATCGCGGAGCGGCTGGCCCGACTGCGCGATCCGCAGCTGCGGGCCCGCATCCTGTCGGAGCAGGACATCGCCTATCCCTTCCCGATTGCCCAATCGATCGGCCAGTTCGAGTGGATGTTCGAGGTTGGCAGCCCGTTCCATTACGAGCCGCTGCCCGAAGAGAGCATCGCGGCGCGGGCTCTGGCGCGCGGGGAGGCCGCCGATGCGCTGGCCTATGATCTGCTGCTCGATCATGGTGGGCAGGCGGCGCTTTACATGCCTTTTGCCAATTACGCGAACCGCAATCTGGACACCGCGCTCGAGATGTTCCGGCATCCCGATATCGTGCTGGGGCTGGGGGATGGCGGCGCTCATTATGGCCTGATCTGCGATGCCAGCTATTCCACCTTCCTGCTGAGCTATTGGACCCGTGACCGCACGCGCGGCGAGCGGCTGACCGTGCCGGAGGCGATCCGGGCCTTGTGCCATGATACCGCGCGGCTGGTCGGCCTCGAGGATCGTGGTGTGATCGCGACGGGTTACAATGCCGATATCAACATCATCGATTATGCCAATCTGCAACTGGCCCCTCCGCGCGTGGCCTTTGACCTGCCGGAGCAGGGTCGCCGCCTGACTCAGCGCGCCTCGGGTTATGTGGCCACGATCGTCAATGGCACAGTGGTCTATCGCCATGGTGAGGCAACGGGGGCGCTGCCTGGAACGGTGGTGCGGGGGCGCAGGGGCGCGCCGCCTGCCGCGGCGGCACGCGCGCTGGCCAGCGCCAGCGACGGGAAGATCGGATAAGGCGGCGGCACCCCGCCAGACCGGCCATGAAGGGGAACGATGTATGATGGATATGGCAGCGCAGAGCCCTGCAACTCAGAACTTCTCAGACGCGGTGCCCGATGAGGCCTTTGTGAAGCGCGCGCTGGATATGGCCAATCTCAACGCCTTGCGGGTTGCGCTGTGGCAGGCGACGGGGGACGCGGAACTGGCGCGGATGGGAACGGTGGCGGTGCCCTTCTGGTCCGGCGTCTATGATGTGATCCAACTGGCGCCCGAGCATGCCGAAAGGGTGAAGGCCAAGGCGCTGGCCTTCCTGCGCTCGGGCGCGGGGAGCCGTCTGCCCCATCCCGAGGATGTGCAGATCCGTGACATGATGGCGATGCTGGCGGGCAAGCCGGTTTCGGATTTCATCTTCGAGATGGGCAAGGAGGAGCTGAATTTCGTCGATTATCCGCGCGGCGTTGCCTGGTCGGGTGATGGTCCGCCTGAAGGCAGGGAAGGCTTTCATGTCCTGGTGATTGGCGCTGGCGTTGCTGGTCTGGTGACGGCCATTCATCTGGGGCACCTGGGCATTCCCTACACCATCGTCGAGCGCAATCCAGATGTGGGCGGAACCTGGTGGACCAATGACTATCCCGATGCCCGTGTCGATATTCCCAGCCATCATTACCAGCTGACTGTCACCCGGAAACACCCCTGGCAGCACTGGTTCGCTCCGCAGCCCGAACTGGCCGATTACATCCGCACCGTGGCCGATGATCACGATCTGCGGCGCAACATCCGCTTCGAAACCGAGGTCGCGGCGGCGCATTGGGACGAGAGCGCCAAAGTTTGGCGCATCAGGCTGCGCGACAAGGGGGGCACGGAAACGGCGATCGCCGCCCATGCCATTGTCAGCGGGGCGGGGCTGTTCAACGTTCCCAACACGCCCGACATACCGGGCGTGGAAACCTATCGCGGTGCTTTCTTTCACACCACCAACTGGGACCATAGGTTCGATCATGCCGATAAACGCGTCGGGGTGATTGGCGTGGGTTGCACCGGCGCGCAAGTGATGCCCAGCCTGGCCGAAACGGCAGGCCATGTCACCGTGTTTCAGCGCTCCCCGCATTGGGTCGCAAAGCTGGAGGGGTATCGCGACCGCATCCCGGATGAGGTGCAATGGCTGATGGAGGCCATGCCGCATTATTGGAACTGGTATGTCTTTGCCACCTATTACACGATGTTCTGCGAAGATGGCGCGCTCTTCTCCATCGACCGCGACTGGCAGCGGGAGGGCGGCCTGGTCAGCCGCAAGAACGATGCCTTGCGCCAGGCCCTGACCGATGCCATCGCCCGGGAGTTTCCCGATGATCCCGCGCTGGCGCGCAAGCTTACCCCTGATTGTCCGCCATTCTCCCGGCGACTGGTGGTGGACAATGGCTGGTTCCGGGCGCTGAAGCAGCCCCATGTCTCGCTTGTCACCGCCGGGATCACCCGGATGACCCCGGCGGGCGTGGTCACCGATGACGGGGTTGAGCATCCGCTCGACCTGGTGGTGTGGGCCGGGGGCTTCCGGGCGGAACGTTATCTCTGGCCGGTCCATTATGTCGGCCGCCATGGCCGGACCCTGGAGGAAGCCTGGGCGAAGGATGGCGCGCGGGCCTATCTGGGCATGACAATGCCCGATTTCCCCAACATGTTCATGCTCTATGGGCCGAACACCAACCCGCGCGCCGGGGGCCTGTTCGCATGGATTGAGATCTGGGCCCGTTATGCCGTGCAAGGCATCGCGGCCCTGATCGAAGGCGGGCATGCCGCCATGGAATGCCGGCGTGACGTGCATGACGCCTTCAATGCAGAGGTGGATGCGGCGTTGGGCGACTGCATATGGGGGCTGGACGGTCAGGCATCCTATTACCGTAACCGGCATGGCCGCCAGGGGATCAACAATCCCCTTCGGCCATCGGTCTATTACGACAAGGTGCGCAAGATCAATCTGGCGGATTTTGTTCTGGATTGAACGACCATCTGGGTGCAGCAGTTCTTGCTTATGGCAGAAATCCTCCCATGCGGGGCTTTCCATGGCTGAGGGAGAATGCTGTTTGGGGCTGGCTGGCCTTCCGGTCGTAGCCATGGCGCGTTGGCGCAGCACGTTGGCGCCCGAGGCCAGAGTTACCTGCTCCGGCCCGCGTGCCCAGAAAGTGAGAAAAGGCAAATGGCGATCCTGAAAGACAAGGTTTGCATCGTGACCGGTGGTGCGGGGAGCATTGGCGGGGCGATTGCCCGCAAATTTCTCGATGAGGGCGCTAAAGTCCTCCTTGTCGATCTTTCCGAACAGGCGTTGGAGCAGGCGGTTGCGGCCCTGGCCTCCCCGCATGTTGCCGCCGTACCGGCAGATGTCGGCGACGATGAGCAGACGCAGGCCTTTGTCGCTGCTGCGGTCGAACGCTGGGGGCGCGTGGATGTCCTGATCTGCAATGCGGGGAATGCCGGGCCGATCGGCGGGATCGAGGACTATCCGGTCGAGGCGATGGACGATGTCTATCGTGTCCATGTGCGCGGCGCGTTTCTGGGCAGCAAGCATGCGATCCCGCATATGGCGGAGGGCAGCAGCATTGTCATCATGTCGAGCGTGGCCGGATTGGGCGGCAGCCCGGGCGTTTATGCCTATGCGACGGCCAAGCATGCCCAGGTCGGCCTGATGCGCTCCATCGCGAAGGAGGTTGCCAAGCGCGGGATCCGGGTGAACACGCTTCATCCCGGCCCGATCGACAACAGTTTCCAGACCGAGATCGAGCGATCCTTCAGTCCGCTGATCGGCGGCGGCGACGCGACGGCGCTGATGAATTCGATGATCCCGATGGGACGGCATGGCGAGGCGAGCGAAATCGCTCAGGCAGCGCTGTTCCTCGCCTCTTCGATGAGCAGCTTCACCACCGGTAGCGTGCTGGTGGCCGATGGCGGTTTTACCAGCTGAGCGAAGCTAGCCAAGAGACGCCGCAAGCTGCTGGACAAACTCCGCGTCATAGCCTTTCGATGAATTGAAAATGCGGGGTGCCATCCGCCATTGTGGCGGAACGGATCGGCAGCAGATGTGACGAAAAGGCGGTTCATGCAGAGCTTCGCGCAAAAGGATTATCGCGCCGAAGGGGGGCTCCGGCTCGTGGCGGACATAGCCGGTCCGGCAGGAGCGCCTCTGGTGGTCCTGCTCCATGGCGGGGGGCAGACGAGGCATTCCTGGGCAGGCGCGATGGGGCTGCTGGTGGGGGCCGGTTACCGCGTGATCAGCTTCGATGCGCGCGGGCACGGCGATAGCGACTGGTCGCCCGAGGGGCACTATGATCTGCCATCGCGCGCGCGGGATCTGCAGGTCATTCTGGCAGAGGAGGATCGCGCGGCCTCTGATCGGCCAACCGCGCTGGTGGGTGCCTCGATGGGCGGAATGACCAGTTTCTACGGGGTCGGCAAAGGTCTGTTGCACAGCATTCGGGGGTTGGTGCTGGTTGATATCGTCCTGCGGCCGGCGGAGGCGGGGGTGCGCAAGATCCAGTCCTTCATGCAGGGACATACGGATGGCTTCGCCACGCTGGAGGCGGCCGCCGATGCGGTTGCCGCCTACAACCCCCAGCGCCCCCGGCCCAGAGACATCAGCGGGCTGATGAAGAATCTGCGACGGCGCGACGATGGCCGCCTGCATTGGCACTGGGACACACGGATGCTGGAGCCCAGCACCAACCCGGATACGCCGGACTGGAGCGATCAGTTGATCGCCGTGAGCCATGGTGTGACCGTTCCGACCCTGCTGATCCGGGGCGATCAGAGCGATATCGTCGATGATCAGGGGGTGAGCGAGCTGAAGCGGCTGGTGCCCCAGACCCAGGTTCTTGATGTGGCCGGGGCTGGCCATATGGTCGCGGGGGATCGCAATGATGCCTTCAACGCCGGCGTCCTGGCGTTTCTGGCAGAGCATATGCCGGCGCGGTGAAAGCTGTGCCCGGTGATCGCTGGGCCGCTTCATGCCATGGTCCGCATGGATTTGTCCGGGGGTGCATCCTGTCTTGATCCCTTGCCGAAGAGGCTTCTGGTCCGCGCTTCCCGCATCCTAACATGCGGCATGCATCGCCAGGCTGCCTGGCGTCGCGTGCGTGTCGCGCCAGCGGGGGACAAAGGGGAGTTTGATGATCCGTCCATTCGATTTATCCATCGACCAGGCCGATCTGGACGTTTTGAGCCGCCGCCTGTCCGAGGTGCGCTGGCCAGAGAAGGAAACGGTCGATGACTGGTCGCAGGGCGTTCCGCTGGCGCAGGCCAAGGAGCTTTGCGATTACTGGTGCAACACCTATGACTGGCGCCGCTGTGAGCGGATGCTCAACGGCTGGGGGCAGTTCAAGACCGAGATTGACGGGCTCGACATCCATTTCCTGCATATCAAGTCGCATGAACCGGACGCGCTGCCGCTGCTGCTGACGCATGGCTGGCCCGGATCGATCATCGAATTCGCAAAGGTCATCGGTCCGCTGACCGATCCTGCTGCCCATGGCGGCAAGGCCAGCGACGCCTTCGATCTGGTGATCCCCTCCATCCCCGGTTATGGCTTTTCGGGCCGGCCGGGCGATCAGAGCTGGGGCGTCGACCATATCGCCAGCGCCTGGATCACGCTGATGCGGCGGCTGGGCTATCGGCGCTTCGTGGCTCAGGGTGGCGATTGGGGCTCGGCGATCACCACCGAGCTGGCGATCCAGCGGCCCCCGGAATGCGTGGCGATCCATCTCAACATGCCGCTGGCCTTTCCCCCGCCGCCCGACACGCCCGGCCTGACCCCCGAGGAGGTGAAGGCCGCGCAGGACCACATCGACTTTGTGACGACCGGAACCGGCTATTCGTTACTTCAGGGCACGCGCCCGCAGACGATCGGCTATGCTCTGGTCGATTCCCCGATGGGGCAGGCGACGTGGATCTATGAGAAATTCAAGGCCTGGGCCGATTGCGCCGAGACACCGCAGGCCAGTTTCGGCTGGGATGCCCTGCTCGACAACATTATGCTGTACTGGTTGATGGGGAATGGGGCCTCCGCCGGGCGACTCTATTGGCAGAGTGCCCATGCCTCTTTCACTGACACGCGCAAGGTGACCCTGCCCACGGGATGCAGCATCTTTCCCAGGGAAATGCTGCGCCCTTCACGCCGCATGGTGGCCGAGCGATATACCAACCTCGTCTATTGGAACGAATTGCCGTGCGGTGGTCATTTCGCGGCCATGGAGCAGCCTGGATTGTTTGTGGACGAGATGCGCACATATTTCCGGCAGTTCAGGTAAAGTCAGCAGGATGCCTTGTCCGGTGCCGTGAGTGCATGCTCCGGGTTCGGGAGACGGTTCATCTACCGCGAGAGCGCCGCAAATCCCCTGCATTCATGCCTGAGCAAGGTCATGCTCCAGCGCAGGTAAAGGTCTGCTGGCACCGTGGTGCTAAAAGGCAATCAACAGCCTTCGTGGCGGAGAAAACCATGATCGTGTCTGGAACGAGGTTCGCCAGCATGGAGGTGTGCCTTTGCCCGCCTGCGGTCAACGATGACTTGCTATGTCAGGAAGCGAAGAGATCAATTCTATGAAAACCCGTATCACTCAAATCCTTGGCATCGAACATCCCATTGTACAGGGGGGCATGATGTGGGTCGGCACAGCGGACTTGGCGAGTGCTGTGTCGAATGCCGGAGGCTTGGGAATTATTACCGCCTTGACCTTCCCGACGCCTGACGCGCTCAGGGCCGAGATCGAGCGATGCCGGAGCCTCACCGACAAGCCCTTTGGGGTCAATCTGACGTTGCTGCCATCCGTTAATCCTCCTCCTTATGGAGATTATCGGCGAGCGATCATCGAGAGCGGCGTGAGGATTGTCGAAACGGCAGGGCACAATCCGCAAGAGCATATCGATGAGTTCAAGAGCCATGGCATCACCGTGCTGCACAAATGCACGGCAGTGCGCCATGCCTTGAGCGCGCAGAGAATGGGGGCGGATGTCATCTCCATTGACGGTTTTGAATGTGCTGGCCATCCGGGAGAAGATGACGTCCCCGGCCTTATCCTGATCCCGACGGCTGCAAATCAAGTCGAGGTACCACTGCTGGCCAGCGGTGGTTTTGGCGATGGACGTGGGTTGGCAGCAGCGCTGGCGCTTGGGGCCGAGGGAATCAATATGGGGACGCGTTTTTGCGCCACCCTGGAGGCACCAATTCATGATGGCATCAAGCAGTTCCTCGTGGCCGGTGACGCACGGGCAACCGATCTGATATTCCGGTCCTTCCGCAACACGGCGCGGGTGGCACGCAATGACATATCCCAGGCGGTACGCCAGGCCGAGGCGCGAGGCGAAGCTTTCGAGGCGGTTGCACCGCTGGTGAAGGGCATACGCGGTGCACAAGGTCTTGCCAGTGGCGATCCGCAGCATGGCGTGGTTACGGCTGGTATGGTGATGGAACTGATCCATGACATTCCCAGTTGCCGGGAGCTTATCGAGCGCATTGTCGGCGACGCCGAAGCGATCATCAAAGGACGCCTGGCAGCAATCGCAGCGTGACCTGCCAGCGCTAACCCCACTCATCCCGGCGTAGCGGCGGTCGAACTCCTCGCCTAATTTCCTAAACTGCAAGGCAAA